>NZ_VAJL01000001.1:669375-1338750 GCF_006175945.1 Chryseobacterium mulctrae | reverse complement strand
TCCGGGAGCGATTCAAACGCCGATTAATAAAGATGCGTGGGAAACTCAGGAAGCGATGAATGATTTAATGAAGTTAATTCCGTATAACAGAATTGGTCAACCTGAAGATGTTGGAAATTTGGCAGCATTTTTAGCGAGTGATCTTGCAGATTACATTTCCGGAACGAGTATTTTCATAGATGGCGGAATGACCAGTCTGGAAAGTTTTTCAAACGGCGGATAATTTATTCGAAAATCTGCTGAATGATTTCGAGTGAATTGGGCGTTTTAAAATCGGTAATATGGTAATGATAATAAACCAGCACGCTGTCTAAAAAGGTTTTTCTCATAGCTTGCGGAATTTTTATTTGATAAGGATCTTGAGAGGATAAAATTAATTTCCATAAAAGAGAATTTTCACTATCGAATAGGTGATGGCTTCCAAGGTTTGAAAAAGTTCCTGTTTCGGGATCCAAATAATTTCCATCTCCTAAAAGTGGGGAAACACCCTGGATTTTTAAAATTTTGACCAAAAGAATAAGGTGAGAACGATAATTTTGCCGATTGAGCTCAAAGATAAATTCATCAATCGTGTGAAAGATGATCTGATTTTGATTTTCATTTCTTAAAATCTGATTCAAAAAATCGGCAATAAAAAATATAACCGTATTGGCTTTGATGTCTGTGTAAACATCATTTACTTCTATGAGTTCAAATTTTGAAACGGTTTGAATTCCGCTGCTTTTCCCTGCATTAACAGAAAAATTAAGCTTATTTAAAGGAAGTAAAAATGCTTTTTTCTTATTTTTTTTACTGTAAATTCCTTTTAGAAAATAGGTTTGAAAACCATCTTCTTCGGTGAAACAATGGAGAACTGCATCGTTTTCTCCATATTTTATGTATGAAAGTAAGAATCCGTCTTGTGAAGTCATTAATTAACTACTGCTATTTTTGCTGTAGCTTTATCTGAGCCGTCTTCGTTGGTCATCAAAACAAAATAAATTCCCGAAGCCACTCTTTTTCCTTTCTGGTTATTAAGATTCCATTCGTAATATCCTGTTCTTGCGATTGCAGAGTGTACAAGATTTCCGGCTGCATCAGTAATTCTGATGTTTGTTTTTTCGGCCAAGCCTTTAATAGTTACATTACCTTTAAACTGAGAATAAACCACAGGGTTCGGATAAACCAAAACATTTCCAAAGTCTTTAGTCACATCTGCAACATCACCTTGGTAAGTAACAATTCCGTCAAAAGTCACAAAATAAACTTTGCCTGTTTTTTTATCAACTTTAATATCGGTAACGGTATTCGTTGGAAGTGGAGAATTATCTTTATTGAAAAATTTTATAGTTTTTTCTCCGTTTGCAGATAAATAATAAACACCTCCGTCTTCTACAGATACCCATTTTTGGTTTCCGCCATCTACTTCGATATGTAAAATCGTAGCATCTCTGAAAAGTTCTTCGGCAAGTCCGCCTTGTTCGATGACAATAGATTCAAATTGTGGATCGTTTTTAATCTCAGCTGCTGCATTAGGAAGTATTCTTAAACCCAGCTCAGTTCCAACCCAAGCATCTCCAGATTTATCCATCGTAAAAGAAACTGTATTCGCAGGAATATTGTTTGATTGATCTAAATAATACTGTGTATCATCAGAAAGGCTTGCTGTTTTTTTTGTGTCGTAGACTAAAAAATTAACTGTTCTTGGTATAGGAATCCACAGTAAATCATTACTAAAAACAGGATATTGAATACCTGTACTTACATTTAAATCTTTTATAATAAAATCGTCAGTAGCTCTGTCATATAATGCAAGAGAGGATTTAGTTGCTAAGCCAGTAAAAGCAATGGTTGCAAAAATATTATTCTGATCATCAGAAGTAAAACCAACTGGACGGTTAATATATTGACTATCTGCACCAACTAAGTATCTTTTAGAAAATTCGAAGTCCTTTGAGCCAGAATTGTATTTCATTTTATAAATACCATATCCTGTAGGAGAATAATAATTGGTAAAAAAGACTTCATTTGTATTGACAGGATCTGGAAATGCATCTACAACATTAAATTCTGTTGTACTTCCTACAAAATAAGATGAGTAGACCCATTCCGTTCCGGTAAAATAATAAAATCCTGGATTTTTCGGATTAAACTGAGCATCATTATATCCGTTTGCTCTAATTCCTGTAGAAACTAAAAGCTGATTATCATTAAATAATCTTATTTTATAAGAATCATTAAAATATGGTCCATCTGGTTTGTATGCTACATTATCATCAGATTTAACTCCGGATACTTTAGTTCCTCCATATACTTTAGAGCCGATGGTTGTTGCGGTATTACAAGCTTCTCCTACACTTGTACTTCCACCGAAATTTCCATTCGTGTTATAAGTGTAAATTCTGCTCCCATCTGTAATGATAATATTGTTTGACGTAACAACTACATCATTGATGCTTCCAAAAGTTTGAGCAAGAGGAGTTGATGTTCCGTTATTGTAAATATAAGTTGTTGTTGCAGATGAAAAAGCTAAAACAGATTCTGAATCAATATCTGTGAAATTTCCAGTCATTTCTGTTGTCCAGGTTGTGAAAACAGGGAAAGTAGTATTCAGTTCATGGGTTTTTAATCCAGTATTGGTTACTGCAAAAACTTTATTTCCAAGAATGGTAGCTTCATTACTTGCCTCAAAAATACCTGCTCCGCTAATGAAGAAAGCAGAATCAGCAAATTCTTTCTTTTTTAAATCAAAAATAGAAACTCCATAACCTACAGAAACGGTTGCCCGATCTCCGGTAATCGAAATGTGATTAATTTTTTTGCTTCCGTTATATCCTGTTGCAATTGGGATATCCACAACATACATTACACCTTGTGGAGTAATAATATCTAAAGCTCCGTTTTGATATCCTACCAAACCGATTTTTGTTTGTGGATTATAATCAAAAGCAGAAATTTTCACATCATGAAGACCATTGGCTTTAGATAGTTTTGTGATTTCTCCTGTTGAAATTGTATAATAAAAAATCCCGTTTTCTGTGGCAGCAACGATTTTTCCGTTATCTTCTTTCATCGCCAGAACATTGTTGTAAGAGAACAAGTCTGCCCATTTTTTTGAAGAAATATTCTGCGCATTTACAAACTGCAACGATGCGAAAATACCAAAAGAAAGTAATGAGATTTTTTTCATATTATACTGTTATACTGCTGTCGATTGCCTGATTATTCCAGGAAATCTGTTTTATATTTTTGTTTGAATCAAAAAAGAAATCTATTCTGCCTAAAAGAAGACCTGCCCAACCTACTTGGTTTACCAAAACGTTTTTCCCTTGTCTGTTTTTAAAGGTTTGAGGTTCCGGTAAAAAAGTATGCGTGTGACCTCCCAAAATTAAGTCAATATTTTCTGTTTTTGAGGCTAAAATTTTATCACTTATTTTTTCGGGTTCGTCTTTGTAGTCATATCCGATGTGTGAAAGGCAAATAACAAGGTCGCATTTATTCTCATTTTTCAGAAAATTAGAATAATGTTGCGCCACGTCAATAGGATCAGACCAAATGGTTTCTCCGTACTGTTTTTTTCCAACTAATCCATCTAACTGAATTCCGACTCCGAAAATTCCGACTTTGATGCCGTTTTTGTTGAATATTTTATACTGCGAAGTTTTTCCGTCGAGAATGGTATTTTTAAAATCATAATTCGAACAGATGAAAGGAAACTCTGCATTAGGCAAAACCTTCAGAAAGCCATCTAAACCATTATCAAAATCATGATTTCCCATTGTGGATGCATCATATTTCATCATCGACATCAGTTTAAACTCCAGTTCGCCACCGAAAAAGTTGAAATAAGGTGTTCCCTGAAAAATATCTCCGGAATCGAGCAACAAAAGATTGCTTTCTTCGCTTCTTATTTTTTGTATTAAACTTGCTCTTCTCGCAAAACCACCCTGATTAGGATTTTTGGTATAACTTTCGTCAAAAGGTTCTATTCTGCTGTGTTGATCGTTGGTATGAAGAATCGTTAATTTGTGGGCAGATTTGAAAGAATTTAAACTCAATTCTTCTGCCATCATCAAATTGGGAGCTAAAGTCATTGCTAAAGTTCCGCCACCTACTGTTTTTAAAAAACTCTTTCTATTCATTATTTCTTCCCAATAAAATTTAAGCGAATATCTTCTTTCGGATTGATCTCAGCATTTTTCTTAAAATAATCGATAAATAAATCTCTCAATTTAATTCCTGTAGGAATCGATTCTCCTTTGCTGAAAAATTTCATATTATCACCTCCCAAAGCCAGATAATCAGACGTTGCAATATAATAATCCTGATTTGGATTTACCACTTTTCCGTTAATTAAAGTTTTGGTTAATTGTCCGTTATTGGTTTCTATGTATAAGTGAGAAACCGGATTATTTACCTGAGTTTTTGCGTAGTAATCAAACAATCCCTGCAAATCTGAACCTTTCATTTTTACAATGATCACTTCATTTTCAAAAGGCATTACTTCGAAAACATTTTTCAGAAGAATATCGCCTTTTCCAATCGTAGTACGGATTCCACCGATATTGATTAGGGCAGCATCTACGTTTTGATTGAGATTCGCTTTTGTCCAAACATCTGCTCCGTCAAAAGTGTAGTCAGCTAAAATGTTTCCCAAATTGCTGTTGTCTCCTTCTTTTGTGAGATTTACTTGCGTATAAGAGATCTTCTGGTTCATCTCTTTGTTGAGTTTTAGAGTGTAAGGCTCGATAAATTTCGCAAAACCTTCATCGTCCTTCAGCTCTTTATTAATAGAAATGTTCTTCTGTGTCTGCACATTGGCAACCTGCAACGGTGTCGTTTTACAGGCTGTAAGTGATAACAAGGCAATTCCTAGCAATAAGAATTTATTTTGCATAATATCTTTAGTATATGCAAATATAATTATATGTATAATAAAATAGGATTAAATATTGTAAATTCTTGTATGAAATTATTAAATTTGGGGAAAATAATTCGAACAGATGAGCATTTTAAAAGGAGTAGGTGTTGCTTTGGTTACACCCTTTAATGAAGATTTATCCGTAGATTTCGAAAGTTTAACAAAACTTGTTGAGTACAATATCGAAAACGGAACCAACTATTTAGTAGTATTGGGAACTACAGCGGAAGCTGCTACACTTTCTTCAGACGAGAAGAAACAGGTAGTTGAGCACATCATTAAGGTGAATAATAAACGTCTTCCTTTGGTTTTAGGAATTGGCGGAAACAATACTCTTGAAGTCAAACAGCAAATCGAAGAAACTCATTTGTCAGATTTTACGGCAGTTTTATCGGTGTCTCCTTATTATAACAAACCTAATCAGGAAGGGCTTTATCAGCATTATAAAGCTTTAGCTTCTACAGGAAAAAATATTATCATTTATAACGTTCCTTCAAGAACCGGACAAAATGTAGAAGCTGAAACTACTTTGCGTTTGGCAAATGAATTCCCGAATTTATTCTTAATTAAAGAAGCGGCACCAAATATTCTTCAGTATTTTGATATTCTTAGAAAAAAACCTGAAGGTTTTAATTTGGTTTCTGGTGATGATGAATATACACTTCCTGTAACTTTAGCTGGTGGAAATGGTGTAATTTCTGTAATCGGGCAAGGTTATCCGAAAGAATTTTCTACAATGGTTCAACTGGCTTTTGATAAAAAAGTAGATGAAGCTTATGGAATTCACAATAAATTAGTGGAGATCACAAGACTGATTTTTGCAGAAGGAAATCCTTGCGGAATTAAAGTTGTTTTAGCAGAAAAAGGATTAATCAAAAATTATTTGAGACTTCCATTGGTTCCTGCTTCAGAAGGACTTTATGCGAAAATAAAAGCTGAAATGGCGAAAATTTAAGAAGGCGAATTGTCAAAAGTCAATTGTGAATTCTTAAACTATAAATATTTAAAGTGAAAAGTGTAATGCTTTTCACTTTTTTAATCTAAAAATTATAACCACAAAAGTCACAAAAGTTTTTATTTAAAAGAATAAGACGAATTACATTAAAGCATTCAAAAGTTTTTGAAAATCTTTAATTTTCTTTTTTGTGAACTTTTAAAAGAGATTTTTATATCTTAAATATTAAAAAAAGACTTTTGTGACTTTTGCGGTAAAAAATAAATTATGAAATTAATCAAAGCAACAGAAGAAAATATCCTTTTAATTCAGGATTTAGCCAAAAGATCTTGGGAAAATGCCTATGCAGAAATTCTTTCTATTGAGCAGATGGAATACATGTTAAACACAATGTATTCTCAATCTGAAATTTCAACTCATCTTAAAGATCCGGATTATCATTATTATCTTGTTTTTGATGAAAACTCCAATGAATATGACGGATTTATTGGTTTTGAAAATCATTACGAAGAAAATACAACCAAACTTCACCGAATTTATTTGGTTCCTGAAAGTAAAGGAAAAGGCCTAGGTAAAAAAACGCTTGAGTTTTTAAACGAAAAAACTTTAGAAAGTGGAGATAACAGAATTATTCTGAATGTCAATAAACATAATTCAGCGAAGAAATTCTACGAATCTCAAGGCTATAAAGTATATGATGAAGGCGTTTTTGATATTGGAAATGGATATGTGATGGATGATTATTTAATGGAATTTGTTCTGTAATTCTTATTCTTCAACATTATTTTTTGTTGCAAATTGGCTCAACTTTAAAATTCGTATAACATCATTTTTTTTGGAGGGAAGAATCAAATTTTTATGTTCTTCTTCAGGTTGTTTGTATACATTGGTCTTCTTATCCCAAAATTGATAATCAAAAAAATCTTTGTCCCAATTTATTACAAATATCTTTGATTTTTCTACAGACTCAAAGATTTCAATTTTTTTGAAATCTACGGGTCTTGCTTTTATAATTGTTTTGCTTTCTGTTTCAATGAATATTGGTTTTTCATTTTGCAGATATATGATGACTTGTTCGTAACCGCCTCCGTTATCTTTTGAATAATCTATGATTTTGACTGTCTGATTTCCCTTTTTGAAAACATCAATATTTTCATCTTGTCCATATTTCTTAACCTTAGCAATTTTATCGGAAGGAACTTTGTAAATCGTTAAACTCTCATTATTATTTATATCCAAAACATTTTTTTCAATTTCAGAAATAATATTTTTGTTTTGAGCATGAATATTTATTATTAAAATAAAGAAAAGGGCGGTTGAAAATATTTGTTTCTTCATAACAATTTTTGGATTTTAATTTTAAGAAATCTTACTCCACTTATTTTTCCCTTTATAATTTTGGATATAATAATTTTTAATGATCTGATGATCAGTTCCTGATAAATGTGGATCTGTTTCTAAGATTTTGTCGATCATTTTTTTTGTGGTTTTAATGATGGGTGCATCGTTGACCAAATCGAGTCTTTTAAAATCAACAACACCGCTTTGCTGAGTTCCCAAAATATCACCGGGACCGCGCAATTGCATATCGACTTCAGAAATTTTAAAACCATCATTGGTTTCGGTCATCGTTCTGATCCTTGTTCGGCTTTCGGCAGACATTTTATCGGAGGTCATCAAGATACAGTAACTCTGTTCGGCTCCTCTTCCAACTCTTCCACGAAGTTGGTGAAGCTGAGAAAGACCAAATCTTTCAGCACTTTCGATCACCATAACTGAAGCATTCGGAACATTTACACCGACTTCAATTACGGTTGTTGCAACCATAATTTGCGACTTTCCTGATGCAAAATAATTCATTGCGGCATCTTTCTCATCGGGTTTCATTTTCCCGTGAAGCATCGTTACCTCATAATTCGAAAAGTTGTCCATAATATGCTCCAAACCTTCCATCAGATTTTTATAATCTAAAGTTTCAGATTCTTCAATCAATGGATAAACAAAGTAGATCTGTCTGCCTTTTCGTATTTCTTCATGACAGAAATGATAAACATAAGTTCTGTCTTTTTCTCTTCTATGAGCGGTAATGATCGCTTTTCTTCCAACAGGCATTTCATCAATCACAGAAACGTCGAGATCCGAATAAAAGCTCATTGCCAAAGTTCTCGGAATTGGAGTTGCGGTCATCACCAAAATATGAGGTGGAATTTTATTTTTAGCCCACAGTTTGGCTCTTTGAGCGACTCCAAATCGATGTTGCTCGTCGATAATTGCCAATCCGAGGTTTTTAAATTTCACTTTATCTTCCAAAACTGCATGAGTTCCTACCAAAATAGAAAGCTCACCATTTTCTAATTCATGGTGAATAACCTTTCTTGCAGAAGCTTTTACCGAACCCGTCAAAAGGCTGACTTTAATTTCTGTGTCTTTTAATAGATCTTTAATTCCGTTGTAATGTTGTTGGGCAAGAATTTCTGTGGGAGCCATCAAACAACTTTGAAAACCATTGTCTAAGGCAATCAGCATCGTTAATAAAGCAACCATTGTTTTTCCTGAACCTACATCGCCTTGCAAAAGCCTGTTCATCTGAATCGGCTTTTTCATATCCATTCTGATTTCCTTTAAAACTCTTTTTTGAGCTCCTGTAAGTTCAAAAGGAAGATGTTTTTCGTAAAATCCTGTGAAATGATCACCAACAATCGGAAACGGATTTCCTACAGATTGTGTTTTATGATGAAGTTTTTTTAGAGCATATCCTAGCTGAAAGAAAAATGATTCTTCAAATTTTAAACGCTGATTTGCCTTTTCAAAATAATCTAAATTTTTTGGAAAATGAATGTTTAAAAAAGTCTGTTGCCTCGATAAAAACTTCATCGAGCTCATTATAGACTCCGGAAGATTTTCCTGAATAATATCAGGGATCTCTTTGCAGATATTTCTCAGAATCACCTGAAAGAATTTTTGGTTTAAACCTCTTTTCGTCAGTTTTTCAGAACTGGAATAAATGGGTCTTAATCTGTTGTCTTTTTCTTTGTTTTCATCCAGTTCAATTTCCGGATGCGGCATCGAAAACTGATTGTTAAAAGCATTGATTTTTCCGAAAATAAAAACTTCGCGGTTGACAGGAAGTTGTTCTTTCAGCCATTTCGAATACTGAAACCAAACCAGATCCATACTTCCGGTGTCGTCGTTGAATTTTGCGGTCAGTCTTTTTACTTTTCCGGTGAGAATTTCCTGCACATTGGAAATTTTTCCTTTCAGCTGAATTTCAAGATTACTTTCCTGAAGTGCGTTTACTTTGTAAACTTTATTTTTATCTAAATACCGGATCGGGTAGAAATTGAGGAGATCTTCCACAATAGAAATTCCCAACACATTTTTAATGAGTTTGGCTCGTTCAGGACCAATTCCTTTTACATATTCTATGGAAGTTTCTAAAGTCATTTACGTGTTTTGAGATGTCTGTTTCGAGTTTTTTATCCGTGTTTTGAATGAAAAAATAAAAGCTCGAATTTCGGTAAAATAAAAAAGACTTCCAAAAAATGGAAGTCTTAATTATATGTTTTAAAACGATTAATCTTTTATTTTAGATCTGAATTTCTTCTGATAATCTTCCCAATCTTGCTTGGTTTTTACTTTTTTGTATAGATTGTTTGATATAAAATCAAGATAAGGTTCTAATTCTTTTGCAGATAATTCTCCTTGTAACATAGTTATGGGATTTCCTTTGTCATCAAGAAAAACTGTACTTGGTACTGCATTTACATTCATGAATTGTGTGAATTCGTGAAGTGAATTTCTTCCTTTTTTGTGAGAAGTATTGTCATTAGAAAATTTTCTGCCGAAGATCTCTATCGTTCGTTTGTCTTCTGCATCAAACTTTACGGGGTAATAATTTTCATTTAAAAACTCATAAATTATGGGATTTCCATAGGTTTTTTTATCCATGATTTTACACGGGCCACACCAATCTGCATAAAAATCGATGATGATTTTTTTAGGTTGTGTTTTCTGTGCATTTAATGCTTCTTCAATCGTCATCCATTTTACCTGCGCAAAACTGAAGCTGATAATGAAAAGAAAAAGTAGGGTGGATATTTTTTTCATGATTTGATGTTTAAATGAAAAGCAAACTCTATTTTACCTCCTGCATAAGCTTTTTAATGAATGGTGATATCAAAATCAGTACCACACCGGCAATTAATGCATAAATAGCAAGCTGATAATAACCGTCTGTATAAGACTGTAACTTAGATACTAAATCATTTCCTGTATTTGATTTTGAAATTTCAGCACCCAGTTTTCCTGCTGCTAACTGACCAAATGCACTTGCTAAAAACCAAAGCCCCATCATCATTCCGAATAATCTTTTTGGGGATAATTTGGTAATGATCGACATTCCGATTGGGCCTAAACAAAGTTCCCCGATGGTTGTAATAAGATAAGCGAATGCAAAGACATTAAGTGAAGTAATTCCCTCTACATTAGCAAAAAACTTGGTGTAATAAAATATATAAAATGAAGCAGAAAGGAATAAAAATCCGATTCCGAACTTGATTAATGTATTCGGTTCTAATTTTTTCTTAGCCAACCAAAGCCATAATAATCCAATGATTGGACTTAAAATAATAACAAAAAGAGTATTTGAACTGTTGTTAACCACATTGGGATCCATATTAAACCCTAATAAATTGTGATCTAAATTATCTTTGGCAAACAGAGATAAAGAACCACCACTTTGCTCATAAATCGCATTGAATAAGAAATAGAAAAATATAAAAGCAAATGCTGCAATTAATTTTTTCTGAAGGCCTGAAATTTTTAATCTGATTAATTCATAAATAAAATATCCTACAGCAATAACTCCGATGGTATACATGAAATAATCTGTGTAATGAGTATTTTTCACCATGATGAAAATCAGCGGAATACTTAAAATAGAAAGTGCATAAACACCAATTTCTCTTATTTTTCTTTTTCCCGGTTCCATATTTATTAATGGAGAATTACCTATTGGACCTAAGTTTTTCTTGGTGAAGAGGAAAGTAAGCAATCCGATAACCATTACTACAGCTGCTGCAAGGAAGCATAAAGTCCAAGAATGATATTTTCCTAAATAAATACAAAGAGCACCTCCTAAAAGTCCGCCAATGTTAATTCCTGCATAGAACATTCCGTATCCTGCGTCTCTTCTCGGATCTTTTTCGTCGTACAATTCTCCTACCATTGATGAAACATTGGGTTTGAAGAATCCTGTTCCGATAATGGAGAATGCAATTCCGTAATAAAATAAATCTTTCGGAGAAAAAGCAATCAATAAATTACCTAAAATCATGACAATTCCGCCGAAAAAAAGTGATTTTTTAAATCCTAAAATTTTATCGGCAAAAATACCACCTATGAAAGTGAAAGCATATACAAAAGCCTGGATTGCACCGTATTGAAGATTAGCTACATCATCTTTTAATAAAAGCTGATCTACCATGAAAAACGTAAGAACACCCCTCATTCCGTAAAAACAGAATCTTTCCCACATCTCGACGGTAAAAAGTGTCCATAATTGTTTTGGGTATTTTCCTTTGAAATTTTGTATTTCTTCTAAAGTTTGGTTCATAATTTTATATGTAATTATATTTTAGTTTCATTTTTTATTCCTTTCGATTAGTTGTCAGATTTGCCAATAAGTTACGAGTAGAGTAGAATTCGCAATACGAAAAACTTTTTCGCGCGATTGATTAATAATTTCCTTTATGGATTGAAACAAAGAATCTTCAGAAACTTCCATTATACGAATGTAAAAAAAACCTCTGAAAAAATCAGAGGTTTAAATATTATTTTGATGAAAATACTTTTTATTTTACGCCGTGCATCATTTTGCTGATGTATTTGCTTAGTAAAAGTAACAATACTCCACATACGATTACAAATCCTGAAATGTAAGTGAATACTTGTCCTGCTCCTAAAGTTTCTACAATTGAAGCTAAGAAACCTCCGATAAAGTTCGCAATTGAAGAAGACAACATCCAAACTGCCATCAAGATTGAAGCTAATTTAGGTGGAGATAATTTAGTTACTACAGATAAACCTACTGGTGAAAGGCAAAGTTCACCAATTGTATGTAGTAAATAAGTCATAATCAACCACATAATTCCCGCTTTGTTTGCTATGTCAGCAATGTCTCCGTTTGAATTTCTTTCTGCAACTGCTCCAAGCATAAACCAGAAACCAACTCCTAAGATAATCATACCAACACCCATTTTTACAGGAGTAGAAAGCTTTTTACCTAATTTAGAACTCCAGAATATTGCAAATAATGGTGCTAATGTTACGATGAAAATAGGGTTAACCGACTGAAACCACGAGGTTGGAATTTCAAATCCGAAAACATTTCTATTGATAAATTTATCTGTATATAAAGATAGAGACGATCCTGCCTGTTCAAAACCAGCCCAAAAGAATACTGCAAATAAGAATAAAATAAAGATTACTGTAATTCTTTGTCCTTCTTCAGGTTTAGTTAAAGGTTTTCCTGTTACTGGGTTGATAGATTGCCCTTCAGTAGTTGCTTTGTCTTCAGTTCCTGTTGTTTTTACAGGTTTTGTACCTAAATCTCCCAAATATTTTTGAGCAAAAATATTAAATACAACCTGACCTAAAAACATTCCGATTCCCGCTGTAAGGAAACCGTATCTATATCCATAAGCAATAGAACCGTCTGCATTGGTTGTTGCAAAAAGGTTATCTGTAAAATATCCGATAATAAAAGGTGCAATTAAAGCTCCTAAGTTGATTCCCATGTAGAAAATAGAGAATGCAGAATCTCTTCTGTCGTCACCATCTGCATATAAACCACCTACTAAAGTCGAAATGTTAGGTTTAAAGAAACCATTTCCGATGATCAGTAAGGCCAAACCAATGTAAAGCCCAGTTGTAGAATTCATTCCGAATAAAACAAACTGCCCAATCATCATGGTGATACCACCGATTGTAATTGCTAAACGTTTTCCTAAAAATTTATCGGCAAGCCAACCTCCGATAAGCGGTGTAAAATAAACTAGACCGGTGAAATAACCATATAATAAGGTTGCATTCTGCTCGTCCATTCCTAATCCTCCTTCAATTAATTTCTTAGTTAAATAAAGGATCAAAATTGCACGCATTCCGTAATAAGAAAAACGCTCCCACATCTCGGTGAAGAACAAAAGGTACAAGCCTTTAGGATGTCCTTTCTTCTGTACTGTATCCATATTTGATTGTTAAATTTCTGTTAAGACCCACAAATATAGTTTTTTTTGAGTTTTTGGCAATGTTTTAATTTTATTTTTAAAATAAAAAAGCCGCAGAATCACCTACGGCTATTTATTTCGAATTTCAGGAGGTTAATTTACACCCTTTTCTTTCATGATCTTATTAAGCCTTTTTAATATGGAAAGCCCAAGTAAAGTAGCTAGAAGCAATAAACCAAAATTGACGATAAAGAAATTAGCTTTATTGTCATAATCGTACCAGAAGCTCGCTAAAACTCCGGAAAGTTTGTTTCCGATTGATGTTGAAAGGAAAAATCCACCCATCATCAAAGCTGTTAATCTTGGTGGTGAAAGTTTAGAGACCAAAGATAATCCCATTGGAGAGAGACAAAGTTCTCCCACTGTGATTACTCCGTAAGCAGCAATCAACCATAAAGCTGATACTTTTACTAAGCCGTTTTGTCCGGCATAAACTGCACCTACCATCACTAAACATGATAGCGCTGAGATAAATAATCCTAAAACAATTTTTGAAGGAGTACTCGGTTCTTTCCCTTTTTTACGAAGCATCATGAAGAATGCAACGACAACGGGTGTTAGTAAAATTACCCAACCCGGATTAATCGACTGGAATAATTCTGTGTTGTAAAGATTTACTGTTTGTGAAGGATTGGCTTCTAATTTTGTTTTGTCTGTATCAGAAATATTTCTGAAATAAATATCTTTTCCTTGCTCTTTTAAAGCCTTGCCATTTTCGTTTTTTTTTACCTGATACTGGTCGTCATAGACAGAAACTTCTTTGTCTAGATAATCTTTTTTATCAACCAAATATATTGATTCTAAAGGATTTTCTACAGCTGCAGGAACGGTTCTTTCAGTATAATAATTTGCCCAACGTGTTAAAGCGGTTCCGTTTTGTTTGAAAACGGCCCAGAACATTAAACTTACCGCAAAAATTGCAAGCAAGGCTCCAATTGGTTTTTTGTCTTCTGCATTTGCCTTTACATAAAGCATTACATAAAAATAAATTACTGGAATACAAGCGAAAATAAATGCATCTGTACTGTCACTTCCAAAAATATTGTTGGGGATAAACCATCCAATCAATCCGAAAATTACTGCAGGTAAAAATACTTTTACTAAAACATCAGAAATTTTAGTGTCTCCTTCTTGTGCAGGTTTCAAAACATTTGCCTGAAGAATATGCTGTCTTCCGATGGTGAAAACTAAAAGTCCTACAAACATTCCGACTCCGGCTGTCATAAATGCCGGTCCCCATCCGTATTTGTTACGCATGAAAGCAGCAATAATATTACAGACAAAAGCTCCAATGTTGATTCCCATATAGAAAATATTGTATCCTGCATCTTTATTCGCTTTATAAGGTTCTTCGTTGTATAAATTTCCCAGAAGTGTAGAAATACTAGGTTTAAAAAATCCGTTTCCAATGATAATTAAAGCTAAAGAAGCGTAAAATAGAGGAAGTTCTTTAAAAAAACCAATTCCGAGATAACCCAGTCCCATCAAGAATCCGCCAATGTAGATTGCTTTGATGTATCCTAAAACTCTGTCGGCTAAAAATCCACCTAAAAATGGCGTTAAATAAGTTAATGCGATAAAAGTTCCGAAAATATCATCAGCGCTTTTATCATCAAAAGCCAATCCGCCTTTTTCACTGTCGATCATGTACAGCACAAAAATTCCGAGGATTAAATAATAGCCGAAACGCTCCCACATTTCTGTGAAAAATAGATAGGGAAGCCCTTTAGGATGTTTGGTTTTCATGTATAAGATTTTTACAATTTCACAAATATAAAATTTTAAAAACAATATTTGAATTTTATTAACTTTGAGTAAAATAAAAGATGAAAATGGACATCACTATAAAAGACATCGAAAATAATCTGGATACTCTACCAAAAGAATTTCTATATGAAGTAAATGATTTTATCGATTTTCTGAAATATAAATATCTTAAGGAAAAACAATATGAAGTTCCTGAATGGCAAAAAGAAGAAGTAAGAAAAAGATTGAAATATTCACAGGATCATCCTGAAAGTTTTGTTTCTGAGTCTGAAATGAATGATTATCTAAATGACTTAGAAAGTGGCGACTAAATTAATATACAGTCATTTTGTGAAAAATGATTTAAAAGAGATCAACAATTGGTACAGAAAAATTGATAAAAAACTCTTGGATAATTTTCTTAAAGAGTTTCGTTATAAAATTGATTTTATTAAAGAAAATCCCTTGTCTTGTGAACTTAAATATGATAATAATAGAATCGTTTTTCTCAAGAAATTTCCCTTTGGCATTCATTATTTCTACAATGAACACAAAAATTTAATTGAAATATATTCTGTTTTTCATACTTCGAGAAACCCTGAACAGTGGAAAGACAGAAAATAAAAGATCCGAATCTTATGTGAGACTCGGATCTTTTTTATTATTTAATTCAGATAAAATCTTAAAGATTTTCCAAAATAAAATCTGTCATTTTTTGGTACAGTTGTGGTCTTGTTTGTCCGCCATAAATTCCGTGGTTTTTATCAGGATAAGCCATAAATTCAAACTGTTTTTTGTTTTGGATTAAAGCTTCAGAAAATTCCATAGAATTTTGGAAATGTACATTGTCATCGGCTGTTCCGTGGATTAATAAAAATTTACCTTTCAACAAATTAGCATAAGTTGTAGGCGAATTATCATCATAACCTGCCGGATTTTCCTGTGGCGTTAATAAAAATCTTTCGGTGTAAACAGAATCATAATATCTCCAGTTTGTAACCGGTGCAACAGCGATTCCTGCTTTGAAAACATCTGCACCTTTTGTCATTGCCAAACTTGCCATATAGCCTCCAAAGCTCCATCCGAAGATCCCGATCCTTGTTTTATCGATATATTTTTGATTTCCTAACCATTTTGCTGCAACAATCTGGTCTTCAATCTCGTATTTTCCTAAATTCTTATACGTTACTTTCTTGAATTTAGCCCCTTTATAACCAGTTCCACGTCCATCTACACAAGCAATAATGTATCCTTTTTGAGCTAACATTTCAAACCAAAGAGCATTTCCGTTGTCCCAAGAATTAGAAACCTGTTGAGATCCGGGACCAGAATATTGGTACATAAATAATGGGTATTTTTTATTCGGATCGAAGTTTTTAGGTTTAATGATCCAAGCGTTCATCTGATCTCCTGCAGCGTTTGGAATCGTAATAAATTCTTTTACTGAAAAATTATCTGACTGTAATTTTTTAAGCTGATCGTCATTATTCTGAAGTTCTTTCAACTGCTTTCCGTTACCGTCTTTCAATACAAACGTGTAAGGTTTTGCTGCTGTAGAAGAAGTTTCAATGAAATAATTATAATTCTTGCTAAAGTTTGCGGCATTATTTCCTTCCGCATTAGAAATCAGCTGCGATTTTCCATTCTGAATATTGATTTTAGAAACTACTTTATTGATGCTTCCTTTTTCCGTAGTCTGAACGAAAATTTCCTGAGATTTAGGATTGTAACCATAATATTCTGTCACTTCCCAATTTCCTTTTGTAACCTGCTTTTTCAGCTTTCCATCTTTGTCAAACCAATACAAATGACGGAAACCATCTCTTTCTGAAGCCCAAAGAAAACTGTTGTCCTCAAGGAATTCCAACGTTACATTTTCTGTATCGATCCACTTATCGTCAGTTTCTGTAAACAGTTTTTTTGCTTCACCAGTTTTGGTATTTACTTTCAAAACATCAGACGCATTTTGCGTTCTTTGTGAAGTAATCAAAACAATTTCATCTGAATTCGCTGTCTGAATAACGTTTGGAATGTAATAGTTTTTAAAATTGTCAAGATTTACTTTTGTCTTTTTTCCGTCTGCTAAATGATAAATATGTGCCGTTGCAACAGAGTTTTTTTCTCCTGCTTTCGGATATTTGTAACGCATTTCGGTAGGGTAAAGTGACTTTCCATAGATAGGAATGTAAATTTCTGGAACATCAGTTTCAACCAATTTTACAAATAAAATGTCTGCAGAGTTTTTAGTCCATTCATATAATCTTGCATGTCCAAATTCTTCTTCATACACCCAGTCTGCTAAACCGTTCAGAACTTTATTTTTTACTCCATGTTCGGTAATCTGAGTGATTTTTCCTGAATTTAAATCCTGATAAAACAAATTGTTATCAACAATAAAAGCGATTTTGCTAGCATCCGGAGAAAATCGTGGTTCCTGTACAGGTTTACCTTCATTTAAACTTAAAACCTTACCAGATTTTAAATCTTTAACATCATAAACACCTAAAAAAGAATGCCTGTAAATAGGCTGACTTTGTTTTAACAAAAGTATTTTAGATTCATCATCAGAAAATTCATAGCTCTCAAAATTTCCATCAACCAGATTTCCTTCTTTCTGAGAAGTTTTGTAAGAATATTTTGCAATTCCGCCTTGCTCGATGACCAAATAATTTTCACCGTTTTTCATAGATGCAATTCCGGCAATGCCTTTGCCACGGTAGTATCCTGAATATATTTTGTCTAAAGTGATTTCCTGTGACGTAGCATTTTGAAATGCCGCAATAACAGTAAGGCTAAGTAAGAATTTTTTCATTGCTTAATTTAAAGAATTTCAAAGATAATAATTTTATTAATCTGATAAGAAAAAGCTTTTGTTGTAATGTTTTGGCAAAAGAATTGAATATATTTTATAATCAAAGAAAAATAATTATGGAAACTAATAAAAAACTTAATCGTTATGATCTAAAAGATCAAGTGGTAATTACAGGATTTTCAAACTTTAATGAAGCTGAAAATTATGTACAAAAAGAAGGCGGAGAATTAGTAGAGATAGCTTTTAAAGATGGAAACGATAATCCGCAGATTACTAATGAAGCAGGAATTATTGAGAAAAAACTCCATTATTTTGTAGAAGCAGGTCCTGAATATAAATTTATACATTCTTCTGATCCCGGTTTTAAACAATATGCAGGTGAACTTCAGAAGATAAAAGCAAGCATGGATAAAACGGGTCCTGAAGAAAGATATTTTGCGAATTTTGAAATTGAAAACACAGAAGACCCAATCATCGTTATTAAAAATGATCATTTAGAATCGGTAACTTCAAGAGAACGATCAAAATATCTGAAACATGCTTGTGTTTATGAAATCGGTGTTTCGAAACGAAAATCTTAGAAAATTAAATTTAAAAAATAGAAAACCGTGAAATTAATTTTTCACGGTTTTTTTTATTTCTATTTATTGTACATAATGCTGTAATATTCGTCTGCCATTCTATCGCTGTTGAAATTTTGCTTTACATCTTTCATCGAATTCTGCTGTATTTTTCGCCATTGATCATGTTGATCGTAATAGGTTGGTAGAATTTCGTTTTCAAGAATTTCATATAATTTGTTGAAATCATATCGATCCTGTTCATAGATACTCATATTCATGTAATCTGCTTTCGGAACAACGAAAGAATTTTCGCCATGTTTTGCAAATTCCGGAATCCAGCCATCGTCTGTAGAAAGGTTGACAGAACCGTTCATTGCAGCGGTCATTCCCGATGTACCCGAAGCTTCTCTCGGTACTCTAGGATTATTTAACCATAAATCTGAACCTTGTTTTAAAGATTTACTTAAAGCCAGTTCATATCCTGTTAAAACCGCCATGTTTTTGTGATTTTTACTTTCCTCCACCAAAACATTGAATGTAGAAATCGAAGAATAATCCATCGGGTAAGGTTTTCCTGCCCAAATAATCTGAACCGGATATTTTGGATTGTTAAGTAGTTTCCTGAATCTTTCTTTATCCTGTAAAAGTAAATCTGCTCTTTTGTAACCTGCAAATCTTCTTGCCCAGACAATTGTGAAAATGTTGGGGTCAAATAAGTTTCCGGTTTGATCGGCTACAATCTTGAATAATCTTTTCTTTAAAATTTTCTTTCTGTAATCGAAAAGAGTGTCGTTTTTTTCGTCTTTGGAATTGTAAAGTTCTTTATCGCCCCAATATTTAAATTCCTGAGCGTTGGTAATTGATTTAATTTCACAGATTCCGGGATATTTACTCCACATCGCTCTGGAAACTTCACCATGTAACTTTGAAACACCATTTGCAATTCTTGCCATTTTCAAAGCACAAAGTGAATGGTTGAAAAGTTCACCATCAGAACCTTCAAGTTTTTTTGCTTCTTCCATGCTTAAACCTGAAAAATATGACATGTCGTAGCATAATTTCAGATTGTGCTTTTCATTTCCTGCTTCTTCGGGAGTGTGTGTCGTAAAAACAAGTTTTTCTTTTACTTTCTGAATGTCTCCGTCATATTTTTTCAATAAATGAAACGCAGCCGGAAGACCGTGAGCTTCATTAAGATGATACACATCTCTGTCGATATTCATTTCATCTAAAAGTTTTGCACCGCCTTTTCCAAGAAGAATATATTGCGCCAGTTTTGTAGATTCGTTGGCGTCGTACAGTCTATGGCAAATTGTTTTGGAGATATGATCATTTTCCGGTACGTCTGTGGAAAGAAAAAATATCGGTGCGGTGTTGAAAATTTCAGGATCAAGATACCAGACTTTTACCCAAACCGGAGCGCTGTGGATTTCAATTTGAAACTTTATACCTGTATCTTCAAGAAAACTGTACATTTTTCTCGTCCAGGTTGGCTGTAAAGTTTGATCATGATTTCTCGCCTGATCGTAATACCCGAATTTCCATAAAATTCCGATCCCGATAAGATCCTGATTAAGATTGTAGGCACTTCTCATGTGAGATCCGGCTAAAAAACCTAAACCTCCGGAATATATTTTTAAAACTTGCTCAAGAGCAAATTCCATTGAAAAATAAGCGACTTTTTCAGCATATTTTGGATTGATACTGAAAGGCATTTTGAAATTTCTGAAATCCATAAAATCATTGTTTGTGTTAAACAAAGTAAAGGTATCGATTAAGAAAACAAACTCTGTATTAATTATATGATAAATTATTTTAAAAGAGATTTTTGAATCTTATTTTTAACTACCTTTAAGTGTAAATTTTTGATTATCAAAAGCTTTCAGTCTGAACCGTGAAAACATGTGTCATTATTAACTTTTAAAAGTCCACACATGAAAAGAGCATTTTCTGATGAAGATTTAATAAAAAATCTCAGCCTGTATCATCTCAATCGGCATTTGAAGAAAAAGCCGATGGAAAAATATCACCGAAAAATTGATGAGTCAAAACTTCATGACCGTGAAAAATATAAGAAAAAAGCAGAAATTTTATTGCTTAACTCTTTTATGCACCATTTTCCTGAAGTTACCTTTGAAAATCTTACCTGCGAAAGTCCGGATTTTATTGCCACTCTTAACGAAAAAAAGATAGGAATAGAATTAACGGAAGTGATCAATCATCTTGAAATGAAAAAGGTGGAAAGTAACTTAAATAAGATTTTCCGTCAGGCAGAATTATTACTCGAACAAGAAGACACTACGAAATATCGTGGTGTTTATTTTTTAGAATTTCATACAAATATTAAGTTTGATTCTCTGGAATATCAACAGGAAATTATTTTAAATATTTACAAAAGCATTAAAAAAGGAAAACCTGTTGGCTGTGTAAAAAACATCAGAAAATCTTCTCATCGCAGAAATGTTTTTATTACCTATGAATATAATATGAGTCTTTTTGATGAATTATGCTCTGAGAAAATCATTGAACTGATCGAAAAAAAGAACGAAAAGTTTCCATATTATGATACTTCTGTTGATGAATGTTGGCTAGTTATTGTTTCAGATATGAATTCTATTGCATCGCGATATACTTTTATTCAAGACAGGGAACATTTAACTCAAGTAAAAAGCCCTTTTCATAAGATTTTTCATCTCGAAAATCTTTGTGGGAATATGACTAGTATTAAGTAGTTTTTTTGTGAAATTAGTATGAATAATACAATTAAATTTACGTTTTGTTGGTAAGTATTTTACTTTTGTCATTATTTAGTGATATTAATTAAATTTAAGTATATTTGGTATACTTTAACTATTAATCAAATTAGACATGAAAAAAACTTTACTATTTATTCTTTTTTGTATCTCACAGAGTTTTTACTCACAAGCAGATTGTTCTACAGCTTTGGCTGTTTGTGGAAATTCTAATATTACGTACAGCCCTTCAGGGATTGGCCTGGTCGATGAAGTGTTGGGAGGCTGTCTCACAGATGGAGAAAATAATTCAATATGGTATAAATTAACGGTCGCTACCAGTGGAACGCTTACTTTTGATTTGGTTCCTAACAATCCCAATGCAGATTATGATTGGGCGATTTATGGTCCTAATGCTGTATGTGGAAGTTTAGGTTCACCAATTCGATGCAATGCGGCAACGGTAATCGGTGTGGGGGCTTCTACAGGATTGAATATGACAAGTACAATAATAAGCGCAGCGGGAGGTTCTTCTACTCCTTATTGTCAGTATTTGGATGTGGTTGCTGGACAAACTTATTATTTATATATAGATAATTGGGTAGGAGTAGGTGGTAGTACTACTGCACCTTTTTCGTTAACTTGGGGTGGGACTGCTACTTTAGCTTCTCCCTTTACCAATCCTGCTTTACAGCCAAATCCGTTTATCCCACCAGGAATTCCTGCGGCTAATCCAAACAATCCGCGTGAGATTCTTATTTGCTCAAGTCCTGCTTTGTTTGATTTCAATACACTGACTCCAGGAATCTTAAATGGAAACCCAAATTTTGTAGTTTCTTATCATACATCACAGAATGATGCGCTTTCGGGAGCAAGCCCTATTACTGCTCCTTTAATTGTGAATACAACGACAACTTATTATTTTAGTATTCATTATCAAGATCCAGCGAGTCCTAATAATGCACTTAATTCTTGCCGACAAATCGGTGCTTTTAAATTTAAATTAGGAAATATTACTGCTAATGATGTTACGATTTTTGCATGTAATAATAATAAAAAAGGTCAGGGAACATTTAACTTAACCACAGCGAATGTTTTTGGAGGCACAAATGTTACAATAACTTATTATCCTACATTGGCAAATCTAAATGCAGGAACAGGGCAAATTGCCAATCCTAGTCAGTATGTTTCTGCAGAAGGAGTTGTTTATGCTGATGTGATAACAACAGACGGTTGCTCAGATTATGCAGTGATTACTTTACGTTTCTACCCGGAAGTTGTAGTAAATGATGCTATTTTGAGAGCTTGCACATTTGATGTTAATCTTAAAACGGCTTCTTTTAATCTTACAACAGCTTCAGTGACTGCTCAGACAGGAACTACAAAAAAATATTATCCATCTCTTACCGATGCAACGAATGGAACTAACGAAATTTCAAACTTCACAAACTATATTTCTCCAAATGGAGTGGTTTATGTAAGAGTTATAGACGGAAACGGATGTTATGGTATTGCAAAAATTAAATTAGAAGTAATTCCTCCAGTGTACTCTACGGTTTTAAAAGATAAAACAATTTGTATTGAAGACAAAACCACTTTGGATGCAGGAGCAGGCTTTGATGGCTATGAATGGAGCACCGGTGCAACAACGCAAACTATTTCTAATGTGGGAGTTGGAACGTATTGGGTGAAATTAAAAACCGGAGATTGTATCATTCTGCAAAACGTAAAAGTATATTCTTCAGAACAGCCGGTTATTACAAGTGTTGATATTTCTAATACGACTATAACAATTAATGTAAATGGAGGGAAAGCTCCTTACCAATATTCAATGGATGGTATCGCTTGGCAAGATTCTAACGTATTTACGAATATAAAAAGAGGAGATCACAAAATCTACTTGAAAGATGCTTATGATTGTGAACCGATAGAAATCGGAATTGTTGTTCCAAATCTGGTGAATGTCGTCACGCCAAACGGAGACGGCATCAATGATGTGATAGATTATTCTGCTTTGGCAAACAAACAGAATTTGATCTTCAATGTTTTTGATAGATACGGAAATAAAATTTTCCAGGCAGATAAACTGAATAATTATAAATGGGACGGAACTGCAGGTAATAAAAAAGTTCCTACCGGAAATTATTGGTATTCTGTGTCATGGAATGAAAATGACAAAAAAGGAACACCAATTAAATACTCAGGTTGGGTATTATTGAAAAACAGAGAATAATTAGAAATAATTAAATATGACAAAAGCCATCTTGCAAAAGATGGCTTTTGTTAATTAAAAACCTTTGTATCTTTAAAATAATCAGAGAGATAAAGTATTTTTCCGCATTCTGAAAATTGTATAATCGTACAGATCTCATTGGCATAACTTCCTTTTCCGGATATATTGCCTAAGGAATTGGTCTGGTAAAAATATTTATTATTTCCCAGATTGAAAATTTCAGAAACGCTCCATTCAATCTTTTCGTATCTTCTGAAAATAGCTCTGAATAATGCTAAGATTCTGCTTTTTCCTGAAATTTCTTTTGTAGGCGGAATCCAAATCACAGTTTCATCAGTAAACCATTTTTCAAGCTTTTCAATGTTTAAGGAATTCAAATCCTGCATAAAATGGCTAATCTTACAATTCATAGGTTGCAATTTACATTTATATACGTGAAAAATCTTAAATTGGTTTTAAATAAAATATTAAACATTTATCATGAAAGATCTATTTATCAAAAGATTTGAATACTACAAAATGCTCGGCGATAAATCATTTGCACAGCTTTCAGACGAGCAGATTTTCTGGCAGTTCAATGAAGAAAGTAATTCCATTGCGGTGATTGTGAAGCATGTTGCAGGAAATATGTTGTCGAGGTGGACGAATTTTTTAACGGAAGATGGTGAGAAATCTTGGCGAAACCGTGATGAAGAATTCGTAAACACTTTTAAATCGAAAGATGAGGTTTTAAACTATTGGGAAAAAGGCTGGAGTTGTCTTTTTGATGCTTTGAGTCAGATTAATGATGAAAATTTATATTCAACTATTTATATCAGAAACGAGGCGCATTCGGTGATTGATGCGGTTTTCAGACAATTGGCACATTACCCCTATCATATCGGTCAGATTGTTTTTATTGCTAAAATGATGAAAAATGAAGATTGGAAAACGCTTTCTATTGCAAGAAATAAATCTCAGGATTTTAATAATGAAATGAAAGATAAATTTACAAAAGATGAGGCAGAGATTCAAAATTCTTCTTCGGTTTGTTTTGCAAATAGTCCTGATGTAAGAGACGATTATAAACTATAGACCAAATCAATTTAAAATTCATATTAAATTGATTATCTTTGCACCCACAAAATTCAGGAAAATAAATGTCTCACTTTCATAGAACTGCCGCATTTCATACTCTTGGCTGCAAATTAAACTTTGCGGAAACATCTACTATTGCCCGTCAATTAACAGATGCAGGTTATGATAAGGTAAGTTTTGATGATAGAGCAGATATTTATGTAATCAATACTTGTTCGGTTACCGAAAACGCTGATCGTGAATGTAAACTTCACGTAAAAAGAGCAATGAAAGCCAATCCTGAAGGTTTGGTCGTAATTGTTGGATGTTACGCACAGCTGAAACCTGAAGAGATTTCACAAATCGCTGGGGTAGATTTGGTTCTTGGAGCCAAAGAAAAATTCAATATTTTGAGTTATCTCGACGATTTAGAAAAATCTGAAAGCGAAGGTGTTGTTCATTCATGTGAAATCGAAGAGACTGATTTTTTTATCGGAAGTTATTCCATTGGTGACAGAACCAGAGCTTTTCTGAAAGTTCAGGATGGTTGCGATTACAAATGTACGTACTGTACAATTCCTTTAGCAAGAGGTATTTCCCGTTCAGATACTATCGAAAATGTATTGAAAAACGCCAGAGAAATTGCCGAAAGAGACATCAAAGAAATTGTTTTAACAGGTGTAAATATCGGTGATTACGGTAAAGGTGAGTTTGGAAACAAAAGACACGAACATACTTTTTTAGATTTAATTTCTGAACTTAATGAGGTTGAAGGAATTGAAAGAATCCGTATTTCTTCTATTGAGCCCAATCTTTTGAAAGATGAAAGCATCGAATTGGTTTCTAAAAGCAAGAGTTTTGTACCGCATTTTCATATTCCTTTGCAATCGGGAAGTGATGAGTTGCTGAAAAAAATGAAGCGTCGTTATCTTACCAAATTGTATAACGACAGGATTCATAAAATTCGCGAAGTAATGCCCGATGCGGCAATTGGTGTGGATGTTATTGTTGGTTTCCCTGGTGAAACCGAAGAATTATTCATGGAAACGTATAACTTCCTGAATGATCTTCCTATTTCATATCTTCATGTATTTACTTATTCTGAAAGAGAAAATACTGAAGCGGTAGGAATGCAGGGTGTTGTTCCGATTTCGGAAAGAAAAAAACGTAATAAAATGCTTAGAATTCTTTCTGAAAAGAAAAAAATGGCATTTTATCAGACTCAATTAGGAAAGACGCTTCCCGTTCTTTGGGAGCACGAAAATAAAGACGGCAAAATGTACGGCTTCACAGAAAACTATGTGAGGGTGCAAAAAGATTTTGATCAGGCTTCAGTAAATCAAATTGAATTTCTAAATTTAGAAAAAATCCTGTCAGATGGCACGGTTTCTGTGCAATCGTCTTACGAAAGTTTTTTAGCAAAAGCATAGTCTGTTTGCTATATTTCCACTAAATTTATTCTTTAACGTTTTAAATCTATATTCTTATGAGAGATAAGTTCTTATCTTGGGGAATTGTATTGGTAGCTGCAACATGGGTTGTGGCGTTACTGATCAAAGCACATTATTGGATTCCTACGCTGTTAACAGCCATTTACGCATTAGGAGTTTATAATTCTTACCAATCAAAACACGCAATTCTGAGGAATTTTCCTGTTTTGGGATATTTCAGGTACTTTTTTGAAGGTATTTCACCCGAAATGCAGCAGTATTTCATTGAAAGAGAAACAGACGGAAAACCATTTCCCAGAAACCAACGTTCTGCAGTGTATAGACGTTCAAAAAACATTAGCGACACCGTTCCTTTTGGAACTCAGTTAGAAGTAAACCATAGAAAATATGAAGGAATTAAGCATTCTATTTATGCTAAATCTCCAAAAGAAGAACTTCCGAGAGTTTGGGTAGGAGGTGAGCAGTGTACTCAGCCTTATCATGCTTCATTGTTTAATATTTCAGCCATGAGTTTTGGTGCATTGAGTGACAGAGCTCAAATTTCGTTAAATAAAGGGGCAAAAAAAGGAAATTTTTATCATAATACAGGAGAAGGAGGAATTTCACCTCACCATTTGGAAGGAGGAGATTTATGCTGGCAAATAGGAACCGGATATTTCGGCTGTAGAAATGATGAAGGAAAATTTAATCCTGAATTATTCACAAAATATTCTACTCTTCCAAGTGTAAAAATGATTGAGATTAAATTATCTCAAGGTGCAAAACCTGGTCATGGTGGAGTTTTACCGGGTGTGAAAAATACTCCTGAAATTGCTAAAATACGCCATGTACAACCTGGTCAGACGATTATTTCTCCGCCTTCGCATTCATCTTTTTCTGATGCTGCAGGATTGTTACGGTTTGTACATCAACTAAGAGAACTTTCTGGTGGAAAACCTGTTGGTTTTAAGCTTTGTATCGGTGATACCAAAGAGTTTGAAGATATTTGCGTTCAGATGAATGTTCTGAAAATTTATCCTGATTTTATTACCATCGACGGAGCAGAAGGAGGAACCGGAGCTGCGCCACCAGAGTTTTCTGATGGAGTAGGGATGCCTTTGGAACCCGCTTTAATATTTGTAAATCGTACATTAAGAAATTATAATCTTAGAAATAAATTACGCGTAATAGCCAGCGGAAAAGTATTAACAAGTTTAGATATTTTGCGTGCGGTTGCAATGGGAGCGGATATGTGTAATAATGCACGAGGATTTATGTTTTCTCTTGGCTGTATTCAGGCTTTGAGATGTAATAACAACAATTGTCCGACAGGTGTAGCGACTCAGGATAAAATGTTGATTAAAGGGCTAGATGTGACTGATAAAGCAGAAAGAGTATATCATTTCCACAAAAATACTTTACATACGTGTAACGAGTTGATTGCTGCTGCAGGAAGAAGCTCTTATGAGGAAGTAGATGCAAGTATGTTTATGCGAGGTGATGAGTTTGAACATCTTTCAGATAAATATTTCCCGGATATTTTAGGGAATGTGAGATAAATAAAAAAGCGCTTCAAATATTTGAAGCGCTTTTTTTACTATTTGTTATTGACCTGTAGGTCTTAGATTTGATTTATAAATCTGGAAGCTAAATACAAAACAATAGTTTTGAAGAGAATATCCAGTATAATTGTAATGTGCATTTCTGGCAAAAGCTGCTTTTGACGGAACAATAATTACTCCTTGTAGATTGTAAGGATTTTCATCTGGTAAATTTTCAAAACCTTTAAAATATCTTAAACCCTCTTTTAGGCCTGCTATTTCATAATAACTACTGTTTTGTCCGGCAGCAGTTCTTACGCTCTTTTTTACAAAATAAAACATAGGATCAGTTACGGGAGAGCCGCTTCCGTCAATTGTATTTAAAAGAGCTCCTGCTCCTCCAAACGAAACATTTCCATCTGTATCTTTAGCAAGATAATAATTAGCTCTCATCATTGTTCTAATCTGAGTTGAATCTCCTATTGTTACACCTGTTGAAGGAGGAGTGCTGTCTTCAGGCTGTGCTCCGGTTCTTTTGATATAAATAACTCCGGACGGGAGTGTTTGAGGGTCCAATTGAGATAATTTTTTCTCATTATCATCAGCAGCATCTGATGTGAAAGCTTTTATGTTTCCCTGCGTATCTAAGTAGTTGTTATCCATGAATTTCTGAATAGCCTGCTGGTCATAAGAGTTTCTTACATTGATGTCTTCCGGTTCTACGAAAGTTTCCACCTCATCATCCTTTTTACAAGCTGCGAAACACAACGATCCTGCAAGGATATACAAAAATATTTTTTTCATTTCAAAAACTTTAATTACTTTACAAATAATATAACGACAAAAGTATAAAAAAATATGAGAATAGATAAATTTTTATGGAGCATTCGTTTTTATAAAACAAGATCGGTATCTGCAGATGAAATAAAAAAGAACAGAGTTTCTATCGGAACCTCGGTTGTGAAGTCATCCAAAGAAGTAAAAGAAGGAGATGTTATCAAAATTCGCAAAAACCAAATTGAGTATAAAATTAAAGTAATACAGATTCCTAAAAGTAGAATTGGAGCTAAATTAGTTCCGCTTCATATCAAAGATGTAACAGATAAAGATCAGTACGAGCAATTAATGATGAGAAAGATGTCTCAGGAGTATTATCGAAACAGAGGAGAAGGAAGACCTACTAAAAAAGACAGAAGAGATATGGATGATTATGTGGAAAATGATGTCACTGCTGATTTTACAGATTGGGATGATTTCTTTGGTGAAGACGGCAGTGATTCTGAAACCAACGATTAAGCGTTAATTTATAAAAAGAAAAAGCTCTAGAGATAGAGCTTTTCTATTATTTCCTGAATAATGTCTTCAGGATTTTTATTATCCGTATTAATGCTGAATTGTGCCTTGCTGTAATAAACATTTCTCTCAAATAAATGTTTAGCAATAAATTCCGGGATATCTTCATCGGCAATTTTTGCAATTAAAGGTCTTTTTTCTTTCTGCTTTGAAATTCTTTCTACTAAAGTAGTGATTGAAGCTCTTAGAAAAATACTCTTCGAATTATTATTAATAATTTCCATATTATTATAATAAACCGGCGTTCCTCCACCCAAGCTCAAAACGATGTTTTCTTGGCTGGCTAAAATTTCCTCCAAAGTTTCTCTTTCTAGCTTTCTAAAGTAAATTTCTCCCTTTTTTTCGAAGATTTCAGGAATGGTCAATTTATTTCGACGAGAAATCGCTTTATCGAGGTCAATTAATTTAAAATTTATTTTATCGCTTAATATTTTGGAAATGTGAGATTTGCCACTCCCCATGTATCCTACCAGTGAAATTATCATGAAAATATTTTAAACAAATTTGCGAAAAAGTTTTGAGATAATGAAAAAAGTTATATCTTTGCACCACTAAAAACAAGGGACATTACTTAACAATGAAACTTGATAATAAAGTGACCGACTCGGTAGCTCAGCTGGTAGAGCAATACACTTTTAATGTATGGGTCCTGGGTTCGAATCCCAGCCGGGTCACTAGCGAAAAATTACTAGATTTTTGTAATTTTATTGCCTGTGTGGTGAAATTGGTAGACACGCCATCTTGAGGGGGTGGTTTCCTAAGGATGTGCTGGTTCGAGTCCAGTCGCAGGCACTGCAGAAAAAAAATATTTAATTAATCATTGATATTTTATAAAATTAATTTTATATTTGTCGTCGTTAATTTGATGTGACCGACTCGGTAGCTCAGCTGGTAGAGCAATACACTTTTAATGTATGGGTCCTGGGTTCGAATCCCAGCCGGGTCACAAGTTTACTGAAAAGTAAATTTTTTTCATATTAATATTTTGTGATTTGGTGTTCAAAGGCTTCCTGAAGGAAGCCTTTGATTTTTGTGTCAATCCAAGTGCATATTGTCAATTAATCTTACTCCGTCTACATCAACTACGATAAAGGCTCTGTAAGAATTTCCATCTTCTTTTTGATTGGTTTCTTTTAATGTGCTTTCATCAGCAATCAGAAAATATTCTAATTTCATGTTTTTTTGATGAGAAAAAATTTCGTCTACATTTTCTTTAATGTTAAAAACTGAAGTGCTTTTAAACCATTCTTTAACTTTTGTTAATGTTTCGAAAATTATTCTAGCATCCTCTTTTCTGGTTTCGGTGAGACGTTGATTTCTTGAGCTTAAAGCTAAACCGTTTTCTGCTCTGTAAATAGAAACTCCTTTTATTTTAATAGGAAGTTGCTTTTTCTCGACCATTTTTTTGATAATAGCTAATTGCTGGAAATCTTTTTCTCCAAAATAAGCGTTGTCTGGTTTTACCTGTCTGAAAAGTTCTTCAACTACTGTTCCTACCCCGTCAAAATGCCCCGGTCTTGATTTTCCTTCCATTTCATTTTCCAAACCATCATAATCGTAACGCTGGCTTTCTGTTTTTTCAGGATAAATATCTTCAACTTGAGGAAGATAAACAGCATCTACCAATTCTGAATTTTTGAGAATGGAGATGTCGCGATCGGTATCTCTTGGGTATTTTTCGAGATCTTCAGCATTGTTAAACTGTGTAGGATTTACAAAAATTGAAGAAATGACCAGGTCATTTTCTTTTCTTGCAGCTTCGTATAATGACAGGTGCCCATTGTGTAAAGCTCCCATTGTTGGCGCAAAACCTATTTTTTTGCCCATTTCCTTCTGTCTTTCTATAAAATCCTGAAGTGTTTTTTTGTTTTTTAGAACTTCCATAGTTTATTTTAATAACAATTCAAAAATACTAATATTAAGATATTTATTTTTAGTTTTCCAGCAATATCTTAAGAACTATCGTAAAAAAATGTTAATTAGGATAATGTTGAATGTTTTTTCGTAATTTTGCATATTAAGCGTTATTTAAAAATTATATAAAAAATTATATGCCCAATCAGAAAATACTGTACATTACCACAGAGATGTACCCTTATCAGGAAGATACAAATTTAGCAGCGGTGGTAAACAAAATGGCACTTAAAATGCACCAAGAAGGCAATGATGTAAGAGTTTTTATGCCAAGATTCGGACAGATAAGTGAGAGGAAATTCCAGCTTCATGAAGTAATTCGTCTTTCGGGGATGAATATTATTATCAATGATTTAGATCAGCCATTAATTATTAAAGTGGCTTCACTTCCGGGTGAGAGACTACAGGTTTATTTCATTGATAACGAAGAATACTTTAAAAGAAAACAATATTATTTTGATGACGAAGGAGTAGCGTTTGATGATAATGACGAGAGAGCGATATTCTTTGCACGCGGTGTGATAGAAACAATCAAAAAACTAAACTGGGTTCCAGATGTTATCCATTTAAATGGATGGATGTCTTCTTTTGTGCCTATTTATCTGAAAACATATTACAAATCTGATACTTACTTCAAAGATGCTAAAATTGTACTTTCATTATATAATGAGAAAGATGCAGCTTTGGCAGGAAATGTAGGCGAGAAACTTCAGTTTGATAATATTTCAGATTTAAATGCGTTAAATAATCCAAGCTTCGAGAGTTTCGTAATCGAAAGTATGAATTATGTAGACGAAGTTGTAAAAGGAGATGAGTTTTTGAACGGTGATCTTGATAAAGGTTTCAATGAAACAACTACTTCAAAATCTGAATACCTAGATGTAGACTCTATCAGTAAATTATATTAATATACATTTTGATGATTTATAATATTAGAAAAATTTTCACCATTCTTTCTGTAATGGTTTTAGGTGGTGTATTAGTTTATAACTGCGAACCGGAACCGGATTCTTTAGGTGAACAGCTATTTTTAAATGGTGCAGCAGAGGGAGTAGAATCTTCTTATGATCTTATTGCGTATAATATTAATAATAATGATACAATAAGAACAGATGCATATAAACTATTAAATCTTATTAGTCCTGGTTCAACTGCTTCAACTGCTGTTTTGGGAGCTTTTGATGAGAATCAGTTTGGTAAGCAAAAAGCTTCTTATTTTACCCAAGTAAGATTGCCTTCTTATAACCCTGATTTTGGAACTAATGCAATAGTAGATTCGGTAGTTTTGGTGATTAAACCGATTTATCGTGCTGACTCGCTTGTAGCTACTACCACAGATGAGAATTACATTTATCCTGATGGAAATATAAATGCTAAAAAAGTAGTAAGTACATATCCTGTTGCAAAGTTTGGGAAAGCTAAAAAGAATCTTACACTACAAGTGTACGAAGTAAAAGATTTTATGAATGGATATAACGATATTGTCTATTCTAATAAAGATTTTGCTACATATTATACTACACTTTTAGGTTCAAAAGAAATTAAAAATGGTAACGTAAGTTCTGTTTCAATTACAAAAGATTCGGATAATTCTCAAATATTTCCTTCAACAATATCATTATTAACACCGGCACCAGGTTTAAGGATTCAGTTGTCGCCTTCTATATTTCAGTCTAAAATTATTGATAAGAAAGGACAGCCTGAGTTAAGCGATTTATCAAATTTTATCAGACACTTCAAAGGTTTAAAGGTATCCGTTGCTGAAGATGATGGTTATTTATTCCAGTTTACTCCTGATGATATGGAGCTGATTATGTATTATAAGAACGATAAACTTGTAGATGGTGTCAATACTAGACCTCAAACAAAGTATGACTTTACTATAAAAGGTACAAATATGCGTTCTGGTTTCTATGAATATAATAGAAGTGGTGCGGCTGTTCAAGCCTATGCTAACCCAAATAGTGTTACTGGTGACGCAAAACTTTTTGCACAAGGAATGGGAGGGAATTCTATTGGTATAAAATTCAAAAAAGAAGAGATTGATAGGCTGAAAGAGAAATATCAAAATGACAAGGCTGCTATTATTAGTGCTAAAATCAGAATTTATACAGATAAATTAGAATGGTCAAATCCTTATCCAAAACCAAGTGTCAAAGATTTTACGATCGTTCAAAGAGATAAAGACTCTGATGGAAAAGAAACAACAGCATTTACAACTGATTATACTTCTTTAGGAGCTCTATTTATTCCTATAAGAGCCTATGATACAGATAAAAATCCTGCCTATTATGAGTTTACGGTAACTAAATCTTTAAAAGATATTGTTGAATCGACTGATACTTATAACGATTATAAAGACAAATATTTCAAAATAGATCTTGCTCAGTTTACTCCTAGTCTTTCTAGTTCTATTGCTGGATACAAATACACTACACGAGCATTTTCTACGGGAAGAGCTGTTTTTATAGGTTCAGACAATTCGAACGAGAACAAAATTCAATTAAAAGTTACTTACGGTACAAAAAAATAAAAACATTAAAAAATACATTTGAATAAAATATGTGCGGAATAGTTGGTTATACAGGTTTTCAGGATGCTTATGATATTGTTATCAATGGTCTTAGAAGATTAGAATATAGAGGTTACGACAGTGCCGGAATTGTTTTAGAAAACACAGAAAACAGCTTTAGTGTTGAGAAAACTAAAGGAAAGGTTGATGACTTGGTCAATATTTCTAATGATTTAAAAGGAACTTCCAAAATAGGGATGGGACACACACGTTGGGCAACTCACGGTGTACCAAGTGATAGAAACTCACACCCTCATGTTTCAAATAATAATAAAATAGCACTTGTACATAACGGGATCATTGAAAATTATGATACAATTAAAACAATGCTTACTGAGAAAGGTTTTTCTTTCAAATCGGAAACAGATACAGAAGTTTTAGTTAATCTTATCCAATATTTTACAGATATTAATCCTGAGATAGATTTTCCCGAAGCTGTAAGATATGCTTTAAATGAAGTTTATGGAGCTTATGCTATTACCGTAATGCATGAAGATCATCCTGGAGTTTTGGTTGTTGCGAGATTAGGTTCTCCATTAGCAATTGGAATAGGCGATCAAGAATATTTTATTGCCTCTGATGCCTCTCCTTTTGTTGAATTTACAAAAGAAGCAATTTATCTTGAAGAAGGTCACATGGCGACTATATCATTAGAAGGCGGTGTGGATATCAGAACAATTACAGAAAATTCTAAAATAATTCCTGAAATTCAAGAATTAAAATTAAGCTTAGAGCAGATAGAAAAAGGTGGATATGAGCATTTCATGCTTAAAGAAATCTTTGAACAGCCAAAATCGATCCACGATACAATGAGAGGAAGACTTATTGTAAATGAAGGAGTTATTAAAATGGCGGGAATTTGGGACCATGTAGAAAAATTCAAAAATGCTAACAGAATAATCATCATTGCTTGTGGTACTTCATGGCATGCAGGTCTTATCGGAGAGTATTTAATTGAAGAATTTGCAAGAGTTCCTGTAGAAGTAGAATATGCTTCAGAATTCAGATACAGAAATCCTATTATTACAGATAAAGATGTAGTAATTGCTATCTCTCAATCGGGAGAAACTGCAGATACAATGGCTGCTTTAAAATTAGCTAAAGAAAAAGGTGCATTTATATATGGTATATGTAATGTAGTAGATTCTTCTATTGCGAGAATTACAGATGCAGGATCTTATACTCATGCAGGACCAGAAATTGGTGTTGCTTCTACAAAAGCATTTACAGCTCAGTTGACTATCCTTTCTTTAATTGCATTAAAGTTAGGAAAACACAACGGTAACTTAGGAAATGCTGAATTTATGAGTCTTATCTCTGAGTTGGATGCACTTCCTAAGAAAATAGAAGAAGTCTTGGAGAGTACTCACGAGCTTACTCAAAGTATTGCAAAAGACTTCATCAATGCAACCAATTTCCTTTACTTAGGAAGAGGTTATAATTATCCTGCAGCTTTGGAAGGTGCTCTTAAATTAAAAGAAATTTCTTACATCCATGCAGAAGGTTATCCTGCTGCAGAAATGAAGCATGGCCCAATCGCTCTAATTGACGAAAACATGCCAATTGTTATCATTGCCCCTAAAAAAGGCCATTATGATAAGATTGTAAGTAATGTGCAGGAAATTAAAGCTAGAAAAGGTAAAGTAATTGCGGTTGTAAACAAAGGAGATACACAAGTTAGCGCAATGGCAGACTATGTGATTGAAATTCCTGAAACATCAGAATGTTTTTCTCCAATAGTAGCTTCTGTGCCTTTACAACTACTAGCTTATTATATAGCAGTATATAGAGGTGCTAATGTAGACCAGCCAAGAAATCTTGCAAAATCAGTAACTGTAGAGTAAAAAGTACTTGGAAATAAAATAAGTTTAGTTTTTTTTCGTTATTCTAAAAAAAATCTTAAAAGTTTCTTAAAAAAATTATATATTTACGGCTTAATTATAAAAATTAACATGAAAAGGATATTTCTTTTATTATTGTCTGCGTCGGTAGCATCGGTATCTTGTTCAGGTGGTGGATCTTCTTCTGTAGGGAAGCCTGGAACAAAAGGAGAATTGATACCTAGAGAAAAAACAAAATCATTTGTTGCACAAAGACCTTATGGTATGGTGGCAATTCCTGGCGGTTCTTTTATTGCTGGTATGGCCGATGAATCATTTACCAATAATGGTGAAACTGCACCTTTGAAAACTGTAACTGTTGCTCCTTTCTTTATGGATGAAGCAGAAACTACTAATGCAGAATACAGGGTTTTCATTAATTATGTAAGAGATTCTATCGCCAGAACGATGCTTGCTGAAGCAGCAGGTGAAGGCGGAGAAGGTGGCGGAAGAGGCGCAAGCATCGGAGACTATGCTTATCTTGCTAAAAAAGAAGAAAACCTTACACCATATCAGGAATATCTTGAAGGAGCTGGAGGAAGAGATGATGGCTTCGATGCAAGCAAAAAACTAGACTGGAAAATTCCATTACATTGGAATACTTCAAAGTATCCAGATGTAGAATATGCAGAAGTTCTTGAATCTATGTACTTACCTGCATCTTCTAGAGTAGGTAGTGAAAGACTTATTGATGTTAGTAAACTAAAATATGGGTATAGATGGGGAGATATGGATGTTGCTATCGCTGATAACCAAAGAGGAGTAAACTTCTTAAGAAGCGAAAGCATTGCAATCTATCCAGATACAACAGTTTGGGTAAACGATTTCCACTTTACTTATAATGAGCCTTTATTTGAACAGTATTTCTGGCACAAAGCTTACAAAGATTATCCTGTTGTTGGGGTAACTTGGGATCAGGCAAGAGCATACTGTGACTTCAGAACTAAATTGAAGTCTGATTATAACGAAAGCTTGAAAAGAAAACAACAAAGACCTTTACGATTCCGTCTTCCTAACGAAATGGAATGGGAATATGCTGCAAGAGGTGGAAAACAAAATGCAACTTACCCATGGGGTGGTCCTTATTTAATGGATGATAGAGGTTGTTATCTAGCAAACTTCAAGCCAAAAAGAGGTAGCTATATGGAAGATGAGAAAAAAGGTACTTATACTTATACAGCTCCTGTAAAAAAATTCAAGAAAAATACTTTTGGATTATTTGATATGGCAGGTAACGTATCTGAGTGGACGGATTCAGGATATAACAATTCTGCATACGGATTCTCTTCTACTTTAAATCCTTCTATTAAATCTAAAGCAGATAACAAAAAATCTGTAAGAGGAGGTTCTTGGAAAGATGTTGGTTATATGTTGATGACAGGTGCAAGAGACTGGGAAAACAAAGATTCTGCTAGAAGTTATATCGGTTTCAGAACGGTACAAGATATTCCTGAAGCAGCTGTTAAAGCGAAAAGAGTTAACAGATAATTTTACTTAGATTATTTATTATCAATTTATAACACTTAAAAAAAACTAACTTATATGTTTAAGACTAAAGATGCTTGGATGAATTTCTTCTATTCATTCGGTGCTGCAATTGTAATTCTTGGAGCTTGGCTTAAAATTACTCACATTACCTTGGGACCAATTAACGGAAACATCGCTCTTACAGTAGGGCTTGTAACTGAGGCAATTATCTTTATCATTTTTGCATTCGACCCTCCTGCTGCTGAAGAGTCGTACCACTGGGAAAATGTTTATCCTGAATTGTTGGATAAGCATGCTAATCCAAATCCTCTACATTCAAATATCTCTGCAAAGAACACCGTTGATCATTTTGCGGAATTAGAAAACTCTCTTTCAGGTAAGTTAGATAAAATGCTTCAGGATGCAAAGCTTGATGTACAGTTGTTTGATAGACTAAGAACAGGGATTGACAAATTCTCAAGCTCAGTAGATCAAATCAACCAAACTGTTGACGTATCTGCTTCTACACACAAATATAACGATCAGTTAAACAAAGCTGCTTCACACATGGAAAGCATGAATGCTCTTTATGCAATGCAGTTAGAAAACGGCCAGAGACAATCAGATTTCGCTAAAAAATATGTTGATGATATGCAGAAATCAGCAGAGCAATCTGAGAAATTTAATCAAGAATTACAAGGTTTAACAACCAACTTAAACAGCTTAAACAGAGTTTATGGTGGTATGTTAACTGCTATGAAGTCATAATCCTTAACCATTATTTAAACAAAAACTAAAGAAAAGAGAATGGCAAAAGGAAAACAGACTCCACGTCAGAAGATGATCAACCTGATGTATTTGGTGTTCATCGCTATGATGGCCCTAAACATCGATGTTGAAATTATCAGATCATATTATGATTCTACAAGAGCCTTAAATGATACAAGACACTTGACAGAGCAGAAAAATGAAGATATTTTTGAAAAAACATTAGAAGCAAAAGCTCAGCAAGTTCCTGATACTTATGCAACACCTTGGGAACAGTACAAAATACTGAAAAGCAAGATTGATGTTTTGGTAAAATCAGCTGATGATATAAAATTAGTTCTGAAGAAGCAATCAGATTTCTATGACAAAGATCCTAAAACAGGAAAAGACATGGATGTAAGTGAAAACTTCTCAGCATTAAACAATAACGAAGCTACAACTGAATACTTCTTTAAAGAAGGCGATGAAAATTCACCTTCTGCAAAAGCTTTAGAACTTAAAAAGCAATTGGATGATGTAAGATCTTATATTGTAGCTACTTTTGGAGGTAATCCACAGTTACTGAAATTAGTAGAGAGAGCAAATAAATCAATCATTGCAGAGTATCCTGCTGGAAAATCTCCAAATGGTAAAACTTGGTTTCAGAATAAATTTTATCACCAACCTCTTATTGCTGCGATTTCAAATTTAGAGATTATTCAGAATGATGCAAGAAACGTACAATCAGATGCATTGGCGTTAATGCTTCAGGAAAAAGTAGATGCTAGTATTAAATTTACAAGCTATGAAGCAATTGTTTCTGCTCCTACAGACGTTCAGGTTGGTAAGAAAGCTGAAGCTGTTGTAATGCTAGGTAACTATTCTAACAGCAGTAAAATCAGCATCAGTGGTGTAAGTAGACAAGAAAACGGTAAAGGATATCTTCCTTTAAACACCGGAGGTATTGGCGAGAAAAAGATTGGCGGTGTAATTACTTTAACAGATGCTACAGGAAAAGCTCAGCAATTCCCGTTCACGCATACCTATAATGTAATCGCTGGTCCACAAGAAGTTAAACTTGAAAAAGGTTTATTACTTTCTGCTGATAAGATGAACGTAATGTATAGAGGATTAGAAAACCCTGTTTCAGGTTCTATCCTTGGTGCAGACAATGCTAAATTATCTTTATCTGCTCCTGGAGCTCAAGTAAGAAATACAGGTGCTGGTAAATGGATTGTAAAACCTCAAAGTGGGAATACTGTAAAATTAACATTATCAGGAACAGAGCCTAGCGGTAAAACTGTTTCTCAGGTATTTGAATACAGAATTAAAAATGTACCTCCTCCACAAGGTCAGATGAGAGGACAAAATGCACTTGCTATGCCAGCTAGCTCAATTAAGAATCAAACTGTACAGGCAGCAATTCCTGACTTTGATTTCCCTGTAACATTTACTGTTACCGAGTTTATGGTAAGAGTTCCTGGTAAAGCAGCAATGCTTGTTAAAGGTAATTCACTTGCAGATGCAGAAGGTTTATTGAAAAATGTAAGATCTGGAGATATTGTTTCGATTATTGAAATTAAAGCTACTGCTCAGGGACTTGAGGGACCTGTTAAGAGAATTACTCCAATCGTTATTAATGTTCCATAAGATTAAAAAGCAATTATTATGAAAAAATATATTAGCAGTCTTTTAGTTTTAGCTTCTGGGTTTGCATTCTCTCAGACTATTCTAAATGCTTCTTCTCCGGAAGAATTCAGACAGATGAGAGCTGAAAATATGAGAAAAGTAGGAGATACTGTTATTAGTAATAAAATTACTCCTTTAGAATATGGCTTTGTAGATGATAAAGATATTCTTAAAAGCATGATGGTGTGGGAAGTAATTGACCTTAATGATAAGATCAATCAGCCTTTTTACTATGACAATCCCAATGCGTTGCTTTCTAAAACGACAAGATCTTTATACCAGATTTTGTTAGATGCAGCAATGAGTGGTCAAATCCAAGAGGTGTATGATGATGAAAATTTTTCAATAAAGTTAACACCTGAGCAAATTAAAGCTAGATTGCAGAAGATAGTTACAGGTGACGGCTTAGTTGATATTATCGCTTCTGGAAGAAAACCTACTGAGCAGGAAATTAAACAAAATACAGATATTTTTGAAACTACAACTGAGAATGTTAAAGTTTTAAAAATCATGGGTATGTGGTTCATCGACAAAAGAGATGGAATGATGAAGTACAGACCTCTTGGTATTGCAGCAATGGGTCCAGATCCAGCTGTACAAGGTGTTTTTGATGCTGAAGGTAAACCAATTGCTGGTAAAGACGAATTGATTGATTTATTTTGGATTTATTATCCAAAAGCGAGAGATATTTTAGCAAACAATTATGTATTCAATAGAGCAAATTCGTCAGCGGATTTATCTTTTGATGATATAATCAATGCAAGAAGATTTTCTTCAATCATCTACAAATCAAGCAACGGTCTTGGTGATGGTACTATTAAAGATTATGTTCCTAGAAATGCTGAAGAGCAATTGGCTGAAAGCCAAAGAATCAAGGATCAGATTCTTCAAATGGAAAACGATATGTGGAATTACTAAATTTCACTTGATATTTATAAAAAACCTGAGTACATTTACTCAGGTTTTTTTATTATACAATCGCCTTTTACATAGTTGTGGTAAATGATTGTATATGACTTTTAAATAAAATCTTTTATATGAAAAATGTAGATTACATCATCGTTGGTGATGGTTATGCGGCTTTATTTTTTGCTCATCAGTTACTTTTAAATAATAAATCATTTGTAATTTTCTCAGAAGGAAAGAAAAGTGCTTCACAAATTTCTGCCGGAATTATTAATCCGGTTGTCCTAAAAAAGTTTACTACATTTTGGTTAGCTCAGGAACAAATTGACTTTCTGAAAAAATCTTTGAAAAAAATTGAGTCTTATACAGGCGAAAATTATTTAATAGAATCTCCTATTCATAGAATTTTTCATGATGAGAACGAACAAAAACTTTGGCTTAAAAAATCAGCGAATGATGACCTAAAAAACTTTTTAGATGAAAATTTCGATCATTTAAATGGTGTAAAAAATGACTTTCAGGCCGGAAAGGTCAATCAGTCAACGAGACTAAATGTTAAAGGTTTTTTTGCTGGTTTATTAAGTTTTTTAGAAAATAAAGGAAATTTAGTCAAAGAGAAATTCGATTATTCTGTAATTGATACTTCAAATTCTACTTATAAAGATTTTAGCTTTAAAAATATTTTGTTCTGCGAAGGAATGGGAGTAAAAGAGAATCCATACTTTTCAGAGATTGCTGTTAATCCAAACAAAGGGCATCACATCCGCGTAAAACTTTCTGAACCTATTCAGCAAGATATTACTGTCAAGAAAAAGCACTTTTTATTTCCTTTAGACAATGATCTTCATTTTTATGGTGGAACATACGACCGTGAGCAATTACATCACGAAATAGATAATTCTGCAGTCGAGCAATTACAAAGAGGACTTTCAGAATTTTATCCGAATGATTTTGAAATTAAAGAAATTCATTTTGGCTTCAGACCAACGGTAAAAGATAGAAGACCTATTTTAGGAAGACATGCTCAGCATTCCAATTTATATGTATTTAACGGTTTGGGAGCTCGCGGAATTCTTAATGGATGTTATTTCTCAAAGACGTTATTTGATTATATTGAAAATAATATTCCATTACCTAAAGAAATTTCAATCGATAGATTTTAAAGAAAAAAGACGCTTAATAAAGCGTCTTTTCTTATTATTGTAAAGCCATTTTCTTGGTTGGCTGATCTTTTTTTGCATGAAACAAGACCATATCAGCATCTTTTTTTAAGAAGGTGACTTCATATTTGGTTTCAGTAAATTGATATTTATTATCCTCTGTAGAAAAACTGGGGTTTTCTATATTTTTTTTAAGCTCATAGCTTTGTCCGTTTAGTCTCACCACAACAGTATTTTTAGTGTTGTTGGTGATAATTTCCATTTCATCACCGTGGCGGTCAGTAACAGTTACCTTTGTAATATCATCTTGAGATGTAGGTGTTTCCTTCTTTACATTGGCAGTTTCGGGATCTTTAGCGGAATGTGTACACGCTGATAATGTGAGGATTATAAAAAATCCAAGTAAAAAATTCTTCATTTGTAATTTTGGTTTTTAAGGTTTTTCTAATATATTGCTTTGGTCGTGTAAAATTACAATTATTTCTTATTAAAAAATGTTAATTTTTAATAATTTAAATAATTTAATCTTTGTTTATGAGTTTATTTTAATGTTAAATATAATCAGCCGCTTCTCTCACTCATTTTTTCAGCCGATTTCAAGAAGAGTTAAATTTTGTTAATAGTGAATCGACTATTAAAATCTAAGCATACATTTGCATCTTGAAATGAGAAACTATATCGTATATTTTTTGACCAGCCTTTTTCTGCTTTTTATGGTGGAAAGCAAGCTTAATGTCAAAACTTTGCGTAATGACTTTTCGGGTCATATTGCTCATAATTATCCCAATAAGATTGATCAGACCAATCAATCAGGAGCTAAATTTTCAGTTCAGCAAATAACGAATACTACCGACGGTTTTTCGATAGAATTGGCTGAAGATGATTTTCAATTTTCAGATACAGTACAGGCAATTATCGTTTTTGCCAGTGTATTTGGATTAATTTATTCATTTGGATTATTATTCAAAAAAAGGTTTAAACCCTCAATTTCCGAATTTTTACAGCACTTCAATTCTGTAAAAACATTTATTTTGATTCGTTCTATCAGAATCTAAAATTTCATTTTCCCATTTTCTTTTTTGTTCCAGAACCGGAACAAAAGCATTGCGTTGTGCTTTGAATGATTTCACAATGTAATTATTTCCAGAATTATTTATTCAAATTAAACTTTTAACGATTTATACCACTCTAAAATTATGATGAAAAGAGTTGTCTCAGGTGCTGTCTTAAGCGCTGTTCTCTTACTGTTTAGCTGTAACGAGAAAAAAGAAGAAAAACAAGAAGATTCAGTGTATCCGGTGACTTCACCTGTAAAAATGGATACGATTATTAACAAAGATTTTGTTGCGCAGATTCAATCGGTAAAAAACATTGAAATTCGTGCTCAGGAAAAAGGTTTCCTTGAGAAAATCTATGTAGATGAAGGTCAATACGTAAAGGCTGGACAGACATTATTCAGAATTATGCCCCAATTGTATCAGGCTGAATTATTAAAAGCAAAAGCTGAAGTTGAACAGGCTTCAATTGAGCTGAGAAATGCAAGTACATTAGCAAACAACGATATTGTTTCAAAAAACGAAAGATTAATGGCTAAAGCTAAATTGGATGCTGCGAATGCTGAAATGAAATTAGCTCAAATCCATCTTTCATTTACAGATATTAAAGCTCCGTTCTCTGGAGTTATTGACAGAATTCCTTTGAAACTAGGGAGTTTAGTGGATGAAGGTGATCTTTTGACGACGCTTTCAGACAACACAGATATTTACAGTTATTTCAATGTTTCCGAACCTGAATATCTTAATTATCAGAAGAATGTTGCAGACCGAGGAAATCAGAATGTAAATCTGGTAATGGCAAACGGTGATTTATTTAATCAAACCGGACAAATTCAAACCATCGAGGGTCAGTTTGATAATGAAACTGGAAATATTGCTTTCCGAGCAAAGTTTCCAAATCCTGAAAAGCTATTAAGAAATGGGGAAACAGGAAAAATCCGTATGACTTTACCGTTGAAGAATGCTTTAATTATTCCTCAGAAAGCAACCTACGAAATTCAGGATCAGAAATATGTTTTTGTTGTCGATAAAAATGGGGTAGCAAAATCTAAAAATATTAAAGTTGCCTATGAACTTCCGGATATTTATGTTGTTGCATCTGGTCTTTCAGGTGGTGATAAAATCTTGTTGGAAGGAGTTCAGAAAGTAAAAGACGACCAAAAAGTAAAAGTGAAATTCCAGGATCCGAAGAAAGTTCTTCAATCTTTAAAATTAAAAGCAGAGTAAAAATAAATGATAATTGATAAGCGATCATTGATCCATCATTCATCATTAATAATTTATCATTTATAATTATTTTTATGTTTAAAAAATTCATACGCAGACCTGTTCTGTCGATTGTAATCTCTTTGATTATCGTTTTTATGGGAGTTTTATCGTTAATGAAACTTCCTATTACTCAGTTTCCTGCGATCTCGCCACCAAAAGTAAATATTACGGCAACTTATCCAGGTGCGAATAACGAATTATTGATTAAATCTGTAGTTATTCCTTTGGAAAGAGGGCTAAATGGTCTTCCGGGAATGAAATATATGACTTCCGATGCCGGAAATGATGGTGAAACTTCTATTCAGGTGGTGTTTGATCTGGGAACTGATCCGAATGTTGCAGCGGTTAATGTTCAGAACCGTGTTTCTTCGGTAGTGAATAAGCTTCCACCTTTGGTGGTGCGTGAAGGGGTGAAAATTACCCGTGAAGAACCGAATATGTTGATGTACATTAACTTGTACAGTGACGATCCCAAAGCTGACCAAAAATTCCTTTTTAACTATGCGGATATCAATGTAATGTCTGAATTGAGAAGGGTAAGTGGAGTTGGTTTTGCTGACATTTTGGGAACCAGAGAATATGCAATGCGTATTTGGCTGAAACCAGACAGATTAACGGCTTACAATATTTCAGCCGATGAAGTAATGGAGGCTTTAAATCAACAAAGTTTAGAAGCTTCTCCCGGAAAAACGGGGGAAAGTTCAGGGAAACGTTCTCAGTCATTCGAGTATATCTTAAAATATCCGGGACGATTTAATAATGAAAAAGATTACGGAAATATTATTCTTAAAGCTAAATCGGCAGGAGAATTTGTAAGATTAAAAGATGTTGCCGATATAGAATTTGGGTCTTCGATGTACGATATTTATTCTACATTAAACGGAAAACCGTCTGCCGCAATTACGGTAAAACAGTCTTACGGATCCAATGCAAGTGACGTTATCAAAAATGTAAAAACTTTGATGGCTCAGTTGGAGAAAACCAACTTTCCGAAAGGAATGCATTACGACATCAGTTATGACGTTTCAAGATTCTTGGATGCATCAATTGAAAAAGTTGTTCATACTTTATTTGAAGCCTTTATTTTGGTAGCGATCGTTGTATTCTTATTCTTGGGAGATTGGCGTTCAACATTAATTCCAGCGATTGCAGTTCCGGTTTCTTTGGTAGGAACTTTTGCAGTCATGTCCGCATTTGGAATTACTTTAAATATGATTTCGCTTTTTGCATTAGTCATGGCCATCGGAGTCGTTGTCGATGATGCAATTGTGGTGATAGAAGCTGTTCACGCCAAGATGGAAGAGAAAGGACTTTCGGCATTAAAGGCGACTGAAGAAGCGATGCATGAAATCAGCGGTGCGATTATCGCGATTACGTTGGTAATGGCAGCTGTATTTATTCCGGTGGCATTTATGTCGGGTCCGGTTGGAGTTTTCTACCGTCAGTTTTCGATTACAATGGCATCATCCATTATTCTTTCGGGAGTTGTGGCATTGACTTTAACTCCAGCCTTATGTGCTTTAATTTTAAAAAATAATCACGGAAAAGCGAAGAAGAAAGGTCCTATCACGATTCTTTTAGATAAATTCAATAACGTATTTACCAAAGGAGCAGGTAAGTATGAGAACTTACTGAAGAAAACCGTAACTAAAAAGTTCATCACACTTCCTTTGTTATTGATTTTCTGTGCGTGTACTTACTTTTTAAGCAATTCATTGCCTTCAGGATTTATTCCGGGTGAAGATCAGGGGATGATCTATGCAATTATTCAGACACCACCTGGTTCCACGTTAGAAAGAACCAATCAGATTGCGAAAGAACTGTTGAAAGAATCTGAAGATATCGATGGAGTACAGTCTGTTTCTTCACTGGCCGGCTACGAAATTCTGACGGAAGGAACGGGTTCAAACTCAGGAACATGTTTGATTAACCTTAAAAGTTGGGAAGACCGTTCAGAATCTGCCGCGGAAATCATTGAAAAGCTTGAAGAAAAAGCTAAGAATATCCCGGGAGCCAACATTGAATTCTTTCAACCTCCGTCAATTCCTGGGTATGGAGCTGCAGGTGGATTTGAATTGAGACTTTTAGATAAAGCAGGAAGTGGCGATTACCAAAAAATGGAGCAGGTGAGTACTGATTTTGTGAAGGAATTAAAAAAACGTCCGGAATTAGGTTCTGCGTTCACTTTCTATTCTGCGAGTTTCCCTCAGTATATGCTGAAAATAGATAATGATCTGGCCGAGCAGAAAGGTGTGAGTATCGAGAAAGCGATGGATAACCTATCTACCTTAATCGGGTCGAACTACGAAACCAGTTTCATCCGTTTCGACAGACCCTACAAGGTGATTGTTCAGGCAGGTCCGCAGTATCGAGCATTGCCGAGTGATTTGCTGAAATTATATGTGAAAAACGATAAAGACCAAATGGTTCCGTATTCCGATTTTATGCATCTGGAAAAAGTATATGGTCTTTCTGAAATCACAAGACATAATATGTACAATTCTTCTGAGGTGAGCGGAACTCCAGCTCCGGGTTACAGTTCCGGACAGGCAATTAAAGCCATTCAGGAAGTTGCCGATAAAACATTACCAAGAGGCTTCGGAATCGACTGGGCAGGAATTTCAAAAGATGAAGTGGGCCGTGGAAACGAAGCTGTCTACATCTTCCTGATCTGTTTAGGATTTGTTTATTTAATTCTTTCGGCGCAGTATGAAAGCTTTATTCTTCCTCTACCAGTGATTCTTTCATTGCCTACCGGTATTTTCGGAGCGTTTTTATGCCTGAAATTATTAGGATTGGAAAACAATATATACGCCCAGGTTGCGATGGTCATGCTGATCGGACTTTTAGGTAAAAATGCTGTATTGATCATCGAATTTGCCGTTCAGAAAAAAGCAGAAGAAGGAATTCCTGTCGCGCAGGCAGCCATTGAAGGAGCAGCAATCCGTTTCAGACCGATTCTGATGACTTCATTTGCATTTATTGCCGGATTAATTCCTTTGGTAATGGCAACCGGACCGGGAGCGGTGGGGAACAGAACGATTGGAACCGCAGCAGCAGGAGGAATGTTTTTGGGAACCGTTTTCGGACTGATGATTATTCCCGGACTGTATTACATTTTCGGAACCATTGCCGATAAATCCCGACTGGCAAAATATGAAGAAGAAAATCCGTTAACCGAACAAACAGAACCTTACCAACACGATGATAAACATGAAGATTTACAGTAAATATATAGCAGCCATCGCCTTATCGCTTGTTTTAGCAAGTTGTAAAGCGCCAATGGCAACCGTTATTCAGGACGAAGTAAAAAATAATATTCCTGAAAATTTTAATCAAAACGAACAGCAGGACGAAAATACCAACAGCGGAACTACGCCCTGGAGACAGTTTTTTACAGATCCTAACTTAGTAAGTTTAATCGAAACCTCTCTGAAAAACAATCAGGAGCTAATGATTACGCTTCAGGAAATAGAGATCGCCAAAAGCGGAATCGTTGCCAAAAAGGGTAGATTAAGTCCATCGGTCAGAGCAGGACTGGGAGCCGGAGTAAGTAAAGTCGGCCGTTACACCAGCGAAGGAGCCGGAGATGCCTCCACTGAAATTGAGCCGGGAAGAGAAATTCCCGATCCGCTGGGTAATTTTGAAGGTGGCTTAATGGCCAACTGGGAAATCGACATTTGGAAGAAACTCAGAACAGAAAAGTATGCAGCCGTTGCCCACTATCTTTCAACGGTGGAAGGAAAGAATTTTGTGCTTTCAAATCTGATCGAAGAAGTGGCTGATAATTATTATGAATTGTTGGCACTGGATAATCAGTTGGATATTATTCAGCAGTATATCAAACTGCAGACAAGAGCTTTGGAAATTGCTAAAATTCAGAAACAGGCGGCTGCAGCAACCGAATTGGCCGTGAAAAAGTTTGAGGCTGAACTGGCAAAATCTAAAGCGACAGAGTACACGATCCGTCAGCAGATTACGGAAAAAGAAAATCAGATCAACGCCCTTTGTGGACGTTATCCTCAACCGATTTTGAGAACGAAGGAAAGTTTTATGTCGATTATTCCGCAGACTGTTTATACGGGAATTCCATCTCAGTTATTGGCAAACCGTCCGGATATTAAGCAGGCTGAATTAGAATTAAAAGCTGCGAAATTAGACGTAGAAGCAGCAAGAAAAGAATTCTATCCAAGTTTAGAAATCTCTGCAACTTTAGGATTAGAAGCATTTAAACCTTCATATTTAGTGAAACTTCCGGAATCTATTGCTTACAATTTAGTAGGTGAATTGGCAGGTCCACTGATTAATAAAAGTGCGATTAAAGCTAATTTTCAAACGGCAGATGCGAAACAAATTCAGGCTTTGTATGAATATGACAAAACCATTTTGAATGCGTATTTAGATATCTCAAACTTAATGTCTAAAGTGAAAAACATCGATCAGTATTATCAGTTGAAATCTCAGGAAACACAGGCTTTAAACCAATCTATTGATATTGCCAATCAGCTTTTCAAAAACTCAAGAGCAGATTATCTGGAAGTTCTTTTAAACCAAAGAGACGCTTTAGATGCAAAAATGGAATTGATCGAAGCCAAAGAAAAACAGTTAAGTACTGTAGTCGACATCTACAAAAGTTTAGGTGGCGGCTGGAAATAGGTTTAGTTTTTTTATTCATATCATTATTTCATTCGTTGAAGTCCGGTTCTAATTTTTTAGAGCCGGACTTTTTTATTGAAAATAATTTACATCAAAATAAAACGCGTCAAGTTTTGGCGCATTACAGCTATAGCTTTGCAGTATAAAATATTGAGAGTTATGGAAATCCCGTTTTATTTAAGCTTCAGAGAATTTGAAAATGATTATTATGACAATCTTGAAAACTGGTTTGAAAACAATCGAAACACCAGTGAGACCGATTTTCTTCTTCATCTGAAAGAGATGTATAAACCGTATTTATGTTATAATTTTTCGAAAGACAGATTGCAGGCAGATGCTGTAATCGAAATAAATAACTGTTTCTTTCCGTATCATGAAAACTTTGGAATTTCTTTTAATATAAATCATGAAAACGCTAAAAATTTTAAAACCGGAATCAGCAATATTTCTGAAATAAAAAGTATAACGATGATGGAATATGCTCAACATATTTTAGACAGAATCCATCAATATTTTCAGAAAAATAAAATTTCAATGAAAGAAAATGAAACGATTCTGGATTACATCAACCATTACGAATTGATCACTGCAAAAGAAAAAACTGGCTATTGCCCCGATTACAATCTGCATCAGAAAAAACTTCCGTTTTTAAAGGCTTTTCTTCCTCGTTTCGGAAGTACGGTGGATATGTCTTTATACCGAGATTTTTATTTTTCAGTGGTACGAATTGCAGATTTCATAGACTCAAAATTGAATGAAGTTCAGGCTTTTGATCAAAGTATTTACAGCGAGTTAAAATCTGAAGCAATGATAAAAATTCACATGAGAGGACATAGTTTTCTTACGATTTGCAATTGATTTTTTTTAGGAGCTTGATCCCGCTTTCCGCACTCGCTATTTTTTAGTTTCGGCGGCGGCAAAGCCGCCGCCGAAACTAAAAAAATGAGCTCAAACAATTGCTCCAATCGGGGCTAAGAAATGAGGTTTCAAAACTAGAATTTAGAAATTAAAACAAATTGCCCGATTTAGAAAAAAATAAAAGATTAATCCATTTAATAAAATTCCCATTGCTTGAAAGCGGTTAAAACTAATAACCAATTAATATAAATAATCCGCACGGGTTTTGGGAATTTTAGGATTGATTATTAATGTTAACAAAAGGTTTCTGTTTTGAGCTTTTGGTTCTTTTGCTTTAAAATGAAAGAATATTTATTGAACATTCATACACATCATTATATTGTCGAAATGCATTTTGAAACTGCATTTCAAGCAAAAAACCAGATCAATTGATCTGGTTTTGTTTTGTAGAGAAGATGGGATTCGAACCCACGATACAGTTACCCGTATACTACCTTTCCAGGGTAGCTCCTTCAACCACTCGGACACCTCTCTATGTTTGAAGACTGCAAAAATAGGCTATTTTATTGAATCTACAAATTCTTTAATTTAAAATTACTCGCTTATTTCTCCACAAAGATTCCATGAAAAATTATCTGCAAAACTTCCGCTGTAATTTGGGTTGTCAATCAAGTGCATTGCTTTTGTGATGGCAGCTTCTGCGGTCATATCTCTTCCACTGATGGCACCAATTCTTGAGAAAATATTAGAGTTCTCATATTTTCCAAACGATATTCCACCTGAAATACACTGACTTACCACTACGATTTCAGTCCCGTTATTTCTGATTTGCTGCAAAGTTTCCAAGGTTTTTTCGTTGCTGAAAATTGTTCCAGAACCAAAAACCTGTAAAATTAAAACCTTCATTTTCGGAATTTCTTTAAAATGATTCAGCTTCATTCCTGGGAAAATTCTGCAGAACAAAACATCTTCAGAAATATGTTCGTCTACATGAAATTCAATTTTGCCGTCACAACGGAAAAGATTATCCTTGTCGATTTTCAAATGAACTCCAGATTGCCCTAAAATTGGGTAATTCGGACTTGCATACGCATCAAAATACTCCGCAGAATATTTTAAAGTACGGTTTCCTCTCAATAATTTATATTCAAAATAAATCGCAACTTCCTGTATCACGGCTTCATTTTCTTCATAAAGACTTGCATAATACAAACTGGTCAGAAGATTTTCTTTGGCGTCGGTTCTCAAATCTCCAATCGGAAGTTGTGAACCTGTTAAAATAACTGGTTTTGTTAAACCTTTCAGCATAAAACTCAATGCAGAAGCAGTATAAGACATCGTATCTGTTCCATGGAGAATCAGGAAACCGTCATATTTTTTATAATTGTCGAATATCAGATTGGCAATTACTCTCCATTCTTCTGGTCCCATATCGGATGAGTCGAGCGGTTGTGCAAAAGGATGTACGAAAACTTCGCATTCCATCAATTTCATTTCGGGCATTTTTTCAAAAATATTTCCGAAATCAAAGGCACGGAGACTCCCGGTTTCGTAATCTTTTTCCATACCAATCGTTCCGCCGGTATAAATCAGAAGGACTTTTCTCTTCATTTTTTTATTTAAATTAAAGATTTTGAGTTTCTTTTCAGGTTCAGAATTTCAAAATTACGTTAATTTGCAAAGATTTGAAAGAAGATGAAAGATTTAGAGAAAACTTACGAATATTTACAGCAATTTTTAACGGAAGAAAGATTAAGAAAAATCGAACATTTTGCTCCCGAAAGTTCAGATTTTATACTTCCGGTGATTGAAGATGTTTATCAATTCAGAAACGCAGCGGCAATTGTACGTTCTGTTGAAGCTTGTGGTTTTCATAAAGTGGTGGCATTGCAGGAAGAGCACAGCTTTGAGCCCAATTTAAGAGTGACAAAAGGCGCAGATACTTGGGTTGAAGTTGAAAGACTTCCAAGAAATATGGAGTCTTTTCAGAATATTAAGGACAGAGGTTATAAAATGGTGGCAGTTTCTTTAGAAAAAAATGCAAAATTTTTACCTGAATATGAGATTACCGAACCGATCGCTTTGGTTTTCGGAACTGAAATGGAAGGCGTTTCAGAAGAGATCTTAGATTTTGCAGATGAAACTTTGGCAATCCCGATGTATGGTTTTACAAGAAGTTTTAATGTTTCTGTTGCTGCCTCAATTTGTATGTATGAATTAAAGCAAAAGCTGATAAAATCGAATATTGATTATAAATTAAATGAGGAAAAACTCCTGAGAATGAAAATTCGTTGGGCAGTAAACTCTATGAGAAGCGGGAACCAGATTTTTGAAAAATACTTAAAGGATAATAATTTTAGCTTTTAAAAGTTATTATTAAAATTTTAAATCATCATGGCGAGATTATTCCTAGTTTTATTTTTGCTTTTATCCTGTAGTGTGTTCTCTCAATTGAAATTTGATACGCTCTCTCATAGAAAATTAAAAACTACGGTTACTCCTGCAATATTAGTAGGTTATCATTATGCAGGTGACGCAAAAGATAATACAGAAACATTCAGAGCGTCGCAAATGCACATCATTGAAGTTATTTTTGCCAGAATCATCGAGTATGGGGGAAATCACGGTGCTGCAAAAGTATATTATGCAGGAAGTGATTTTATATTCAATAACCGATATGATTTTTTTATGGCTCCTAAAATCGGAGTAAGCTCAAGTGCAGGAATTGCTTTAGGGGCAGAAGTGCAATTCCAGACTAATTTTGAAAAAGTAATTCCACGAGTAATGCCATATTTTGGATTTGGTGGCGGTGGCGGAAAGCTGACTGTCGGATATAATTTCAGATTATTAAAAGCCGAAAATTTTCCGATCAATACTCTTCAGGTAGGAATTACCTGGCCGATAAAAAGATTTAAAGAGAAAACTATTTAATCATCTTATTATAATTCCAAGCAGACACAAAAACTCCCGCAGTTTCCGTTCTTAATCTTTGATTTCCTAATGAAACCGCTTTGATTCCTTTTTCTGCTAAAAATAGAATCTCCTTATCCGAGAAATCACCTTCGGGACCTATCAGAAAAGTATAGTTTTCTAATTTTGGAATTTCATTTAAAGCAATTCTTTCTAAATTTTCGTTACAATGCGCTACAAAAGTGGTTTCAGAATCAATCGTTTTAAGAAAATCCTGAATTTTAATCAAATCATTTATAACAGGAAAATGAAATCTCAAACTTTGCTTTGAGGCTGCAATTGCCTGTTTCCTGATTTTATCAATGTTTAAATTTTTACGTTCAGTTTGTTCGGTTTGAAGAATGGTTATTTCAGAAATTCCCATTTCTACAGCTTTTTCCACGAAAAACTCGATACGGTCAATATTTTTTGTCGGAGCAATGGCAATGTGAAGTTTAGGACTGAAATCTGGAGTTTCCGTTTTAATTTCAGCAACTTCAATTCCTGCTTTTTTGCCTTCAATAATCAATGTTCCGGAAGCAAGATTTCCCTTTCCGTCAGTCACATGTATTTCTTCCCCGTCTTTCATACGAAGAACTTTTACAATGTGTTGCTGTTCTTCGTCATTGATGATTGCTTTTCCGTTATTGATTTCTCCAAAAAAAAGTTTCATAAAATGGAATATTTAGAATCTATCTGATTTAAATTAAGTTAATGTTCTTTAAAAAAATATCTCATTTTCACTTATAAATGCCACTCCGGTTTTTATCGTGGTATAAATATCGCCTTCACAATCTCTGTATGAACACATATAAATTTCCTCAATCCAAACATTATTCATGAAGATCATATTCAGATATTCATTTTTTCTTAAATTATTTTTGATCGACAAATAATCTCCTTCTTTTGGTTCGAAATCAAAACTGAAAACATTTTCAGAATTTATTTTCTCAATAATTTCTTCTTTTATATTTTGAATATATCCAATTTCTGAACTCGCCATTAAATAATCTTCGTCTTCAGATTGTTCTGTCACTTCATTTTTCCCGGTAATGGTTTCTAAAACCCAATAATATTTCGAGTTCTTTTTAGATTGTGTTCCCAGTACTTTTTCTTCTAATAATATCTTCATTATAAATCGTATTTTGAGGTTGCTGTAGTTCTTAAATCTGTAAATTCTCCTCTTTCAAATTTAAGCTGAGCAACCATTGCAATCATTGCTGCGTTATCGGTGGTATATTCAAATTTCGGAATGTAAATATTCCAGCCTAATTTTTCGTGATTGTCCTGCATTACTTTTCTCAATGCTGAATTGGCAGAAACTCCACCGGCAATCGCAACTTCTTTGATGTTTAAATCTTTTGCAGCTTTTTCTAATTTATTCATTAAAATTTCGATGATACATTTTTGTACCGAAGCACAAAGATCATTCATGTTTTCTTTAATGAAATCAGGATTTTTCTTTACTTCTTTCTGAATGAAATATAAAACTGAAGTTTTAATTCCGCTAAATGAATAATCGTAGTTGTCTAATTTAGGTTTATTAAATTTAAAAGCATCAGAATTTCCTTCTTTTGCCAATCGGTCGATGATTGGACCTGCAGGATAATCTAAATCAAAAATTTTCCCGATTTTATCAAAAGCTTCACCCGCTGCATCATCAATTGTTTTTCCGATAATTTCCATGTCGAAATAATCTTTTACCAAGACAATCATTGTATGTCCTCCACTTACGGTTAAACATAGAAACGGAAATTTGGGCGGCATAGGATTTGCATCATCAATGAAATGCGCTAAAATATGCGCCTGAAGGTGATTTACTTCTATTAAAGGAACATCTAGACTCATCGCGAGCGACTTGGCAAAAGAGGTTCCTACAAGCAGAGAACCCAAAAGTCCGGGACCTCTCGTAAAGCCTATGGCTGAAATTGCATTTTGTTGTATATTTGCTTTAAGTATAGATTTTTCAACAACAGGAATAATATTCTGCTGATGGGCACGTGAAGCCAGCTCGGGAACTACACCACCATATTCTTTGTGGATTTCCTGATTGGCTGCAATGTTTGAAAGAATAGAATTTCCTTTGATAATAGCTGCTGAAGTGTCATCGCAAGATGATTCGATACCTAAAATTATAGAGTCGCTCATAATAATGGCAAAGTTAGAGAATAATAACGAAAATGAGAACAAAAAATCGGTAGCTGAAAATCTGGGAGATCAGGTGCAGAAGACCGTAGAAAATGTTCAGGAGACCGTAAAAGAAGCTTCTGAATTGGCTTCCGACGCTATAAACCATCCGATAGATACCGCACAAGAGTTTGGTAAACAGGCTGCAAAAGATGTTGTAAGCTATTCTTGGTGGGCAAAATTATTATTATTTCTTTTCTGGACCCTTTTCTCAATCATCGTTCTTGTTTTAATTGCTATTAATTTACCCGTTACCAAAAGATGGGCTGCAGATCAGGCTTTACAAATCGTAAACAGAGATTTTAAGGCGAAAATGTCTACGGAAAGTGTAGAGGTAGATTTTTTTGGAGATGTTACCATTAAAGGTTTAAAAATAAAGGATTACAAAAATTTAGACTTTATTAAGGTAAGAGAATTCAAAGCTAATTCTGACTGGTTTTCTTTGGCGACCAATATCGGAAAAAATAATTCATTAAGTTTTAATGGGTTGAAACTTAATGATGCTGATATAAAGGTGATTACTTATAAAGGCGACAGTATTTCAAATTTCATCCGTTTTACACAACTTTTCGACAGCGGAAAAAAAAGAGACCCGAAAAAACCTCCCTTTCAACTGAATGCACGTCTGGAGATTTTAAATTCAAAAGTTTCTATCGTTAATCTAAATTCTCCGGGTGAACCTGGGAAATGGTTAACGGCAACAAACGTTAATCTTATTGTTCCAAAAGTAAAAGTAAAAGGCGTAAACATTGATGCACGGATTGATAATTTTACTTTTACCACCAAAAGATGGGGAAAATCTCACTTTGTAGAAACATTTTCTACCGATTTTTCGATGACTGAAGATTTTCTGGCTTTGGGAGATCTTACTTTAAATACAGATCATTCGCTTCTTCAGGGAGATATTAAATTTAATTTAAACAAAGGTTCGTGGGCAGATTTTACAAATAAAGTAAAGTGGGACATGAATATGAAATTGGGTAGCCAGATAAGTGGTTACGATATTTCTTATTTTGTCACCAACTGGGATAATTTTATTCCGTTTAATGCAAGCGGGAAAATGACAGGCCCGTTAAATCATTTTACCTTAGAAAACTTCCTGATTAGAAATCCTTCGGTAAATATTGCAACAAAAAAACTAAAAGCTAAAGATTTACTTAAAGGTAATTTCTTAATTGAAACCAATGATCTTTCAGCAGATTTTACGTATAAAGATCTGAAAGCAATGATGCCGACTTTCGTTTCTTCAAAGATGAAAAACTTTGCAGACGATTTTGGTAAATTAAAATATAACGGAACAGCGAAAGTAACTCCGAAACAAGTCTATGTTTCTTCAGGGAATCTGATGACAGGAATCGGGCAGGCAAAAATTTCTAATTTCTCTTTAACGGATTACAGTTCGACTTTACCTAAATATAAAGGATATGCAGAAGTGAACGACTTAAATACTTCTGTTATTACCAAAAGCAAAACGGTTGGTTTAATCTCCGGTAAATTCAATTTAGACGGACAAAGTTTTGATGTAAACACGATGCGTCTGAGTACAAAATCTCAGATTTCAAGCATCGAAATTATGAATAAAGAAATCAATAATGTTGTGTTGGATGGTCTTTTAGATCATAAAAAATACAACGGATTGATTACCGTAAATGATGAGCAGGCAAAAGCCACTATAAAAGGTTTAATAGATTTTAGTACCTCAAGAATTTCTGCCAATGTAGATGCTGATGTTGCTTATTTGAATATGAATTATTTTACCAACAAAGCAGGAAGCCAGATCGTAAGTGGTAGAGTAAATGGTAAAATGGCAATGTCTACCATCAATGATTTGAATTTGGACGTAGAGGCTTTCAATGTGAATTTTGCAACAGCAGATCAGAAATATCATATTCCGAATGCTAAATTAAAGACCTTTGTAGAAGGTGGAGAACGTTCTATTTTGGTAGATGCGCCGGGCGCAGTAAACGGAAAAATTTCTGGGAAATATAATCTTGCCGATTTGGCAGGAATGGTAGAAAATGGTTTAGGAAAAATTCTCGTTGGCCCTGAGCCAAGAAAATTATATCGCGGACAAACCTTTGCGATGAATTTTGATGTTGAACAGGGGGTGGTTGCTTATTTTATGCCCGATTTGAAACTTCCTCAAGGTGCAAAAGTGGGAGGAGAATATGATGGAAATTCAAATAATTTAATTCTGAATCTTGATGCTGCTTCTTTGAAGTATATCATGACAAAAAAGGAAGAGATTACAGAGGCAGACCGTGTTTTGGCAGAAGCTAATCCTGATTATAAACTTGACGATAGAGTAGTCGTTACCCGAGACAGTGCAATGGTTGACAGTGTAATGGTAAGAATTAATACCGCAAATACCGAACAGCAACTTTATGCAAAAATCAATAGGTTAGAATACAATAAAAATATCCTGAAAGATGTAATATTAACAGGTAAAAACGAAAATAATTCGATTCTTAGAATAGCAACCAGTTTTAAACATGGAAGTCCGGAAGATGAATTGAATGAAAATCTGAAGGAATATGCCATCAACTTTAACCAGTCCACAAATCCTGAAGGCGATTATGTTTTCAGATTTGAGCCTACAGAAGTTAATTTAAATAATGTAAAATGGTCAATCGATACCAATCCTGAGCTTAATCATTATATAAGTTATCGCAGAAAAACATCTGATTTTGAAATTCATAATTTGAAAATTTATTCGGATGATAGTTCATTGTTGATTAATGAATCTATTTTTAAATCAGCTAAAGATTTTTATGTAGATGCTGAAGTTCAGAATTTTGCTATCGAAAAGATTTTAGAAATGCAGTCGGGTGGAAACCCAATGGATATAAAAGGTCTGGCGAATGGTAATGTGAAAATTAAAATGGACAAAAGCACGTTGCAGCCTTTAGTAGATCTTACCGTTGATAACATTATGATGAATGGTAATGATATGGGTGATGTTACGATTTCTGCAGTCAACGGCTTTTCTCTGAATGTTTATGATGTTGACGTAAAAGTAGCTTCAGCGGGAGTAATTGGGAATAATAACCTGCATCTTACGGGCACAGTTAATAACAATACGCCATCGCCAACAATAGATTTAACAACAGAATTAAGAGACTTTGATTTGGCTTTTACCCAACAATTTGTACAAACTATTTTTGGGAATTTAAGAGGGAAAGCAACCGGAGATTTAAAAATAAATGGTACTCTCAAAAATCTTGATTATAGTGGTGACATTGCTTTAAAAGAGTTTGGGTTAAAACTTTTATTTACCGGTGTAGATTATTCATTTGATGATACGGTCATTCCACTTTCTAAAGGATTGGCAATTTTAAATAATATTGGAGTTCACGACGGAAGATCAAATTCTTCAGGAACAATTTCTGGTGCGATACAATTTGAAACTTTATCATCGATGGGAGTCAACCTCGTTATGAGAGCCGATAATTTATTAATGCTGAATACCACACAAAAAGATTACGATTTATTTTGGGGTAGAGTTTACGGACAAGGTGATTTATATGTTGACGGACCAGTTTCTGCTTTAAATCTTTCTACTCCAAATATGAAGGCTCTAAATGGTAGTACATTTACTTTTAACTCAAGTTCTACTTCCAATGTTGAAGAATTTAAAATGCTGAGGTTTTTGAAAGAGGGAAAAGACGGTTTAGTTACTTTAGAAGAAAAAAAGAAAACCGGAGCCAATATGAATATTGATTTCAGTTTGGATGTTGATAAAGGGACCACAGTAAATGTTTTGGTAGGAGATGATGTAGGAAATATTACGGTGAAAGGAATGGCCAATAATCTGAGATTCCAGATGAATCGGCAAGGAAATATAGCCATGAACGGATCTTATATGGTTGACAATGGAACTTTCGTGTCTAAAGCAATCCTTAACAGAACTTTTCAGATTCAAAAAAATAGCAGCATCAGATGGGATGGTGATGCGATGAAGCCTGCTTTGGATATTTCTGCAAATTATGTAAGAATGGTTTCTAATGCTGGAGATTATTTAAATATGGGACAATTACAGCCAATCAGTGTATTGTTACAGGCAAATATTACCAATACTTTAAATGATCCTAAAGTTGCATTAAATGTAACCGCGCTTGATGTTTCGAGCCAGGTAAAAGAAACTTTAGCTGCAAAAATTAATCAGACGGAAGGCGAAAATGTTTTACAATTTGGTTCTATATTATTGCTTAATATGTTTAATGTTTCAAATTCCGGTGGAGGATTAACTATTGATGCTGCAGGTATAGCAGAGTCTTCGGGATATAATATGCTATTAAAGCAATTGGGTTCAGTTTTGAATACAGTGAGTAACGAATTTCAAATTGATTTGAATTACGTAAAAGGAAATGATCAGTTTTCTAATACTGGCGACCGAGCGAATGCAGGGGTTAGTTTTGATTTATCACCTCGAATTACGGTGAAAACGGGCTTGGGGATTCCACTTACCAAAACAGAAAGTACAAGCAACAATTATCTTTCCGGTGAAGGGTCGGTAGAATATGACATTTCTAAGAAAAACGATGGTACATTGGTCTTGAGAGGTTATTCTAAACCTACGAACATCGGAATGGGTGTAGGAACTGTAGGAACGAATGGTTCTGCAAATCAGGCGTATGGTGGAGGTATTGTTTGGAGCAAAAGCTTCAATTCTTTATTCAAAAAGAAGAAAAAAGACAAAAAGTCAGCTACTGACAAAGTTGAAATAAAAACAGATTCTGCAAAATCAAGTGCCAAAAAGCCGTAAGTTTTTAATGATTTTTATCATACGTGTTAATTATTGTTAATGTTTGAGATTATTTTTTTAGTTTAATTATTTTTTTTAATTTTGTAAAAAATTTATCGATTTTTTAGGAAAAATATAATTTCACTAATATGAACTATCAACTGGACGAAATAGACAAGAAAATTCTTGATTTCTTAGTAGAAAACACAAGAATGCCTTTTACAGAAATTGCTAAGCAGATGGACGTTTCTGCGGGTACAATTCACGTAAGAGTGAAGAAAATGGAAGATGCAGGTATTATTTTAGGATCATCTCTTAATCTTGATTATGGTAAACTAGATTACCATTTCACTGCTTTTATCGGAATTCTTTTAACAAAATCAAACCGTACGCAAGAAGTTTTGAAAGAGTTAGGAACAATTCCAAACGTTATCGAAGCGAGTGTAATCTCTGGAAAATACAATATCTTCTGTAAGGTAAGAGCTAAAAATACAAACGATGCAAAAAGAATTATCTATCAGATTGATGATATTCAGGACGTAATGAGAACTGAATCTATGATCTCTATGGAAGAATTCTTAAGCGATAAAAACAGATTGATCAACGCAATCTCAATTTAATCGAATTTTAGACGATATAAATACCTAAGAACTTATGAAATCATTCATAAGTTCTTTATTTTTGCAGTATGGAAAAGGAATATAAAGAATACAGCTATTTTGATGTAGATCCAAAGAAAGGATGGGGTTTTATTTTGGCACTGGCTTCTCTGCTTTTGTTCACCATTATGGGGCTAGGAATTGATGTTGATGAGTTTCTACAGCACGAGTATCTCAATATACCGAGATGGTATTTTTATGTGATTTTCACTGTCGATGCTTTAATGATGATAAGTCTTGTTCTGATGTTTTTTTACAAGAAAATCGGGATGTTTGCTTTTCCTGTATTATTAGTTTTCCATTTCCTGATGCATAATTATTATTTGTCAACATTTTTATACACCGATGTTACCAACCTTTTCCTTTTTACAGGATTTGGAATGTTGGCAATTATTCCAAAATGGAAATTTTTCAAATAATTTATTAAAGATATTTTTATAAATAAAAGCCGACAGTTGTCGGTTTTTTTGTTGTAGTCGTATCTCAAGTTTATCAAAGAAACGAATAAATGAATTGCTCCATAGGAGCAATATCTGTGTAGAAGTAGGATAGAATAGGTAAGTTGCTCTCCGTAGGAGTGCTACCTTTGTAAAATCAAAATAAAAAAGCATCCAAAATTTGGATGCTTTTCTTCATTTTAAATGAAAATATTATGCTAAAATTCTCTTCACTGCTTCTTTTACAGCTGCAGCGTCGATTTTATATTTTTTCATTAATTCAGCTGGTGTAGCAGATTCTCCGAAAGTATCGTTTACCGCAACGAATTCCTGTCTTGTAGGTCTTTTTCTTGCCAACATTCCCGCAACTGATTCACCTAAACCACCTAAGTAGTTATGTTCTTCAGCAGTTACAATTTTACCTGTTTTTTCAACAGATTTTAAGATGATTTCTTCATCTAAAGGTTTAATTGTGTGAATATTGATTACCTCACAAGAAATACCTTCTTTTTCAAGCTCATCTGCAGCAACTAAAGATTCCCAAACCAAGTGACCTGTTGCAACAATCGTTACATCAGTTCCTTCCTGCAAAAGAATACCTTTTCCAATCTCGAAAGGCATATCTTCCGGAATGAAAACTGGAACAGTTGGTCTTCCGAATCTTAAATATACAGGGCCGTGGTGGTCTGCGATTGCCAAGGTTGCAGCTTTTGTTTGGTTGTAATCGCAAGGATTGATAACCGTCATCCCAGGAAGCATTTTCATCATCCCGATGTCTTCTAAAACCTGGTGTGTTGCTCCGTCTTCTCCTAAGGTAAGACCTGCGTGAGAAGCACAGATTTTAACGTTTTTATCTGAATATGCAATTGACTGACGAATTTGGTCATACACTCTTGATGTAGAGAAGTTAGCAAAAGTTCCGGTAAAAGGAATTTTTCCCGTGATGCTTAAACCTGCAGCAAGACCCATCATATTTGCTTCTGCGATACCAACTTGGTAAAATCTTTCAGGAGCTTTTTCGATGAATTTTTCCATTTTCAAAGAACCGATAAGGTCTGCACATAATGCAACTACATTTGGGTTTTTATCAGCTAATTCAGCTAAACCAGCCCCAAAACCTGAACGTGTATCTTTTTTTTCTGTATATGTATATTTCATTTTACTTAAATTTTGATAATTGATAAATGATGTGTGATCAATGATATTGAATCGTATCATTTATCGATGATAATTTATCATTTATAATTAATAGTCAGCTGGAGCTTCTAAGTACAATTGTTTGAAAGCAGTATCCAATTGCTCGTCGTTTGGAGCTTTTCCATGCCAAGCGTGAGTTCCCATCATGAAATCTACACCAGCTCCCATTTCTGTATGAAGGATAATTACCACTGGTTTTCCTTTTCCTGTTTCAGTTTTTGCTAATTCTAAAATTGCAATTACCGCTTCAAGATCGTTACCGTTTTTCTCTTCCAAAACTGTCCATCCGAAAGATTCTAGTTTTGCATGAAGATTTCCTAATGAAAGTACATTTTCTGTGCTTCCATCAATTTGCTGTCCGTTGTAATCGATAGTAGAAATAATGTTGTCTACTTTGTTTGCAGCAGCATACATCAAAGCTTCCCAGATTTGTCCTTCCTGCAATTCTCCGTCTCCGTGAAGAGAGTAAACTAAAGAGGTATCACCGTCTAATTTTTTCCCCTGTGCAACACCTAAAGCTACAGACAGACCTTGTCCTAGAGATCCTGAAGCAACTCTTACTCCTTCCAAACCTTCGTGAGTGGTTGGGTGACCTTGTAATCTTGAATCTAATTTTCTGAAAGTTTTCAGTTCGTCAACTGGGAAGAAGTCGAATCTAGCCAATGTAGAATAGAAAACCGGCGAAATATGTCCGTTTGAAAGATAGAAGTGATCTTCATTTTTACCTTCCATTGTGAAAGGAAGATTGTAGTTCATTACTTTACCATACAATGCTGTGAAGTACTCAGTACAGCCCAAACTTCCACCTGGATGCCCAGAATTTACAGCGTGAACCATTCTTAAAATGTCTCTTCTGATTTGTGTTGTAAGAGATTTCAGCTCTTCAATACTTTTACTCATATATTAGGATTTATTTGCATGCAAATTTACAATTTTTTGTCGGCTTATGGAAATGCAAAATTTGAGACTTTTCTACGAAGATTTAGTTTTATTCACTTGCCGAAGTTGAACATCTTTGACAAAGCTTAAAGAGGTTTGGATTAGTCTTTAGCCGAACTTAATATTAAACAATAAAAGAGATTTGACATTCTGACATGATTTACTTCTATACAGTTTCTGTATCATCGCTGTATCATCTCTCCGTCTGGATTTTATTTTGAATTTGATGAGAAATATTTAAACAGACACTTTGGCAGTAGTTTTACTTTTTATAAAAAATATAAAAATTGGTTTTTGAATTAAATATCACGAGTGAATTGTTCATAATACCCAAAGTTCCATCAACATTAATGTAATCGAATTCTTGAGATAAATTTTCACCATTGGTTTTTAATATATTATATTTTTTATCTTTTGAATATACACCAATAGCATTGCTTTGATAAGTAGGACTAGTACATTGAAATTCTGAGGAAACAATTAACTTTAACTTGTTATTTTCGAATAAGTAATATTTCCAAACTTTATTTTCAAGTAACATTATATACTTTCCTAAGAACTGAATTTTTTCATGTTTAATTTTCAAAATTTCATTACCATTAGAAAGATATAATCCGTATTTATCATTCTTTTTTAAGATGAGTAAATTAGGTCTGTTGTTATATATTAAAAAATTCTGTGAAATAATTAAATCCATTTCTGATTTAAAAATAAATTTTTGCTCTTTTTTATTTACTAATTGATATTTTTTTGATTGTGTTTTGATAATAAAATAATCAGGAGTTAATGGCTCGGCACAGTTGATGAACCCAGATTCTTGTATACCACTTCTTAAGTTATATATAGTTCTTCCATCATCGAAAATTCCATATTTTTCATAAGAAGATAACTTTATTGGAAAAGGAAACTGTGATTGATAAATAAATTCACCGAGACGATTGATAAGCCCCCAATTGCCATTGTTTTTAACAATTGTTGATTTTCCTGTAAAGGGATAAGCAACTTCATAACCCATTTTAATTGCTTTATTTCCATTTTTATCATAAAAATAGAAAAGGCTATCTTTTGATAAATGATTGTTGTTTGTGTTGCTAACATAAACTGTATCATCTGACATTTTAATAATTTCATTAAGAATATTAAAATCTATTTTATCAGAAAATTGAGCCATTTGATCTTGGGCAGAAACGTTACTTGTAACAACTAATAATGTAATTATTGTGATTAATAATTTTGTTTTATTTAATAACATCTTTAAGTTGTTTAAATGATTAATATTAAACCACTTTCAAATAATTCTTATTCTTTACCAACCACAATCCAATGAAAGTTAGTAATCCGTTCAGAATAATTAGTTCGACACCAATTCTGTAATCTGTGTAATTGGTTACTAACATGTTAATGATGTAAGTTAAAACCGGCGCTAAAAGTGTAACAGTTAAGATAGAATACTTTTTAGAAATTTTAAATTTGGTGAAAATTCCGAAGGCAAAAAGTCCTAAAAGTGGTCCGTAAGTGTAACCTGCGATTTCCATGATCAAATAAACGATGGACTTATCATTCATTGCTTTGAAAACCATAATTAAAATAAAGAAAACTACGGTAAAGATCAAATGAACTTTCATTCTTAAACGTTTTTTCTCTTTTTCGGTTTTGTTTTTGTCTTCATTAAGATTTAAAAGGTCAACGCAATATGAACTTGTAACCGCCGTTAAAGCTCCATCCGCAGAAGGAAACAAAGCGGAAATCAATCCGATAATAAAGATGACAGAAATAATCCTCGGGAAATGCCCCTGAAGAGATAAAGACGGGAATAGATCATCGCCCATTACGTTCTTGATATTTCCAGCAGCGTCTTTAAATCCGAAAACATTAGAAATAACTTCTTTTCCATTCACAATGTTACTAATTTGACCATATTCTGCGCCATTTTGTAATGCAAAAAGATAAAGTAAACCTCCTAAAAATAAAAATGCAAGATTTACAAAAAGCAATGTTCCCGCAAAAGTCAGCATGTTTTTCTTTGAATTCTGAAGATTATCAACCGAAATATTTTTCTGCATCATTTCCTGATCCAATCCGGTCATTGCGATGGTAATGAAAATTCCGCCTAAAATAGTTTTGAGGAAAAATGTCTTGGAATTAGGATCAAAATTGATGAAATGAGTATAATTTTTCTGTTCTAAGATCGTGTAAGCTTCGCCAAAAGATAAATTTAAATTGGATAAAATGTAAACAATACATGCAATTAAACTGATGATCATAAACGAAGTCTGCAATGTATCGGTAATGACAATGGTTTTTACACCGCCTTCAAAAGTATATAAAAGCACCATTAATAGAAGCACCAAAGCGGTTACCCAAAACGGAACGCCTAAACCTTCCAATAAAAATATCTGTAAAACATTGACTACCAAATATAATCTTGCTGTCGCTCCGATCGCTCTTGAAACGATAAAAAATACAGAACCAATTTTATGCGCTTCTACATTGAATCTTTTTCCTAAATAGGTGTAGATCGAAGTCAGATTCATCTTATAATAGAGTGGAAGTAATATTGCTGCCACAATAAAATATCCGATGAAAAACCCGATCACCATCATGTAATATTCAAAACCACCGAAAATATATTCGCTTCCGGTCATTTTACCCACTGTTCCCGGAACGGAAATAAAGGTAACTCCACTTAAGCTGGTTCCGATCATCCCGAAAGCAACGAGCCACCATTTACTTTTTTTGTTTCCAATAAAAAAAGACTGGTTATCAGAATTTCGGCTCGTAAAATAAGAAATCACCAAAAGACCAATGAAATAAACAAAAACAAATAGCAAAAGTATAGTTCCGGAATTCATGTTTACAATTTAAATTTCAGCAAATATAGTTTTTTTTCGAATGTAGCGGATGTTGGATATTTAATGATGAAAGTTTTGCAAAGATCGTAATTTCCCCAAATTAATATTTGATCTAAAATAAAAGATCCGTGAAGAAAAAACTTTAAGATCAATTAAAATTATTTCTTCACGGAGATAGATAACTTGTGAATTTTTTTGCCACCAATGCACGAATTTTTGTTTAATGAAAAATAGTAACGGTTAAATTCGTGTATTCGTGGCGATCTATTTTCTTCTCACAGATTGCACAGATTGCACAGATTTTCTTCTCAATCATCTGCGAAAATTTGTGAAATCTATGGGATTTTAACATCCCGTTTTATAAAACGTCACGCAAGTCTTCGTTTTTCTGGAAAGTCGCTTTTGCAAACGGACAAAGAGGAATGATCTTTTTACCTTTTTCTCTTGCAAATTCTACCGCTTTTATCAGCATTTCTTTTCCTACCCCTTTTCCGTTGTAGGCTTCTTCAACTTCGGTGTGATCGATGATGAATCGGTCTTCACCTGCCCAAGTATAGGTCATTAATCCCGCTCTTCTTCCATCGATCAATGCTTCAAAGCTTCCGTGTTTTTCGTCGTTGTTTTGTTTTACGTCTATCATATTTAAGAAAATTTGGTTTGTATTTCTATTTCGTTATTTAACATTTTATGTACCGGACAAGCATCCGCAATGGTGTGAAGTCTTTTTAGTTGTTCTTCACTCAAATCATTTCCTTCAAAACTTATGTTTCTTTTAAAAACTGCCAGTTTTGTTAGAGGGAAATTTTCCAACTCGACTTCTACGTCAATTTTTTCAACGTCCCATTCTTTTCTGTCGATGTACATTCTTAAAGTGGCTGCAGTACAGCTTGCCAAAGAAGTTGCAAGAATCTCAAAAGGATTAAACCCCTTGTTTTGTCCGCCTTTGTCGATGGGTTCGTCAGTGATCAGACGGTTTTCACCTGCGACAACTTCCGTGTAATATTTTGTTTTGCCTAAACTTGCTTTTACAGTTACAACCATATTTTTGTTAGATGTTAGATGTTAGATGTTAGATGTTAGATGTTAGATGTTAGATGTTAGAAAATCTTTGATTTTTAAAACTTATGTGTTCTTTATCAACATTATTATTTTACTTAAAACTTATGTGACTTATATGTCTAAAGCTTTTGTGCCTTTTGTGGTTAAAAAAAGTTCCACAGATCCTAATTAAGCAATCTGATTTTTAAAACTTTCTATTTTATTATTTAAATCGTTCAGCATTTCAGGATTGATAACTCCGCTTTCCAAATCGAAATTTTCGTAAAATTTAGGTAATGAAAAAGTCTCCTTTACATCTGCTGCAAATTGCGGAAAAAATGTTTTTGCAGTATTCATTACATTTCCACCGCCATAACCTCCCGGAGAAGTACTCATCAAAAGCATCGGTTTATTTTGGAAAACTTTTACATTGCTTCTCGAAGCCCAGTCGAATACATTTTTAAAAGCTGCCGAATAAGAACGGTTGTGCTCCGCTAAAGAACAGATAATAACATCGCATTCTTCAATTTGCTTTAAAAAGTTATGCGCTTCATCCGGAAAACCTTTCTTTTCAAGATCAACAGAAAATACAGGCATCGTGAAATCATTAAGATCGATCAAATTGATCTCGTGTTCCTGAAAGTTTTTCAGAACAAATTTTACCAGCTCTCTGTTGATAGATGTGGAAGAAGTACTTCCTGCAAATGCTAATATTTTCATGTTTATTTGTTTTAAATTTAAAAAAAGAAAATCCTGAATTATTTATTTTTTCGCTGAATCTTCTTTCACTTTTTCCAGATAATCTTCCTCCAGACTTTTGAGCCTTTTAAAATAATTTTCTTTATCCATAAACAACTTCGGGTTGTAAGCATCTCCTTCTTTTCGCTTTTTATGAAGATCAAACTGACTTGCATGTGAAGCTACCCAAACATCGAAATTTATTTTTTTCATGGCTTCAAAAGTATATCCATAATCTTTTTGAATGGTAGGATATTTTTTTACATCCGAAAATTTATGATCAATGATGATTGAAGGTAAATTGGCGATCAAAACTTTATAGTTTTTATTTCCTTCTTTAGTTTCAAATAAGAAACTGCAAGATCCTTTTGTATGACCGGGATGATGGAGTAAGGTCAATACCGTATTTCCCAATTTTATTTTAGCATTGTTTTTTAAAAGAAAATCAGGATGTACAGGTTCGAAAGTAACTCCGTATTTTCCCATTTCGTAATCAGATTTTCCACCACTTTTCAGCTCTTCTGCATCTTTTTCGTCAACATAAAGTTTTGCACCGGTCTCTTTTTTTATTTGAGCCATTGCTCCCATGTGATCATAATGAGCCTGCGTCAAGGTAAGAATTTTGATGTCTTTATACTTAAAACCTAGCTTTTCTATATTTTTTTTAATGGTAGAATAAGAATCCGCCAAACCTGTGTTGATTAAAATATTGCCTTTATCGGTCACGATGAGATAAGATGCAAGATCGTAAGTTCCTACGTAATACAGGTTGCCTACAATTTTGAAAGGCTCATAATCTTTTGACCATTCTGCCGGATTGTTTTTAGGCTCTGTTACAGTTTGTGCAGTTCCAAAAAAAGATAGGCATAATAAAAATAAAAGTGTCAGGTTTTTCATCTGTAAAATTGAACTGTTTATAAAATATTGCTTCTATTTTCTGTTTAAAATGGCTTTAGGAAGCGGAACATATTCCTCTTCATCTCCGGGAACCAAAGGGAAAGCGTCGTGATTCTGGTCATTCCAGTTTACTTTTGCTTCGTCAATTACTTCTTTGTCTGAATTTACAAAATTCCAGAAAATGAAACGTTCTTCATCAAAAGGTTCACCTCCGAAAAGATAAACGGTTCCGTTTTCACTCATTTCAAACTCACAAAGTTGCGTGTTTTTGGCGATCAGCAATTGTTTTGAACCGTAAGAATTATCTTCAATATTTACCGTTCCGTCTAAAACATACATCGCTGCTTCACCATAAAGATCTTTTCCGATGCTTATTTTCTGTGTAGTTTTAGTTTTAATTTCAATAAAAAATAATTTACTGTGAACAGGAACTGGAGATCTTTTATCGAAAGCTTCACCAGCAATCAATTTATACTGAACTTCTCCTTCTTCCCAAACAGGAAGTTCGTTGGCTTCAATGTGATGAAAAGTAGGTTCGCTTTGTTCCAAATGTTTTGGAAGACCTACCCAAATTTGAAAACCGTGAAGTTTTTTATCTGTATTTCTTAAATATTCAGGAGTTCTTTCTGAGTGTACCACGCCTTTTCCGGCAGTCATCCAGTTTACAGCGCCCGGTTTTATTTCAAGAGCGCTTCCAATGCTGTCTCTGTGAAAAATAGATCCTTCCAAAAGATAAGTTAAAGTAGAAAGACCAATGTGTGGATGCGGCGGAACATCAAGATTCTGATAATCTTTTAATTCTGCAGGTCCCATATGATCGATAAAAACGAAAGGACCAACCGCTCTTTTTTCACGGAAAGGCAATAATCTTCCCACTAAAAAGTTTCCGATATCTGCGGATTTTTCTTCTAATATAAGTCCGATATTTGACATGAATAATGTGATTTTAGTTTTTGTGGATAGCTAATTTAATTAAAATTTATTCTATTTAAGGCTACTTTAATAAAAATTAAAGTTTATCGTAGCCTTCAAATTTTTCGTCTACAATACGTTTCCAATCTGGATTTTTTTTGATGTATGCAAAAACATACGTACAAAACGGAAGCAGTTTTTTGTCACTTTCTTCAATATAGATCAATGTTTTTTCAACTACTGCAGCGGCAGCTCCGGTTCCTGCTAATTCAGGCTCCGCTTCGGTATGGATCAATGTGATTCGCTGGCTTGTTTCTTTATAATCGATAAATGCGAAATGACCGTTTACTTCAATCTCAAATCTCTTTTTATCTTCGTTTTTTACTAATGGAATGTTTTCAAATTCTGGTTTCATGATGTTATATTTTTTAAGTTGAGTTTATTATTTATCCTTCTGACGAAGCAAAGCATAGTGATAATCTTATTTAAAAGAGATTCTTCCTTCGTCAGAATGACAAATGTGACAATTAATAATTGTAAATTAATCTTCCAAATACCCGAATTTTCCGGTATTGAAATCTTCAAAAGCCTGCATGATTTCTTCTCTGCTGTTCATTACAAAAGGACCGTGTGGAAAAATGGGTTCATTTAAAGGTTCGCCACTTAGAATTAATACCACAGAATCTTCTGTTGCTTCGATGGTAAAGTTTTCACCTTCATTTTTAAACAAAACCAAATGGTCAGTTTTTACTTTTTCTTCACCATTCACTAAGATGTTTCCTTCAACCACCAATGCTGCGGTATTGAAATTTGCAGGAAAATTAAATTCGGCTTTTCCACCCGATTTTAATTTAGCATTCATCAAATTCACGGGACTGAATGTAGAGGCAGAACCTTTTATATTTTGATATTCTCCGGCGATAATTTCTACTAATCCGTTTTCACCTAGATCTGCTCTTTTTATTTCTGAGTTTTTAATGGCCTGATATTTTGGCGCACTCATTTTATCTTTTGCAGGAAGGTTTACCCAAAGCTGTACCATTTGGAAAATACCTCCGGTTTTTGACCATTCTTTTTCGTGATATTCTTTATGTAAAATTCCACTTGCAGCAGTCATCCACTGTATATCTCCTTCACCAATAATACCACCGCCTCCTGCACTGTCGTGATGCTCTACTTTTCCTTGATAAGCAATGGTTACTGTTTCAAAACCTCTGTGTGGATGTACACCAACTCCGCGAGGAGTTTCTGAACCGTTAAAATGAAATTTAGAATTATAATCAAGCATGATAAACGGATCCATTCTTTTCATATCTAAATGATAAGCACCCGGAATAAAATTGTGTACTCTGAAACCATCACCTACAAAATGAGCAGGTTTTGGTGGAACTACGATTTCTATTTTTTTTGTTGTCATAATAGATGTTTTAATTTTAAACAAAATTAGAACAGTCTGAAGAGAATTACATTGATGTGTGGTAAGTAAGTTTGAGGGTAGTGAAAGAGTGTTTTTTATCTCTCGCAGATTGGGCAAATTCTGCAGATTTTAAAAATGTAATCACCTGCTGAATATATCTAATCCGTGAAACTTCTATAAATAATAAAAATTTAAAAAGCTCTAAATTGAAATTTTATTCCTGAGATTTCATGTTTCTGCCGTCGAACGTGTGAAGTCTTCTGAAAACTAAGCTTGATAAAATCGTTAAAATTCCTACGGTGAGGAAAGTGTAGCGAAATGCGTTGTGGGTTTCATGTTTAATTAATTCAGGGCTGTTCTCGTAAATTTTTAAAACAATTAAACCAAAAGCAATTCCGAATCCTATGGCTAACTGTTGATTAACCGAAATCAAAGAGTTTCCGCTGCTCGTTTGAAAGTTTCGTAAGTCTGCGATAGAAATGGTATTTATCGATGTAAACTGGATTGAATTGAAAAATCCTAATATAGCAATCACCGGAACAAACCAGAAAATCGAAGTATGAATATCAGGAATGGCAAGACAGCAAATTAATACTCCGATAATAAATGTATTCACCATCAAAGTTCTTTTATAACCAAATTTATTTAAAATTTTAATGACGGAAGATTTTCCAAACATTGCTGTTAAAGCCATTGGTGCAATAATCCAACCTGAAGTTACGGCTGATTGTCCATACGCAATCTGAATCATCAAAGGAAGCAATAACGGAACCGAGCTAATCCCTAATCTTGTTGCAAGATTCCCTACAATTCCAACACGGAATGTACGAACCTGAAATAAGCTTAAAGGAAAAATAGGATTGTTACCTCTTTTTGCATGTCGGTAATAATAGTACAGAAACAAAAATCCTAAAATGAAAACGAGTAAAACCGGTGTAATATTCTGCATATCTCCGAAAAGTTCCAGTGAAACAGAAAGCAAGAGAGAAGATGCTGCAAAAATCATAAAACCTTTCAGGTCAAAATCAGTTTCCCGGGAGTTGTAATTGGGCATATATTTTAAACCTAAAACAATTCCCAAAAACCCGATCGGAATATTAATGAGAAAAATCCAATGCCACGAAAGATAATCGACCATATAACCTCCTACAACCGGACCGAGAACCGGACCAATTAAAGCAGGAACTATTGCAAAATTCATAGCTTTGAGCAATTCATTTCTGTTAAAAGTTTTTATTAAAGCCAGTTTTCCAACAGGAGTCATCAAACTTCCACCAACTCCCTGGATAACCCTTGAAATAACTAAATGCGTAAGATTTTGAGAAAGCGCACAAAACACAGAGCCTAAACTAAAAAGTACCAATGAAAAGATAAAAACTCTTCTCGTTCCAAAACGGTCTGCCAAAAATCCGCTTGCGGGCATGAAAACTGCTAATGTTAAAACATAACTAATAATTGCATTCTGCATATTTAGTGGAGATTCATTTAAATCTCTTGCAATCGAAGGAAGGGAAGTATTCAGAATCGTAGAATCGAGCATCTGCATAAAAATAGCAGTCGCTAAAATCAACGGAAGGACTTTTTTTACAGTTTGGCGTGGAGAAGTTTGTGTGGGCATTTATCGAAAAATTGATATGATTTGCCATACCAATTTACGAAAAATTACAGGACGAAAGTTTTTAAGCTTAACATAATTAAAGACTCATATGAATTAACGGGTAATCTTTACCGGAACCATCTTTTTCTGATCTTCCTGTTTTTCTGAATCCCATTTTTTCATAAAATCCTATTGCCTCCGGATTTTGCTCGTTCACATCTACTTTTGTAAAACTGGTTTTATCATGCAAATATTGATAAAGAATTTTTCCTAAACCTTTTCCACGAGCATCATTATGTATAAAAAGCATTTCTAAAGTGTCTTCTGAAACTGCACCAAATCCTTTTGGATCACTGTTCTCAGAAATAATGTAGACTTCAAGATGAGGAAAATACTGCTCAGGAATCGCTTTTTTGAAATATTGGAAATCACTTTCCGATAAAAAATCATGAGTAGCTTTTACGGCAGACTCCCAAATTTGAACAAGTTTCGGATAGTCGTCTGGAATTGCTATTCTAATAGTATAAGACATTTCTTATTTTTCGGTTAAATTTAAAAAATTAATCAATGAAAACGAAAATCATGTTTTGAGGATGATAAAGGAAAAAATAATTGACTAACTTTAAGTAAAAGAAATCTTATGCCTTTTTCAGAAACCATCAGCAAAATTTTAAAAATAAAATACCCGATTATACAAGCACCAATGTTTGGAGTAAGCACTCCGGAAATGACAGCAGCTGCAGCAAAAGCAGGATGTTTAGGTTCGTTGGCATTGGCTGATCTTTCCGCTGAAAAATCTGTTGAACTGATTCGTAAAACTAAAAAACGGACCAATCAACCTTTTGCGGCTAATATTTTTGTTCATTACATTCCTGAAATAACAGATGAATTAAAACAACAGTATTCTAAGACGAAAAAATACCTTGAAAATTTGGCTCAGGAAAATAATATGGAAATGGAGCTTCCTGAATTAGAAAGCTTGAAGATCAATTCTTATCATGAGCAAATTGATGCAATTGTTGAAGAGAAATGTAAGATCCTAAGCTTTACTTTTGGAAACCTTGATAATAAAAGTATTCAGAAATTAAAAGAAAACGGAACAATTTTAATTGGAACTTGTACTTCTGTGGAAGAAGCTTTGGAATTAGAAAGATCAGGAATAGATATTATTTGCGTTCAGGGAATAGAAGCCGGAGGTCATAGAGGTAGTTTTGTTTCGGAAAATATTCCTCAAATCGGCGGATTTTCATTGTTGTCACAGATTTATGATTCTGTAAAAGTTTCTCTGATCTATGCAGGTGGAATTTATAATGCAAAAACTTTGGCTGCTGCAAAAGAATTGGGCGCAGAAGGTTTTCAGATAGGGAGTCTTTTGCTGGCTTCTCAGGAAAGTGCTTTACAGGATTTTGAAAAAGAAAGGTTAAAGAATGTGAATGAAAAAGATATTGTGTTAACGAAAAGTTTTTCGGGACGCTACGCAAGAGGAATTAAAAATAAGTTTATTGAAGCCATTGAAAATTCAGAATATATTTTGCCGTATCCATATCAAAATAAACTGACCGGAGAAATGAGAAAAATTGCAAGAACGGTGAAGAATGATGAGTTTGTTAATCTTTGGGTAGGGCAATCAATTGTAGATTACAGTGAACTTTCAACTCAAAATATTTTAGAAAAATTAATTAGAGAATATTCAGAATCTATTTAGTTTTAAGGTTCTCGCAGATTTAAGTGATTTAGCAGATCTAATAAATGAAAAAAACAGTTTTATTTGTGAAGTTAACGAGATAATATTTAAGCTATATTTATATCATAAAATCATACAATATAAATGAAATCACCATCACAAAATTTTGAAAAACCAATAAGAAAAAAATCAACTGCAAGAAAAATATTGAAAATCGTTGGATTTTTATTTTTAGTTGTAATTCTAGGTTTAGGCATCACAGAATATGTTTACCGAAACGAAAAAGAAACACCATTGTATAAAATTCAGCAGTATTTAACGTACAGCAAAGAAGATTGGGAAAATTACGAAAACAACAAACGAATGTTGGCAAGTTCTCCTGCAGAATCGAGTATAACCGATCTTGCAAGTCCTGCTCCTGAAAGCCCGATTGATACTTTGATGTGGGAAAATGCAATTAAAAATAAAGATTTTATTCCGGATGAGGTTTTGGCAGAAATTAAAAGGTACAAAGCACGAGATTTTTCTAAACTGATTCTGGCAGAGAATAAACCGACAAGTGAAGAAGCTCAAAATGCCATTATTAGTCATTATAAAAATGAAGTAAGTAAACTTCTAAACGAATATAAAGCCCATATTCAGATTGGAACGGCTTACAATGCACCATTACAATCGCAAGATGAATTGGTAAGAGTTACGGCAATGGTTTCAGCATTTAATAAAGAACGTGGAAACTTGGGAAATATTCAGATGCCGCTTGATGTAATCTATGATTTTGTTCAATATAAATCTGAACCTAATGTTTGGTATGTATCAGATTTTAGCCAGAATATTCCTTATGACTACAAGCTTAATAAAGATCCTTGGTAATTTTATTATTAAATCCATTATCAAAAAATAGCTTTCAGTATTTCTGAAAGCTATTTTTAGTATGTGTAAATTAAGAGTTTATTCTTCTCAATTATTTATTTCGTTAAATCTAAACCTCCAAAATTCCCGGAACTCATCATCATATAAACGCCTTGTGTTTTATCCAGCAAATCCCAATAAGCATGAAGTTCTTCAGCATTGGTAAAGACTTTTAGGTTTTCATTTTTAAATTTCTCTTTGATCAGATCTGGAGAGATCGGCTCCATTCTTTTTATTTTTAAAGCGTCTTCAGAATAGAAAACAACAGCTTCGTCTAGTCCGTCCATTGCGTGGTCATATTGCTCAAGAAAAGCTGGGTTTAAACTTGAATACGTGTGAAGCTCAAGAAAACCGTATTTTTTTTCATTTTTAAACTGTTCACAAAATGCTTTTACAGCCGCTTTTACTTTGCTTGGAGCGTGTGCGAAATCTTTGTAAAGAATTCCTTTATCTTCTCTTTCTACTTTTTCAAGACGTTTTGAAGCACCTTTAAAGCTCATAATCGCATCATAGAAATCTTCATCCATAATTCCCAAAGTATGGCAAATGTGTCTTGCTCCTTCAAGATTTAATAAATTGTGCGCTCCAAAAACAGAAAGCGGAATATCACCCATTTCGGTTTTCAGAAGTACTGTTCCGTTGCTGATTTCGTATTCAGGAGTTTTATATGGAATTTTTCTGAAATAATTTTCAGCATTTTCTATCACTTTTACCACTTCTGCATCTTCTTCATTGTACACCAAAACTCCACCCGGAGTAATGCTTGCTACAAATCTTCTGAACTGCTCTATATAATCGTCAAATGTTTTGAAAACATTGATGTGATCCCAAGCAATTCCGCTCATTAAAGCGATATTCGGTTGATATAAAAGGAATTTTGAACGCAGATCGATAGGAGAGGAAAGGTATTCGTCACCTTCCAAAACCATAAAATCGTTGTCTTCGGTCAGTTTTACCATACAGTCAAAACCTTCCAATTGAGCTCCCACCATATAATCTACATCTTTCTGATGGAAATTCAGAACATGAAGAATCATTGATGTGATGGTTGTTTTTCCGTGGGAACCTGCAATGACAACTCTGGTTTTAGTTTTCGATTGTTCGTAAAGAAACTCAGGATAAGAATATATTTTTAAACCCAATTCTTTTGCTTTTGCCAACTCAGGATTGTCTTGATGAGCGTGCATTCCGAGGATTACAGCATCAATATCAGACTTAATTTTTTCTGGAAACCAACCCATTTCTTCGGGAAGAATTCCTTTTTTTTCTAATCTCGATTTGGAAGGTTCAAAAATAGCATCATCTGAACCTGTTACCTGATATCCTTTATCTTTAAGTGCAATTGCAAGATTGTGCATTGCGCTTCCGCCAATAGCAATAAAATGAGTTCTCAACTTATTTTCCTAATTTTTTACGTTATTGTTTATGAGTTTCTGAAATTCGGCGGTAATGTTTTCCCAATTGGTTTTGTAATTGGGCATAATCATGCTTCCGTCGTTTTTGCTTCCTTCATTTACACCTTTCTTGATGTTGATTGAAGTTGTCACATTATCATAAACTTTTTTATGATCTTCCTGAATTTTTCTGAAATTATTTTTTGAAAGTGTTTCTTCCAGATTTTTCAGATCTTCATTTGATACTTTGAAACTTTTTTTAATTTTTTTACCCTGTCCTTCAAAAGAATAATGTACATCATTTCCTTTAATTAAAAGGTTCTCGTAAGTAGGAGCATAACCTCCGCTTTTAGAATAACTGATATCAAAATCCTGATAAACTTTCTGACTGTTACAAGAAAGTATGGTGATCATTATTAAAAATACACCTAAAATCTTCTTCATTGTTTTTTAGTTTTGAGAATTGCGCTGTTCAGATTTTTTAGCCTTAATTTCTTCATCATAGGTGTGTAGGATATTAAAATCTTCGGTCTGCTCAATGGCAGTCATTATTTTAAGAAGAATCTGCTGTGCATTTTCTTTGTCGTAATCAATATCCAAAGGTTTTTTAAACTCCATGGTTGGTTTTACTCCGGTTACTTTTACACGAAGTCCTTTTTTATCAAACGCTCTTCTGAATCCATTTATTTTAATAGGAATTACAATCGGGCGCTGGTTTTTTATCAGTTTTGCTGTACCTTTTCTTCCTTGTGCAAAAGCTGCAGTTGTACCTTGTGGAAAAGTTGCTACCCAACCGTTGTCGAGAGCTTTCATAATGTTATCAATCTCTCCAAGATCTACCATTCGGTTGACGTTTTTCCCTTCTGCTCTCCAGGTTCTTTTTACGGTAACTGCACCTGCAATTTTAAAAATTTTAGGTAGAATTCCTTTGTTCATGGTTTCTTCAGCAGCAACATAATAAAAATCTACTCTTGGATTAAGAAGATAAATAGGATTTTTAATGGTATTTAAATATCCGTTGTTTACTGCACAAAATGCGTGATACATTGCAGCAACATCAGCAAAATAGGTTTGGTGGTTTGATACGAAAAGCACATTAGAATCCGGAAGATCTACCAAATTTTCGGTTCCGGTGATTTTAAGCTTGTTGAAACCATTGAATCTTCTGTAAGAAACAATTCCCAGAATAAAAATGATTAATCTTTTTAAAAAATAAGGTGTTCCGAATGAATCGGTAAAAATGTTCTTCTTCGCCATTTTTCAATTAAACATAATAGTTGCAAAGTTACATTTTTTTAATCAACTGGCTGAATTCGCTTAAGATCATCGCTGTGGCTCCCCAAATAATATATCCATTAAAATTGATTACCGGAACTTCGTGACCTCCGGCTCCGGGAAGTGCCATAATTTCAGGACTGTCTGGTAAATTTAAAAATGAAGTAATAGGAAATTCTATCACTTCTACAGCTTCACTTTGCTGCAAAATAAATTCAGGATTTTTTTTGGTGTAAGAAATAAATGGATAAACATAAAAATTACTTGGCGGAATATAAATAGGAGAGAGCTCCCGTATAATTCTCACATAATGTTTTTCAATGCCTATTTCTTCAGACGTTTCACGGATTGCGGTTTGGGCAAAATCTTTATCAAGCTCCTCACGTTTTCCGCCGGGAAGAGAGATTTGTCCGCTGTGTCGGTCTCTTTCGTTTGTACTTCTTACAATCAGAGGAAAATGCCATTCATTATCTTTTAGATATAAAACGATATTTACGGCTGCAAATTTCGGATTTTTTTCTAAAACCTGATCGTATGTAAATATAGGACGTGAGGGCGGCGAGAAAATTCCGTGTGCATTGGCGCCTGCCAATCCTGCATTTTTTATTTTTCGTAGTAAATCTTTTCCAAAACTCATACTTCAAATTTACTAATATATCTTGTAGAAAGGAAGTGCGAAAATGTTAATTAAAAATAATTTTAAGTTTAAAAACTCATAAGTGATCATATTGATTATGTTGTGTAACTAATAGCCGTTATAAAGAAAAACTGAAAACGGTTACAATACAAACTGCATTCAGTGATTTTTAAAATTTACACTTTTGCAGTGTTTTTTCCTGCGTTTTGCGCTTCTATCTTTGTCTCATTATTAACCAACAAATTTTACTGAAATGAGAAATTTAATTACTGGTGTTTTAACACTAACAGCTATGGGGTTCACATTTGCTCAAATGAACATCGATGTTAGCACTCAAAATGGAAATTTAAACGCAGCAACTGTTACACAGACAGGAATGCTAAATTCAAACTCACTATTACAGGATGGAAATCGTAACGTTGCAACGATTGACCAAACCGGAATACAAAACTCTAATACAGTTGTGAGCGACGGTAACAGAAATAACGTTGATGTTGATCAAACTGGTTGGCTTAACGTTAATAATACCAATCAGGTAGGAAACAGAAATGATGCTTCAACTTTGCAATGGGGAGGTTGGAATAGCGTAGATCAAGATCAATTAGGCAATAGAAATGATGCTTCTGCAACTCAGTACGGAGCAAGTAACGCAATTATCCAGTTCCAGGATGGAAATGATAACTCAGCAACTGCTATTCAAGTAGGTAATTCTAATGCTGCAGGACAATATCAAATGGGATCAGGAAATACTGCTGTAGCTGCTCAAGGTGGAAACTCAAACTTAATTGTACAATGGCAGGATGGTGACGATAACGTTGCTGTTCACGGTCAGTTAGGTAATAGCAACCAAGCTTTTGTAGGTCAATTTGGAGATGATAACCAAGCTTATGCGGCTCAAATTGGTAATGGTAACTATTTAGAACAAGGCCAATTCGGTGATTCTAATACAGCTTTAGATATTCAGTTAGGTAATTCAAACCAAGCTTATATTTATCAATATGGAGATTCTCATCTTCACGTAGGAACTCAAATAGGAAACAATAATACATTAACGGTGACCCAATCTAATTAATTCTTAGGTTATTTTTTATTCAACCCAAAGAGAGGCTTCGGCTTCTCTTTTTTTGTTTAAAGATAATTCGTAGAAACGATGATGTGATGTAACGGAAAGTAGTGATTTTAATTTTGTAATGGTAAGGAGTGTTTCGCAAGGCTGTGTAATAGGGTACCTTTAAATAAAAAATGAAAGCCTTAACCAAATTAATTTCATGTATTATCTTCTTCACATTTCTTTGGGGGAAGTCGCAACAAGTTGATTGGAATAAAATCAATAGCAATACAATTATAGATGTGATTTCTCTTCAGAGTATTCCACAAAGTAATTCATCATCTATTGTTGCACAAGTTGGAAACGGGAATAACGCTGATCTTACTATCAGTTCTAAAACCAACGTTATTATTCAGCAGCTAGGTGATCAGAATAGTATTTATTTTAATAATGCTTTTACCGAAAAGGAAACTAAAGCCGCCGTTACCGTACAAGGTTATAATAATATTGTTGATGTTACAGGAAGTAACAGTGTTTCAGATGGAATGCAGATTAATGTAAAAGCAGATAATAAGACCGTCTTTGTAAGAAATTATTAGATGAAATGCGATGAAAAGTTTTTATTCATTATTAGTTTTTTTATTTCTTATGCTCTTGCCCTCATCAATCTTTGGGCAAGAGGATAAGAGAATTATAGCAAAAATTGAAAATGAAACAATTGAAAAACAACTTAAAATAAAAGCGATTGTTACTAATAATACTCCAACTTACGTAGAGCTTAATTATCTTTTGGTAAGCATTAAAAAAGGAGAAAATGGAAATCTTTCCAACAACAAACAAAGTGGAAAATTCTCTATTAATCCGGGAGAAACAAAATCTTTATCTGAAATCAGTGTAGGTTTAGAAAATAAAGATGCACTGAAAGCGTTTCTCTACATCCGTGACGAGCAAACTCAGAAACTCATATCTAAAGACAGTTTAGAAATAAATCAGAATTTTTTTAACAAAAAAATCAGCCAAGTCGAAAAAGAAGAAGCTTTTGAACTGAAAGGCCTTACGATTGACGACACTAAAACAAAAGTAGGAAGAGATTTTTATGATATGTTTTACATTCAGTATAGTCAGATTCCCGATAAAAGCACTTCAAGTATAAAAATTTCTGAACTTCCGGCAAGAGGAACCAGTGGACAAATAAACATTGAAATTGATGATAAGGTTATTTACAGCTTTATTACAAACCCAAGTGAAGACTATCTAACGGTGCAGCTTGCCTATACTTTAAGATACATCAAAGAATATAATATCAGGAAAAATCTTATAAAAAATGAATTTATCTACTAAAATGAATAGTCATGAAAAATTTAACCGTTGTAATGATACTTTTTGCCGGGACATTTCTCGCAAAATCTCAGCAACTGGTATATAAACCTATCAATCCCGCATTTGGTGGCGATACCTTTAATTATCAGTGGCTTTTGAGCTCAGCAAATGCTCAGAATCAGTTTGATGAAAAGTCTAATATAGATAATTTATTAAGTGGTTTAAACTCTCTAGACAGTTTTACACAAAGCCTGAATAGGCAAATCTTGAGTCAGCTTTCTAGCAAATTGTTTCAGGAACAGTTTGGTGATGGAGCATTAAAACCAGGAAATTACATATTTGGATCACTGTATTTGCAAGTGACTTCTACAGCTCAAGGACTATTAATAAATATTTTGGATACCGGTTCGGGAGATCAGTCAGAGATTGTCATTCCAAAATAAAAAAACTAAAAACGATCATGAAAAGTTATATTAATGTCAAAATGTTATTCTGTATAATGGTTTTGTCTATTGTATTGGGATGCGGTTCTATGATTGGATTACCTTCTTCAAAAGAAAAATCGATGATTGGTGAAATCACACCTTATACTACAGAACTCAAAAATTTACCAGCTCCTAAAGAAAAAATTGTTATCGGAGTATATAAATTTCGGGATCAAACCGGGCAATACAAACCTGCAGAAAACGGAAACAACTGGAGTACAGCAGTTCCGCAAGGTACCACCACAATTCTTATTAAAGCTTTGGAAGACAGCCATTGGTTTATTCCTATCGAAAGAGAAAATATTGCAAATCTTTTAAACGAAAGACAAATCATCCGTTCCACAAGACAGGAATATCTGAAAGATGCAGATAAAAATAACAGCCAGGGATTACCGCCATTATTGTACGCCGGAATTCTTTTGGAAGGTGGTGTCATTTCTTACGACAGCAATATTCTGACCGGTGGAGTAGGTGCAAGATATTTTGGGATCGGTGCTTCTTCACAATACCGACAAGATAGAATTACTATTTATCTGAGAGCGGTCTCTACTTTAAACGGAGAAATTTTAAAAACAGTTTATGTTTCCAAAACAATTCTTTCTACAAGTGTAAACGGAAGCTTCTTCAGATATGTTGATGCAGAAAGACTTTTGGAAGCTGAGGTTGGGATGACTCAAAATGAGCCTGTTCAATTGGCGGTAACGGATGCTATAGAAAAAGCGGTGAAATCTTTAATTGTAGAAGGTGTTCGTGATAAAATTTGGGGAAAAGCAGTTGATTCAAATGTGAAATACCAAAAACTTATTGATGAGTACAATGCCGAGCAAGCCAATAGCAATAAAAGATTAATCGGAAATAAATATCCTAACGACAGCAGACAGAATTTTTCAATTTTCGGAAATGTTGAAACGCAGCAGGTAAAAGATGATTATGTAAATCCTTCAACCAATATTGGTGGGAAAGTGGGAATCAAATATTTCCTCAATAAAAATTTCAACTTAGAAGGAAATGCCAATTATTTCAAGATTCAAAACGATAACATAATGTCTCGCTCATTTTTCGTTACAGAAATTAATCTTGAATACATAATCATTCCACAATACAAACTTTCGCCATACGTCTATGGTGGAGTTGCAACGATGTTTTCCCAGGATAAATCAAGATACAAAGCACAGGTTGGTGGTGGATTAGAATATTTGGTAAAACAAAATATTGGTTTAAGGCTTTCCTCGCAGTATGATATGGGATTCAGTGATGATTGGGAAAATCTCATAACGGGAAAAAGAAATGATCAGGCAATACGATTTGGTCTTGGAATCAATTTTTATATCGGAAAAAATTAAAAACTAGGTTATGAAAACTTTTATAAAAATATTCACCATTCTCATTCTGATTTTTTCTTTAGGATCATGCAGTGAAGAATTGGTAGAACAGGCACAAACAGGGACTCTTAAGGGGAAAGTTGTAAAACGTGGCACCAACGAACCGATACAAAATGCAAAAATTTTTACAACTCCAAGTACACAAACTGTGTTTAGCGACAAAGATGGTTTGTTTGAAATAAAAGATTTACCAATTGGAAATTATTCGGTGAAATGTGAACTTTCGGGTTATGTAACCAATTTTCAGGCGGTCAATATTCAAAATCAAGGGCAATTGGTTACGATTGTTTTTGAGATGAATGATGATGATTCGTTAAATTCTCCACCGACTGCTCCTGTGTTGTTGAGCCCAATTGATAATGCGGTCAATCAACCTTTGACCGTAGAACTCAAATGGAATTCTACCGATCCCGATACAACCGATGTTTTGAAATATAGATTGATAGTAAAAAATAATCTCAATACAAATATTGTTGAGGTAAATAATCTAAAGGAAAAGCATTATACGTTAGATAACCTTCAGTTTGGAGTCAGTTATTTTTGGCAGGTTGGCGTTTCAGACGAAATTCATCCGGAAGTTTTGAGTGCTGTATTCAAATTTACAACGAATACTGTTCCAGCAAATCGGTATCATTATGTACGTAAGCAAAGTGGAAATTTTGTAATCATGTCGAGCGATAATCTGGGAAGTAATTTTCAATACACAGCTTCTATGTACAACAGTTGGCGTCCGAGAAAAAATAATAATGCAGGATTAATCGCATTTTTAAGAACTGAAAGTGGCGGAACTCATATTTACACCGCAAATCCGGATGGTTCAAATCCATTTAAAGTAACTCAGATTCCGGTTTCCGGTTTTAATAATTATGAAATGGATTTTGCATGGAGCACGAATGGAAGCATGTTCATTTACTCCAGTTTTGATAAACTATATAAAATTAATAAAGACGGAAGCGGACAGGAACTTTTGTACACAACACCCGATGGAAGCCTGATTTCAGAATGTGACTGGAGCTATGATAACAGTAAAATTGCCCTGAAAACAAATAATTTTAACGGCTACAATGTGAAAATTTATATCATCGATATGCTCGGAAATGTTTTGAAGAATATTGTAAATGGTGGTTTAGGAGCAGCAGGAGGATTGAATTTTTCTGTTGACGGACAAAAATTGCTGTACACAAGAGACGTTTCAGGATATCAGGATTCTAATTACCGACAGCTCGATTCTCAAATTTTTATTTATAATTTAGTAACCGATGCTATTCTCGATGTTTCTACGGAAAGTGATAAACCAGTTGGAACGAACGATCTTGACCCAAGATTTTCACCAAACGATGCTCAGATTATTCTGATGAATACTTCTAATGATAATATTTCACAGAAAAATGTCGTCGTTATAGATTTAAATAATACCAATACAGATTTTACCAGAACTACACTTTTCACCAATGCAGAAATGCCTGATTACGAATAATATTAAGACCAAAATATTTCTCGCAGATTGGTTAGATTAAACAGATTTAGTTTTATCATTTATGACTTACAATGTCTGAACAATCTGTGAGAATTAAAAATTAAAAAAGATAAAAAACTTGCGCCTTTGCGTTTTCCAACAAAATAGTATTTTATAAAAATTTAAACATGTGATTTGAAATTTCTAAAACCCGAATAAGCTAATTTAAACATTCATATTTTTTTTTAAAAACTTTGCCAGATTTTCTAGGATTAATGGCAAAAAGAATCTAAACCTTTTGAGTTTAGATTTTTTTTGTTTAAAACTTTGAATTTTTAATGAATGATGTTGTTCTCCAAAGCATATTTTACGACACCCACAGAATTTCTCACATTGAGTTTTAAAAGAATTCGTTTTCTGTGAGTTTCTACCGTATTAATGCTGATGAACAGTCTTTCGCCGATGTCTTTACTGCTCAATCCGTCGCAGATCAGTTTCAAAATCTCCATTTCCCGCTTTGTTAAAGGGTCTTTAATGTGAGAATTTTGTTTTTCCTGCTCGTGACTGATGTAATTAATCATCATTTCTTTCGCGTAATCACAAATGTAGATTTCGTTTGAGATTAATGCCTGAATAGATTTTAAAAATTCATCATAAGAACTGTTTTTGTCGAGATAACTTTTAATTCCTTTCGTAAAAAGTTTTCTAATTGATGTTACGTCAAAAGAGTGCCCGATTACAATAATCTTGATATTTTTATTTTCAGCAACAATATTTTCTATAGAAGAATACATTTCTGTACGTACTAAAATACCGGAGCTGATCATTAAAAATTCTGGAGGGTCATTCTTGATGTGTTTAGAAAGATTTTCGTACGAATTAAAAATTTCGATCGAACTAAAAATCTTGTTTTGAACAAGAATTTTTGATAAACCCTCCGCATACAACAGTGGCTCATCAAAGATGGTTAATTTAGGTTTCATCAGGGTAAGTTTTCAATACATAAATATAGTAAAAATCCCATTATTTTACACTAAATAATCCGTTTTTTACGGTTTTTATTAATGTAATTGTTGTTTTTGTATGAAAATGATAATTTATAGTTATTTATATCATTGATTGTTGATTAATTGCGTTTTCATCATTTTTTTGAGAGTTTAAATGTGTGAATAATTCGGTGTTTACATGAATTTATTAAACTTTTGGAGAAAATTTATTTCACAAGTAGGGAATTGTACGTTGAGATTGAAAAAAAGTTTTTTTCAAAAATTATCTCATATGAGGCTTAAAATTTATATAATTTCTTAAAAAGCTGTAAAATCAATGAAAATAATGTGATTTTTAAATGTAGAAAAACCTCAGTTAATGTATGAAAAAGTAAGCTATGATAAAATTTAAATAAAAAAGCCTCCAAAATCTGGAGGCTGTAGAATGTTTTTTAATTAGAATATCCGCTCAATTCTTCTTTATTAGAATTGTAGATTTTGTATTCTAAATACTTAAAAGAATCCCTGGGAATAATGGTGACCCATTTTTTGTACTTCAAAAACCATTTCATCTGGATGCTTTTAAGACCTTTAGTAAGGTAAGCTTCTACGAAAGGGTGTACATGCAGGAAAAGTTTTCCTTTTTCTTTCTGCATAATGGTTCTGATGGTGTCTCCCATTTTCTCAACAATTACGATCGGAGCTACTATTTCTCCGTCTTTGTTGGGATTTTCTTCTTTAATGTCGATTTGTTTTTCCGGACGGTTTCTTTGTCTTGTGATTTGTATCAATCCAAACTTACTTGGAGGTAAAATCTTGTGACGGGCTTTGTCGCGGCTCATTTCTGTTTTAAAATGCTCATACAAATCTCTTCTGTGATCGGGGTTGGTCATGTCGATAAAATCTACAACGATGATGCCTCCCATATCGCGAAGACGCAATTGTCTTGCTATTTCTGTGGCTGCCATTTTGTTCACATTCAATGCGTGTTCTTTATTGGCAGTGTTTCCGGCGGTAATATTATTTCCGGAATTGACGTCGATTACGTGCAACGCTTCTGTGTGTTCTATCACCAGATAAGCGCCTTTTGAACTTGGAATATTTACGTGTTTTCCGAAGCTTTGTTTTAGCTGCTTTTCAACGTTATAATATTCGAGAAGAGGAATGTGGGAGTCGTAGAACTGAACGATATTTTTTCGTTCCGGAGCTATTACTTCCAGATAATTTTTCATTTCGTCTACCATTTGCTCGTCATCGCAAAAGACATTTACAAAATCCTGGTTAAAGTTATCTCTCAAAATAGACGATGCTTTATCATCTTCGCTCAAGACTTTAGAAGGTACTTTGTTTTTCTGAATATTCTTAAAAGTATTCTCCCATTTCTGAATCAGTTGATTCATATCATTATGGAGATCGGCTACTTTCTTTCCTTCTGCTACTGTTCTGATGATGACGCCAAAACCTTCTGGTTTTATACTGTCGATCAGGGTGCGAAGTCTTACTTTTTCTTCAGAACTGCTGATTTTTTTTGAGATTGAAACTTTATTGTCGAAAGGTATCAAAACCAAAAAACGTCCTGTTAAAGAAATTTGGGTAGAAATTCGTGGTCCTTTTGTGGAGATAGGCTCCTTGGTAATTTGTAATAAAACGATATCATCTTTGGCGATGATCTTATCTACAGTCCCGTTTTTGTCGATTTCAGGCTGAATTTCAAAATTCTTTAAACCTGATGAAGCCTGTTTTTTAGAAACCGAATCTTTTAAAAATTTTCGGTACGTAAGGTATTGCGGTCCCAAATCCTGGTAATGCAAAAATGCATCTTTATCATAGCCGATATTTACAAAAGCGGCATTAAGATTGGGTGCAAGTTTTTTTACTTTTCCTATAAACAGATCTCCTACTACAAAATCATTTTTGTCTTCTTCCTCATGAAGTTCACATAGTCTTCCATCCTCCAGCAAAGCAATCTTTGTAAGATCATCTTCATGCGAAACTATTAGTTCTTTCTTCATTTTTAAAATTAAAGATAAAAAGATTGGTGATGAAATTTGAGGTTAATGATTGCTCATTGTTCTCAATTCCTTACTGTTTTACATAACAAAATATAGTCGGTGAATATTAAAAAATTAAAAACACCAACTATATTATTATACTAAAAATCCCGAAGGAGATTATTTTTTCTTATGTCTGTTCGCTCTTCTTCTTTTCTTTCTTTTGTGTGTTGCAACCTTGTGTCTTTTTCTTTTCTTTCCGCTTGGCATAATGTTAAATTTTTTTTAAGTAACTAGTTAATATTAATTATTTCTCTCTTTATTTTACTGCAACCTTAGTTTTCACTTTCTCCACAAAAGATTTTGATGGCTTGAAAGCAGGAATATTATGTGCAGGAATTTCTATTGCAGTGTTCTTAGAGATGTTTCTTCCCGTTTTTGCTGCTCTTGTTTTCACGATGAAAGATCCAAAACCTCTTAAGTAAACATTGTCTCCATTGTACATAGAAGTTCTGATCTCCTGCATAAAAGCTTCTACAACTTTCTGTGTTTCATTCTTTTCGGTCCCCAATTTATTTGAGATGGTGTTTACCAATTCTGCCTTTGTCATTTCCTTTGTAAATTTTAAATTTTAGGTGTGCAAATTTAGTCAAAAAAATTGAATATTAACAATTTCAAACGAAAAATGTTTCACATAAACTACTGAGAATTCTGTGTTTAGTATAGTGTATTGGTAAAAGAAGGAGTTTTTTACATGCTGGAATTGTAATATCCGTTTTCTACACAGAAGCGAATGAGGTGCAGTTTGGTTTTTAAACCGAGCTTTTCTGTAAGTCTGTTGATGTACGTATCGATGGTACGTGTGCTCAGATTGAGCTTTTCGCCAATCTCTTTATTGCTGAAGCCTTCATAGCAAAATTTCATCAGTTGAATTTCTGTTGATGAAAGTTCTTCCTGGCTTTTTTTCTGACGGTTCATATATTCCTGCACTGCCAAAGGTTGTTGTTTCCAGTTTTCGGAATAAGCTTGATAATCAAAATCTTGAGAAGTGATTTGTCCTTTGATGATGTCTTTTATAATATTGCTGTTTTTCTGGCAGTAATAGATATTGGGAACCTTCTCTAAAATCTCTGCCATGTCTTCCTGATACGTTCCGGAATAGGTGATAATCGGTGTTTCACTATTGTTTTTTCGGATAAATTTTATGGCTTCAATACCGCTGAGAACAGGCATAAAGAGCTCTATGATAAAGACATCTTCCTGTTTCCTGTAGATTCGGTTAATCAGCTCATGACCGTTGTTGCAGTCATTAAGCAGCATATTAAATGGGTTTTCCAGAAGCGTTTTGATCATTATTTTTTTAAAATAAAAATCGCTGTCCGCAATAGAAAATCTTACCGTATTGGTCAGTAATTTACTCATTTTATTTTCGTGATTTGGTATGGCAAAATAAAATTCTGCTGACTAAAATAAGAAAATCTTTCGGATCTGAAAATTAAACTTTACATTAAAAAATTGTAAATAGTATTGTATGCATTGAATTTAATTTTGTGCATAAATTTTTTTTTTCCTATTTTCACAATCCAAACCAAATCACAAACATGTCTACGAGTAGAGAAAAAAAATTAAACAAATCTGATGTAAGATTGGGTATATGGAAGTTTATACTTTCATTTGCTATATTATCTGCAATATCGTTTATTGTAGTATTCTTCTTTTTTAAGAGTTATGACAGGCAGCTTGCGGGTGTTGATGACGAAGTTCGTGCATACCGTGAACTATTGATCCGTGATAATCTTCTTCATACCCACATTGACAGTATTTATGCAAGAATGGAGCTCTATGATTCTGATAAAGCTTATAACGATAACTATTTACGTACATATATTCTAGATAACGTTCGTGAAGCTCAGGAAATTATGGGAGCCGACAGTGCTACTAACTTAAAGCATTATGCTGTTTTAATGCAGAAAATTAAACCAATGCTTAATCTTAAAAGCCAAATTGTCACTGTTTCAGCTAAACAGCAGATTGCCATCCGCGATGTTCAGGAATGCCAGGGGAAATCTAATCAGATTAACAACAAGATGAAAATAGATCCTACCAGAAAATTTACAGGACGAAGAAGATAATCATATTTTAAAGTTTAAAAATTATGCAGGGACAGATTACATTATCAAAAAAAGAAAAGCATTATCAGTTTTTTTACCTCATATTAATGCTTATTGTTGCTCTTTTCTTTTTAGGAGTTATTTTTCTTAAGGGTTTTTCATCTCCATTTTCTGAGGCAGATACCAATGCATTGCAGATTTTAGATCAGAAAATAAAATTTGATCAGCAGCAGAAAATTGGTTTAAAATTAATAGATACCGCTTCAGCAAGAGTGAACAGATTGTCATTGGAAATTCAGCAACCTGTAGAAAGAAACGATGCTGAGTATGCAATACAGGATTTAGCTAATACATTTCAGAATGTCATGGTCAATGATCAGCGAAAAATGGCATTTCCGCAAATAGGGAAATTCTTCAAAATGAATATGGTTGATAAAGAGAGGATCATGAAAATGAATGAGACTACAAAAACTTTTGAAAAACAGTTTGAGGAATGTCAACTAGGATATAAAGAAAAAAGCCAGACTCTGAGAGATCGAAACAATGCTTTAAACCCCAGATAACACCATAAAATATACAAAACACATCACAAAAACTTACTATGAACTATTTTCAAAAGAACAGGAAAAACATCATCATTGGTGTAATTGTCACATTGCTTATTGCAGCACTGGTTGCATTGTGGCTGCAAAAGAAGGTCATTCATTCTGCAGATGATATTGAAGGAGTCGTTTTCCCGTCTACACTTTCTACTGGTGATACTTTAACATTTAATGATAAAACATCATTTGCAAAATTCAAAAAATGGGATTTTGGAGATGGACAGACTTCAGAGAAAGACAAGGGAATACATTTTTACAGTAAACCTGGTTATTACAATGTAACCTTGATTATTGATAATAAATATTCTAAATCTTTCCCGATCATAGTTTCCTCAAGAGGAATTCCAAAACCTAAAGACAGCGCTGCGACAGTAACTAAAATTGATGCTCAGACTCAGGCAATGCAGTATGAGAATGTGCAGTTTCGTGCGCTTTCAGATGCTACACAGTTTACCTGGAGGTTTGGTGAGACCGGAAAAATAGATGCTAAAGACAAATTAGCTATTTATGCGTTTCAAAAACCTGGAGATTATGTGGTTACATTGTATACAGAAAAAGATTTAGAGCCTATTCAGCACCGTATAAAAATTTTACAGGCATATAATTCTATGCAGGACGAAGAGCCTACGTTAGACGAGCTGTACGCTAAAAAAGATAATGATTTTAAATATCACTTGCAGCAGATCGCGAATGGTAACAGCTTTAATATGCATTACAATTATCTTTTGAAAACCTATCTGTGTAATAACGAAAATGCAATAGTAAAAGTTGCTGACAGCAAAGTCAATAATTTTTACCTGTATTGTGCGGGTCTTCAGTTTGACAAAAATACAGTGATACAGTCTGTAAAATTAAATTTTGATGACGGAATGACTTGTGTAACCAAAGTTGACATCAACCAAAGCAAATAATAAATTGTTCGTTTATCGGGCATCACACCAATTATAAAGAAAATTAAGATGAAAAATAAATTTCCTCTAGCAGCTTATTATATAGGGCTTTCAGTTTTACTGACGAGCTGTCAGGTAAAACTGCCGTCAAAAAAAACTCCTGAACCAAAGCAATATGGGCAAATCGACAATGCATCAGTGATCAATGGTTTTCCAAAAAAATCAGCTCCCTGGATTGTCATTTCAGACCGATCCAGAAATACGGCTTATCTCGATAAAAATGATGAAAAATCATATAAAGAAGTGAAATTTTTAGAACCTTTAATGGTTTTAAAACACAGAGACGGAATGGTAAAAGTAGCAGAATATATTCCGGATGCTTTAATGAAAAAGATCTCGTCGAAATCAATAAAAACCTACGGCTGGATCCCTGAATCTGATCTTTTGCTTTGGAGTAATTCTTTGAAAAGCGAAAAAAATGGTTATCCTGTAAGAGTTGCTGTAGTTCCCAATGATCCGGATGTTATCAAAAGTGCAGAGAGATACTATAAAAATGATTCCATCATGGTTTTTAATTCGCCAAGTCTTATTGAAGCTGCGAATGTGAAAATCCCGAACGGACAAATGGTTTATGTTTACAAACAGGCCGAAAATAACAAACTTTTTCTAGTAGGTAAAAAGCCGAGGATTGATATGGACAGTATCAGTACGGGCTTATACGGTTGGGTGAGCTCTAATGTTGTTTCAGCTTGGGGTGAACGTTCTGCTGTGAAAATGAAAAATACGACAGGTATTAAAGAATCAACTTTAGGAATTCATGAAGGTTCTCCGGTAGCTTCGGATAAAGAAAACCGCACTGCTGTTCTGTTGACGGATGTGAATAAAAGACCTCCTCTTGAAAATATTTATCCTGTAACATTAGCTTTAAATGAAGAAGCAAAACCTGATCGTAAAACTAAATATTTTACCAATGTTTTAGATTACAGTAAAAACTTTGTTAAAAACGTGTTGGGAGAGCCTATTATTTTTGATCGTTACAAAGAGATAATTGATAAAAACAAGAAAATAAATATTGTTTTTGTTCTAGATATAAGTGAAGCAAATAGACCATACATTCCCATTGTAAGCTCACTTTTACAGGATCTTCAGTTAAAATTTGAAAAGCCTTCTTATTTTAATTCTGTAAAATACGGTGTGGTTCTTTATAAAAACAATTCTTGTGGAGAAAATGTAATTCCGTCGCCTTTAAGTAAAGATTATAATAAAGTAATGAGTTTTATTGAAGATAAAATGAATGAAATGAATTGTCCTAGTACTGTTGGAAATCAGCCGGTAAATGAAGGTCTGATTGCTGCTGGAAATTTACTTTCTGGTGTTGCAGACGAAGCCAATATTATAGTTACAATTGGTACTTCCGCCAACCGAAGCGGAAATATGTATGGCGTTATTGGCTCATTAACACAAGCTCAGGCAAGACTGATTATGTTCCAAACTAATGCTCGCTCTTCCGATACTTACAATGATTTTGTTTTGATATCAGAGAATATCGTGACCAATACGGCTAAAAATGTTGCCGAATTAAAAAAACAGAAAATTATTAATCAAAGTGACGTCTTAAACAAGAATAATTTTAGTTTAATAGAAAGTGATGCAGGCTTCTTTTCTTTAGATTTTCCTAAACAGAGTATGGCTCAAGGATTTGTAATTTTCCCTAAAAAAGGGGACATCACCGCACCGGGGCTTTTAATAAAATCTGTAGATAGTCTCATTGCTCAGGTAACTTATGACAACGAAATGATAGATAAGTCATTAAATGAACGCTTCCATTCTTCAGTGGGTGCAGGGAAAACTGAGGTAGATTTTAAGTATAAATATTTGTATCCGGGATTGACGAATCCGGTTCCTTCAGGGATTGCAGCGCAGTTGATCAACTATGGAAATCCGTTTTTAGCAAAAGGATATATTCCTAAAGAATTGATGGATTACAAACAGAATATGGAAAAAGGTATTCTTGTTTCTGAGAGTGAATATGATCAGTTAAAAGCTTTTTATAAAGAAGTTTATGAAAATACAGGTGCTGCAAGAACAGACTTTAAGCAGAGAAGAGCAATTAGAGAATATGTTAAATTATTAAAAAAATATAATCCAACGCTGAAATTCTTAGATAAAAGTGAGTTGTATAAACAACCGATGTCTTATGCAGTGGGAGTAAGTACAGGTTTTGATATTTCTGATGAAGAAAAAATGTCAAAATTCATGCTTAAAGGCTGGACGAAATCTGATGTTATCACCAATGAAGAAGCAAGAACTTATTTTAAATATTACAAAGATCTTGCAGAGAGAATGCTTACTTACAGAAATAATCCTGCGGTAAAAATTAAACAAAACGGGCAGGAATTTTATTGGCTTAATGAATATTTTATGCCAACAATGCTTCCTGTAGAGGAACCGGAATATACTCAACATTAATTAGTTATGACATAATGAAAAAACGGAGAATTAATTTTCCGTTTTTTTTATGTTAGAATACTTTTTGTTATCTTTGAGTACCAAATCTCACATTATGTCTACTCAATCATCATCTCATGATGGTAAACACTTCGTAGTTCAAAAAGGAACTTGCCAGTGTAACCAGGGAGATCAGTTTCCTAAGCATATTGTTAATGCTCACAACAAACATTTCTGGAATGATTCTGCCGGAAATTCAGATTATTTATCTGTTACAGAAGATGACCTTCAGTTTGATCCACCAGGTCCGAGTTTTGGAAAATGTAAATTAAAACCCAGTTCGGGTGGTTATCTTCCGTGCGCTTATGCTCCTGCCGGAAAATGGCAGAAAACTTATGAAAAAGTTTTAGTCATGGGTAAAAAGTGTGTGACAGAAGTTTCAGAGCTTCAATGTGCAACGGGTGGAAAAATTACGATTAAAGATCACGGACAGCGTGGTGAGATGAGTAAAAAGAATGTAAAAAATGCTGATGCAAAAGTAATCAGACACGTAAATCCTCTTGTGGATGTGAATGACTTTAAAGAAACAGTAATGGAAAGCGAAATCGACGCTTATTAATCTATAAACTTTCCTGAAATGTCTAAAAAAGGAGTTTCAAAAATATCCGGAAATTCTTCTCCAAAAGTAGGAGAAGCTACTACTTATACCGTTACAGATTGGTATCCTTCCACACCTCAAAACCAAAGAAATCCGGCAAATGTTATTTGGGAATTATTTAAAAAAAGATCCAACGGAAGATTTACATCAACCAACATCAAAAAAAAAGGTGTTGGGAACTTTACTTTCGGAGAAGTTGCACAAAAACATACCTATCGTTTAGAAGCATATCTTTTTGAACCTGAAGGAAGAGGAGCATCAACAATTGAAATCAATCCTCAACCTGCGGCTGTTCCTAAAATTGAAAAAGTAGAACTTCAGTATGTGGACGATTCACCGGGAACTGTTTTCAGTTTTAGAGAAAAAATGAGAGCTCGTGCACAATGTGTGAATTTGAATGGTAAAAAATTAAAGTTTACTCTTTGGGAGGATGATGCAACAGGCGAAAGACACGATGCAAAAAATCTTTTAATTGAAACCAAAGAAGCAACCGTAGACAGAAGTGGTGTTGCTACAGCCGAGTTTATGCTCACCAGAGCTTTGATGCAAAAAGCAATGCAGGGAGAAACAGATCCCAAACAACTTGAGTTTTATGTTACGGTAGAATATTTTTCTCACAAAAAACACGTAACGGATAATGTGAATGTAAACAATCCTTTGTATACGCCTGCTCCAATTCCTCAACCAAGACCACAACAATCTACAGATAATCCTACTCCTCCGGCTCAGTCAACACCTGAAACTCCATCAAATAATACGCGGCCCAGAGCTGAAAATTCACCTGCCGCAGAAAAACCGGCATCGCAAATGGAAGAAAGGGGAGTTGCTGGTCAAAATACAAACCCGTCTGAAGAAGAATTACACGATTATCAGGAAGCTCAAGGAACAGTTGAGGCTGAACAACCACCAACTCCGCAACCTAACGAAGGGAAAACGGTAAGTATAGTAGAAGATTCTTCGGTGGAAGAATTGTTGGATGCTTATTTTGCTAAAAAAGAATACATCAAGCAAACAGGCGAAGCTGCCGGAACTTTAGAATACCAGTTTGGAAGTAACGGAAATAAAACTGCTACTGATGCAGAAAAAGAAAAAATTGCAAAAATTATTTTAGGAAAACCTGCTGTAAAAGCATTGGCAGACAAAAAAGAATATACAACTTTGGAAGCTATTAAACAGGCTCTTTCCAAAGAGGTTTATAATAAAGATGAAAAAGTAAGTTTCCAAACCTTTAAACTGGGAGCTGAATTAAAGAAAATTACCTCTGCACCTTTAGATACAAAATTATATTTGGTGGCAAAAACGGCTGGTTCAGGTCTAAGTGACAAACAGGCAACGATAATTATTAAAGAAAAAGATGGATTAATTAAAGGTTCTGCAGGAGCTGTTCTACCAATCTTAGAAATTAGTGAAGAACAAATGGATCAGGCTACTCCGACCACAGGAGAAGTTCCAGGAACTGAAAAAAGTGAGTTCACAGGGAAAATAGAAAACGGGATAGTGAAAATTCCTGTTCATCTAAGACCAAAGTCTGATGATGAACTGAAAGAATGGAGAGAAAAACTTAAAAAAGGAAAGCAAGATGGTGAATATACTTATACTTTCAATAATGTAAACGGTACTGCTATCACCGCAGAAAATAAAAAAAGTTTATCCGCAACTATTGCGAAAAATGCTAAGGAAGGAAAATTAGGCAATCCAAAAATTGAAAACGGTAAAGTTGCTTATGCCGAAGATATTGAAACCGTACTACAAATTAAAACGTACACAAAAGGTGAGACTATAAAGTTTAATTTATATAAAAAAGAAAAGGAATTATTATATCTTAATGTTAAAGCTCAAGGTGAAAAACAGCATGATAAAGAATTTTTAAAAGCAGAGGGAGCTTATTTTGAGATAGGGAAAAAATGCGAATGTGAAGAAAGAATTCGTGCATTTATGAGAGTGATAAGAATTGCTGAAGGAACCGGAGAATACGTCAAAGGAACTAAACAAGCAAGAGATCCTCAGTTGGGCTATACCACTTGGTTCAGTGGAGCAGGAAATAACTTCACATTATCAGATGATCATCCACGAGTAATTAATAGCAACAGTACAAATACCTTAAGGTCTTCTGCAGCAGGCGCCTATCAGTTTATGAGTTGGAAATTTGACGAACTTAATGGCTATACAATTGTATTTAAAAACGGATATTTCCAAAAGGCGATTCCAGAAGTTTATACCGAAGCTAGTGATAAAGCTAAAAAATATGATGCAAAAGGATTTTCAGAAGTAGCACAAGATAGACTTTGTGTGATTATATTGAAAGATATTGGAGCGATTACTAAGCTTCTAAATAATGATATAAAAGGAGCGATATCTACATCAAGCGGTACATGGGTAAGCTTACCTGGAGCAACAGCAGGGCAACCAACAGCAAAAATGCAGGAGACCTTAGATTACTATGATGAGTTTTTAAAAGAAGAACTCGCTGGAAAAAGTCATTTACATATTCAAAAAGGATTTTTAAAAGATTTTGACATTAAATGTAATTGTGAAAATGAAAGTAGTGGGTCATGGCACCATCCTTTAGATAGAATGGAACTTCGTGGATGGTATGGTAGTGGATTTTATCCGGGAGATAGTGATCATGGAGATGCCGAAGTGAGATTCTCAAAGCAGCATGAAGGTTTAGACCTCTACGCTCCGGTAGGTACAGAAGTTTATGCCTGTGTGGATGGAGAAATTTATGAAGATTATATTTCAGGAACTTATGGTAATACACTCGGAATTAAAGGAACCTACAAAGGGGAAACTTATTACTTTTTTTATGCGCACCTATCGGAAAGAAGCGTTGCAAAAGATGCGAAAGTTACTGCCGGAGACCCAATTGGAAAAACAGGACAATCTGGTAACGCCAGTGGACAGGCAGCAAAAATGAATCATCTTCATTTTGAGGTGAGAACTACAAGCGCAAGAACAGGAGGAAGAATTGATCCTATTGCAACGATAGACGAATTAAAAAATGATGTAATCACTAACCCAGATCAGGCCACACAAACAGGAATTTAATATGAAAAGAGTAACCTATATTTATATACTGTCAGTTTTATTAATTTTTTCATCTTGTGGTAAAAATAGTAACACAACGATAACTGATGCTGAAAAAATCAATATCAACTCAATAGAACAGGTCAAAAGAACAAAGGGACAAAATGATATTTATATTAATAGAGAATTTAACGAAATGACGGAACTTGTTGACGTAAAAACCCTAGAGTTCAAAGAAACTGCTATTGATAGCATATGGTATGGTTTATATAATATAACAAATAGTGAAAATTATATATTTGCAGTTCATAAATTTTTACAAAATCCGGATGTTGCAAAGTATCGAATTATGGATACCGTTAATCTCAAATCGAAAAATATTGATGTAAAAATTGAAGAATTTTCTGATCACAAAACTTTAAATTTATTGTTGGATAAAAAACTTGTAAAAAAATGGACATTTAAGTTGAATTCTAAAAATGAACAAAATAGCATCAATGGAAAAGAGGATCAACTTCGTACAATAAATGTTGATGATAAACAGCTATTTAAAACCGCTAATTTTACTTACTTTATTAAAACCGCCTCCTTTACTGAAGAAAAGAAGCCAAGAGCACTCCAAATAAAAATAATTAATAAAAGCGCTCAAAATCAATTAATTAATTTTAATCCTGAATATATTTATTCTGCACCGGAAGAGGCAGTTTCTTTTTTTAATGATCCAGGTATAAATCAGAAGATCAATAAGCAAAACTTACCGGAATTTATAATTGTGGATATCAATTTCGATGGCTTAGAAGATTTCGTTATTGCAAACTATATGGGTGGAAATGCAGGAACACTATATGCATATTTTATTCAGGATAAAGACGGAAAATTCAAAATTGACCATTACTTGACAGACCAGGTTAGATTTTTTCCAAGAAATATAGATTTTAAAAATAAAACTTTGACATTTTTACATTTGAGTGGCTGTTGCAGCCAAGTTAACTTCAAGGTTCAATTACAAAATTCTAATAAATGGAAGCAAACTTTTTATGAAGAAAAACCTTTGTGATATTTTTGAAAAGATGTGAGACTCTAGTACACATTTTGGTATAGATTTATGCGCTCCAACTGGAACTCAAATTTATGCTTGTGTAGATGGTGAAGTCAATGAAATATATATTTCCGCAAATTATAGAGAATATATTAATCTGAAAGGTGAGTATGGTACTACATATTGTTTTTTCTAGGCCCATTTAAGTTCAGTAGATATTGTCGCAAAAGATAGTAGTGGTAATCCTACAAAAGTTAAAGCTGGTGGTCTTATAAGGAAAAGTGGAAAAACAGGATCTTCGGCTACAGCGCTCAATGCAAATCAGGTACATTTGCATTTTAAATTACGCACAACGAGTGCAAGAACTGGTGGACGGATAGATTCACTCAGTAGTATTTCAGAGTTAGACATAGGTGTGAATAAACTCGAAATCAGGATTACAGCCAGAAGATTATATGAAAACAAAATTTGATACTAATGAAAATGCAATTGAATAAATTTTTCTTAATAATTCTAATCTTGTTGTTTTCGTGTAAGCGAGATGTACAAGAAAATCACATAGTATCCAAAAAAACTAAACAAACTTCTACCACTGAGAGTATTAACTTTTTTGATAAAAAATATTCTGCTAAATACACAATGATTGTTGATGAGTCTACTCCTGCAGATCATCCTATAAAAACGTTCTTAGATTGTAGAGATAGTTATTTCACAATTCATTATATTCCAAAAACTCGAGAATTGGAAGATTATTGGGTAAATCAATATTTCAAAAATAAAGATATAGATAAAATAAATTTTGAAACAGAAAATAAAGAAATTGAAAATAAAATAAGAGAGAGTAGTAAGGATTATACAATTTTTTGCTACTATGTTCCTTTAAAATTTCTGAAATCTAATGCAGGATGTTCAAGTGAAAGCGTGTATTTAGACGATAAAACAAATGCAGAAATTTATTATTATAATAATCAAGAAAATAAATGGATATTAATTAAACAAGAATTATCAAATGTTCTTCCTAGAATTTTAGAATCGAAATACTTTAAGACTAATTTTCCATCGTATTTTGTTCAAAATTTTAAATCAACTATCGAGACAAAAACTCCTTCAAAAAACTTTTCTTGGCTTGGGGATTATTCCTGTAATTTTTTGAGGATGAAAGAAGAATCTGGAGATCCGAGAGGTTGGGGAATGATTAGAATAAAAATTAAAAAAGATTCTGTAAAATTTGGCTTAGATACTTATATTGAGATTTTTGAAAAAGATTTAACTGTTTTAAATCAAAACGAAAATGAAATTATTCTTTCCCTAAAAAACAAAAAAGATTCTACTTTTATAATCACAAAAAATAATAACAAATACCTTTTGAAAAGTAATTTTATCAACGAAATAGTAGATGAAAATGAAACCTATGAATTGATAAAACAATAGTTAAGTTCAAAATAATTTTCAAAATGATGAGAAATCTATGATGATCCATTTTATACTTCCCGGAGATACTTTCGAGAATATTGCTGAGAAAATCAGACTTGAAAACCCTGTTTATCTTAAAGAATTTCACAATCAACATTGCCTGAAAGAAGATTTTATTGTTGATGATTTGATTCCCGGAAAAAAACTGTTGTTACCCGATCTTGCAAAGATCAAAGCATATAATGATAAAAATGATGCCCCTTTTAAAAGTCCGGAATTAAATCCGAAGATCAGTTTTGATCCGGTTGGTTTTAACGAAAAATTTAAAATTGCAATTAAAGAAACATCAAATGAAGCAGGTAAAACTGTTGACAAAAGTTTTTCTTATATCGCATCTTTAGAATGGAAAAAAAATGAATTGGGTGAACATCTTTTTCATTTTACGAAAGATCAGTTTTCAAACCGCAATGACACAAAAATGGAAAGTTTGGCGATTGAAAGCATGAAATCGTTATATCCGATTGAAGTTTTTGTGAATACTAAAGGGGAAATTTTGCGAACTGCTTTAAAGAAAGAAATTTTAAATAATTTTAATCAGATTAAAGAAAAATTATTAGATTTTTTCCCTGATAAATATGCTAAAATTTATCTTGAAGAATTTGAGTATGTTGTCTTAAAACCTGATGTTTTTAATCAGAAAATGAAAGAAGACTTGTTTCTGAAAAGCTACTTTTCATCTTTCCGAAATCCTTTTGAAAACGGAAAATCTTTTTTTGAATTGTATTTAGATAAAACCTTATTAAACATTCAACAAACTGCAAAATTAACGGACAACAAAGAAGAAATTTTATTACATCAAACCTTAAAAAGTAAAGAAAAAAATCAAAATGATTTCACAGGAAATATAACGGTTTCTAAAAACGACGGAATGATTAAATCGATGAATCTATCCCATACTTACAACGAATTTTCAGTTTTGTATACCACCGAATTTTCAATTGAAAATATATAAATTAAACGGTTTTTTTAATTGCCTATAATTTCTCATTGTATTTCTTTATTAAGTTTACGCCGTTGTTTAACTTAAAATCTGTTCATATTTACAATTCTTTGTTTCCCTTTGCGTTAAATTAAATTTTTGTGTTAATTGGTTGATTTTTAAGCTATTATAATTTTATACGAAAAAACTTTAATTTTTAAATATTTTCATAAAATTCGTGCATTCGTGGCAAATCAGTTTATTTCCAATTATTTTCTAAAACCCACAGAATATATATTTAAAAAAAGACTGCTTCAAAATTGAAACAGTCTCTTTTAATATTTTATCTGAAAACCTATTTAATTACAAACTTCAGACTCGATTCATCAAGCTTTAAAATATAAACTCCCTGCAAAAGGCTTTTTATTTTAATTGACCTCCCGTTTTTAAAAGGATTATTGATCGTTTGCATTACTTTTCCTTGAAGATTATAGATTTCCGCTTTTTTAATATTTTGCGTATCTCCTTTTACAAAAATTTCTTGATTCGTAATAGGGTTGGGATAGATCTGTAATTCTTTAGGCTCAGCAAAGATATTTGTTGTCTGGCTTTGTCTTGAAGAAGAATTATTACAAGTCCAGCTCAGATCATCGATCGCCACTCTGTTACTTGTAGAGTTATTCACTAAAGTAACGACTACATTACCTGAAACGTTGATGTTATTAATCGTCGTTGTCGTAGCCGTCGTGCTGTAAGGAACTGTTCCAACATTTACTCCATTAACCTGAACCGTAAAATTTCCGTTGCTTCCACTGAATTTAAGCTGTGTCGTAACCGTTAAAGACCCAATTCCGTTTGCAGAGCTGCTCGATTTTAATGATCCGTCTCTTACAGTAATTGCTTTGTTAGAAATAGTTTGGTCACTTCTTGAATCTGTTGCCGTCCATGTAATTCCGTTGCTCGTCCATGTTTTTGTTGAATACGATGATGAACTTGCTGTTGGAATTGTTTCAAAAGTTTCATTCACACAACCCGTTGGATTCGGATTGGTTGTTCCTGCATTCGTCGTAACAGAAGCGGTAGAACTGTTTGCTGAAGAATTTCCTGCAGCATCTTTAGCTTTAATATAAAAATTGTAAGTCGTAGAAGGATTTAATCCGGTAATAGTTGTTGAAGTTGAAGAAACATTCGTTTTTAAACTTCCGTTCATATAAACATCGTAAGAACTTATGGCTACATTATCAGTTGCAGCATTCCATGTAAGAGAAACCGTGTTTGATGTTTTTCCTGAAACGGTTAAATTAGTAACCGTTGACGGAGCTTGAGTATCGGTTGTTGGAGCTTGCCCTCTCCAAATTTGATTTACATAATTAGGATTATCTATAAACGGATTTCTGTTTCCCTGAAAAGTATAGGAAGCATTATTTCTGTTGATTTCTGCCTGCGAAACAGGATCCTGATTATGCCAAGCTAAAAGAACATTCAGCTCCCAGGTTTGTAGCCCCGGAAATGCAGAATTTCCAATCATATTTCCTGTGGAGAAAGTTGAGAGTTTGCTTTGATATCTTGTCACAAAATAGAAAACCATTCTTGCTACATCACCTTTAAACTCATCAATGGGTTCAAAAACAGTTCCCGAAAATCCTGAAGATGACGAACTTCCCAATTTTGAACCATTTAAAGAAGTGAAACTTGCGCTTCCCACTTTTCCGAAAGGATAATTAGAACGCATTCCATTTACTTTTCCATCAGTAGCTCTGATGAAATGTATGTCATTTTTCATCGGCGAACCTTCATTAAAAAGACTTTGAGGAACAATGTGTTCACGATTGTAGCAGTTTCCTTCGGTAGAGTAAGTGCCACACTGATTATTTCCCGGAGTAAATTTATATGGGTCTGTAGCGCTTGGTTTTTCAGAATAAATATCAAGAATAGAACCGTCGTTTTCGTAGTTTTTATCGATGTCTGTGGTTTTGTAGGCCGTCCAAAGTCCGTTGTAACCTTTGTCTTGATGTCCGTTTGTGATGATATTGCTTAAAGCGGTTTTTAATGAAGCTCCCGACAATCCGTTCGCTGAGTTGTAATATCCTGCAGGAGCCTGTGCATTTGCAAGCTGGGAGAATACTACACATAAAAGTAGTTTTTTCATAAAAAAAAAATTTTTGGTAAGATTAAAACAATTTGGTAAATGTAAAATTACATTATTATTAAATTTAAAAGCAATTATCTTTTCGACAAACAGGTTAAGTTTTTGTAAAATTTCACATCACTTATTTCAAGAAATATCGCATAAAAAAAGTCAACACAGAATTCTGTGTTGACTTTTAATATAATTTAAAATAAAAATTTTATTTTTTCATTCCCGGAGGATAGTTTGCCATAATTTCGGCTACAATCTGAGGGATTTGTTTTTGTTTAGCTTTTGGTCGGTCTACAGAAATTCCGCTACCGATTCCCTGCCAAACTAATTTTTGAGATCTAGAGTCTACAAGGTCTACAATAATTGCACCTTCATTATAATTGCTGGTCCAGGTTCTGTTCATTCCGATTCCCCAACCGAAACCACCGCCCCATCCCCACATTCCGTAAGGATTTGTGCTGTTGATATCGGTAATTTTTTTGTGGTTAGCTTTTACATTCACAATCAAATCAGGATTTTCTCCCGGTTGAAGTCCTTTCATCTGCAATTGCTTAGACAGCTCATTCAAAACTCTGTCTTTATCGATGTCATTCAGTTTCAAATCATCGATTCTGATTTTATATGTTTTGTAAGTCGTAAAGTTAGCAGTTTGAGCATAATCTGAACGTACCTGAAATGGGCTACAAGACGATAAACCTAAACTTGCTGCAAGCAAAATAAAAATATATTTCTTCATTTTATTTATTTTTTTTAGTGGTTTTTATAAATGTGTCTGTCTTCTTATCGTATCCGTATGGGCAATGTCTGCAACCGCTTTTACAGCAATGTCCACGTTTAAGATGGAATTTTTCGGTAAAAACTTTGTAACCTTGCTCGTTATAGTAAAAGTCTTCACCCTCTTTGATTTCAAAAAGAGCCATAAGTTAAATCAAAACTTTTATATTTGTTATCATGATAATTGTGTGCCAAAAGCTCCTCAAAAATACAAAAATAAACGGCATTACGCTCTATCCTTTTATTTTCATTAAAAATCCTGAAGATAAGAAGAATAGAGTCCTGATTAATCATGAAAAAATTCATATCAGACAGCAATTAGAGTTATTGATTGTTTTCTTTTACATTTTATATGTTGCAGAATATTATTATCATTTCTTCAGACTTAAAAATGCACACGCAGCCTATCACGCAATTTCTTTTGAAAGAGAAGCTTACTCAATGGAACATGATTTAAATTATCTTAAAAAAAGAAAATTCTGGGCATTCAGAAAATATTTTAATTAAAAGATTAGCGCTCCAAAATTCCCCTCCTCTGGAGGGGTGGCAAAAATTCAAAGAATTTTTGACGGGGTGGTAAAAAGAAGCAACAAATATCCTCAATACTAGCAAAAATCCGTGTTATTTACACAAGCTCAAATAAAAAAACTAATTTTGTTAAATCAAATATCATTTAAACGAAGAAATGCTATTACAACTTCCTACAGAAACTATTCCCATTCAGGAAATTCCAATTAATAAAAAAGTAAAACTTTTTATCAAAAGAGAAGACTTCATTCATCCTCAAATTTCAGGAAACAAATACTGGAAACTTTTTTATAACATCAATCATTATTTAGAAACTCTGCCGGAAAACCCTTTAATAATAACATTTGGCGGAGCCTATTCAAACCATATTTCGGCAGTTTCTGCCACAGGAAATCTTTTTGGAATTAAAACTTTAGGCATTATAAGAGGTGAAGAATTAGAACAAAAATGGCGGGATAATCCGACTTTACTTTTTGCCAAAAGAAACGGAATGAATTTAAAATTTGTCTCACGTGAAGAATATCGCCATAAAGAAAAACTGACCGAATTTTTACAACATGAATTTCCGGAAGCATTAATAATTCCTGAAGGCGGAACCAATAAACACGCTGTTCAGGGCATAAAAATGATACTCAATAACGATACAAAAGATTTTGATTATCTTTGCACAGCAGTTGGAACCGGAGGTACTTTGGCGGGGATTTCAGAATTTTGTGAAGATAATCAGAAAGTTATAGGTTTTAAAGTAGTTGAAGATTCTTCTTTAGAAAGCAAAATATCAGAATTAACCTCTAAGAGAAATTTTCATCTAATCGATGTTGCTTTTGGTGGTTATGGTAAAATAAATGATGAAAATGTTCGTTTTATCAATGATTTTAAAGTGAAATTTGATATTCCTTTAGAGCCAGTGTATACAGGAAAAATGATGCAGAAAGTTTTTGAAATGATTGATGCTGATTATTTTCCTGAAGGAAGCAAAATTATGTGTTTTCATACCGGAGGTTTGCAGGGAATAGAAGGTGCCAATTTGCTTTTAGAAAAACAAAATAGAAATTTAATAATATAAAGCTGAAAAGCATGATGTACTCATGCAGCAATTTTAAAATACAAGTGATTACTTGTCTGGCTTTAAAAATCAAAAAACATGAAAAGACTTTTCTTACTAATTAGCCTTTTAGTTTTATCAAAATTCTCAGCTCAGACCTGGGCTACAGAAGATCAATACATTCAGAAATTTGCTCAATATGCGGTTGAAGAAATGGAAAAATATAAAATTCCGGCTTCAATTACTCTTGCGCAAGGACTTTTGGAAACAGGTGGCGGACAAAGTCGCTTGGCACAGGAAGGCAAAAACCATTTCGGTATAAAATGTAAAGAAGACTGGACAGGAAAGACAATGAAACACACTGATGATGCTCCAAATGAATGTTTCCGTGTATATGACGATCCTAAACAATCTTACGAAGACCACTCTATATTTTTGGCAACAAGAAAATATTACACCAAACTCTTTGATCTTGATATGAAAGATTACAGAGCTTGGGCGCATGGTTTAAAAAAGGCAGGTTACGCTACTAATCCCCGTTATGCATCAATTCTTATAGGAAAAATTGAAAAATACAAGTTATATGAGTTTGATGACGTAAATTCTAAGGAAGTTCTTTATGCAGTATTAAAAAAATATCCAGATCTGAAAGACGACCGTACTTTTATGGCGAGAATGGAGCCTGCAAAAGCTACAAAAAAGACGACAACTCCTGTTACTGTAAAAGTTCCTTACAAAGCGACTTCTTATGCGCAACAGCAACAGAGAGTGGAAAGAATTAAAACCAAAGCTGAAATTCTTAATTCAATCTTAATTAAAAGCCATCCGAATGGCGGTTTAAAATATATTGTAATTCCTGAAGATACTGATGTACAATATATTGCTAAGAAATTTAAAATCAGTGAAAGTAAACTGATGAAATGGAATGAGCTGGAAGGAACCGCATTAGCAAAAAATGAAGTCGTTTTTCTTGAATCTAAAAATTCTGAAGGAAATACTGCAATCTACAAAGCCGAATCTGGCGAAGATATGTATGATATCGCACAGAAATTTGGCATCAAACTCCATAAATTATACGCTAAAAACAGAATGGATGAAGGTCAAAAACCATCCGCTGGACAGCTTATTTATCTGATTGACAAAAAACCTAGAAACTAAAATCAGTTGTTAGGTTTTAGTTGATGGTTGTTAGTTTTAAGAACTGATAATTAATCGCTATCAACTAATTACCATCAACTATCAACTAAATAATAATGAAATACCAAAGAAGTTCAGCTTTATTTGAAGAAGCTTACAAATATATTCCGGGAGGTGTAAATTCTCCGGTTCGTGCGTTTAAATCGGTGGGTGGAGTTCCCGTTTTTATGAAAACTGCGAAAGGCGCTTACCTTACAGATGCCGATGATAATACGTATGTAGATTACATCAATTCGTGGGGACCTGCCATTTTAGGGCACACTCATCCTGAAGTTTTAGAAGAATTAAAAATTCAGGCAGAAAAAGGCTTCTCTTTTGGGGCACCAACTGAATTGGAAACAGAAATCGCAAAATTCATTACTGAAAATGTTCCGAATATCGACCAGATTAGAATGGTTTCTTCAGGTACAGAAGCGTGTATGAGCGCAATCAGATTGGCAAGAGGTTTTACAGGAAGAGATAAATTTATAAAATTTGAAGGCTGTTATCATGGTCATTCAGATTCATTTTTGATAAAAGCAGGAAGTGGCGCTGCTACTTTTGGAAACCCGAATTCTCCGGGTGTAACTCAGGGAACAGCAAAAGATACTTTGTTAGCAAGATATAATGATTTTGAGCAGGTAGAAGATCTGTTCAGACATAATCAGGGTGAAATTGCAGCGGTAATTATAGAACCGGTTGCAGGAAACATGGGTTGTGTACTTCCTGAAAACGATTTCTTACAAAAATTAAGAAAGATCTGTGACGAAAACGGAGCTTTATTGATCTTTGATGAAGTAATGACAGGTTTCAGATTGGCTTTTGGTGGAGCTCAGGAATTATTTAATGTGAAAGCCGATTTGGTAACTTACGGTAAAGTAATCGGAGGTGGACTTCCGGTAGGAGCTTTTGCAGGAAGAAACGAAATTATGGATCATCTTGCTCCGAAAGGCGGAGTTTATCAGGCAGGAACATTAAGTGGAAATCCTTTAGCAATGAGAGCGGGTTTAAAAACTTTGCAAATCATTAAAAACGACCCTGAATTTTTCAACAGATTAGCTAAAGCAACAGAAACTTTAGACTTTGAAATCGGAAAAATTTTAAATGAAAAAGGAATCGAACACAGAATCAACAGAAAAGGTTCGATGATGTCGGTTTTCTTCCACATCAATGCGGTTTCTAATTTTGATGAGGCTCAGAATGCAAATCATTCATTATTCAATAATTTCTTTCATCAGATGTTGACCAACGGAATTTATCTTCCGCCAAGTGGTTATGAAACCTATTTCATCAGTGATGCGATCAAAGACAAAGAGATCGATATGACTTTAGAAGCTGTAAGAAAATTTCAGTATTCTTAAAATTATAAGACATAAATTATAAAGGATGAGGTTTAAAACTTCATCCTTTTTTGTTTTAATTAAACACAAGTTTCACAAATTTTTTACACAAATAAAACACAAACTTATGTGAAAATCTGTGTAATCTGTGGGAAAAATGATTGATACAAGCAATGTGATAAATGATACAATTCTAAGACCTTAGTTCTTACTAATTTTGTATCATAGAAATTGAATATGGAAAGGTCTAATAATATTTCGCGAAAAGATTTTTTGAAAAGCTCTGCTTTAGCAATGGCTGGAATTACGTTAACGCCTACAGTGATGAGTGCAAATACGCTTTCTGAAGATAAAGTTTTAGGAGTAAATGGTAAATTAATTCTTAAGAATGTCCGTCTTGAAACCGGTTTTGAATATGAAGAAGGGGAAGTGATTTCTACAAAGACAGATTTGTTTTTAGTGGAAACAGAAAACGGTAAAATCACAAAAATAGCTCCGAATGATCCTAAAGCAAAAGCGGTGGATGCAAAAGGATTTTTGATGCTTCCGGCTTTTAAAGATATGCACATTCATCTTGATAAAACTTTTTATGGCGACAAATGGCAGGCTGTAAGAAAAAGAAAAGGCGGAGTAAAAGGAATGATTGCTTTGGAAGAACAAATCATGCCGGAAATTCTGAAAAATTCTACTTACAAAGCAGAAAAAATGATTGAATTGATTCAGTCTAAAGGAACTGCTTTTGCAAGGAGTCATGTGAATATTGAACCAACTTCCAAGCTCGATTCTTTGAAAAATTTACAGAAAGCTTTAGATAATAAAAAGAAAAGTTTCGGAGCTGAAATTGTCGCTTTTCCGCAACACGGAGTTTTTTACAAAAATTCTGTTCCTTATTTGAAAGAAGCGGCTCAGATGAATATCGATTTTATCGGTGGAGTAGATCCATACACAATTGACGGAGCGATTGAAAAGACAATTGATTTTACGGTACAACTCGCTTTAGATCATCAAAAAGGAATTGACATTCATCTCCATGAAACCGGAGAATCAGGTTTGAAAACGGTTGAATACCTTATCGATAAAGTGAATGAAAATCCTTCTCTAAAAGGAAAAACATTTTTTAGTCATTGTTTTATTTTGGGTAAATTAGATAAAATAAAACAGGAAGAGATTGCCGAAAAATTAGGCAATGCTCAAGTGGGAATTGCTTCAACGATTCCTATCGGAAATTTGATTATGCCGCTCCCGACTTTACAAAAACATAATGTAACTGTTTATACCGGAAACGACAGTATCATCGATCATTGGAATACGTACGGAACTGGAAGTGTTTTGGAGAAAGCCAATCTTTATGCTCAGCTTTACGGTCAGTCGACTGAATTTTTGCTTTCAAGAAGTTTAAAATTAGCAACGGCAAATCTAACTCCTTTGAATGATAAAGGCGTTCAGCAATGGCCGAAAACAGGTGATGATGCCGATTTTGTTTTGCTCAATGCAAGTTGTTCTGCAGAAGCGGTATCAAGAATTTCAAACGTAGAATCTCTTATTTATAGAGGGAACGTGGTATTTTAATTAAATAAAAATCAGGCGATGAAAGTTTTGTTTTTTCTGTTGTGTTTTATCAGTATAAATGCTTGCGAAAAAAGCTTTTCTCAACCTGTAAAAGGAATTATGATTAATGGTGAAAATGTGATTGAGCTTGTAAAGAGCAATAATGCAGAAGGATTAAGAACGGCTTTGGAAAACGGAGCCGATGTGAATACGAAAGATTCGAGAGGAAGATCCTTGCTGCTTCTTGCAGCGGTAGGAAAAAAGATAAAAATTGCAAAAATCCTTGTCGAATATAAAGCGGATGTTAATCTGCAGGACCAACAATTAGATAGTCCGTTTTTGTTTGCGGGTGCAAACGGACAGACAGAATTGGTGAAATTATTTCTGAAAAACGGAGCTCGTTTTGACGTTTTCAACAGATACAACGGAACGGCTTTAATTCCTGCCTGCGAAAGAGGTCATGTAGAAACGGTAAAAGTTTTGGCGAATACGGAAGGTTTTCCGATCAATCATGTGAACAGATTGGGATGGACTGCTTTAATGGAAGCGGTGATTTTAGGTGACGGAAGTTTAAAATATCAGCAAATTGTTCAGATCCTTAAAGATAAAGATGCAAAAGATATTCCCGATAAAGATGGAATTACCGCTTTGGAGCACGCAAAATCTTTAGGTTATAAAGAGATTGTAAAAATTTTAGAATCTTAAACTGCCCAAACTTATATTCTGAAAATGATTTCCTGCATAAATTTTACTAATTTTAGGCAAAAATCATTCGGAATGAGCCGTCGTTCAGATCATTTTCCGGTTTTAGGTATTCAGGATTTCAAGGATGATCATTCTTTGGAAACACATCTCTTGTTTAATGAGCTTTATGGAGAACGTTCTATCGATGATCCGCATAAACATGATTTTTTTATCATTAATATTTTTGAAAAAGCAAAAGGAAATCATACCATCGATTTTGTAGATTATGAAGTGAAAGATTATCAGATTCATTTGGTTTTCCCTGATCAGGTGCATCAATGGGATATTGAAGCTGGAACGGTAGGATATCAACTGATGATCAGCAGAGCTTGGTTTGAAAGTTTAATTCCTGCTCTGAGGTTTTCTCAATCATTTTACCAAAATCACCCTGTTATAGATCTTTCAGATACAAGTTTTGAATTTCTAGCTTATGAATTTAAGACCATCAAAAAACTGTTGAATGATGAGAATATCTTTTGGGAAATGATTCAGAAGCGAAGTGAAATGATCGGATTACTCATTAGTGAAGCGGTTGAATATATTTTTAAAAATGATGAGCAATACCATTCGAATCCTCTATTTTCAAAATTTTTAAATCTTATTGATGAGTATTTTAAAGAAGAACGTTCGGTTTCTTTTTATGCTGAAAAGCTTAATATTTCACCCAATTATTTAAATATTATCTGTAAAAAAAGCATTAATTCTTCAGCTTCATCGCTTATTCAGGATAGAATTTTACTTGAAGCTAAACGTCTTCTGAAAGTTTCAAAAAAATCGGTGAAAGATATTGTTTTTGATTTGGGATTTTATGATCAGGCAAGTTTTTCAAAATTTTTCAAATCTCAAACGGGAATGACTCCTTCTCAATTCAAAGAATGATCATTGAAAAAGGTTGAACTCCTATGGAGTTCTAATTGTAGTTCCTACCATTATGCTACAAAGGTATTGCTCCTCCGGAGCTACCCAGATTGTGAGACAAATTGGTATAAGGAAAATTCTAAATGAAAAATGATATAAGTTAATTGTTTAAACAAAAATTCCTCAGAAAATATTTCTAAGGAATTTTAATATTGATGTTGAATTTCATTATTGTAATCCGGACCAACCAACTGCCCAAGCTGGCGTTAAAATTCCGTTTCCAGCTCCGGTTGCATCGGGTTTTTCGGTATAAGTGTTGGCTAAAATTGTTACAGATGTACCCGCTGTTGAAGTAGCTGAAATCTTAGCCGTAACATTGGTGGCATTAAATAGAATGTCTTTTACTTTACTTTGACCGTTAAAATAAGTAACGGTTGCGTCACCTTGTAAATTAATACCTGTTTTCCAACTTGAAATCACGGCATTTTCAATCGTTGCTTGCGCTCCCGATGATAATAGTATACCATTAGCTTCGCCTGTGTCATTTCCTCCGATTACAGTCACGTTTTTGATAGTTGCGCTTGATTGAGGAGAAGCAGTAGGATTTGTAGCATTATTGATACCTTTAATTCCATTATTTCCTGTGCCGTCTGCTTTTCTTTTGGTATAAATATTTGTAGCACTACCAATCCATCCATCTTTGTAACTGAATGCGTGATTCGTATTCCCGATTGAAACAATATTTGAAACATTTACCGTTCCACCATAAATTTCAATACCGTCGTCTGCATTATTTAAAAGCGCTACACTTTCAACTCTGGTCTCGTTGCCAATTCCGAAAAGTGAAAGGCCGTTAAATTTTTTATTGGCGGCAAATTCGGCACCTGCATATTCAATTCTTACATAATTCAATGCTCCTGAATTGTCTGTAGCTTCGGTACCTCCGTAAGGTAAATTTCCTATTTCTGATGAACTTGTATTTCCTGTATTAATCGGAGCTTTACCACAAATAACTATTCCGCCCCAATTTCCTGCTTCGGCTGTTGTTGATGTAAATAAAATTGGTGAACCCGGAGTTCCGTTTGCATAAATTCTTCCACCCTGTTCTACAATTACGTAAGATGAAGCTCCTGCTGTCGCAGTAATTCTTGTTCCGGCAGGAATAACGAGAGTTCCCCCATTTTTTACCGTAACAATCCCGGTGAGTTTATAAAGCTTCATCGGATCAAGTGTTACAACTTGTCCGTTGGTAACATCACCTTTAAAATTATTAGGATCCTGAGCTATTCCAATAACTGGAATTGCAGAAGTTATATCTTCATCTTTACTGCACGAATGAATGGTAAATGACGAGCCAATAATAAAGGCAGCGATGATTATTTTTAAGTGATTTTTCTTCATAATTCTCAGATTACTCTTCTTCAACGAGATTTTTATCAATCTATTTTGAATGAGAAGACCAAATTACCATTTTTCTGTTTATTATCCCAATTCAAACGGTAATGAATTGATTTTAGATTAAATATTAAAAAATAAATTTAAATTGAGTGTAAAAAATAACCACGCCCGGAAAATAAATTCCGGGCGTGGTTTTCAATTTGATATGAAGAAACTAATTACTTAAATTCTACAATCCAGCCCAACCTGTAGCCCAAGTTGGAGTGTTTATTCCATTTCCAGCCCCAGTTGCAGAAGCATTTTCTGAATAAGTGTTTGCTAAGATTGTTACGGCTGCACCTGCTGTATTTTTAGCAGAAGCTTTAGTAGCAACATTGGTATCAAATTTAACGTTAGTAATCCTGTTACCACCGTTGAAATAAGCTACAGAAGCATCATGCTCAACATTGATACCGGTAGTCCAGTTAGATAACACCAAGTTATCAAAAGTACCATAAGTACCAACTCTTAATTTTAATGCATCAGCTTCACCTGTTGTACCTCCGATGAAAGTAGCATTTTTGATAGTAGGGTTAGATCTTGGGTTTGCGTTGTTATCTAAAGAGTTGTTATCGGCTTCGATACCTCTGTTACCAACACCGTTTGCTCTTCTTTTTGTATAAATGTTTGTTGCAGTTCCGTTCCAACCTTCAGTCCAGTCGAAAGCGTCATCTTCGTTAGCAACAGAAACGATGTTTGATACGTTTACTGTTCCTCCAAAAAACTCGATACCATCATCAGATCCGTTGATTAATGAAATGTTATCAATTGTAGTTCCGTTACCAACTCCGAAAAGAGAAAGACCGTTAAATTCTTTATCACCTGTAAAGATTGCACCTGCATATTCAATTCTTACGAATTTTAAGATTCCTGAATTATCAGAAACATTAGTTCCTCCGTATGTTGCGTTACCAACTTCAGCAGTTGCAGTAGTTCCTTTATTGATAGGAGCTTTACCGCAAATTACTAAACCTCCCCAGCTTCCTGGTGTAGGGTTTGGTGAAGTCATTACAATTGGAGAAGAAGCTGTACCGTTTGCAAAGATTTTACCATCTTGCTCAACTGTAATATAAGCAGAAGTACCACCTGAAGCTTCAATTCTTGTTCCTGCAGGAATTACTAATGTACCACCAGCTTTTACAGCAACGGCACCCGTAAGTTTATAAACTTTTGTTGGATCTAAAGTTACTGTTTCACCAGATTTTACTTCTCCCTTAAAGTTATTAGGATCAGAAGCGATACCTGTAGCGATGATTTCTTCGTCATCATTATTACTACAAGATTGGAATACTACAGCTGTTGTCGACATAATGAATGCAGCAGCTAATAATTTTAAAGTGTTCTTTTTCATTTTACAATATTTTATATTTATTTTTTATTAGAATTCATAAGAAATGCTTGCTCCTACAGCTGTTCCTCTTTTATATTTTTTTGATGCAAGTTCATTTCCTGTTATTAAATTGTCTTGAACTCTTGTGAAATAAGGATTAATTAGGTTTCTTCCTGTGAAAGAGAAGCCCATTCCATTTGATAATTTAAATTTCAAAGTGGCATCTAAAGTACTGAATGCCTTATCTACCATATTTCCTCTGTTTTGTGTACCTAAAGAGTAAATGTTATCTGAAATATAAGAGTATGAAACAACCAAATCCATCGAGTTTTTGTTACCCCATTTCTGTTCTAAACCAATATTGGCATTAGCTAAGAAATCTGAAGCACCCTGCATTTTATCTTTTGTAACATTGAAGTTAGTAGAGTAATTTGATTGTCCAGGTCCTGAATTCTCTTTAGCAACTTTGTCGTTGTCAAGTTCTTGTTCAGTATTCAAATAAGTACCGTTCAAGAATGCGTATAATCTTGTGTTTCCGGCACTGTATATGTCTTTTCTTATTTCTGCTTCCACTCCATATACTCTTCCTGTGTCTCCTACGTTCATTACAGAAGTAGAGTTGGAAGATGAATTAATGGTTACTCTTGCAAGAGGATTTTGGATATATTTTCCAAATGCAGATAATGACACTAATTCATTTTTGCTTGGAAACCATTCCCATTTTAAATCTATATTATAGTTGTCTGCAAGGTAGTTTGATTGATTACCCAATGTACTTTCTTCAATATCTTCATATTCGAAAGGTGCAATTTCAAGTAACAATGGTGAGGTGTAAGTTTTAGATCCCGCTAATCTTAAATTATGTTTATCATTTAAGCTATATTTTAAGTTGAAAGCAGGTAAGATTTTATTGTAATCTCTGTCTTGTTTTCCTTCCTGAATTGCAGTATTGTATTTAAGTTTTTGCATTAGATTTTCGTATCTTACTCCAACCTGTGCTGTAAACTTATCGCTGAATTTGTAATCTACATTTACATAACCTGCATTATTAGTCATTTCAGAAGTAAATGTTTGCGGAATTAATGCTTGTTCCGGAGAATATTTCACATCACCTCTAAAAGTTACAACATCAAAGAAAACTCCCGACTGATAATTAGCAAGATTAAAGAATGTGTCATAATTTTTAGGATCAACAAAGTAGCTTCCCTGTACCGGCAAAATTCGAAAGTTATACTGTGTTGCTTTGAAATCACTGTCTTTATATCTTCCGCTATATCCTAAAGTAATTTTTGCGCTTTCTCCCAATTTGTAATCTGCATGAATATCACCTACAAAATCATTCTCCAAAAGCTGATCGTAATATCTGTTGTTTGCTCCAGGATTACTACTTGCGAAGAAGCTATAGTTTTGTTGTTTGTCTAAAACAGTTACATTCTGTTGTCTGTCTGGTCTTCTGCTGTCTAATCTGTTATATCCAATATTCCAAGATATTTTCAATGGTTCAGATAATGTATGCTCACCTCTTAATTGGTTGACTAATAAATCGTTAATACGAGTTGTGGCTCTTCTCAGCTGAGTTGTGTATCTTGTCTGGTTAACATCATTATCATAATAATCTCTGTTATATCCTGAAAAATTTCCTAATTTCTGCTCAGAAGTATGGATATAATTTGATGATAGATTAATATTATGATTAGGATTAATTTTGTAATTAATATTTACTAAACCAGTTGTATTGGTAGTATATTTAAATTCTTCTGCTTGAGTATATATTCTAAGAGCATCGTCCTGTGCGCTATATGTACCTCCTGTGATTCCGTTAAAATATTCGTAGCTGTTATCAAAACCTCCGTATCCGAAAATACTTAGTTTTCCTTGGCTTCCAACTTTGAAATTAGTTCCGAAATCAAAGCTCAAGTTAGAGTTGAAAGGATTGTTTACTTCCTGATCTTTCCAAGACGTATTAAAAACATATCCTCTATTTGCAACTGCATTTTTAGAAGGCTGCTCCAGTTTAGCAAAGCCAAAATAGCTTGGTCCGTCCTGAAGAAAAAAATTGTTTTTCTGAACTGCATTAAAATTAACAGAAGAACCTAAGTTTACTTTAAAATAAGGTTTTCCTGTGTAAACTTTTGTTACAATATCAACATTGGCTCCAGACATATCACCCCAAAGTCTTGGGTTATACACTTTTTCCAAACCAATAAAATCGATCATATCAGTTTTTATGATACTTAAATCGATGTTCTTATATAAAGGATCGTTTGAAGGAACCTGAAGTCCGTTGATGGTTGTAGAGTTGTTACGGTCACCAAGACCACGGATGAAAATTTGTCCGCTACCTTCTTGTTTTTGCGATCCTGTTGCTTTCGTTACGGCTACAGAAACGTCGCCTACACCTTGTTTTTCCAGCTGTACAGAACCTACACGTTCAATTACTTCAACAGATTTTCTCTGTACAGTGATGATGTTAGATTCGCTACCTTTCTTTGTTGTTCCCTGAATAATAACACCCTCAATCTTTTTTTCGTTCTTTACGGTGTCATTTTTTTCTTGAGCGTACATTAAAGTACCAGATGTGGTAAGGAATAATGCAGCGATACTCAGTTTTCTAAAATTCATTTCTTTTTTACTAATTACTTTCGGTGCAAAGGAAGAAAAGATTGTTCGTGTAAATGGTTTAGTAAAATTTAAATTTTTCTTAACTAAACATTACGAAAAGGAAATTATTGTTAACTTTATGTGAACGATAACCATTGTGTTAATCCATCATTCAAAATTGATTAACTTTGAAACGTAAAAATTGAAAATGAACCAAAAGAAAATTCTTCTAATAGACGATGAACTCGATATTCTAGAGATTCTGTCTTACAATCTGGAAAAAGAAGGCTACGACATTTATACCGCTACAAATGGTAACGAAGGTATAGATAAAGCCAAAGAAATTATTCCTGATTTAATATTATTAGATGTAATGATGCCCGAAAAAGACGGTATCGAGACTTGCCAGGAACTTAGAAAAGTAAAAGAGCTGCAAAAAACGCTTATTGTTTTTCTTTCTGCAAGAAGTGAAGAGTTTTCTCAGTTGGCTGGCTTTCAGGCAGGAGCAAACGATTATGTTGTAAAACTAATCAAACCGAAAATTCTTATTTCTAAAGTAAATGCATTGCTTCAGCTGACTTCTCAGGTTTCTGATAATGCCAAACTGATAGAAATTGGTGATTTAATCATTGATAAAGACAACTTCAGAGTTTCAAAAAGCGGGCAGCAGTTTTTATTGCCTAAAAAAGAATTCGATTTGCTTTATCTTTTAGCTTCAAACACAGAAAAAGTGTTTAAAAGAGAAGAAATTCTCGAAAAAGTTTGGGGGAATGACGTGATTGTTGGTGAAAGAACAATTGATGTACATATCCGTAGACTGAGAGAAAAATTAGGAATCAACACGATTCAGACTTTAAAAGGTATTGGGTATAAATTAATTGTTTAACTCAAAAAATCCTAGCTTTACATTTAACCTATAAAATTTTGTAAAATTGAAATTTTACAGACTTACCCTAGTTTCATCATGTCTGCTTACATTGGTGATGTTTGTTTTAGTGATTATTTTCGATTCACTGAAAGATATTTATTACCATACTTCTCAGTTTAAGATTGGTCTTTTTGTGTGCATCGTTTTGATGTTTATTATTAATTATGTGGTCTTAGAACTTCTGTTTAATTATTACGCAAAAAAACAGGTCAGAAAAATTTCGAAAATTCTTCCGGAAGAAATTGTTTACAGTGATCAGAATAATATTACACTGAAAGAGTTGGGCGAAAGATTTTCAGACTTCAATCAACAACAGCTCACCGAGATGGATATGATGAAGGAAATGGAAAGTTACCGTAAAGAATACATCGGAAATGTTTCGCATGAGCTGAAAACTCCACTTTTTTCGATTCAAGGTTATGTAGAAACTTTGGTTGACGGGGGAGTTGATAACTTAACGATTCGTGATAAATATTTAGAAAGAATTGGGATCTCTGTAGAAAGATTGATCGCTATCGTCAACGATCTCGATATGATCAACAGATTGGAAGCCGGAGAAATCAATCTTACTGTTTCAAAATTTGATGTTAATATTCTGATAAAAGAAATTTTTGACCTTTTAGATCTTGAAGCCGAAAAAAACAATACCGTTTTACAGCTTCAGACTTTACATAGCCAGATTTTTGTGGAGGCAGACAAACAAAAGATTTCTCAGGTTTTTATTAATTTAATTTCAAATGCTATTCATTACGCCAACAGACAGGAAGCTAGAGTAGTGGTGAAAACAAGTGTTCTCAAAAACAAAGTACTCATCGAAGTGATTGACAATGGGATGGGAATAAAAGCCGAACTTTTACCAAGAATTTTTGAAAGATTTTATAGAGTAGAGACCAGCCGAAGCCGAAGACAAGGTGGTTCCGGATTAGGACTTGCCATTGTAAAGCACATTCTGGAAGCTCATAACGAAAATATTACGGTAGAAAGCGTTTACTTGGAAGGCACAAAATTTAGTTTTATGCTCGAGAAAAGTAAATGATTTTGGCGAAATGTAAGAAAAAAAAAGTTTCTAAAAAATTATTAAATATTTTTTGTAAAATCTCATTTATTATATATTTGCATCAAGAATTTATCATAATAAATAAAGGCAAAAAGTAATTGAAATACTGATATGGTTTACAAAATCCGTGTAATATTAGATACGAAAGAAGACATTTTCCGCGATGTAGAAATCAAAGGAAAACAAACACTCTGGAACTTACATTTGGGAATTAAAAGTGCATTCAATCTTAGTGGAGATGAGCTGTCTACTTTTAATCTTCTCGAAGAAGATGGTACTGTTGTAAAAAGCGTTCCACTTGAAGATATGAGTGATGATGGTGATGGCGAGATTATGTCAGATGTGTACATCGATGAAGCATTTGAGTCAGCAGGAGACAAAGCACAGTTCCAGTATGGATTACTTGATCTTTGGGAATTTTTCTGCGAACTTGTAGAAGTGGTAGAAGAAACAAAAGGTGTAAATTATCCACTTACTGCATACAGATTCGGAAACGCTCCTTTAAAAGCTCCAAGCAAAAATAAAAGCGCTGCAGGATCAAAAAATAAAAAATCGGCAATGCCTTTAATGGATGACGATTTTAATTTTGATGATGATTTCGGAGGTGGAAGCAATAACTTTGCAGATGAAGATGACGATAGTTTTGATGATGATGAAGAAGAAGATGACTATAATGATGATGTTTTCGATGATGAAGACGATGACAACGAAAGATAGAAATTAAAATATAGCCCTGAAGTAAAATTCAGGGTTTTTTGTTTCAAATAAATTTTAAAACTCAATTTCTTATTTTTGCAAAGAATTTCAGTCAAAAACTGATTGTACGAAACAGCATCTGTTTCCTTTATTTTTTAAAATGAAAACGAATATGGATTTACCTCAGGAATGGAAACACACCACCAATATATATGAAGTTAACGTAAGACAATATACTAAAGAAGGCACTTTCAGAGCGTTTGAAAAAGAAATGCCACGTCTGAAAAATATGGGCGTTAAAACTTTATGGTTCATGCCGATTACTCCTATTGCTCAAAAAAATAAGAAGGGAAGTCTCGGAAGTCCTTATGCAGCGTCAGATTACACTTCGATCAATCCAGAGTTTGGAACGATGGATGATTTCAAACATTTGGTGAATGAAGCGCACCGGTTAGGTTTTAAAGTAATTATCGACTGGGTTGCCAATCATACAGGTTGGGATCATGTTTGGACAAAAACGAATCCTGAATTTTACCTGAAAGAAAATGATGATTTCAAAATGGCTTCCGGAATGGATGATATTATTGAGCTTGATCATCAGAATCAGGAAATGAGGAAAGCGATGATTGATGCGATGAAATTCTGGATTGAAGAAACCGATATTGATGGCTTCAGATGCGATTTGGCTTCTTGGGTAACGGTAGATTTTTGGAAAGAAGCAAGACCTGAAGTAGAAAAAATAAAACCTCTTTTCTGGATTGGTGAGTTTGATGAATTGGAAAGTCCGGAATACGGAAAAGTTTTTGATGCAAGCTATTCTTGGAAATGGATGCACAAATCTGCCGAATTTTATAAAGACAATCAACCGATTCATGAACTTGTAGATTTGCTTAGAAAATATTCTCAAATCGGAGATTCTTCAATGAGAGCTTGGTTTACAAGTAATCACGATGAAAATTCCTGGAACGGAACAGAATACGAAAAGTATGGAGATATTACCAAACCAATGGCAATATTTTCAGCAACTTGGAACGGAATTCCTTTATTGTATTCTGGTCAGGAACTTCCTAATCTGAAAAGATTAGAATTTTTTGAAAAAGATCCAATTGAGTGGACGAACCATTGCGAAATGGCTGATTTTTATAAAACTTTATTGAATCTGAAATCTTCAAACCCAGCTTTAAGAGGTGGTGATTCAAATGTTGTGACCTATCTTTTAAATACTTCTGCGAATGATAAAATTTTTGCTTACATCAGAAAAAATAAATGGAATGAAGTTTTAGTGGTGCTTAATTTTTCAAAAGAAAATGTAGAATTTACCATTGAAGATGAAAATGTTTCCGGAGCTTTTAAAAATATTTTTGATGGTACGAAAAGAGATTTCAACAACGGTAAAAACTTTAGTTTTAAGGTTTCTGATTACGCTGTTTTTGAAAAATAAATTGGCATAAAGTTATGATGTAAGTTTTTCTTTTAAGATTAAATCAAAATACATAACTTTAAAAATATATTATAATGGAAGCGGGCTTTAGCCCGTTTTTTAATGAATTAAAGAAAAGGCTTTAGCCAAAATTTAATATGAACAAATCTTCACTTATCAATATTGTTAAATTAAAACTCTCCGAAAAAATCAACAACTTCGAGAAGCTGATTTCTGAAACTCGTGCATCAAGCAACGATACGAAAAGTTCAATGGGAGATAAATATGAAACAGGAAGAGAAATGCTTCAGCAGGAAATCAATAATCTTCAGATTCAATTAAATGAAGTTTTGAAGCAACAGGATTTTCTGAAAACGATACTTCCAAAACAGTCTGAAAAAGCAGAAAAAGGAGCGGTTGTAAAAACTGAAAAAGGTTTGTTTTTTATTTCGGTTTCTTTGGGTGAAATTACTTTTGAAAATCAAAAAATTATCTGTATTTCTCCGGAATCTCCTTTAGCAAAAGCAATGAATGGAAAACAGGAAAGCGATTCTTTTTCGCTCAATACGATGAATCAGAAAATTATTGATATTCAGTAGTTTTAAGTTTGAAAACATCATTGATTCAAAAAGAAACATTTATGAATTTATTAACTTTTAAAAACCTCTCTTTGCATAATTTTTGTTGATTTATTATCATAATTAAATATCATTTATTATGAAAATTTTAAATAATAAAGTAGCATTGGTTACTGGCGCAGGTTCAGGAATTGGACTTGCTATCGCAAAATTATACGCTCAAGAAGGAGCAAAAGTTATCGTTTCAGACATCAATGAAGAGCATGGGAAATCTGCCGTTGAACAGATAAAGTCAGAAGGCGGTGAAGCAAGTTTCGTAAAAGCAGATACTTCAAATCCTGAACAGGTGGAAGCTTTGGTAAAAGCAACCGTTGATACTTACGGAAGATTAGATATTGCTTGTAACAATGCCGGAATTGGCGGTGAAGCAAACCAAACGGGAGATTACAGTCTTGATGGATGGAAAAAAGTGATTGATATTAATCTCGATGGCGTTTTCTACGGTTGTAAATACGAATTGACGCAAATGGAAAAAAATGGAGGTGGTGTTATTGTAAACATCGCATCGATTCACGGAACAGTTGCGGCTCCATTATCATCAGCTTATACTTCTACTAAACATGCTGTTGTGGGTTTGACAAAAAATATCGGAGCAGAATATGGTCAGAAAAATATTCGTTGTAATGCAGTTGGACCAGGTTATATTGATACTCCTCTTTTGAATCAATTGGACGAAGAACATAAAAAAGCATTGATTGCAAAACATCCGATGGGAAGATTAGGAAAGTCTGAAGAAGTTGCAGAACTGGTTCTTTTCTTAAGTTCTGATAAATCATCATTTATGACGGGAGGCTATTATTTGGTTGATGGAGGTTATACAGCAGTTTAATTCCTTAAAAATAAATTTATAGAAGCATTCATTTTTTGTGAATGCTTTTTTTTGATAGAAAATTGAAATCGTATTGATATGGATAACTTTAGTTTTGAAATGAAGATTTTAAACTTAGTTTTTTCTAAATTTGAGGGATAATTTTTCGCAATGCAAAACTACCTCGATTTACTTCAGCATATTTTAGATAACGGAACCGATAAAACCGACAGAACAGGAACAGGAACACATAGTGTTTTTGGATATCAGTTGCGTTACGACTTATCAAAAGGATTTCCTTTGGTTACGACCAAAAAGGTTCATTTGAAATCTATTATCTATGAATTGCTTTGGTTCATAAAAGGAGATACCAATATCAAATATCTTACCGACAACGGAGTTTCTATTTGGAATGAATGGGCCGATGAAAACGGAGATTTAGGTCCTGTTTACGGCGCGCAATGGAGAAGTTGGAGCGGAGCCGACGGAAAAGTAGTTGACCAGTTTTCTGATGTCATCGAACAAATTAAAAAAAATCCTGATTCCAGAAGGTTAATTGTCTCTGCATGGAACGCTGCCGAAATTCCGAATATGGCTTTGGCGCCTTGCCATGCTTTATTTCAGTTTTATGTAGCAGATGGAAAATTGTCGCTTCAATTGTACCAAAGAAGTGCAGATGTTTTCTTGGGTGTTCCTTTCAATATTGCAAGTTATGCGCTTTTATTGATGATGGTTGCGCAGGTTACAGGTCTTGAAGTTGGTGATTATGTACATACTTTTGGGGATGTACATATTTACAATAATCATTTTGAACAGGTTAACAAACAACTTTCCAGAGAGACACGACCTTTGCCAACAATGAAACTCAATCCTGAAATTAAAGATATTTTTGATTTTAATTTTGAGGATTTTACTTTAGAAAATTATGATCCTCATCCGGGAATTAAAGCTCCTGTTGCGATATAATTTTTTAGTAATAAAATCATTAACTTTGATTAAAATCCTGAAATTATGGAAATTAAAATCAGTTTAGACGAATATGCAGATATTCCTTTCATTAAAAAACTTTTGTCTCAGATAAAAGGAATTAATCATATTGAGATTTCTGAAAATGATAAAACTTATTCGTGGGAAGAGATTGAAAATTCTGAAAATTTTGGAAAGGTTATGGAACAAAGTGAAAATGATTACAAAAACGGAAAATATCAGGAACTTACGGATGATTTTTTTTTAGAAAAAGAAGAAATTATTATTGACCAATTATTAAAAGAAAGTCTGCATCAAGCTAAAGAAGGAAAAGTAAAGGAGCTTACAGATGAGCTATTAAGTCAATATTTCAAAAAATGAAGGTTTTATTGACCGAATTGGCAGAAGAGACGCTCCAAGAAATTACCGATTTTCTTAAACATAAATGGACTCAAAGAGAGTTAGATTCTCTTCTTCAAGATTATTATGCTTTTCTTTCTTCGTTAGATGATAGAATCATAAAACCTCGTGTTTACAAAACTTTTGACAGTAAAATTCATTATGCTTTAATTGGAAAAAAGCAGGTAACTATTTTTTTTGAATTCGAATCTGAGCAGACAATAAAAATACTTCTGTTTTGGGCTAATAAAAAGAATCCTTCATTATTAAAAAATCTCCTTAATAAAGGATAGAGTGAAGTACAGAACTTCACTTTTTTTGTAACTTTCACGCCAAAACATCTACTTATTACTTATGAAATCACTAAAAATCACCATTGAAGAAAATACGGATGTTGAAAAATTGAAAGAACTTTTACTTCAGGTGAAAGGAATTAATGATATTGAAATTATCGACGACGAAAATCCGGAAAGTGAACTGAAAAAAGCGTTTGCAAAAACTAAAGAGCAGTTGAAAAAAGGTGATTACGAAACATTGGTCAACGATATTTTTGATATTCTGATTAAAAAATAATTCAAAAAAAAATAATAATATAGAAAAGGATGAGAAAAGCCATTTTATCTATCGCAATACTGGGAGTTTTATTCTCCGCAAATGTATCTGCACAAACAGAAACTTCGGGAAGAGAAAAAGTCTACAGAGCAACACATACAAAGGTTACAGAGCTTAAACATACCAAACTTAAAGTCAATTTTGATTATCAAAAAGAGCAGATGAATGGTGAAGAATGGTTAACAGCTTCTCCGTATTTTTATCCTTCTAATGAATTGACGCTTGATGCAAAAGGAATGTTGATTCATGAAGTGGCTTTAGATAATAACGGCAAAAAATCTCCTTTAAAATATGATTATAAAAATGATGTTTTAAAGATAAATTTAGATAAAACGTATACAAGAAATCAGGATTATACGGTTTACATCAAATACACTTCCCGTCCGAATGAAGTGAAACAAGAGGGAAGTGCAGCAATCAACGATGCAAAAGGTCTTTATTTCATCAATGCTCAAGGTAAAGAAGCTGATAAACCAACGCAAATCTGGACTCAGGGTGAAACTGAATCTTCTTCAGCTTGGTTTCCAACAATTGATAAACCGAATCAGAAGACCACTCAGGAAATCTTCATGACGGTTCCTGATAAATACGTTACTCTTTCTAACGGAATTTTAAAAGAATCAAAAAAAGAATCCAATGATTTAAGAACCGATCATTGGGTGATGGATAAAAGACATTCTACCTACCTTTTCTTTATGGGAGTTGGTGATTATGCTGTTGTAAAAGACAAATGGAAAAATATTCCTGTAGATTATTATATCGAAAAAGCATACGAACCGTATGCAAAGCAGATTTACGGAAACACACCGGAAATGATCGATTTTTTCTCTAAAAAATTAGGTTACGATTATCCTTGGGCAAAATATGCTCAAATTTCTGGTAGAGATTACGTTTCCGGAGCTATGGAAAATACGACAGCAACACTTCACGGAAGTGATATTCTTCAAAAACCGGGACAGTTAATCGATGAGAACAAATGGGAAGATACCATCGCACATGAATTATTTCACCACTGGTTTGGAGATTTGGTTACCGCAGAAAGCTGGAGTAATCTTACGGTTAATGAATCTTTCGCGAACTATTCAGAATATCTTTGGAACGAGTACAAATACGGAAAAGACCAGGCAGATTATCATCAAATGGAAGATGTGAATCATTATATTCACAATCCTTCAGATTTCAAAAAAGATTTAGTAAGATTTGATTACAGTTCTCGTGAAGATGTTTTCGATTTGGTAACCTATCAGAAAGGAGGCGGAATTCTTCATATGTTGAGAAACTATCTTGGTGATGATGCCTTTTTCGCAGGAGTTACAGATTATCTGAAAACCAATGAATACAAAAATGCTGAAGCACATCAGTTGAGATTATCTTTTGAAAAAGTTTCAGGTAAAGATTTAAACTGGTTCTTCAATCAGTGGTATTTCGGAAGTGGAAACCCCAAATTAAATTACACCTATACTTTTGAGCCTGTAAAAAAACAAGTTACGGTTACTTTGAATCAATCTCAGGATTTACCTTTTGAATTTCCTTTAGCGATTGATGTTTATGATAATGGTAAACCAAAAAGATATAATGTTTGGGCGAATGCGACTGCAAAAAATACATTTACATTCGATTCGTCTAAAAATCCGGATTTAATTAACATCAATGCAGACGGAGTTTTGGTAGCTGATGTTACTGAATCTAAAACTCCGGAACAGAATTTCTTGCAGTTTACCAATTCTAAAGAATTTAAAAGTAAATACATTGCTTTAAATGCAATAAAAGATCAGGTTGGTAAAAACCCTGCTGCAACAAAATTATTGGCAGCAGCGATAAAAGATCCTTTCTTTAGAATCAGAATGAAGGCTTTGGAACTGATGGATCTGAGTAATTCTGAGCAGATGAAAGCTTTGGGAAGCGATGTTGAAAAGCTGGCGTCAAATGATCCTAAAACTTTGGTTCAGGGTGTTGCAATTGCGGCTTTGGCGAAAACGAAAGACAAGAAATATGTTCCGATTTTTGAAAAAGGTGTAAATGCGGTTTCCAATTCTGTAAAAGTAAACTCTTTGGCAGCAATTATTGCAGTTGACCCTTCAAAAGTAAATGGTTTAGCTGATAAAATTGAACTGGATGGTGCTTCTGAAGAAATGCTTACTCAGCTATTGCCTGTCGTGGTTAAAAATAAAGTGACTTCTCAGATGGCAAATATTGCTTCGATCGCAGCATTTTATCCTTTTGTGAAATTCCAGGATCCTGAATTGGGAAAGGTGGCTGAAGAAGGCTATAACTGGATCATGTCTTCAGATAATTTAAAGGCTACAGAAAGTATTACAAAAATTTTAGGTCAGGCAAAAGGACAAATGGGAGATAATCCGCAGGTAAAAATGATGATTACTCAAATGCTGAAAGACGGTTTGAATAAGAAAATGGAACTTCTTAAGCAGAATCCTCAAAAAGCATCAAGCATCAATCCGCAAATTGATGCAATCAATAAAGCGATTGAAAATTTTAAATAGATAAATATCTATATCATAACTAAAGCATCTCTCATGAGGTGCTTTTTTATTGCTATAATTTTGTGTAATCGGCAAAAAAATAGACGATTCTCCAGTATTTTTTATTACATCTTTCATAAATTAGTTTAAAATTTGACGATTATGAGTTTTGGAATTGAGGCAGCAACATATTATGTGCCTTCTTTGTATTTGGAAATTAAAGATTTAGCAGAAAAAAGAGGAATTGAACCTGCAAAACTGGAAAAAGGATTAGGCTTACATAAAATGGGTTTCCCCGATGTACATGAAGATGCTGCTACATTCGCTGCAGAAGCTTTATTAAAATTAATAAAAGACTACAAAATCAATCCCAAAGAAATTTCCCGTATTTATTTAGGAACAGAGAGCGCAATCGATGCCGCTAAACCAACAGCTTCTTATGCAATGCAGATGGTAGAAAAAGTTTTGGAAGCAGAGTTTGGAGAAAGATGTTTCAAAAACTGTGATGTAGTAGATATGACTTTTGCTTGCATTGGCGCGGTTGATGCACTTCACAATTCTTTAGACTTTGTAAGAGTAAATCCTGATAAAAAAGCAGTGGTTATTGCAAGTGATTATGCCAAATATGAGCTGGCTTCTTCCGGTGAATATACTCAAGGTGGAGGTGCAGTTGCTTTATTGGTTTCTGCAAAACCTGATTTAATTGAGATTGAAAATAATTGGGGAGTGGCTACAGAATCTGTTTTTGATTTTTTTAAACCAAGAAGACATTTCAAAAAAGAAGATTTAAAAAATGCTACTGAATCTTTTCCTGACAAAATAGAAATTTTCACAGATGAACCTGTTTTTGACGGGCAATATTCCAACCAATGTTATCAGGATAGGATTAGGGAAGCTTATCAGCATTATGAGGAAGTTTCAGGCAAAACAAAACCTTCAGAAAACTGGAAATATCTTATTTTCCATCTTCCGTATGCATTTCATGGGAAAAGAGTTTTTACAGAAATTTACAGCTTAGAAAATGGACTTCCTTATTCAAATGCTGACGAACAAAAAGCAGTTGCAAAGTCTGAAAATTATATCAAATTTATCAACAATAAAATTGAAAAAACACAACGTGCATCTTCGGAAATAGGAAATATGTACACTGCTTCGATTTTTATGGCTTTACTTTCAGGTTTACAGACTTCTTTTAATGAAAATGAAGAATTAGCTGGTGAAGAAATCGGATTTGTTGGTTACGGAAGCGGTTCAAAATCTAAAGTTTTTGCAGGAAAAGTTTCTGAAAACTGGAAAACTGTGGTTGCAAAATGGGATTTATTTGAAAATCTTAAAAATCGTTTAGCTATTGATTTTGATACTTACGAAAAACTTCATAGAAAACAATTGGAATATTCTGTAAATCCTGATTACAACGGATTTGGTTTAGAATCTGTAGAATTGGAAAATCCCGTGTTGAAAGGAGCGAGGTATTACGGTTATAAAGGATAAATAGAAAAGCATCTCTTTTGAGGTGCTTTGTTTTTAAAATAAACAATATGCGAAATTTAATTTATCTGATTATAATTTTTGCTTTCACTTCATGTGCTGAGAGAAGTAATGATTACGAAATTATAAATACCTTTTTTGATGAACATAAAATAAGTGTGAAAAACCTTTCTTCAGAACCAGTTTATCTAAAAGAAGGACTGGAATATTGGAAAGAAAAGGAGTTCGAAGATTTGAATTTTGAAATTATTAAAAATGAAAAATATAAGATTGATACTTCTTTAGTAAAAAATAAATATACCGATTCGAAATCTATTTTTTGTAAAACAAGAATATCGAAACCATTATTTTCAAAAGATAGAAAAAGCATACTTCTAGCTGTAGATGAAAATTGTGATTCAGATAAAAGTCTAACGATTTATTTACTTAAAAAAGATAAAGGAAAATATGTTTATGAAACAGATATTAATTCAACAAGAAGTTATAGTCATTAAAATTAAATATGAAACATAATTTCATTTTGATAACTCTTAGGCGTCACTCCAACCAATTGTTTAAAAACCCTTGTGAAATAATTGGTATCAGAAAAACCGGTTTGAAAGGCAGTTTCCTTGATGCTGTTATTTAAAGCTAATAGTTCTTTTGCCCTGTTGATGCGTTCCTGAAGAATAAAATCATTGGGCGAAGTTCCCAGTTCATCTTTAAACATTTTAAAGAAATTTGACTTGCTTACGTAAGCCAATTTCGCAATGCTGTCAATAGAAAGTTTTTGATGAATATTTTTCTTGATATAATCTACTACAAACCCGATTCTTGATTTATTTTTAGCAATATTTTTTTCTACCATAGTTCTTGCCTGAGTTTGCATCAGCCTGATTAATAATTCTTTTAAAGCAAAATCTGCCATAATATCTTTCTGTGAATTATCATCCATGGCAATTCTCATAATATTGTTTGTGGCAGAAGCTAAAGACTGATTATTAAAAAGAAAATATTCATCCAACTGTATATTCCATGTTGAGGTTTCATCTACTTTTGGAAGATTATAATTGAGATGATTCAGAGAATTTTCAATAAATTCCGGGTTTAAGCTTAAAGAAATACATTGAGAAGGAGTTTCATCCGCATCGGGAAAATCGATGACCATGGTTTCTCCGGGAGCGACCAAAACGCTTTCTCCGGGATGATAATCAAAATAATTGGTCTTATTTTCCAGCTTCATATGCTTTTTACCGCGAAGCATTGCTGTGAATGCAATGTTGTCAAAATGCAGTTTTACGCCGTAAGCAGATTTGTGGGTTTCGTAAATACTGAATTCACAATTATTTAGATTGAATAATGTCTGGTTTTCAACCAAGTTCAAAAGCTGGCTTTCCTTCTTTAATTCAGGAGTATTTAATAAAAACTTGTTATCATTCATTTCTAAACATTTTTCAAGACCTGTATATTCAAATATAGAAATTAATTGAGGAATTCTTTGTTAATGAAATGATAAAATTAGAATGATGTAGGATTTTAGTATTCTTTTGTAGGATTCTGCTATTCAATTCTCTTATCTGTGTGTAATTTGGCTTTAGATAAAATTAAACTTACTAATATGAGCACAACAACAGAACAACAATCATCTACCAGTTTACAGTGGCCGGAGTTTAAAAATCAATACAATAATTATATTGACGGAAGGTTTACAGCACCGGTTAACGGGCAGTATTTTGATGTGGTTTCGCCGGTAGACGGAAAAGTTTTCACTCAGGCAGCACATTCCTCAAAAGAAGATTTAGAATTAGCAGTAAATGCAGCAGAAAAAGCATTCGAAACATGGAAAAACACTTCATCTACTGAAAGAAGTATCATCCTGAATAAAATTGCCGATAAAATTGAACAGAATTTAGAATACATTGCAACTGTTGAGACGATTGATAACGGTAAAGCGGTAAGAGAAACTTTAGCGGCAGATATTCCTTTGGCAGTTGACCATTTCAGGTATTTTGCATCGGTCATCAGAGCAGAAGAAGGTTCTCACAACGAATTAGATAAAGATACCGTTTCATTGATCGTTCATGAACCTTTAGGGGTTATTGCCCAAATTATTCCTTGGAATTTTCCAATCCTTATGGCGGTTTGGAAATTAGCTCCAGCTTTGGCAGCGGGAAATTGCGTAGTTTTAAAGCCTGCAGAAAGTACACCAGTCTCTATTTTGGTTTTAATGGAATTGATTGGCGATTTGCTTCCGGCGGGAGTCGTAAATATCGTTAATGGTTTCGGTGCAGAATTAGGAAGAGCTTTAGTAACCAATCCAAAAGTAAACAAAGCAGCGTTTACAGGTTCTACAGCAACAGGTCGTTTGGTAATGCAGTATGCAACAGAAAATATCATTCCGGTGACTTTAGAATTGGGAGGGAAATCTCCAAATATATTCTTCAGTTCAGTGATGGATGCAGACGACGCATTTTTAGATAAAGCAATTGAAGGAGCAGTGCTTTTCGCTTTAAATCAGGGTGAGATTTGTACTTGTCCGTCAAGATTATTGGTACAGGAAGATATTGCAGACGCTTTCATTGCAAAAGTTATCGAAAGAGTAAAAGCCATCAAAGTAGGAAATCCTTTAGATAAAACGGTGATGATGGGAGCTCAGGCTTCAAAAATTCAGAAAGACAAGATTCTTTCTTATATCAAATTGGGTAAAGAAGAAGGCGCTGAAGTTTTAGTTGGTGGCGATGTAAATCATGTTGGAGAAGGTTTAGATGAAGGATATTACATTCAGCCGACCATTTTCAAAGGAAACAACAGGATGAGAATCTTCCAGGAAGAAATTTTCGGACCGGTTCTGGCGTTCACCACCTTCAAAGACGAAGAAGAAGGAATCAAAATTGCCAATGACACGATTTACGGATTGGGAGCAGGAGTTTGGACGAGAGATGCGCACCAGTTGTATAATGTGCCGCGTCAGATTCAGGCGGGTAGAGTTTGGGTCAATCAATATCACTCATATCCTGCAGGAGCTCCATTTGGAGGCTACAAACAGTCGGGTATTGGTAGAGAAAACCACAAAATGATGTTAGACCATTACCGTCAAACCAAAAACATGTTGATTTCATACAACAAAAACAAATTAGGATTCTTTTAATTTTTAAATACTAGGGGCGTGCCCGTTTGCCTTGGCTTTGGTCAGGGCAAAACGGTCGGGCTATTCAGGGCTGCACTTGGTTTCGGTACTCCGCTTCGCTCCGCACTCTCGCTTTCAGCGAGACCCTTCCTATCCCTCACGCAAAAGCAGACTTATTTCTCACTTATCTTACCCAAATTAGATGAGCAGGAATTCTTATGAATCTTATGAGCCTTGTCAAGATTCAAAACCTTGACAAGGCTTTTTAATAAAGATAATTGAATAACAAGAATAAAATCAGCCTAATAAAAAGTAAAATAGAAAGAATCTCAGACAAGCAAAAGCTTCATCAGAATCAATTCATTGATTCCATTCTTTGCTCCTTTAAATATGCAGCTTCAAAATAAATCTTTGCGTTAAAAGAACAACGATTAACAAATTAAAATAAATCTAATAAAAAAGTAAAAACTATGATTCCAAAAACAATGAAAGCCGCCGTAGTTCAAGGCTATGGACAACCGTTAAAAATTATGGAAGTTCCGGTAAGAGAACCCGGAAGATATGAAGTATTGGTAAAAGTAATCGCTTGTGGTGTTTGTCACACCGATTTACACGCTGTAGATGGCGATTGGCCTGCAAAACCAAAAATGCCATTAATTCCCGGTCATGAAGGAGTAGGAGTTGTAGTGGCTTGCGGACCGGAATCTCAGGTAAAAGAAGGAGATGCAGTGGGAGTTCCTTGGCTGTATTCAGCTTGTTGATGTTGTGATTACTGCATTACAGGATGGGAAACATTGTGTGAAGCTCAGAAAAATGGCGGGTACAGTGTAGATGGAGGTTTTGCAGAATATGTAATTGCCGATTCAAGATATGTAGGACATTTAAAATCAGATGCTAATTTCTTAGAAATTGCACCAATCCTTTGCGCTGGAGTGACTGTTTATAAAGGCTTAAAAGAAACTGAAACCAAACCTGGAGAATGGGTTGCCATCTCAGGAATTGGTGGTTTAGGACATGTTGCGGTTCAATATGCAAAAGCAATGGGAATGCACGTTGCAGCAATTGATGTAGCAGATGATAAATTAGAATTAGCAAAAAAATTAGGAGCAGACTTAGTGGTCAATGCAAAAAACACAGATCCTGGAGAGTATTTACATAAGGAAGTTGGCGGAATGCATGGCGCATTGATCACTGCTGTTTCGCCTATAGCTTTTAAACAGGGAATTGATGTTCTTAGAAGAAAAGGAACGATTGCTTTGAATGGTCTTCCTCCTGGTTCGTTTGAGCTTCCAATCTTTGAGACTGTTCTTAAAAGAATTACCGTAAGAGGTTCGATTGTAGGAACGAGAAAAGATATGCAGGAAGCATTAGATTTTGCCAACGAAGGCTTAGTAAAAGCAACTGTCACAGCAGCAAAATTAGAAGACATTAATGATGTGTTTGATAAAATGAAGGCCGGAAAAATTGATGGCAGAATTGTCTTAGATATTGCTGGCTCAGCAAATTAGAGTATATTGAATTTTAGTGAAACCTGACAATTTTATGTTGTCAGGTTTTTTTAACTTTAATTAAATTTATAAGATCTTCAATTTATCACGGTTTAATTGACTTAGGAGTCTGAAGCGTGAAGAAAATTATTTCAATGAACGTGAAGAAAATTCTTCTGTTCGAAGCGCGACACAAAATTTTAACCGAAGAACATTATTGACTATCGCGCAAGTTTTAGAATTTTTAGTGAATTGAATTAATTTTTAGCTGAAGGATCCAAGTCTTGATTTTTTGATTCTTTTGGATCAAGCCAAAAGAATATTTAACGAAAAGCGAAAGCTAAATGTATTATAATGACAAAAAAAGAAATTATGGAAACAAAAAAAATATCAAGACTTTCAGTAACAGAAAAAGCCCTTGAGTTGATTTGGGAATTAGAAAAAAAACATGGTGATTTGATGTTTTACCAAGCAGGAGGCTGTTGCGAAGGAATACAGCCACAATGTTTTGAAAAAGGCGGCTACTTCCCAAGAATGAACGATGCCATGATAGGAACCATCAACGGACATGAATTCTGGATCGACCGTGATCTTTTCGAATATTGGAAATATTCTCATTTTACATTAGATATTTTAGAAGGTTTCGGACCGGGCGGATTTTCTCTGGAAACTCCTTTAGGAAAGACTTTTAAAGTTCATTACAGATTGTTCACGCCTGAAGAACTTGGAAATCTTGAAGCGATAAAGAGAAGTGAATAGTTTATGCTATATTATTTTTCTTTTTTTAGAATATATTAACCTTGCTTTGTCGTCTCTCAAAAGTAAAAGAGAAAATTTATCTAAAATCTATGAAATTTAAATAAGCTCCTAAAAATGAAAATTTGAGCTATGTTTAAGTAATAATTTGAGTTCGCTTTTTTTTTAAAATAAAAACTGTGATAAAAACACAATGTTTTTTTTCTCTCAAGTCATTTCCATTATTTTACTCTTTCTTTTTTTTAGCACTTTTAGATTTATTATTTATATATATATATTTTAATAAACTAATTAGAAACAAAGGTTATTAACTTGCTTTTTTTATCGAACTCAAGTTATTTATATATATTTATAACTTAATTTCTTTTTCCTAATTTTGGATTTCTAAAAATAGAATACATAAAATTTAAAAAAATAATGCAAATTCTAAAGTGTTAATTTTTTAAAAAAAACACAAAGAAAAAATAATGATCAATTTTTTAAAAATAGAAATAAATCAGAATAGGATTTTTGGATTGGATATACTGAGAGCCGCAGCTATCCTATTTGTAATGATAACTCATACAAATAATTTTATGCTTCGAAATATCGATTTCTATGCGAAGATGATATATGATGGAGTAGGGATTTTTTTTGTGCTTAGTGGTTTTTTGATTGGTGGAATTTTAATAATGCAATTAGAAACATATAAATGTAATATGAAAAATTTATTACATTTTTGGATGAAGAGATGGTCTAGAACTTTACCAAATTATTTTCTATTTCTATTTTTATTGATTATAATTGAATATATAACTAACCAAAATTTCAACCTAAAAAGCTACTTACCTTATTTTTTCTTTTCTCAGAACCTAACGCATAAACCGTTAGATTTTTATGCCCATTCTTGGAGTTTAAGTATTGAAGAATGGTTTTATATAATAGTACCAATTCTTTTATTTTTTGCTATTAGGGTATTTAATATCCGAATAAAACATGCTTTTATATCTATGATTACTTTAATTATAATTAGTGTTAGTTTTTTAAGATTGCAAAAAGTACAAACTATAAGTGATTATGAATCTTTTCAAAATGTGATATATAGTGTTTTATATAGATTTGATTCGTTAATGTATGGCTTATTAGGTGCTTATATATCCTACTATCATCCTAAATTTTGGAGTGAAAATAAAAAAATAGCCCTTGCTATTGCATTATTCCTATTCGTATTGTATTATGTAATTGATATTAAGGCAAATTTTTTAGTACGGAATTTTGTATTCACAATGACTTCAGTTACAGTTTTATTATTTTTACCATATTTAGGATCACTAAAGAAAAATAGTAATATTCTTTTTAAGCCGATTACATATATCAGCCTTATTTCATATTCTCTTTATTTAGTGAATTCAATTGTTATACATTATATTGAAGAATTTATAAATTGGGATAAAATAATTGAAATTGCGAAAATAAATTATTCTTTAAATATAAAATGGTCATTTGCACTATTATTTAATTTCTTTTTATCATGGCTATTATCATTGGTAATATCAATATTACTTTACAAATATTTTGAAATTCCTACAACCAATTACATTAGGAAAAAAATGGGTTAGGAGTATTTTATTTTGTATTTTCTAAATTTGAATAAACATTTTTATCAATGTCTTACATTGAATAGAATCAGCAAAATCTACGAGATAAAATTAACTAACATTTCTTTAGAATTTTATGCACATTATAAGCTATAATCATTAGTAAGAACTAGTGTGAAATATCTGTTTTAAACAAAATCAAACCTTCACAAACCGATTCACAAACATTGCCGCTACAATATCTCCGACTGCATTTAAAACTGTTGCCAAAGGATCTACCAAAGTTCCGATAATGATCACTGCAGGAATGGCTTCCTGTGGTAAACTGTACACAGAGATCATCAGCATTTCGCCAATATAACCGCCATTCGGAATTCCTCCGGCAACGATGCTTACAAAAACAGTGATCCCTAAAGCCAATAAAAGATTGGAAGGTTCAAAAAAATCTCTCCCAATGATCTGGAACGCCACATATATTTTAATAATCGAAGACATAGACGAACCGTTTTTATGCAATGTCGTTCCAATCGGTATCACCAAATTGGCAATCGAACTTGGAATTCCAATTTTTGATGCGGCTACCAAATTCGTGGGCATGGTGGCAAAGCTACTGCATGTACTCAACGCAGTTAAGGTCGGAAGAATGGCGTTTTTCCAGAAACTTTTTATTCCGTTTTGTCCGTTTGCCATAAATGCATAAAGTGTGAAAAATACAAAGAAGTAAATAATTCCTGCGATGTAATATAATCCAAGCGGTTTAGCATAAAAACCAAAAAGTTGAGGTCCTAATGTAGCAACTTGGTAGGCAAAGTACGCTCCCAAACCGATGGGTGCAATTTTCATAATCATTAAAAGAAGTTCCTTCATTACTTCATAACCTGAAGCAATAAAAATTCTGAAAGGCTTCCCGCTTTCACCTGATTTTCTGGCTGCAAAACCTGTAAGGAAGGCAAAAATAAGAAGAGCCAACATGTTTTTTCGGGAAAACAATTCGGTAAACTCACCCACGGTAAAAAAACTTACAATTCTATCACCCCAGTTTTCTTCTTTGGTGGCTTCTGCAATTAATTCTGTACTTCCTGATATGGATGAAACAGGAAAAAGGTAGACTGCACCAATGGTGAAAACTGCAGCAATCAGTATGAAAAATAAGAATGTAAAAGACATTATTAAAAGAATTTTACCAAACTTAGATTCCTGCTCGAGAGAAGCAATAGAATTGGAAACGGCAAAAAACACGAGCGGAACCACACTTACAAAAAGAAGATTAAGAAAAATATCACCCAAAGGTTTTATATATTCCACGATTTGCGGTGCCACAATACCGATAATGCTTCCTATGGTAATTCCAACAAGTAAAAGCAAAATTCCGGAATAGTTTTTTAAAACTTCTTTCATAGGTGGATGTTTATTGTTTTTAAGCAATATGTAATCGTCTAATTTAATTGCTATTTGAGATTCAAATAAGTAATTACGATTTTATGGCTGATTTTTATCAAAGATAGATTTATTTTTAACAATTTCTAAGAGGTATTTTCGCCTTAATTTTTCTAAATTTGAGTAAACATTCGTTTCTATGGCTTATATAGATTATTATAAAATTTTAGGCGTAGACAAAAGCGCAACGCAGGACGATATTAAAAAAGCGTACCGAAAGCAGGCAAGAAAACTGCATCCAGACCTTAATCCGAACGACAAAGAAGCAGAAAAACAGTTTAAAGAGCTGAATGAAGCTAATGAAGTACTCAGTAATCCTGAGAATCGTGCCAAATACGATAAATACGGTGAAAACTGGAAGCATGGTGAAGAATACGAAAAAGCACAGCAACAGCAAAGACAGCAATATCAAGGCGGAAATTACGGCGGCGGATTTTCTGGTGCTGATTTTGGGGAAGGTGAAGATTTTTCAGATTTTTTCCAAAGTATGTTTGGCGGAGCAGGAGGAGATTTCGGAAGAAGTTCGCGTGGAAGTGCTTCCGGAAAGTTTAAAGGTCAGGATGTTCAGGCTGAATTAAATTTAAACCTAAAAGATGCCGCAACAACTCATCAGCAAACTTTTGATATTAATGGTAAAAAAGTAAGAATTACGATTCCTGCAGGAGTGTATGACGGACAGCAAATAAAATTAAAAGGTCACGGAAATCCGGGTGTTAATGGCGGACCAAGTGGAGATTTGTACATTACTTTTAATATTAATCCGGATCCTAATTTTGAAAGAGTAGGAGATGATTTGAAAACTAAAGTGACGATTGATCTTTACACCGCTGTTTTAGGTGGTGAAGTTACTGTAAACACTTTGGACGGAAGTGTTAATCTTAAAGTAAAATCCGGAACTCAAAACGGAACAATGGTAAGACTAAAAGGAAAAGGCTTTCCGGTCTATAAAAAAGAAGGACAGTTCGGTGATCTGTTTGCAACCTATGATGTAAAATTACCGACCGATCTTACAGACAAGCAGAAAGAACTTTTTGAACAACTTAAAAATTCCTAAGCTATGAGTGAAAGAATATCACGCGAAGAGCTCGTACAGATTTATAATATTGAAATTACTTTTTTTGATGAATTGGTAGATTCCGGCTTGTTGAATATAGAAACAGATAATGAAATTCGGTATCTGATGTACGAAGATCTTCCTACATTTGAGAGATTTGCCAATTGGCATTATGACTTAGAAATTAATCTTCCCGGTTTGGAAGTTATCAACAGTATGCTGCAGAAAATGAAAAATTTAAATCAGATAAACCGTGAATTAATGCAAAAACTTTCGGCGATAAATGAGAAATATGAAGATATTTAATTTAGTTTTGTAAACTATAAAAACTCATTCTATGGCAAGACTCAATGACGATAAAATCATTAATTTACAGATCAACAAAAAAGATTTCGAAGAGATTTACCTTCATGGAGATCAGGGAAGTCTTTTTTTCTCACCTACCGTAAAAGGTAAACTGATCACCACAATCGTAGTTGCCGTTATTTTGTTGGTTTTATTTTACTTTAAAGATGATTTAAGTAAAGAAAAATTCGGGATTTTATACTTTGTGAGTTTTCTTTTCCTGCTTTGTGCGGTCTATTTATCTCTAGCGATCAATAAGGTTTCAAAATGGAAAAAAAAAGTGGTAAAATACCTTAAAACTCTTGAAAACACAGAAATTTATCAAATTCAGTTTAATGCTAAAGTTTTTAAAGTAAACCTTAACGACAATAAAGAAACCAGCCTTTGGACAGAATTTACGGCTGCCGAAATTAGCGATAAATTTATAGGTTTAGAAGGAAAATTCAATTATATGTTTCCCAAAAAATCAATGCAGGAAGCAGATTTTGAATTGCTGAAACAAGCAGTGCAGACTAATGTTTTGAAGTAGAACTTAGAAAAATTATTTGCTTCCTCAATAAATTTAATGCTTTTAAGTAAATCATCAGAATCTTGTTCAGAAATAAAATTTGTGCATTCGTGGCAAAACATAGGATGCTAAACATTTAAATAAATAAAAAACTCAGAGCAAACACTCTGAGTTTTGTTTTATAATGAAAAGTCGATTAGTCTAACCAACCCATTTCCTTCATCCATTCGTCGTTGTAAATCTTCCCAACGTATCTTGAACCGTGATCGTGAAGAAGTACCACAACGATATCATCTTTTGTAAACTGATCTTTCATCTGAACCAAAGCTGCCATTGCACTTCCTGCAGAATATCCACAGAAAATACCTTCTTCTTTAGCCAGTTTTCTTGCGTAAATAGCACCGTCTTTATCGGTCACTTTTTCGAAATGATCGATTACAGACATATCGTAGTTTTCAGGAAGAATATCTTCACCAATACCTTCTGTAATGTAGCTGTAAGCGTTTCCTAGATTGATTTCTCCCGTTTCGTGAATCTCTTTTAAGATAGAACCATATGTATCAATACCGATTACTTTGATGTCAGAATTTTTCTCCTTAAAGAAAGTTCCACAACCTGTAATGGTGCCGCCCGTTCCGGCTCCAACTACAAAATGAGTCAGTTTTCCTTCCGTTTGTTCCCAGATTTCAGGAGCGGTAGACTCGTAGTGAGCAGCTCTGTTTGATAAATTATCATATTGGTTAACGTACCATCCGTTTTCAGTTTCTTTTGCCAATCTCTTTGAAACTGAATAATAAGAACGCGGATCTGTAGGTTTTACGTCTGTGGGACAAACGATCACTTCAGCTCCAACAGCACGAAGAATATCACATTTTTCTTTTGACTGTTTTGCGTTGGTCACAAAAATACATTTGTACCCTTTGATGATGGCTGCCAAAGCCAATCCCATTCCTGTGTTTCCTGAAGTCCCTTCAATAATGGTCCCTCCTGGTTTTAGTCTTCCGTCTTTTTCGGCGTCTTCGATCATTTTCAGAGCCATTCTGTCTTTTACCGAATTTCCGGGGTTGAAAGTTTCTACTTTTGCCAAAACCAATGCAGGGAAATCTTCACCCAAAACTTTATTAAGCTTTACAAGAGGGGTATTTCCAATGGTTTCGAGTATATTTTCTGCGTATTTCATATGTAGCTTTTATTGTCTTTTTAAAGATCATATGTTATCGCTTATTTTCGTGAGCTTCTGTGATTTGAGAGCCTACACAGCGATTTCATAAATGTTTTTTCTGCGTGGCAAAGATACAGTTTTCAGATAATTAATAATTAAAAATGAAGAATTAATAATATTTCGACGAAACTCTCCAGCGCTCTGACACACGAACTTAATTAGGAGCTGTCTCCCACTTTCCGTTGCAATCTTTTTTTTCAAAAAAGGATTTCCACTGCAATCGAGGCTAAGATATTTGTAGCCATCAGAATTATTGGTCATTGCGAGAAGCGTAGTGACGAAGCAATCTCAAAAGTATTTAACAATAAAATATTCACTCACTTTGTCATTCTGCAAGAATCTCAACAGTCGAATTACAAAATACTTGCTTAGATTTCTAAGAAATGAAAAACTTTATGCAAAGCAAGATTTATAATTAATAATTCACTAGCGAAGCTAAATTGACAATTCACTAATTATACTTGATTGCTTTTACAGGAGAAATTTTACTGATCAGATAACTTGGAATCACCAAAGCCATTCCGGAAATAATTAAAATCCCTACAGAAATAGAAATAATGATCCACGGATTAAGGTCTACAGGAACTACACTTACGTAGTAATTGGCAGGATTTAATTTAATAATTCCAGTGTATTTTTGGGTAATTAAAAGTCCAAGACCAATCAGGTTTCCACATAAAAGTCCGGGAACCATGATAATTAGGGTGTAATTGATGAAAGTCGCACGAATCTGTCCGTTGGTTGCACCTAAAGTTTTTAGCAAACCAATCGAGTTGGTTCTTTCGATAATCAAAATCAGCAAAACCATAATGATATTGATGATTACTACCAAAAGCATAATTGAAATAATAATCCCGATATTGGTGTCGAAAAGCCCTATCCAATCATTGATTTGTGGATATTTATCGGTAGCTTTTTCTGCGTAATTTTTATATCCGATAAATTTTTCAACCTGTGGAAAATCTTTATCGATATTATTGATGTTTTTAAAAAACACATCCAATCCTCCGATTTCATCAGGCTTCATATCAAGAATTCTTCTTACGTGATTGATATCACCCACTACAAACTGATCGTCAATCATTTTGATGTCGGTTTTGTAGATTCCCACGACTTCAAAGTTTCTGTAAATAGGCTTCTGGTCGGCTTTTGAAAAAACAGTAACGATGCTGTCATTCACTTTCAGATGAAGATCATTGGCAATTTTTTCTGAAATAACAACGCCGTTATTATAACCTTCGCCATTCAGAAAAGGAGTTTTTCCGGCAGTCAGGAATTTTTTAAATCGTAAACTGTCAAAATCTTTACCGACACCTTTGAAAATAATTCCTGCAAAACTATGTTCATTACGCATAATTCCGGTTACCATTACATATCCCTGAACTGTTGCAACATCGGGAAATGCCTTAATACTTTTAATATCTAATCCTTGGTTATCTAAAACTGAAGTATTGTAAGACGAATTTGATTTGGTAGATCGTACCGTAATATGCCCGCTGAAATCTCCCAGTCTCTCTTTAATCGCTTTTTTTGAACCCAATCCTGTAGAAACAGTGATGAGCGAAACGATGATTCCCAAAGCTACAGACAGTCTGCCGATGAAGATGATAACCCGAGAAAGGTTATTTTTGTTATCTTTGGAAAACGCTATTTTTCGGGAGAAATATAATGGAAATTTCAAGCTTATGAATTTAAATTTCAAAATTAAAACATTAGTTCTTATTTGCCTAATTTTTTTAGGAGTATTCAGTCAATATTATTCTCAGACATCAAATAAAGAGGATTTTAAAACCGGTGCAGACCAACCGGAAAAATATCTTGGACTTCTAAAAAATAAAAAAGTTGCGGTAGTAACCAACCAGACTGGGCTTGTAACAAGAGTGAAATATTATAATGCAGCAAAAGATCCTTCGACAGGTTGTGCAAAAGCAATGAAGATAGATACTTTAAGTATCGTAGATTTTTTAGTTGAAAATAAAATCAATGTCAAATCTATTTTTGCCCCCGAACATGGTTTCAGAGGCGATGCTGATGCAGGAGAAAAAGTAAAAAACGGATTAGATGTAAAGACCGGAATTCCTATTGTATCTCTTTACGGAAATAATAAAAAACCAAAACCGGAACAATTAAAAGGAATTGATATTGTTGTTTTCGACATTCAGGATGTCGGGGTGAGATTTTATACGTACATCTCAACTTTGACGTATTTGATGGAAGCCGCAGCCGAAAATAATGTGGAAATCATGGTTCTGGATCGACCAAATCCGCATGATGGATATATTGACGGACCAGTTTTAAAGAAAAAATGGGAAAGCTTTGTCGGGATGCACGAAGTTCCTGTTGTGTACGGTTTAACCATCGGTGAATACGGAAAAATGGTAAACGGTGAAAAATGGCTAAAAAACGGGGTTCAGGCAAAATATACTTTGGTAGAAATGAAGAATTACCATAAGAAAAAGCGTTATGCAATTTTAGATAAACCTTCGCCCAATCTTCCGAATGATCAATCGATCAACCTATACCCAAGCTTATGTTTTTTTGAAGGAACACAGGTTTCTGTAGGACGAGGAACTGATCTTCCGTTTCAGGTGTATGGTTCACCATGGACAAAAGATTTGCCTTACCAATTTACGCCAAAACCCAATTTCGGAGCAAAAGATCCTTTCCTGAATGGTAAATTGTGTTATGGTGAAAACCTTTCTGAATATTCTAAAGACTTGCGAGAAATTAATCTAGAATGGTTAATTAAAGCGTATAAAAATTATAAAAATCCTCAACAGGATTTCTTCCTTAAAAATCTTTTCTTTGATACTTTAGCAGGAAGCGATGAGCTGAGGAAACAAATTGTTTCGGGCAAATCTGAAAGAGAAATTAAATCTTTCTGGAAATCAGATTTAGAGAAATTTGAAAAAATAAGAAAGAAATATATTGTTTATCAAGATTAAAAAAGTCAACTGTAAATTTTACAGTTGACTTTTTTTGTATTCTTTATTTATAATTGTGAATTTAGCTTAGCTAATCAATCTTAAATACATTTTAAAATTCACAAGAGTAGCGGATTGACCTTTGACCATTCATTATTTTTCAATCAAAATTCTGTGGCGGATTTTTATCATCCTTTCCTTTATTCAGAATAAAAAGTCCGATGGATAAACCGATAACGCCTGCAAACGCTGTCATCAAAGCACGTTCAAGCTTATCAGCTTCATGATTTCCCAGATAATTCATCAGGAATAATATCGCAAATGTAATAACCGATATAATGATATGGTTTCTTCCTAGTAGTTTCATTTTATTTTAATCTGTAAGAAATCATTACTCCTCCTCTGTAAGGAATTATTTCGCCGCTTCTGTTGTAGCCATCGGGTTTTTCATCATATCTTTTTCCGGATACTCTGTCATATCCTTTGTAAAAATCCTGTGAAGTTCCTATTGTACCATATAAATCCATCCTCCAATTATCAGATAACCTAAACTGATAACCAGTTGTAATTCCTGCTAAAAAAGAATATCCCTTTTGATATAGGTTTGATTTTGTGAAAGTTACATTTTCTTCATTTTTACTTGGGTATGGATCATCATTCCAGTAATTCCATTTCTGTAAAACAAAAGAGGATACCCCAATGTTTGCACCTAAATACCATCCGTCAAATGCTTCTTTGAAATAGTATCTTCCTTCTATCGATGCAGAATAATATTGTAGCTCATGACCAGAAAATGACTTCCAGGGAGAAATAAAAACATCTCCTTGTACTGTTATTTTTTTATTTATTTGATGCTCTAAACCTAAGTTAATAATTCCGATAGGAACAAATAAAGCATTTCCTTTTAGGTACACTTTTTTCTCAGATTCAGATTTTATTTCTTCTGTTTGATTTTCCTGTGCATTAATATTTATTACTGAAAATAAACTTAATGCAGCCATAAAAATTTTATACTTCAAAATGTATATTTTATTTAATTTGATTTAATAATGCTTGTGCTAAACTTGCGTCTTTACCAGATTGACTGGCAATATTTTTAGATTGCTCGGCAAAGTTTTTAGCTAAATCTTTACTTCCTAAACTAAAGTAAATTTTAGCTAAAATATAAGTGTTCTCCGATGTTTCGCCACGCATAACCGATTTTTCAGTCCATTCTGCAGCTTTTTTTAAAGAAGAGGGTGTCTTTACATGATCTGAAAATATCCATGCTGCTTTTAAAAGCTCATTCGGTTCAAATGTATCGGAATTTTTATAATAATCTAAAGCCACTTTTTCATACTCAGGGAAATTGGAATTTTGCTCGTAGTAAGCCAGTTTAGTCTGGTTAAGTTTTGTCAAAGCTGCTTCTTTTCCAACCAAAGGTTCTGCAGTTTTCAGAAAATAGGCATCGTTGATTTTTTTACTTTTCTCGTCAATAGATTCTTCAACCACTTTTCCTAATACAAGTTGGTTGTTAAATTCATTATAATTTTCTTCAGGTAAAAACTTTAGAATTTCAGTTTTTCTTGCAACAAAAGTTTTGTAATTCGGGTCTTCAGAAGATTTAAGGAAATAGAATAAAAATCCTGCATCATCTTTTGTGAACTCTTCATTTTTGGGCTTATTTTCAAAATATCTTTCAGAAGCTTTTCTGGCAAACTCATAATCTGAATTTGAATGAAGTTTTATTATATTAATTAGAAATTCCGGGCTCTTTTCACCTTTAGCAAATCTTTCTTTAGATGAACCTTCTTTAGAATTTACGGCATTTACATCTTGTGCCATAGAAAGAAAAAGGCTTGGTTCCATATAGCCATAATTTTGAGAGACCAAGTCTCCGTCACCATTTAAAAAAAGAAAAGTGGGATAGGAGCGCACCGAAAATTTTTGGGCAATTTCTCTTCCTTCACCTTTTTCCATGTCGATTCTTGAGCTCACAAAGTTTTTATTGAAATAATCTCCTACCGATTTTTGGGTGAAAACATTTTTGTCCATCATTTTGCACGGACCACACCAAACTGCATAAGCATCAATAAAAACAAGCTTTTTCTCTTTTTTTGCTTTAGCAATAAGATCTTTGAAATTACTCTGGTCAAATTTAATTCCTTCTTCCTGAGCCAAAATAAAAATATTGATAAAAATAAATAATCCGGAGATAATATTTTTCATTCTAATTATAAATTTAAAGAAGCGAAGATACTTAATTTTGATTTTATATGAATAACGAAACTTTCCAAAATAGAGTAAACAAAAAAACCGCCCTAAAAAAGGCGGTTTAAGTGGTTTCTCCAGGAATCGAACCAGGGACACATGGATTTTCAATCCATTGCTCTACCAACTGAGCTAAGAAACCATTTGGTTTTATATTTCGTTTTGAAGTGGTGCAAATGTAATAATAAATATTATAATCTGCAAATTTACTTTAAACAGTTTTGAAAAGAAAACCGCCTAATGAAAGGCGGTTTAAGTGGTTTCTCCAGGAATCGAACCAGGGACACATGGATTTTCAATCCATTGCTCTACCAACTGAGCTAAGAAACCAATTACTTCGTTGTTTTAAAGTGATGCAAAAGTAGGAAGTTTTGGTATATGAAGCAAATATTAATTAAACTTTTTTGCTAATAAATTAAAACCTATTGATTTTCAGTCTGATTATTTTCCTGTTCTTTTCTTATTTGTTCACTCATTTCCTCTAAAACAGGCTTAATCGTGCTTTCAGGAAGATCACTTATTCTGATATACATTAATCCGTCAATCGCATCATTAAAGTTGGGGTCAACATTAAAGGCAATTACTTTTGCATTTTGCTTGATGTATTTTTTTATCAAAACCGGCATTCTCAATTCAGGTTCAAGATCGTCAATTATTTTATCTAATTTATTTAAATCAGATTCCATTTCATCTAAAAAAAGATGTTTATCACGATCTCTGAGTTTTACTTTAAAATCATTTCTTGGGGTAATGTATTGAGCTACAGCAGAGTCATAATAGTTTGAACGCATAAACTCAATCATCAAAGATTTAGAAAATTCTGAAAATTTATTAGAAATACTTACTCCTCCCATCAGGAATTTATGATCAGGATTTCTTAAGCAAACATGTACAATTCCACGCCACAAAAGGAATAGAGGAAGTGGTTTTTGCTGATATTCTTCACAGATATAAGCACGTCCCATTTCAATTACTTTCTTGAAAAATGGATGAATGTCCTGCTCAAACTCAAAAAGAGAACTCGTGTAAAAGCCTTTGATTCCAAATTTTTTCATCACATCTCTTCCTAAAGCCATTCTATAGGCTCCTGCAAGTTTTTCTGCGGCATTATCCCATAAAAACAAGTGATGATAATGTTTGTCGTACTCATCAAGATCAAACGGAAGGTTACTTCCTTCACCCACTGCACGGAAGGTAAGCTCTCTCTGTCTTCCGATTTCCCTCATTACAGAAGGAATCTGCTCATAAGGGGTGAAATATATTTCATAATTACCATTGCTGAAAAGCATTTTGTCGGTACCTCTCAGTTTATTGATGTCTTTTATAATATCTTCTTTCGGAGTTTCATCAATGATATTCTGTACAATGTTTTCTTCTCTTAATAAAGGGAATTTTACATATAAATTCTTAAGATTAATAGCCTGCGCAAGAGATTTTCGTTTTTCATAATAAGATTTCATCATATAAACCTTACGTTTCAGAAACTCTCCCAATTCCTCGATATTTTCCATCTCATCCATCACCTTTACCGTGATAGGTTTTCCTATTCTGATACGGATTGGTTTTTCACGGTCATTCATCATTTCCGCAGGCAGCATAATGGTCTGCAAGTTCGGGTGAATCTTGGCTACCTGATAAAAAAGAGTACTGTTTTTAGCATGAAAATACATAGGAACAACCGGTACTTTTGCCATTTTTATAAGCTTTAAAGCCGGTTTTTCCCATTCTCTGTCGAGAATTTCTCCATAGGGATTATTTTTATTTGAAACTTCTCCTGCAGGAAAAATTCCTATACAGCCTCCATTTTCAAGATGCTTCAGTGTTTCCCGCATTCCGGTTGCACTGTTTCTGATTTCCTTTCTTCCTTCAAAAGGATTTACAGCAATCACAAACGGTTCCATGGGTTTTATTTTTTCTAAAAGAAAATTTCCCATTACTTTAAAATCCGGGCGGACTTCTGAGAGAATTTTACACATTAAAATTCCGTCAATTGCACCCATAGGATGGTTAGAAACCAATATAAAAGGACCCGTTTTCGGTATTTTTGCTAAGTCTTCTTCAAAAGCTACATAGCTCAAATTTCTCTCTCTCACGAAAGAATCGAAAAAATCTTTACCTTCTTTGTCTTTCAGCTTATCATAAAGTCTGTTGACTTCATTTATTTTTGCAATGCTCATAACAGCAGATGCCACAGGATTTTTTAGGAACCCTATTTTATGCAAGCCGGAAGCTTTGATTAAATCATTTTTCGATATTAAGCTCATGTGTGTTTAGTCCGAGTTAGTTTTTATAGTGTTACCATTTGAAGCGTATTCTTAGAAATCTGTTCCAATAATACACTTTTTTCTTGGTAAAATTTATCAATGTTCTCCATTTTTGCATTTCTTACAGTAAATAAAGATACATTTTTTATAACATCTGTTTTGAAAATTTTCTGAAGTTCATTATTCAGTTCCTCAATTTTAAGAAATTTATCTTCAAGACACAATGCCAATGAAATTGCAGAATTCTGCATCAAAGAAACTTTGATTTTGTATTTAGATAAATTATTGAAAATTAAGCTCATGTGGTCTTCTGCGATGAAAGAGAAGTCTCTTGTAGAAATTTTAAGCAATGTCTGATTATCTTTTAAAATATAAGATTCTTCGCTTTGGTTTTTTTCAGAAACACCCACTTTCGTTCCTTCTTTTGTAGGGTCTACAAAAGATTTTACATAAAAAGGAATGTTTTTTTGCTGAAGCGGTTGCAATGTTTTTGGGTGGATTACACTCGCTCCAAAATAAGCCATTTCTATTGCTTCTTCGTATGAGATATTAGATAAAAGCGTAACGTTTTTAAAGATTCTCGGGTCACCTGTCATTACTCCCGGAACGTCTTTCCAAATAGTCATTGCGGTTGCATTAAGGCAGTATGCAAAAATTGCTCCTGAGTAATCTGAACCTTCTCTTCCTAAAGTTACAGTAAAATTATTATCATCAGAACCAATGAAACCCTGTGTTACATAGCAGATGTCAGGATTTAAATTTGAGATGAATTCCTCAGTTTTTTGCCAGTTGACGTTACCGTCTCTGTAAGAATCATCTGTTTTTATGTAGTCTCTTGCATCAAGCCACTGATTGGTAAATTGTATATCATTCAGATATTCGCTTACAATTTTTGTGGAAATCATTTCTCCACAACTTACAACTTGGTCATAAACAAAATTATAATTGGGAGATTTATTTCTTCTTAAAAAAGAAACAATATCATCAAAAAACAAATTGATTTCTGCAAAAACTGCATGATCGTCCGAGAAAAGCCCCTTAGCTATTTCAATGTGTTTCTGTTTTATATTCTCTATTTCAGTTTGATAGTTGTCTTTTTTGAAATACAATTCTACTACTTTTTCCAGCTCATTGGTGGTTTTCCCCATTGCTGAAATTACAAGTAGACATTTTTCAAAACCTTGGCTGCTAAGAACCATAGATACATTTTTTACACTTTCGGCATCTTTCACTGATGCGCCTCCAAACTTGAAAATTTTCATTAAATTGTTAAGAATAAAATTGTTAGATATAAAACATTGAATTTTTTTTCGGATGTCAAAATTATGGAATTACGATGAGATATGAAATAGCGATGAGCTAGGATTGAATTAAGATTTAATTAAAATTGATGTAAAGTATAAGAAATATTTGCTCTTTAAGGGTATGATTTGGGGATAATTATCTTCATCAATTGAGTATGGATGTTAAAATATTTGATTGGTATAATGTTGATTAATAGGGTGTAAGGTATTTTGTGCGAAAATGTTTTTTAATGTGATAAAATTTACGAAATTTGGGACTAAAGTAAAAAAACATAAAAATGTCAGATCAACCATTACAGACCCTAGGAGAATTTTTAATTGATAAACAGGAAGATTTTCAGTATTCCACTGGGGAATTTTCACGTCTTCTAAGTGCTATAAGACTGGCGTCCAAAGTCGTAAACAGAGAAGTAAATAAAGCAGGGATTGTAGATATTGCAGGAGCTGCCGGAAATCAGAATATTCAGGGTGAAGAACAGCAAAAACTTGATGTAATTGCCAACGATATTTTCATCACCGCACTTTCTCAAAGAGAAGTTGTTTGCGGAATTGCTTCTGAAGAAAATGATGATTTTATCGATATTAAATGTGGCGAAAACGGTCATTTAAGCAAATATGTAGTTTTAATTGATCCTTTAGATGGTTCTTCAAACATTGATGTGAATGTTTCTGTAGGAACTATCTTTTCAATTTACAGAAGAGTTACAGAGCCTGGAACTCCGGTACAGTTAGAAGACTTTTTACAGAAAGGCATTAATCAGATTGCAGCAGGATATGTTATTTACGGCTCTTCTACAATGATTGTTTACACGACAGGTAATGGCGTGAACGGATTTACATTAGATCCTTCTCTGGGAACTTATTATCTTTCTCATCCAAATATGACATTTCCAAGAACGGGTAAAATTTATTCAATCAACGAAGGAAATTATATCAAATTTCCTCAGGGAGTTAAAAATTATCTTAAATATTGCCAGATGGAGGAAGGTGATCGTCCTTATACTTCAAGGTATATTGGTTCATTAGTTGCTGATTTTCATAGAAATATGTTGAAAGGTGGAATTTACATCTATCCATCATACGGTCAATCACCAAACGGAAAGTTGAGATTATTATACGAATGTAATCCAATGGCATTTTTAGCAGAACAAGCTGGTGGAAAGGCAACAGACGGCTTTAGAAGAATCATGGAAGTTGAGCCGACTGAGCTTCACCAAAGAATACCGTTTTTTGCAGGAAGCATTGATATGGTAGAAAAAGCAGAAGAGTTTATGCGAATTGACAGCGTAAAATAAATGACAGCAAAATATTACAAATATTTATTAGAATTTAAACGCCCGAGTGGAACATCTCGCGGCGTTTTGCTTGAAAAAGAGACTTATATTCTTGAAATTTTTGAAAAAGAAAATAAAGGAATAGGAGAGTGTGCCATATTCAGAGGACTGAGTTACGATGACAAACCGGATTATGAAAAAAAAATAATATGGCTTTGTGAAAATATTAACCAGGATTTTGAATTTTTAAAAGAAGAGTTAAAAGAATTTCCATCGATCTGGTTTGGTTATGAACAGGCTTTATTAAATTTAAAGTACGGAGGCAAACTTTACTTTCCGAGTGAATTTACAAAAGGGCAAAGCTCAATGATGATCAATGGTTTAATCTGGATGGGTGATGTCGATTTTATGGAAGAACAGATTCGGGAAAAACTTGAACAAGGCTTTCATTGTATTAAATTAAAAATAGGTGTCAACTGGAAATCAGAACATGAAATTCTTCAAAAATTAAGACAGAAATTCTCAAAAGAAAAGTTAGAGTTGCGAGTTGATGCCAATGGAGGATTTTCTAAAGATGAAGCTAAAATTGTATTGCAACAACTTTCAGATTTACATATTCATTCTATCGAGCAACCTATAAAAGCTGGAAATTGGGAAGATATGGCAGATTTATGCGCCGAAACCCCAACTCCGATTGCGCTTGATGAAGAGCTAATTGGAATAATAGATTTCAATGAAAAGAAAAAGCTTTTAGAAAAAATAAAACCTCAATACATCATCTTGAAACCAGCTTTGGTAGGTGGATTTTCAGGATCTGATGAGTGGGTATCTCTAGCTGTGTGTCAAAATATCGGATGGTGGATTACTTCTGCTTTAGAAAGTAATATTGGTTTGAATGCAATTGCACAATATACTTTTACAAAAGCAAACGAAATGCCTCAAGGTTTAGGAACAGGAAGTTTGTTTACGAATAACTTTGAAACTAACTTAGAACTAAACGGAGAAAGGTTATTCTTTAAGGGGTAAATGAATTAATTAAATTACCCCGTTTACGAAAATTGCTTTCTTGATATATTCAATAATATCAAGAAAATGCTTTCTTATTTTTTTCATGATGATATTATGTTAAGATTTAGGACTGTAAATATCCGAAAAAAAATCAATTTAAAGTGAATTTATTTTAAAAATTTATCATTTTCATAAACCCTTAAATTTTCCTAAATTTGCAAATTGTCGGATAATACGACATCTTAAAGCGAATTTTAATGGAAGAAGAAAAAAAATCACTCAATTTTATTGAGCAAATTATCGAAGATGATTTGGCAAACGGTTTGAAACAAGATCAAATCCGTTTCCGTTTTCCGCCTGAACCAAACGGTTATCTGCATGTAGGCCATACAAAAGCGATCTGCATCAACTTCGGTTTGGGTGAGAAATACAATGCTCCCGTAAACCTTCGTTTCGACGATACGAATCCTGAAAAAGAAGAGCAGGAATTTGTAGATTCTATTATGAAAGACGTTGAATGGCTAGGTTTCAAGTGGGATAAAGTGTTGTACGCCTCCGATTACTTCCAGCAGCTTTACGATTGGGCAGTTCAGTTGATTAAAGAAGGGAAAGCTTACGTTGATGAGCAGCCATCTGAAGTTATTACTGAGCAAAGAAAAAATCCTGCAGAGCCGGGAATAGAATCTCCGTTCAGAAATCGTCCTGTTGAAGAGTCTTTAGATTTGTTCGAAAAGATGAAATACGGAGTATTCGAAAGTGGTTCGATGTCTCTTCGTGCAAAAATCGACATGGTTTCACCAAATATGAATATGCGTGACCCTGTGATGTACAGAATTTTGAATAAACCTCACCACAGAACAGGTACAGACTGGAAAATTTATCCAATGTACGACTGGGCGCATGGTGAATCTGATTATATTGAACAAATTTCGCACTCGCTTTGCTCTTTAGAGTTTGAAAACCACAGACCGCTTTACAACTGGTATTTAGACCAGGTTTATGAAGAAGGAAAGGTTAAAAACAAGCAAAGAGAATTTGCAAGGATGAATGTTTCTTACATGATAACTTCCAAAAGAAAACTACAAAGGCTGATTGCTGAAAATGTAGTTAACGGTTGGGATGATCCTAGAATGCCTACGATTTCCGGAATGAGGAGAAAAGGTTTTACAGCGAATGCAATAAGGAATTTTATTGATAAAGTTGGAGTTGCCAAAAGGGAGAATTTAATTGAAATTCAGCTTTTAGATTTCTGTGTACGTGAAGATTTAAATAAAGTAGCCAAACGTGTGATGGCGGTGGTAGACCCTATTAAATTAGTGATCGAAAACTATCCTGAAGGTCAGGAAGAATGGCTGGTTACCGAAAATAATAACGAGCAGGAAGATGCAGGAACAAGAGAAATTCCTTTCTCAAGAGAATTATATATTGAGCGTGAAGACTTCAAGGAAGAAGCGGGCAATAAATTCTTTAGATTAAGATTAGGTGGAGAAGTCCGTTTAAAATCTGCTTACATCATTAAAGGTGAAAGGGTAGAGAAGGATGAAAATGGTGAAATCACGACTATTTACGCATCTTATGACGAAAAATCTAAGTCGGGAAGCGGAACTGAGGAAAGTTTAAGAAAAGTAAAAGGTACCATTCACTGGGTCTCTGCGAAACACGCGATTCCTGTGGAAGTTAGAAATTACGAGAAATTATTTACTGTGGAACAGCCTGATGCTGAGAAAGATGTAGATTTCTTAAATTTCATTAATCCTGAATCTGTCAATACAATTCAAGGATTTGCTGAGCCTAGTTTGAAGGATGTTGCAGTGGGCGAACCACTTCAGTTCCAAAGGATTGGCTATTTTACGAAGGATCAGGATTCTACAGATACAAATTTTGTATTCAATAGAACGGTGACTTTAAAAGACTCTTATAAGCCAGAGTAAAAATTTATTTATATCAATATAAATGAAACAGGGCTTAATTTTTTAAGTCCTGTTTTTTTGTTTTTAAACATATAATGTATAATAAATGCCACGAATACACGAATATTTTTTGTGTTATTAATGAAAAATATGAATGCTATTTGTATTTAAAGGAGTCCCGAAGGGACGACTTAATAAAGGATAGGATGAAATCCTATCAATTAAAAAATGGGATTTAAATAAAAATAAGATAAAACGCTTATCAATAAAATTATCAACGAATTATCATCAATATTAAAATTAGAAATTGTGAAAATAATACAATTATATACCAACTCATTCAAAGGGCTTTCTCAGGAAAGCTGGATGTTAGCTTTGGTAATGCTCATCAACCGTGCGGGTTCGATGGTGCTCCCGTTTTTGGGAGTTTATATGACTGCTCATTTAAAATTCAGCATAGAACATACAGGAATTGTGCTTAGCTTTTTCGGAATCGGTTCTGTGATTGGTTCTTGGTTAGGTGGATTTATTACCGATAAAATTGGGGAATACAAAGTTCAGTACCTGAGTTTGTTACTGAGTGTTCCGTTGTTTTGCTTAATTCCTATCTTTAAAACAGAAGTGGGAGTTGCTGCAATTATTTTGATTCAAAGTATTGTAAGTGACTCATTTCGTCCTGCAAACTCAGTGGCGATTACCAAGTATGCAAAACCGGAAAATATCACAAGAGCATTTTCATTAAACCGAATGGCAGTCAATTTAGGATTCTCTATCGGTCCTGCTTTAGGTGGAATTTTGTCGGCAATTTCTTATGAGTTTTTGTTTTTTTCAAATGCTTTAGCCGCTTTATTAGCCGGGATTTTATACATTGTTTTCTTTCGAAAACGTAATAAACTTGCAAAATTGAGAGCAAGAAAAGTAAAAGAAGCGATTGAGATTAAAAAAGAAAATTCGCCTTATCGGGATGGTAAGTTTTTGATTTACTGTTTTTTCTGTATGCTATTTTCAATCTGTTTCTTCCAGTTATTCAGTACGTTAACGATTTTCTATAAAGATACTGCTCATTTAAGTCAGCAAAATATTGGTTATTTATTAGGTTACAGCGGATTTATAGTTGTGTTGCTGGAAATGGGATTGGTTCAGGTAGCCGAAAAATATCTGAGCCTTGCTCGTACCATGTTTTTAGGAACCTTTATTTGTGGACTTTCTTATGCAATGTTGGGCTTCGATTATAGCATTATAACTTTAGTGATTTCAATGACCTTATTATCCGTTGGTGAGATTTGGGCATTGCCTTTTATGTCAACCATCACCGCTTTAAGATCAGGGCAAAACAACAAAGGTGCTTATATGGGTCTGAATGGAATTTCCTTTTCAATCGCATTTATTGTAACTCCCTATTTAGGAACTTTAATTGCCGAAAAATTAGGATTTACTGTTTTATGGATCTGTACCGGAGTTTTAGCAACAATCATAGCTATTGCGTTTTACTTTATCGTTCCGTGGATGATTGAAGATAAAAAAGAAATTGTAGATTAAATTTAATTTAAATAGTAAGCCAGCCTTGTCAAAGTTCAAAAACTTGACAAGGCTTTTTTTTATTCTAATTTTTATGATTGTCCGCTTTTGTCATATTAGAAAAATCTTTGCGCTCTTTGCGTTAAAATTTTTTATTATGATTGAAAACGGATATTTATACCAATTTTTAAGTTTAGACTTAAACTGTACAATTTTTGCTGTGCCTTGTCTAATGACAAAACTATACTTTCTTCTTTCCGCCTTATCCGTGACTTTTTTATTTTCTCAGAAAAAAGATTCTGTCAATCTAATTTCAGAAGTAAAAATTGATGCTTATAAAAAACCGACGACTTTTATAACTTCCACAAAATCAGTTTCGGTAGTTTCAGAAAATTTACTCAATCAAAATACGCCGGAAAGAATGCTGGAATCGATCAACCAAATTGCAGGAGCAAGAATGGAAGAACGCTCTCCCGGAAGTTACAGAATTTCACTTCGTGGAAGTACTTTACGCTCACCTTTTGGAGTTCGGAATGTGAAAGTTTATCTGGATGATTTCATTTTGTCAGATGCTTCCGGAAATACTTATTTTAATGTGATCACTCCTGAATTGATTGACAGAATGGAAATTTATAAAGGTCCGGAAAGTGGCGATTATGGAGCAGTAACTGGTGGAACATTGCTTTTAAAAATAAGATCTTCAGATAATTTATCCGCAAATTTATCCATCGGAAGTTATGGAACTTTCAATCAGAGTTTTGATCTTTCTAAACAGATCGGGAAACATTTTTGGAAGTTTTTCAAAATTATTATCAAACCGATTCTTATCGTGAACAGTCGAAGGTAAAGAGAAAACAAATCTTTATAAAAGATAATTTTCAATATTCAGAAAAAGGAATTTTAAAAGGAATGCTGATGTATTCGGATCTTGATTATCAAACTCCGGGCGGATTGACTTTCGAACAGATGAATATCAATAGAAAACAAGCCAGACCAAAGACCGCGACGCTTCCAGGAACTGAAGAACAAAATGCGGGAATTCGTAATAAACTGTTTCTTGCAGGATTATCAAACGAATATCAATTGAATCAAAATTTTTCACATTTTATTTTAGTTCAGGGTTCTTATGTTGATTTTGAAAATCCTTTTATTACCAATTTTGAAAACCGTTTTGAAAAGAATTTTGCTTTGAGAACACACTTTAATTATGAGAAAAATTGGGATAAGATTTCATTAGCTTACCGATTGGGTTTCGAAGGTGGAATGAATGATATTCTGATTAAAAATTATGATAACAACAAAGGTTTTGAAGGTAATCCACAAAACTTTGATCAAATTAAAAATACTTCAGGATTTTATTTCCTTTCACAGAAATTTAATTTTGATGAAAAACTTTTTACTGATATTTCAATCAGTTTAAATTCAAATTCTTACGATTGGGAAAGGGTTTATCCACGAACGGAAAACGGAAAAATAAATTTTAAAAATCAATGGCTTCCAAATTTTGGTTTTACTTATCTTTTTGCACCGGGTTTTTCAGCAAGAGGTAAAATAGGAAAGGGAAATTCAGCACCCACCAATGAAGAAATTCGTTCCTCAAATCAACAATTTAATGTAACTCTAAGTCCGGAATTTGGTTGGAACAAAGAAATTGGGGTTCGAAAACAATTTGGAAATTTCTTTTTTGTAGAAGCAAGTTATTTTGATTTCCGACTCGAAGATGCAATCGTAAGAAGACAAAACGAAGCCGGACAAGAATATTTTGTAAATTCAGGAAAAACCGTTCAGAAAGGTTTTGAAGTTTTGTTGGAGTCTAAAAATTTTGATCTTAAAAATGATTTTTTCAGTCAGTTGAAATTCAGGTTTTCAGGAAGTTTTTATGATTTTAAATTTAAAAATTATCAACAGAATCAAAATGATTTTTCGGGAAATGATTTAACAGGAGTTCCAAGAACAACGATAAACAGTTTGCTGAATTTTACTTTTTTCAAAAAACTTTCTGTTGATTATTCTCATTTTTATACCTCAAAAATACCTTTGAATGATGCAAATTCTGTTTGGTCGGAATCAAGCTTGGTTGGAAATATTCAATTTAGATTTCCTATAGATCTTGAAAAAACAAGAGTGAATTTATACCTTCAGATTCAGAATTTATACAATGAAGATTATGTTTCTGGTTTCGATATCAATGCGTTTGGAAACCGATATTACAATCCTGCAGCAAAAAGAAATTTTGTTTTGGGGATGAAGGTTGATTTTTAATTTTTATATTTACCATCAATATACTTAAACGCTTCTTTCAGATAGTTTTCGTTTGTTTTTGCTTTATCGGTAGATTTTTCAATGATAATATTTGGAGGAATTCCTTCGCCAATTTTAGCATATTCTTTTCCTGTTCTGTCAACAACATTGCCCGTAGTAAGAACAAGGAAAGATCCGTCTGATAATTTATATTCTTGGTTTCCGGAAGTTAAACCTTGCGTATTTGTGCCAATAATTTTTACATTTTTTTGACCGACAAATGTAGCGGTAATAAATTCTCCCGAGCTTCCCGTTACTTTATCGACCAATATTGCTACAGGTTTTTTCACCGATCTTGGCTGTTTTTGTGTTAATTGGAACATCTGTGTAGCTGTTGAGCCTTCATAGAACTTAGCGTCTTTGTAATTGTAATATTCAATTTGTCCTTCTGCATCTTTTGTGCCGACTACATTTTTATCGTCTAAAAAAGGAGCAATTGCAGCATACATCGGATAAAGCATGCCTCCGAAATTTCCTCTCAAGTCAATAATCCAACCTTTAGGTTTACGTTTTTGCAAGTCATTAACTTTTGCATAAAAAGTATTGATGTATAAGTTCCAGTCATCTTTATTGAACGAACCAACATCTGGTAAACTGATGTAAGCATAGCTGTTTTCCAGCATTTCACTTTTAATGATCGGAAACTCCTGACCCGTTGCTTTGTATCCTAATGTGTAGGCTTTTACAACATCTTCAGGGTAAAAATTAGAATGAGAATCGTTTAATGAACTTAAAGCATTTTTAATAATGGGATAAGTCTCTTTTATCGTTTTAGCTTTTGATGCTTCATCAAGAGTTTTATCGAATATTTCATCCCAATTAAGTTTTGATTTATTTACTGATTTATTTTTCATAATTTTCAGCGCTTTGGTAACATACACTCGAATGCTATCCGACTGAGCTGAAATTGTAATTGAAAAAAATGTGGTAAGAAGGGCGAAGATGATGTTTCTTTTCATATTGAAATTGAATATTTCAAAAGTAAGAATATATTGTTATATTTCTTATAATAAAATAATTACGTTGAAAGAATGTTTCGAATAATCATTTCCGCATGAATTCTTGAATTTTCGATAAACCAAAGGTGAGTGTCTTTTCCACCACAAACAACGCCTGCCAAATATAAATTTTCAATATTGGTTTCCATTGTTTCAGGACTGTAGACAGGATTTAAACATTCACCTTGTAAATCAATTCCGGAATTTTTAAGAAAATCAAAATCGGGAAGATAACCAGTCATTGCCAAAACAAAATCATTTTCAATTTCCTGAATCTCATCGTTTTTGTCTTTAAATACAATAGAATTTTCTTTAATTTCAATCAATTCAGCATTAAAATGAGCTTTAATACTTCCTTCTGCAATCCTGTTTTCAATATCTGGTTTTACCCAATATTTTACATTTTCAGAAATCTCAGAATTTCGAATAATCATCGTTACTTCAGCTCCTTTTCTGTAGGTTTCCAAAGCGGCATCAACCGAAGAATTACTTGATCCGATAACTACGATTTTCTGTTTTGCGTAAGGATAAGGTTCGGTATAATAATGCTTTACTTTCTCAAGATTTTCTCCGGGAATATTCATCAGATTCGGAATGTCATAAAACCCGGTCGAGATAATCACATTTTTGGCTGCATATTTTGATTTGGAAGTTTCAATCTCAAAAATATTTCCGCTTTTAGAAACGTTTAATACTTTTTCGTAAAGGTTAATATTGATGTCTTTCTGTCTCGCAATTCCCTGATAATATTCTAAAGCTTCCTGTCTTCCCGGTTTTGGAGCAGCCGATATAAAAGGAATTTCTGCAATTTCAAGTTTTTCCGCTGTCGAAAAAAACTTCATGTATAAAGGATAATTGTAAAGTGAGTTTACAATCGTTCCTTTTTCTATAATTAAATAATTCAGGTTGTTTTTCTTTGCTTCGAGTGCGCAGTTTAGACCAATCGGTCCAGCTCCGATAATCAGAATATCTAAAATTTCCATTTAACAAAAATACAAAAAAGCTTGGCTCAATAGTCTCTAAACAATAAGTCAAAAACTATGGTTCTGATTTTTAAACTCTATTTAATTTAACATAACATTGAAAGATTTCAACTCAAAACTGGCATTGCTTTTGAACTTTTCACGAAAATTTTATAATGAAAAAGACTTTTTTAGCATTCATACTTTTAGCAGCATTGTCGTGTGAGAAAAAGCAAGATAAAAGTCCTGCAGTTTCTACAGATAATCTGAAAAGGTCAAATGAAAGAACCGAAACAAAGCCGGAAGCATTCTCTAAAGAAGTAGCGCTGAAAAAGACCAATGATGAACTTTTACAGGCACTGAAAGTTGGTTATTATGATGTTTTTGCCAACTATATTCATCCTGAAAAAGGCGTAAGGTTTTCGATGTATGCTTTTGTTAACCGAAATGAAGATAAGCATTTCTCAAAAACAGATTTTGAAAAATATTTGCCAACAAAAACTATTTTCACTTGGGGATCCAGAGACGGATCGGGTGAAATTTATAAAGCAACTCTTGAGCAATATCTCAAAAACTGGGTATTTAAAAAAGATTTTACAAAATCCGAGTATGCATTTGATAAGTTTCTAGGTAATGGAAATTCTCTTAATAATTTAAAAGAAATATATCCCAATACTAATTTTACAGAAAATTACATTTCTGGTTCAGAAAAATATGGCGGAATGGATTGGAAGGCGCTTCGATTTGTTTTCGAAGAATTCGAAGGGAAATATTATGTAATTGCCGTTATCAATGATGAATGGACGATTTAAATAAAATTCCCCTTCTTTTTTAGATGGGGAATAATTTTATAATATTTCAGAAAGTTGTTTTGTTAAATTTTTTCTTGAAAACTTCTCAATGTTTTGAGTATTTTCTAAAAGATTTCCATTTTTCCACAGTTCGAATTTTTCTAAAATAAAATCTTCAATTTCTTTGAAATCATTGTATCCAAAATGTTTTCCTGCTTTTGTTTCATCTAAAATTTTTGCAACATCAGCTTCGTTTGGACCAAAAGAAATAATTTGTTTTCCTGTTGCCAAGTATTCAAATATTTTTCCAGGAATAATACCTTTTGACGAATCATTTGGAAAATTAGTGATCAATAAAAGAGAAGATTTTGCCATTTCATCAACCGCTTTATCATGCGAAACGTAACCAAGATTCTGAATATGATCTTTTAAGCTTGATCTCTCAATAGCTTCTAAAATTTTGTCATCAATTCTTCCGACAAATTTAAGGTTGAAGTTTTCTGCAAGATCTGAATTGGTTTTCACTAAATTATCGATTGCCTTCCAAAGGTTTTCAGGATTTCTTAACTGTTCTAAAACACCGATATAGCTTAAAGTGAATTTTGAAGCGTTCTCTGTCATGCTGAGCGAAGTCGAAGCATCAGTTTCATCAAACCCATTGGTAATACAAAACGCATTTGCTCCATTTTTACGGAAGTTTTCTGCATCGGTATAACTTGTTGCCAAAGTGATATCCGCAGTTTTGAACACTTCAGATTCCAATTGGCGATGCTTTTTATCTGATTTTTTTGTTAATTTTAAATGCTTATAATACGAAATTTCAGTCCACGGATCTCTGAAATCAGCGATCCATTTTAAATCGGGAAATTTCTTTTTTAAATTTAAACCTATCAAATGCATCGAGTGGGGTGGTCCTGAAGTAACGATCGTCTCAATATTGTTGATCTTCAAATATTGCTCAAGAAATTGAGTCGAAGGATTAACCCAAAAAATGCGTGCATCGGGAATGAAAAAATTTCCTCTCACCCAAATCGAAAGCTTAGATTTCCAGCTTTGATTGTTACCGACATCAAATTGCCCCGCTTTGAATTTTTTATTGCTTTTATTAAGCTTTTCCGCCAATTGATAAGGCTCCCAGATTTTTGTTCTTACGATTTCCAAATCTTCAGGAACGTCATTCATTAAGCTTTCATCCAACAAAGGGTAGCTTGGGTTTTCAGGTGTATAAATAATCGGTTTCCAGCCAAATTCTGGAAGATATTTTGCGAATTTTAACCAACGCTGAACTCCCGGTCCACCTGCAGGTGGCCAATAATAGGTGATAATAAGAATTTTCTTTTGTTCCATATAATTTTGCAGACTGTCATTCTGAATGAAGCGAAGCGTAATGAAGAATCTCTTTAAACGTTATCATTCAAAAATTTCCAAGTAGGATTAAATTCTTTAATTAAGTTCTCTTTTTTAATTCTTGTTCAACCTTTTATCTGCTTTTCTTTTTTGATAGCAGTTTCTACATCAGCAAATTGTTCAAAATAAACTAAATAGAAACATTTATATTTTGTGGTAAAACTTTTGTCAATTGCTTCCGGATTCTGATGCCAATATAATCGGGATTTCAAATTGTTGGTAACTCCTGTGTACAAAACAGTCTTTATTTTATTGGTTAAAATATAGACATAGTAATTATGAGTTCCAAGAGTTTTCATTGATTGTTTTTCTTTTGTCATTCTGATGTTGGGAAAAATCATTACTTAAAATGAGATTCTTCACTCCGCTATGATTCGTTCAGAATGACAGAAACTTACACAGATTTGTCAATTGAGATTTCAACTTGTTTTTTATCTCTTTTTCGGTAAATAAAATAAATTCCGAAAGCACTCAATGCAATGAATAATCCGAAGCAAAGAAGAGAAATCCATTTTCCAGTTTCGATGACTTGTGGCTCAAAAATCATTTTGATATGATGATTTCCAGCAGGAACGTGTACTGCACGCAATAAATAATCAGCTTTAATGTATGGAACTTCTTTTTCATCAACAAAAACTTTCCAGCCATGAGGATAATAAATTTCAGAGAAAACGGCTAATTGCGGTGTTTTAGACTGAGATTTGAACTCTAATTCATTGGCTTCATATTTTGTCAGATTAATCGTTGCTGTAGAATCTGCCTGAACCGGCTTGTTATTAAAATATGATTTATCAGAAACATTGATAACAGCTGTTTTTTTGCTGTCGATTTCCCCGATATATTTAATTTCTTCGTCTGGAGTATTCACAAATTTCAAATCACTTACAAACCATGCATTTCCATTGGCTTTAGGATTCGGAACAACTTGTGGCTCTCCCGGATTTCCAAAGATCATGTACTTGGTGTTGAGTAAATTCAGAATTTTTGGAGTTTTTACGCTGTCGGGTTGTACGATATATTTATTTAATAGATCGTCATATCTTCTCAGTTTCACCGCATGATAACCTCCGATAGAAGCTTTGAAATAAGAAGTATTGGTTTCGCTGGTTGTTCCTAAAACCTGATTGTAAATTCTGTAATGTTTTTTATCATTTTCAGCAATATTTTCCAATGTTTTATTCACAGGAATACTTGCTAAAATCGATTGTAAGTTGACATTATCGCCTACTTTTTCAGCTAAATAATCTGATCCTTCAGTTTGGAAAGGGTTTTCAGCAAAGATTTTATCTACATAATTATCGTCATTTAAATAACGCTTATTAACCGTCCAAAGATCAAATAAACTCACCAATCCAATAATAACCAAAGCGATGTTTTGATTTAATTTTTGTTTTAAAACAAAGAATAGAACGGCTACCGTAATTCCAACATATAATAATGCTTTGATGGCATCTGTTCTGAACATGCTGAAACGTTCATCAACCAAATAATCGAGTAGGAAAGGAGGCAGGTACAGTTTTTCGTTGTCGGTATAAAAGCCTAAAATTGATTTTCCGAAAATAATAAGAAGTAAAGTTAAACCTAAAGTTCCACCTCCAACATACGTAAGGATTTTCTTTTTGTAGTCTTCTTCTAAAGTTTCACTATTGAAAAATCTATATAATCCGATAATCGCAATTAAAGGAAATAACAATTCTACAACAACCAAAATAGAAGATGGCGCTCTGAATTTGCTGTAAAACGGAACATATTCTATAAAGAAGTCTGAAAGCGGCATGAAGTTGCTTCCCCAAGCCAATAATATGGTGAGGATTGTAGCACCTAAGATCCAGTAACGGTATTTTTTTGAGGCAAAAAAGAATCCTAAAAGTGCCAAGAAACAAACAATGGCACCTTGATAAGCAGGTCCGGAAGTTCCCGGTTGGTCTCCCCAATACGTTAAGCTTCCAAATCCTTTAGAAATTCGGTCGTACTCGGCTTGAGAAGTTACATTATCCTGAACAAGCTGCTGTACTTTTTCCATCATCTCTTTTCCTTCAGGTTCTTGGCTTCCGCCTCCCATCAATCTTGGAATAAATAGGTTTAAAGTTTCCAACTGACCGTAGCTCCACATCAAGATACTTTCTTTGTCCATTCCGGTATTTCCGGCAGTATGGGTCTCGGTATTCAGAATTTGTTTTCCTCTTACCGTTTCTTTAATATATTCGGAGTTTGCCATGATTCTTTGAGAATTCATTCCAACTCCGATCGCTAAAGCAGAAGCTATAATTCCTGATGAAATCAAAAAATGTTTCATCGGAACTTTCTTTTTTATCGCTCTTACCAATTCAGAAATAAATAAAAATCCTAAACCTAAGAACAGATAATACGTCATTTGCGGGTGGTTTGCAGCAACCTGTAATCCAAAGAAAAGGGTGGTGATGATAAATCCGAGGACGTATTTTTTTCTGATATAAACCAATAAAATTCCGGCTAAAAGTGGTGCGAAATATTCTATTGTGTTTACTTTTCCGTTGTGTCCGGCTGCAATAATGATGTAAAAATAAGTGGAGAGCCCGAAAAAGGTGGCTCCCAAAAGGGCGTATTTCCAGTTTCGAACAGCAACCATTCCTAAAAGGAAAAACCCTGAGAACAATAAAAACAAATAATTAACCGGTCTTGGCAAAATATTCAGGTAGCTATCAACTTTTTTGATAATGTCTCCTTCAAAACGGCTTCCCATTTGGTAAGTTGGCATTCCGCCAAACATAGAGTCGCTCCAGTAGGTTTCTTTGTCGAAGTTGTTTCGATAATCAATCAACTCTTTTGCGCCACCACGATACTGTACAATATCGTGCTGGAAAAGCTGCTTTCCTGTAAAAACAGGAGTAGAATATAAAAATGCTAAAACTAAAAATGCAATTAAAGAAACTGCAATGTATATTAAGTTTTTGTTTTTTGCCATCTTGGTTATTAAGTAGATTTTATTTTAGATGTTGTAAAGATTCAAAATAATATTTAAATAAAATTATCTTTTCTCTTTCACCTCTTCATAGTCCACAGTTTCTGCGTCCCACTTTACTTTTTTCTCAATATTTGTTTTTGAGTTTTTAGTTTCCTGCTGTTGATTGTTATTAGGTTTGAATCCCATGAAATTATAAAACTTTTTGAAGAAAATTCGCTTCAAAATATTCCAGACAAAAAAAATAACAATGGTTGCGAGAACGATCTCAAAAATTCCTTTGATAAAAGACATATTACTTTTTATTTAATAATTCAAAGTTCAAGGTTTAAAGCTTTAAAATATCAGTTTTAAAACTTTCAGTCACTCAAACCCTAAAACTTATTTAGATGAAGGGTTTACCATTACAGAAGAGTTTGAAACACTTTTCATAGACTGAGACTGTTTTCCGTCTGAAATAGTTTCTACCTGCGTTGTTTTTACACTGATGTTTTGGTTGTTAATCCACCCCGTGTTTTGGTCAAACTTGATCGTTCCGTTTTGAGATAACTCGCTGCTCATGCTGTGCGTCATCGGACCTTGAGATTTTTTCTCTTCTTTTTTAGGAATTCCACCAGTGATTGAAATTTCTACAACTCCGTTTCCTGCACTTTTTAAAGTGTAATTAGATGTTACTTTAATTTTTCCTGCTTCGTCTGCATTTTCAGAAGTACTCCATTTATCACCGATTTTAGCTCCTTTTTTAGGAAGTACCGAAAGGTTTTTTTCAAACTGATCTTTCAAAACCTTTTCGTTAAAGCTTTCTTTAAGACTTGCTACAACACTTGCTCTTTGATTAGCGTCTTTAACGATATTCTTCAACGCATCAGAAATTTTTGTGTACACAGCTTCAAATCCGGTGATAGAAATTACATTTCCTTTTGTATCCATCTTCATGTTCAGCTTGTTTCCGGTAAGTGCTTTGTTTACATTCCAAATCATTTTCAGGTTATCTTCCTTAGGAATCGGCAATTTTGTATCAACAACAACGGTTTTACCTTGTGCTGACTGAGAATTTCTTTTTCCAATCAGATTAATGGTCATGTCATAAACATTTCCTTTGATATCGTTTACAGTGAAGTTCATTTCGTCAGTAGATTCGCTGGTTCCCGTCATGGTTTTACCTTGCGGATCAGTCATCGTTTTGGTATCTCTCTGATAGGTTGTTAAAGGGTAGGTTTTTCCTTTTTCAAGCTTAAAAGTTTGCTTAAAAACTCCCAAAGAATCTTTGATTGCCGCATCTGCCTTTACTTCTTTTATAGAATCTGCGGGAACTTCTACGGTGATTGTTTTTCCTGTTTTAGGATCTACTTTCGTGATGGTTGCTGTTTCTTTTTTACATGAAACAAGTGCTATTGAGATAAGCGCTAATGCTGCTATATTTTTCATTAAATAATTTTAAAAGGTGAATTAAATTTTTGTGATTTTCTGTCTCATTGCTTCATATAAAATAGCTCCACAAGCTACAGAAACGTTCAGAGACTGTGTTTTTCCTTCTATCGGAAGCTTTATTTTTTCATCTGAATGATGTAGTACTTCTTTAGAAATTCCGGTCTCTTCATTCCCCATTACAATGGCGCAAGGCGCAGTAAAATCAACGTCGTATATCAATTTTTGTGCCTTTTCAGTTGCCGAAAATACGGCGATTCCGCTTTGCTGTAAGAAATCTACAACGTGAGCTAAGTTCGGTTCTTTACAAATTTTGATATTGTACATCGCTCCGGCTGAAGTTTTTATCGCATCAGAATTTACAGGCGCACCTCCTTTTTCAGGAATTACAATAGCATCAATTCCTACACATTCTGCAGTCCTACAAATCGCACCAAAGTTTCTTACATCGGTTAATCTGTCTAAAATTAAAATGAATGGCGTTTTACCTTCTTCAAATAATTCAGGAACAATATTTTCAATTCTGTGAAACGGAACATCAGAAATAAAAGCCACTACACCTTGGTGGTTTTTTCTTGTAAAACGGTTAAGTTTTTCTACAGGAACGTAATTGGGACGTATTTTATTTTTTGCTAAAATAGCTTTCAGTTCAGCATAGATCTCTCCCTGCAATGCATTTTGTACAAAAATTTTGTCAATAGTTTTTCCAGCTTCAATAGCTTCCAATACGGGACGAAGCCCAAAAATAAAATCGTCTTTCATATGTATAGTTCAACGTTTAAGGTTTAAAGTTCAATGTTAAAATAGATTTGTTATTTAAACTTTGTCCCTTTCAAGTCTGTATTCTTTAAATAATTAATAAATGAGCCTATTTTTCTGCTCAGTATTTCTGTCTGTTCTTTTAAATTTTCAAATTTTTCAGGAGTTATAAAATTCCTGTCAAATACTCTGTATAATTGCGATCTGGTTTCTCCACAGGATGCTTTAGCAATTGAAAGGAAGTTGATAAATTCTTTATTTCCATTTCTTTCAAATCCTTCAGCAATATTATCCATGATTGAACCTGATGAGCCGTCAATCTGATTGCTTAGTCTAAAGTTATTTTTAAGATTCGTAGTTTCAATAATTTCAAAAATCTCAGCGCATAAAATTCTGGATAATTTCCATATCTCCAAATCTTCAAATCTGCTGATTGTCGCCATAACCTTAAACTTTGAACTTCAAACCTTGAACCTTAGTACTTTTCTCCTAAAATTGCTCTTTTCTGCGCCATTGCATAGCCGTAGTGCAGACTTTCGTGCATGTTGTTAAAAATAATTGCATCTTGAATACTCTTCAGATCCATCCCAAAACTTGTAGTGTATGGTGTGTAATCTGAAAAGAAATCACTGTCGAAATCTTTCATCAAAGTTTTTGAAGTTTCAGTGAGTAAAAATTCTAAATCTTCTACTTCAGATTTTTGAACATTCAGATTCGGTAAAGTTCCTTTTTTGTACGTTTCAATCCAGTATTTATCAATTCTGAAAGGATTTCCACTCAGGTAATAATGCAGCAATTGCTGTGTGGCAACGGTATGCGCAATATTCCAATAGATATTGTTATTAAAACCATCAGGGATTAATAAAAGATCTTCGTGAGAAGTATCCTGCAGAATATCTAAAAGGTTTTTTCTAACCTGTCGGTGAGCTTGAAAATGATAATTCATTTTACAATATTTTAATCGTCAAAAATAGTTTAATAAACTGAAAATGACAATTCTTGACCGAAGCAATGAACAAAAATTTATAGATTTTTATGAAATAAGTGATTTTGTTGAGATAAATTTATTAAAAGACCGATTATTAACCTTACATTTAAGGAAGAACATTTAACAAACTTTAACTCAAATATGGCATTAATTGTGTTGATTAGTGCAAGTATTTATCAGAAATTTACCCATTATTTTAATCCAAACTAATGTCAGATTCATATCAAGCAGAAGACATCCGTCAATTGACCGAAAAGGTTAAAGAACAAAATTATTTTTTTAATCTTCTGAGGCAGGAAATCAATAAAGCGATTATTGGTCAACATTACATGATTGATCGACTTTTGATAGGTCTTTTAGGAAATGGTCACGTTTTGCTGGAAGGTGTTCCAGGTTTGGCAAAAACTTTAGCTATAAAGACTTTGGCAGAAGCCGTTCACGGTGAGTTTTCAAGAATTCAGTTTACACCCGATCTGCTTCCTGCAGATGTGGTGGGAACGATGATTTACAACATCAAGGAGAATGACTTTTCGATAAAAAAAGGTCCCGTTTTTGCGAATTTTGTTTTGGCAGATGAGATTAACCGAGCTCCGGCAAAAGTGCAGTCGGCTCTTTTGGAAGTAATGCAGGAAAAACAGGTAACCATTGGTGACGAAACCATGCCGTTACCGAAACCTTTCTTGGTCTTAGCCACTCAAAACCCGATTGATCAGGAAGGAACTTATCTTTTGCCTGAAGCGCAAAGCGATCGTTTTATGCTGAAATGTAAAATCGATTATCCTGAATTTGAAGATGAAAGAAAGGTGATGAGAATGGTTTCTACTTCGCATCAACCTGAAATTAAACAGGTGATTTCATTACAAAATATTGTTGAAGCAAAAGCAATTGTCAATCAAATTTATTTAGACGAAAAGATTGAAAAATATATCCTGGATATGGTTTTTGCAACCCGTTATCCTGAAAAATATGGACTTTCTGAACTGAAAAATTACATCAGTTTCGGAGCGTCTCCAAGAGCGTCAATCAACTTAGCAATTGCTTCAAGAGCGTATGCGTTTTTGAAAGGAAGAGCTTTTGTAATTCCTGAAGATGTAAAAGCTTTAGCACAAGATGTTTTAAGACACAGAATCGGGCTTACTTTTGAAGCAGAAGCCGAAGAAATTACTTCCGAAGAAATTGTAAACAGGATTTTAGCGAAAATTCAAGCACCTTAATTAATGTAGCAATTTAACAATGTAACAGTTTATCAATTTTGAGATTGTTACATTGATAAACTGATACATTGTTACATTTGAAACCATGCAAATAAAAGATATTGTAAAAAAAGTCAAGCAAATAGAGATCCGTACCAGAAGGAAAACGGAAGCGACTTTGATGGGGCAATATCACAGTGCTTTTAAAGGGCAGGGAATGACGTTTTCTGAAGTTCGCCCTTATCAATTCGGAGATGAGATCCGTAGAATCGATTGGAATAAAACAGCCCGTTTCCGTGAACCTTTCGTTAAAGTAATGGAAGAGGAAAGAGAACTGACCATGATGATCTTGGTTGATATTTCCGCATCAATGGATTACGGTACAAAAACTCAGCTGAAAAGAGAATATGTTGCAGAAATTGCTGCAAGTTTAGGATTTTCTGCAGCGGGAAATAATGATAAAGTGGGATTAATTTTATTTGCAGACAAAGTATACAAAGTAATTCCGCCACAGAAAGGAAGGAAGCATGTTTTATCAATGATCAGTCATATTTTAACGGCTGAATATGTTCCTGCAGAATCAAAAATCGATAAAGCTTTAGAATATATGATGGGGATTTTTAAAAGAAAGTCTCTTGTGTTTTTGCTTTCAGATTTTGAGGATGATTACGATTCTAAAATTCTGAGAGTGGCTTCTAGAAAGCATCAGCTTTTGGGAATGAGAATTTACGATGAAAAAGATAATGAAATTCCGGATGTAGGTTATACTTTGCTGTACGATGCTGAAACAGGAAATCAGGTTTGGGCAAATACTTCGAGTGCAAGATGGCGATATACATTTGCTGAGGCACAAAAACAGAAACAGAGAAATCTTGAAGAAGATTTTGCCAATTCTTCAGCCCAATTTCTGAACATCAATACCGGAGAAGATTATTCAAAAATGTTATATAATTATTTCCAGAAAAAATAAAATATTCAATAGGAGCGGACTTTAGTCCGCTTTACATGATAAAATAGAAAATAGGCTTTAGCCAAAATTTAGTATTTAAATTGAAAAAAATATTCTTATTACTCTCATTTTTTATCTGTGTAAATTCTTTTGCACAGCTGCTTTCTTCTAAACTGGAGAAAACGACACTTGCTTTGGGAGAAGTTAATCACTTGGTTATAAAAATAGATAATCTTAAAAGTCGTGCAGTAATTACAGCGCCAAAAGATGAATTATTGCCTTTTCATTTTGAAGAAATTTCAGACAGCATCAATATCAACGCCAATACGTATGAAAGAAAAATAGAATTTGCTGTTTATGAAGTAGGAGTTTTTAAAATTCCGGAGCTTGAATTTAAAGTGGGAGACAAGCTTTTAAAAACAATTCCTTATGAAATTGAGATCATCAATACTGCAATGAAAGAAGACCAGATTAATGACATTATGAGCAATAAGGAAGTTGATTTGGAAGTAACCGATTACTGGCAACTTTATAAATGGTATGTTTTGGCGGCAATCGCTTTTATATGTTTAATTTTTGCGATTATCATGTTTGTAAAATACGGAAGACGAAGTAAAGATTCGCCTGTTGTTGCAACAAACCAGACTTTAAAAGAATTAGATTCATTAAAAAAGAAAAAATACATTGAAGACGGAGATTACCGTTCTTTTTATGTTGAACTGATTGATATTTCCAGAAAATTTATCACGAAACAATACCGAATTCCTGCAGATATTTTATTGACGGATGATTTAATTGTTTTAATGAAAGAAAATAATACGATTTCTCAGGAGAACGAAAAAATTGTAGAAGATGTTTTCTTAAGAGGAGATTTGGTGAAATTTGCCAAAACATTCCCTGACGAAAAGCTGATGGAAAAAGATTTTGCTGAAATAAGAGACTTTGTACAGCGCTCTTCCAAGGATTTAGAATTTGAAAACCTGAGAAAAGATGTTTGATTTTGAATTTTACAGTCCGTGGTTTTTTCTTTTGTTTTTGCTGTTTATTCCGCTTTTATTTAGAGATTTAAGTCAGAAAAAAAGAAAAGGAATTAAGGTTCCCACTACCAAAAATATGAACAGCAGTAATGGTATTTTGCCGGTGCTTTTCTTATTGAAAATTTCAAAATATATCATTCTTTCTGCTTTGATTATTGCCATGGCAAGACCGAGAACTTTTTCGGTTTCTCAGGACAGAGATGAAACAAAAGGAATTGATATTATGTTGGCTGTAGATGTTTCGTTGAGTATGTTGTCGAAAGACTTTGACCCGGATCGCTATGAAGTATTGAAAAAAATTGCGGTTGATTTTATCGATAAACGACCTAATGACCGATTTGGCGTGGTGAAATATAAGATGGAAGCTTTTCTGAAAGTACCATTAACGTTTGATCATGATGCTGTAAAAGATGAAATAATAAACATGAATCAGCGTGAAATGGCAGACGGAACTTCGGTAGGAGACGGATTAGCCGTTGCTGTGAATCATTTAATGAAAAGTAAAGCAAAAAGCAAAATAATTATTTTGATGACCGACGGAGTAAACAGTCCCGTAAGAAATCTTTTCCCTCCAGAAATTGCTGCTATTCTTGCGAAAGATAATCATATTAAGGTGTATTCTATTGGGATAGGAACTAATGGTTATGCTTTGACGCCTTATACCTATGATGAGTTTGGATATTTCTATAATGAACAAGAAGTTTCTATTGATGAAAATATGCTGCAAGAGATTGCTGCAACTACAGACGGTAAATATTACAGAGCAGATTCTGAAAACAGATTGCAGGAGATTTACGCTGAGATCAATAAATTAGAAAAAACGGATATCAATATTTCTAAGCTGTATAATTATGATGAGCATTTTAAGCTTTTTCTTTGGATAGCTTTAGGAATGCTGGTTTTTGATGCTTTTTTACGTTGGGTACTTTATAAATTTTTAAGCTGATGGATTGGTATTTAGGAAATAACTGGTATCTTTTGTTATTGCTGCTTCTGCCGCTTTTATCATTTTTTCTGATAAGTTATCTGCGTTGGAAAAAAAGAAAAAGAGAATTGTTTGCAGAATCAAAATTTCATGAAAGTTTGTTTGAAAAGAATTCAGGATTTATAAAAATATTTCCTGCACTTTATTTTTTGGCAACACTTTTTTTGATATTCTCAATTATTGACCTTTTAAGTGGAGCAGAAAAAATAGAGACCAAGCAAAAGATGAATAACGTAATGTTTGTATTGGATGTTTCTAACTCTATGAATGCAGAAGATATTAATCCAGATCGGCTTACCCAGGCTAAAAATTTGATCATCAATACAATGCATGAACTGAAAAATGATAAAATAGGGATCGTAATTTTTGCAGGTGAAGCAGTTTCTATCATGCCATTAACAACAGATTACAGCTCAGTTGAAAATTATATTACAGATTTGACTACAGATAATATCACCATTCAAGGGACGGATTTTCTTTCAGCAATGGAAACTACAGCGACTAAATTTAAAAATATAAATAAAGGTTCAAGAAAAGTAGTTTTGATAAGTGATGGTGAAGATAATGAAGGGAATGACAATGCTGCAATAAGACTGGCAAACAAAGAAGGAATCGCTATTACTTCTGTAGGAGTGGGAACTGATGAAGGAGCACCTGTTCCGGTTTATAGTAATGGTCAGCTTATCGGGTATAAATTTGATCAGAATGGAGAAACTGTTATTTCTAAAAGACAAACCGGAGCCCTTAAAAAAATGGCAGAATCTACAGGCGGAGCTTACATCGACGGAAACAATATGAATGATGCCCCTAAAAGAATTGCTGACGATATCAACAGAACGGTTTCAGATACTGTTACCACAGTCAATTCTCAAAATGCAAATCATTATTATCAGTACTTTCTAGGCGTTTCGATATTCTTCTTTTTAATGATTTTCTTATTTATTCCTAAAAGAGATTTTAATATTTAAAAGAAATCTGTTTTTAATTAAATACTTTAACCCAATTTTAACAAATAAGACGCTGTTTCTTAACATATAAAGGGATAATTTTGCAAGGGATGAATACTAAAATTGTATTTTTAGCGTTAATATTTGCTTTTTCGTTCTCAGGTGCAGTATTTGGGCAGGAAAGTTATAAGACTTTGGTCTTTGAAGGCAATCAAAAATTTAATGCTAATGATTATGATGGCGCTTCTTCAAAGTATATGGAAGCTATAAAATCAAATTCAGGTGATTTTACGGCACATTACAATTTAGGAAACGCTTTGTATAAAAGAAAACTGTATCAGGATGCGAAAGAGGAGTATGCAAAAGCTGAAAAACTTTCTCAGACTTTACCGGATAAAGCGGCAACGCTTCATAATTTGGGAAATACAATGATGCAGATGAATCAGCCGGATAAAGCCGCTGATTATTACAAGCAATCTCTGAAACAGGATCCTTATAACGAGGCGACGAGAAAAAACTACGAGATTGCTAAGCTGAAGCAGAAGGAAAAAGAAAGGAACAACAGCAAGAAAGACCAAGGCTCCGGTAAAAACGGAGGCGGACAAGATAAAAACAAAGGAGAGAAAGGAGATTCTAAAAATCAAAAACAGGAGCAGGGCAACGGTCCTCAACAAAATAAAGGTGAGGATAATAAACCCAAAGGGAAAGGCGGCGAAGGCAAACTTCCCAAAGAGCTTGAAAAAGCGATCCTGGACAGTATTAATGGCAGAGAAAGAAAAACTGCCAAAAGAATTTTAGACGAAAAATCTTATTCAAAGCCGCAAAGCAACGAGAAAGATTGGTGATGAAACAAAAATTTATTTACGCAATATTTACCCTTATATCTGTAATTTCTTACGGACAGGTACAACTGTCGATGAAATCTGATAAAACAGATTACAACGGTAGAGAAATCGTAAATCTTACCATTGTTTTAGAACTGAATGGAAACAATCTGGAGCAGAAAAGTAAAATCATGCTTCCGGATTTGTCGAAATTTAATATGATAGGTAGCGGATCATTCAATCAGATTGTTAATGATGCCGAAACCAATACGGCAATCGATCAGTACATTACCAGAATCGCTCTTGAACCTAAACAAAAAGGAAAAGTAAGAATTGGTTCAGTTCTGGTAAATGTTAACAACAAAATTTATAAAACCGAACCTTTTGATATTTTCATAAAAGATATTGAGAAAAAACCAATAGCCAATATTGCTAACGACGTTTATCTGAATATGGAAATTGAAGATCGTGAAGTTTATCAGGATCAGCCTACCATTGCTATCCTACGTGTTTACTCAAGAAATATCGACAATCTTCGAAAAGTAAAGAATGTACGACTTCCACAGCAGGAAAATATCAATGTGCATGCAGTCAGTTTAAAAAGATCAGAGATTGATCCTTCCGGTTACGCCAATATGGCATCGCAGGTTTTGGCTGTTTTTATGGTATTTCCCAACGAATCGGGGTATGTAGAAGTTCCATCGGTTTCTGCTTCGGTAAATACTTTTTCCACTAAAAATAAAATAGCTTCCAATAAAGTAAGGCTTAATGTAAAAAAACTTCCTGAAGGTTCACCGGAATCTTTTAAAGATGCAGTAGGTAAATTTAAAGTGGATATTTACTGTTCACCAAAAGAAAAAATTGAAGCCAAAAAACCTGTAAATGTTACCGTAAAAGTTTCAGGAGAAGGGAATCTTGCGGATATGAGTCTTCCGAAAATTGAAGAATCTCCCGATTATGAAATCTTTGCACCAAAGATTACTTCTCATGTAAATCCTGGTCTTACAGGTATGAAAGGGGAAATTTTAGCTAAATATATTTTAATTCCTAAGAAAGCGGGTGAACTGGTTGTGAAAACTGAAGCTTTTGCTTTTTTCAATCCTGCGGAAAAAGAATATGTAAATCTTGGACAGGAAAAATTGGGCTTAACTGCTTTTTCACATGATCAGGTTTTAGAAGCAAGATCAACAGTGGAAAAAGTAAATGACTATACCAATACGTTGCTTGAAACAGTTGATAGTCCGGTTTTGAAAACCACTTCATTTAAAGTAAAAGAAAAAAGTAAATTCAACTGGAATGTGCTTTTTGTGAATATCGCTATATTAATTGGCTTGTTTATCGCTTATATGGTGTTTAAATATTGGCAAAAAAAACAAAATATAATTAAGGAAAAGCCAAGTCCAAAACCTTTAGGATCTGTTGCTGAAACAGAAAAAGAGATAAGAGAAAGTTTAAAAACTGATATCAATGATTATTTTGCTTACCTTGAAAATCTGAAAGTTTCCGGAGATTATCCTAAATTTTTTGAAACCTTTGAAGAAATGGATGCTGATGTAAGAAGCCAGTATTTCCAAAGCTCTAAGGAAGATTTTAAAGTATTTCTTGAAAGACAAAACGGCAGATCTGTTGCTGAAAACTATCAAGAATTATTGCAAAAAGTTCAGATTGAGAAGTATTCTCCAATCACTTCAGAAGATTTTTTAAACGAACTGTTAAAAGATATTGTTAAATTATATTCTCTTATTAGTAAATAATCATTTTTTATTTATATTTTTGCGAAATTAATAATCGTAAGAAATGGAGGTTTTCAACAGTTTCTCTTTTAAAGAAGTAATTACCAGTTTCATGGTACTTTTTGCGGTCATCGACATCATCGGTTCAGTTCCGATTGTGGTAAGCCTGCAACAGAAATTCGGACAGATTGAAGCAGGAAGAGCATCAATTACTGCCGGATTGATTATGATTGTCTTTCTTTTTGTAGGAAATAAGATCTTAAAATTTATTGGCGTAGACGTTAATTCATTTGCCATTGCAGGTGCTTTTGTAATTTTTATCATTGCGCTTGAAATGATTTTGGGAATTGAAATCAACAAAACAACCGAAGCAAAATCTGCCTCGATTGTTCCGATTGCATTTCCTTTGGTTGCAGGAGCGGGAACTTTAACGACTACTTTATCTTTAAGAGCAGAGTTTCATGATATTAACATTATTTGTGGGATCATTCTCAATACAATTTTCGTATATTTGGTGCTGAAATCTGCGAAGTGGATTGAGAAAAAAATGGGAGAGGCGTCTTTGGCAATTCTTCAGAAAGTTTTCGGTATTATTCTACTGGCAATTTCAATTAAATTATTTACCGCAAATTTTGCTCAGCTGGTGCAGAATTATATAAATTTTTAGATCATGCAGAAGTTTTATAAAGTATTTTTAATCGTATTTGTCGTAATCATCGCTATCAATACGTATGCAATCGACTGGAATTCAGATATCACATCTGAAGATAATGTTAAATTTTTAATTTCAATCGCTTGCGGATTGTTGGGTGTTGGTTTACTTTTCATCCTGAATACTTGGAGTAAAATAGGCGCAAAGAAGTAAATTCTTTGTACATAAAATATAAAACCTCTTTCGTTGTGAAAGAGGTTTTTTTGATTTTTAAATTCTTAATTCTGGTTTTACCCTTTCTTTTGAAAGGTAGCAAGCTTCAGTGCATCTTTAATCATTTTTCCCGGTCGGAATAATGTCCTTACGCTTTTGATGCTTGATGCATTTACTTCATCTGCAGTCTCTTTTCCTTCACTGGAGCCACCTGCCTGTAAGGTAAAATATTCACCTACATAAACAATTTTTCCATCGGCTACATCATCTGCAATTTTAGAAAATGTGCTTTCTAGTACGGCAAGAATATCTGCTTTTGATACGGTAGAAACCGTGGAAGCGTACTTGGCAAGATCTGCAAGAGTGGTTTGCCCGTTACCTACAAAATCGGCGTAGTATTTTTCGGGATCGTTAGGCTTTAGTGGATTTTTTCTGGAGATAACATTAAATGTAATTGGCATTTTTTTTCATTTTAAGTTAAACATATTGTATTTTATATCACGAATGTATAAAAAAAATCAATAGTAAAAAACACCTTAAAAAAAAGAAAATACAGTCTTTGCTTTTTATCTAAAAAAAATCATACAGGTAAACCTGAGAATTCACCCGCATGATTTTAGCAATTCATCCGCATGAATCTTACAAATCACCCGCATGAATTTTAAGTATTTTTTAAAAGAACTACAACCCGAAGTTTTATTTCTTTAAAAGCTGCTCTATCAGTCTGTTCTGCATCTCCATCAGCTGAGATATCTGCTCCTGATTCTGAACCAGACTTTTTACCAAATCATCTGTAACTGTATTGTTGATTGTTATGGTACTATATGGATTTCCGAACGCAGAACTGTGATTATTATCCACAATATTCTGAAATATCTGATCATCCATAAAGTATTGAGGTTCTACTTTGAAGAACTCTGCCACTTTCTGCATAAATAAGAAATCTAGTTTTTCGATGGTTCCGTTTTCTATTTTGCTGAGGTAGCTTTGCGAAACATCCAGCTGAAATGCCAGATTTTCCTGAGAAATATTCTTCTGCTCTCTGAGTTCTTTTATTTTGTAGCCTATATTCTTATTCATACTGTTTTTTTACAGAGGTAAAGATAAACTTTTTACGAGAAACATATTATTCCAAACGGAATGGTATTTTATTCCGTTTGGAATTGCAACGCAGTAATTTATTTCACATTTTTGTTACTCAGAAAAAAAAAATATATTTAACCCTTTAAAAACACATAATAATTATGAAGAAAAAATTATTACTCAGGCTCTGCCTGATGATGACAGTAGTACTGTCTCTCTATTCCTGCACCAATGAAGACTTCTATTCTTCGGCTGAAAACCAAAAACAGGAAATCATATCAAAATCTCTCTGGAAAGAAGATACGCTATTCATCAAAAGAATCTATGATCACTTTCAAAAAAGCTTTACACCTACAGAAGCAGACCAAAGGAACTTCTTTGCAGAGCACGGAACACCGGTCTGGGAATATGCTATGACAATGGGCTTTAAAAGAAACCAATTGTTTGTACCTTTAGTACAAAACAATCAGGTAATTGGGGTGATGAGGGTACAGCGACAGGATAAAAAAGCTTTTTACAGCTTTACAAAAGACGATGAAGCCTTAAGGTTTTTTGATATCGTAATGTACAACCGCAATCTTTATAAGCTGCAACCACAAAAGGACGAAAAGTTCAACCAAAATATTTATTCTAAAGGAAGTGCTACCTGGACGTGTACCAAACGCAGTGTCATTACAGGCTATCATATGGATGGTGATGTAATGGTAATGGAGACTTCATTTATGGATGTCTGCAAGTACTCTTACACTACAGGAAAACCACGCGTAGACCATCTTGAGGTGTATACCGACGGTATGGAAGGCGGCGGCGGTGGTGATGAGGGAGAAGAGGAGCAGAATGAAGAAAACCCTTGCGATAAAGCAAAAGCAATATTGGCAGATCCTGCTGTACAAACTAAAACAAGTGATCTGAAAGAGCAATCTAAAATTAAAGAGGGGCAACCTGGCTATGGGGAAAAAGCGTTTGAAGCAAACAATGATGGTACCATATCTGGTATTATAGATGGCGACGAACACATGGTAAAAGTGGGAAGCACTGCAGGTAAGCAAGGCGTTTATCATAATCATACCCCTGATGGACCAAAAATGTTTTCCCCTGCCGATATTTTAAAAATGCTTCACTATGCTTTGGCTCAGCCTATTGATGATCTAAGCAATGGTTTTTTGGGTATGGTGGGCTCTGAAGAATGCAATACCTGCCCTGGTGGCTATAAATATCATAATTATATAATAAGATTTTCCGGAAATTCGGAGGAATTAGTGAAGTATATCTATCAAACGAATTGGGATAAGAATAATTTAAAAAGAACTTATGAATATAATAAAAATCAATTATCTCAAGACCTTAACTATGCAAATTATCAATATGGCCCATTGAATGGTAGTGGATTGGAAAAATTATTTTTTGATACCTTACTTGATATGGGTATGGAAGGAAAAGTAAATTTGCAAAGGATCGATGAAAATGGAACAGTACAAAATATAACACTGAATAGCAATGGCACTACAAATGCTACACCATGTCCATAAAATTTAAAAATGAATAATATGAAAGCAACTTTTTTTAAAATAACACTAGTATTAGTATTAACTATAAATGCCGTTTCTTGCAAAGCACAGCAGCTTCCTTTAAATACTTTACTGAAAGACATTCCTACAAATGCTTATGTAAAAGACTTAGATAATGAATTCCCCCCTTATATAGGAACTTACAAAGCAACTTATAAAGGAAATGAGATTACTTTATTTATTACAAAAGAAGAAAATAAACCGTCAAAACTAATGAATAAAAACTTTTATCGGGATGTCTTGTCAATAAGATATATTGTTAAGAACTCTTCGGGAATAATTCTTCAGAATACACAGAGTATGAATTTAAGTGCTCAAAGCAATTTTAATATTTTAAGTATGGGAACTATGCCAGAATTAGGACAAGTTGCATTAGGTTATGATGGTACCAACTGTGGTGTTGGCTGGGGACAAATAAACCTTAAAAAACTCAATACTACACAGATTTCTTGGGATTATTATCCTTATAATACAATTTTAGATGAAGAAACCTGCCCATCAAGTACAGATACAAAAGTTTATCTGCCACATACTAAAGGTTTGATATTTACTAAGCAGTAATATAAAGCCTCTTCGGAGGCTTTTATTTCTAATCCTATATTTTTTATTTGAAAATAATTCTAAACAGGAAATCATCTCAAAATCTCTCTGGAAAGAAGATACCCTGTTTACGAAAAGAATCTACGACCACTTTCAAAAAAGCATTATGTCTACGAAAGAGCATCAGCAGAAATTTGTTACCGAACATGGGACCCCGGTTTGGGAGTATACGATGACAATGGGCTTTAAAAGAGAACAATTGTTTGTGCCTTTAGTACAAAACAATCAGGTGAGGGTACAGCGACAGAATAAAGAAGCTTTTTACAGCTTTACCAAAGACGATGAAGCCTTAGCGTTTTTTGATGTTGTAATGTATAACCGTAATCATGATAAGCTGCAGCCACAAAAGGACGAGAAGCTCAACGAAAACATCTCTGCCAAAGGAGGAGGGTATACATGGTCTTGCACTAAACGTAGTGTCATTAGCGGTTCTTATATGAATGGTGATGAAATGGTACTGGTAACTTCTATAGTCAATGTCTGTAAATATTCTTACACAGGAGGTAAACCATACGTAGACCATCTTGATGTTTATACAGACGGCATGGAAGGCGGTGGCGGCGGTGAGGAAGAAGAATTAGAAAGCCCAAATCAGGATATTATTGATAATCTTCAAGGCTATCCTTGTGCACAAGATCTTGTTAAAGAACTCCCTGATTTAAAAAATATCATTTCTGCATCTATGAAACAAATTTTTGCTAATAATGAAGATTATAATATAATTTTTAAGGCAAAAAGTGGATTAGGGCATCTCGACGGTATAACTTATGCTTCATCAAGTAGTGAATTTAATAGTTTTAAAGCAACTATTTATTTAAATGATCAAATGTTATTAAATGCAACAAAAGAATATATCTTGGTAACAATGTTTCACGAAGTTATACATGCCTTTTTGGATTATGAAAGATTTAGGTTAGGAAATGTGCTTTTTCACCAACAATATCCAAATATTATTGAAGGCTATGATTACGCTCCAAATGGAACTATAATAAATACATATACATATATAGATGGGCATCAACAACTAATGCCATTTTTAACGACACTTCAAAGTATTGTTTCTGCTTACAATCCAGATCTACCACAAAATGTAGCTGTAGCAATGTCTCGATATGGTATTGCAACATTAACATCTGAACAATCAACATTAAATACAAACGAAAGAGATACATCTTTAGGTAATTACCACGGAACAAAATGTCAATAAATATGAAAATACAAATTTTAATAATATTGTTAATACCTAATCTATTTTTTTGTCAAGAGTATTTTTGGGAGGATGATTTAAAGTCTCAATTTAAAGTAAATCGATTTACCTTAGAAACGGAAGACATCTATACTATTAAAAAGGATATTAATATATATAATGTTTTTATTTCCGAAAATAGTATTTTGCTACTATCCATATTACCAGATTTAGACGAAAAGATACTTCCAAAAACAAATGAAAGAGGAAGTAATTGGGAAATAATTAACTATGATAATATAAAAGATAAGATTTTTTCTAAAAGTAAAATTATCAATATGGTAAGTGACTGGAAATTAAATAATATTCCAGAAAACAAAACACTACAATATAAATTGATAAAGAAAGAAAATGGAAATTATTATGTTTCAAAAATCTGTTTAACTGAGTTTTTCTCTATAGCAAATTTGAAATTTCCTATTATTTCTACTTATGGAACAATTAATACAGAAGAACCGAAAGTTACTATCAAGCAAATGGAGGCAAGCTTTAAAAAACAAGTGCCCAATCAAGATTTCTTAATGGATATAAGAGAAAATGATTTTACAAGAAAAGTTGATATACCTTATAGCTATAGAAATTATTTATCTAAAGAAATTTCTGTGAAAGGAAATAAAGCTTTTAAATTCTGGACGTTTGATGGATGGTGGGCTCATGATGGATATAACGAACACAGGGGTATAGATCGCTTTCTATATATACCGGAAAAGGGTATTGTCGGTGGCTCTTATGATTTCTACTTCAGGTTAAAACCTAAAGTTTCATCAAATGAATATTATACTGCTCCACTTGGTTTATTGTGGAACAATATCATCAATGAAAAAATAATGATTGCTAAAGAAATTAAATAAATGAAAGCCTCAAATTGTTGAGGCTTTTGTATGTTAATATGCATTATAAATATGTTTCAAAATCGCCTGCATTTTTATTTTTGCTTGGAAATCATAGAATTCTATTAAAATATGATTTAAGAAATAACTAGATTTTTCAAGACAGCTTCAGACTTAAGCTCAGTTTCATTCCATTCTTTTTTGGGGTTGCTTTGAGCGGTAATTCCTCCTCCAACAAAGAGATGAACTGAATTTTTATATAATCTTGCGCAGCGTAAATTCACGAAATACTGAATGTAATCTTCTGTCTCAATTTTAATATAACCAGCGTACAATTCTCGTGGGAATTTTTCAACCTTTTCGATGACTTCTCTGCAAAAATCTTTAGGAATTCCGCAAACTGCAGGAGTGGGATGAAGTTCCTGAATAATAGAATCTAAATCTTCAGGATTGATTTTTATTTTAAAATCGGTTTTTAAATGTTTGATATTTCCCGAAATATGATCGTAAGTTTCCGACTCTTCGACTTCGCTCAGATTGACAAATTTTGCCAAAATATTTCTGATGTAAGACGAAACAGGTTTCTGTTCTTCAATCTCTTTTTCAGTCCATTCTTCAGACACAGGAATTGTTCCGGCGATGCTCATTGTTTCAAACTCGTGAGTCGATTTGTTGAATTTTCCTAAAACTTCAGAAAAAGCTCCCATCCATGAGGTTTCACCATCGAAAAAAAGATATATGAATGCATTAGGATAATTTCTGCAAAGGTTGTTGAAGCTTTCTTTTAAATCTATTTCAACAAAATCATTGAAAATTTTTCTTCTTGAAAGTACCAGTTTCGGGAGGTTGTTTTCGTTGATAATTTCAATTACTTCTTCCAGTTTTTGCAAATATTCTTCTTGAGTTTCTGTAATAAACTGAGTTTCATCTTCGGGTAAAATTGTTGAGCTAATCTTTAAATTTTCAAATTCCGAAAGGTCTTTTTCAATAACATTTCCGGCAATATCAATTTTTTCAATATTATTAAAAGAATGGAAATTGATTGAATTTATGTTAGAATTTTCGTCTGTAAAATAGAGTTTCTCGTCAAAAGGAAATTTGAAATAGATCATAATGTTGAATCTTTCAGAAAACCATTACCTAGAAATAAAATAAGAAATTCCTAAACTGATTTTTCTTTCAGCAAAGGTATTATTAGTCTTAAAAATGTCAAAATCAAATGAAGAGTTTTTTAAGGAAAGATTCTTGATTTTATAATGTTGATATTCCACATCAATCAAAAATCGGCTGAATATTCGATATTGTAGACCTAAAGAAAACCCGAAATTGACTTGATTGCTTTTAAAATCGTCCAATTTATTCAGAACATTATTTTCAGGAACCAAAAATTGCATTTTGTAATTGTTTTTATTGGCTAAAAATCCAACAAAAGGTCGCAGGTTTTTCCATTCGTAGATTGCTTTTAACTGCAAAACATATTCAAAATGTTTATTGTTAAATCTTTGAAAGAGTAGTGGTTGATCGTCTTCAGAAAAATAAAAACCGTCAAGATAAGTTTCTTCTTTATTGGTATCGAGATCAAACGTAGAACTCCAATGATGAACATTTGCGGAAAGCATTAATGAAAAATTTGGATTAATAATACTTTTAGAGATCCATATTCCAAAATTTTGCCCAAATTGTTGATTTTTATCTGACAGACTTTCTGACCAACTTGCTTTTTTGAAACCTAGTCCGGCTTGAATTCCGTATTGAAACCTTTTTATTTTTAGTTTTTTTATTTGTTCTTCAAGTTCTTTTTTGTCAATGTCTCGATTGATTTCTTTAATTTCTTCTTCCTGAATTTTTAAAGAAGAAAGCAGAAGATTTGCGGGTTTTAATTTTATTGATTTTTCAAGATAAATAGTATCGTACACAATTACTTTCTCATAAACATAAATGGTATCTGTTTTTTTGCGTTGAGCAAAAGCAGAAGTAATGAATATGACAGAAAAAAATAAAATTATTTTTCTTAAAAGCATGATTGATTTAGTTTTATCTTTCTATAAAAACGGTGTCTCTCTGAATGATTTTTTTCACAACAATCACTTTATGAGAAACGTTTTCGGTAGTGTCTTTTTTTGTAATAGGTTTTGAAGATACTAAGTTTTTTGTTTTAACGGAACGATTTTCAGATTTTAAATCTTTATTGATTTCTAAATTTGATTTCTGATCAGTTTTTATATTTTTTAAACCTTCACTGGAAGATGACTCTTCAGCAATATTTGGTTTGTATTGGTTACTTGTTACAATATTTTCTACTGATTTTGGTTTAGAAATATTTAAATTAAATGTTTTACTTAAAGAGTTTTTAGGACTGAAAAATAGAATAGATCCAACAATAATGATGAAGAAAGTAGTTCCTATGATTGCTTTCTGTCTCCAGTAGTTCTGGGTTGATGAAAACGAAATAGTGTTTAAACTAATATCAGAAGGAATTTCGAAATTTTTTGATGGTGAGATGGCAAAATCTGAAAATTTACTTTGAAAATTTTGAGCCCACAACAACCCACCCAATCCGAAGAAAACTAAAAGTTGTGCTGTTTTGTTTTTCGGAGTTTCATTGTTAACGAAATGAGTCATTAAATAATTTTGCACTGATTTTTTAGCTCTCATCAAATGAGATTTTGAGGTATTGACCGGGATTTCCAGCAAACTTGATATTTCTGCGTGTGAATAATTTTCGATATAATATAAATTGAAAACCGATTTATGATGAGAAGGTAAGCTGTCAATAGATTGTAAAAGCTCTTCTTTCGTAAAATCGTAAGCGAAAATGTGTTTTTTTTCATCAATTACGGATGGTGTCATTTCGGTCAATGTATTATCTGGGATTTCTGATGGTTCGGTGGTGATAAAGGTCTCTTTACTTGTTTTTCGGATAGATTGTAAAGCATTATTGATAACAATTTTCTTCAGCCAGCCGAAAACTGCTTTTTCGTCTTTCAACTGATGGTTTTTCTGAATTGCCATTATAAAACTGTCCTGCACAATATCTTCGGCATTTTGAAGATCTGCGATATATCTGCGACAAATCCCCAAAAGTTTTGGGGAATGGTCGAGATAAATTTTTTGCCAGTTGAGTTTTGTTTTTGACATTTTTTAGTTTTGAACTACGTAAATTGAATTGAACGTATTATTGGTTGACGTTGATGTATTAGTAATGTTTTGTGTTTCAATATTATTAATATAAACTTTACTTGAGTTAGGTGTTATTTGATGCTTGATTGTATATAGGTTATTATCAAGAACAAACATATCTTTAATACGTGAATATGTAGGATCGATAGGGAATACTGTTTGAATATTGTTTTTGAAATAACTGTTTCCTAAGTGTAAAGAACCTGCAATATATAAATCTGAAGAATTTGTTTCACTAATTATCTTTCCTTCGAATAGGTTTGGGTAATTATTATTACTTACAAGTGTTTCAATATTTGTAGTTAAATTTCTGTAGTAATATAAGCCACTTTTTATATAAAGAAAGTTGATGCCCATTGAATTTTGACTAAAATTACAAACCCAGCTTATATTAGGGATAGAATGAAAAGTTGTCCCAATGTAATATCCCGATTGAAAGCTGCTTGATATATTATTTGTGATTGCAGAAACATATGTTTGATGATTGAAAATATTAATTTTTGATGTTCTATAAATGATATTATTTGATGTATTAAGAACTGTTTTTACACCATTTTTCCAAATGCAAAACTCATATCTCAAAGGAGCTATAGGCGAAAAAGTGTCATAATATCCTATAAAATAATTATCTCCATTATCGATTGCCATATCTAAAATTTGATAAGGTGAAAGTGTAGGAATTCCTAAATATACACGTAAGTCTTCTTTGGTATTATTTTTCCAAAAATAGTAGTTTGGGTTAACCCCATTGCTATTTCCTAAAATATAAGTGTTGTTGTTCTCTACAATTATTTTTTCAGCATTTAAATTATCGCCTCCTGCTAAATTGTTTAAAACATTGTTTTTCCAAAATGAAGCTTTATTATTTTCCGACCCTGCGACATATACATCATATGATGTGGTTTTTTGTCCAAGTCCCTCATCAATATCATTTGATGTGCAAGAAAATACAAAGGTCAATAATAAAATAAAAGGTAAAATTAAGTTTCTCATGGTCATTCTTTTCTTTAAAGATGTGGAAATGTAAAAAGGTTGCAGTAGATTTTAATTAAATATCACAAGTTTTTGAATTTTAGGTATTTTCACGATGTGATAAGGTTGGGTGACAACTGTTGTTACGTTTCCCTGAAGTAATTTTTCAACATCAATCTCAATATTTTGCGGATTTTCATCAACGGTCATTATATCAACGGAATGTCCGCCATTTGGATAAACTGCATCAATAACGATGATAACCATAAACTGATTAAAATCGATATTGGTTTCTGTAAAACCTGCCGAAGAATGATTGTTTGGGCTGTCTATTTGATCTAAAAAATTATTCCATTGCGTTGAGGTTGTAATCACCGTATTTTGTTGAGCAGCGTAATTTCCCACAAAGTTTCCTTTTCCAATTAACTGAAAATTAATTTGGTTTTTGCTCTCCAATTGTTCATCATTATCCTGATTATCGCTACAGGAAATCGTTATAAAAAAGATGGAACATAGTAAAAGAAGTAAATGTTTTTTCATGATGTATAAATTTAAGGGTTTCTTTATATAAGATGAAAAAAAATAAAAAGGTTGCAGGAGGTTTTAATTAAATATTAAAGATTTAGCGGTTTTAGGAATTTTCACAATATGATAAGGCTGAGTGATAAAAGATGTGACGTTTCCCTTTAACGATTTTTCTACATTGATAGTAATATACTTAGGGTATTCTTCCATTTTCGTAATCTCGATTGAGTGTTGTCCACCGCTTGGATAGGTTTCATCTACTACAACGATAACTATAAATTCGTTAAAATCAATATAAGTTGTGATAAAACTAGCAGAAGTTTGATAAGTTGTGCTGTCTATTTGATTAAGAAAATTATTCCATTGTATAGAGTTTGTAATAATGGTGTTTTGAGAATTAACGTAATTTCCTATCAAATTTCCTTTTCCAATCAATTGAAAGTTAATTTGATTTTTATTCTCAATGTTTTCATCATCATTACGACATGAAGTTATAATGAATAATACGGAATATAACAGAATAATTAAATGTTTTTTCATAATATGTAAATTTATGTTTTTCAATTACATAATAAATGAAAATCTAAAAATTTTGTTGTAACATAATAAAAAAGACTCAAAAATTTGAGCCTTTAATTTATTTTGTTGAAAATTCTTATCGGTTGATAATATTGTTTGTCATCGTTGTATGATTAATCAATTGACCTTTTTCGTCACGAATTTCAATCTCAGAAACATGCATTGTTTTTCCTTTTCTGATAAATCGTGCGACTGCAGTTACAATTCCGTCTTTTTTACTTCTTAAGTGGTTAGAATTAATGTTGGTTCCTACGCCAAAATATTTGCTTCCGTCAATGAAAATATTAGAAAGGCTAGAGCCCATTGTTTCTGCTAAAACACAACTTGCTCCACCATGCATAATCCCAAAAGGTTGATGGATGTTTGGTGTAACAGGCATTGTTGCAGTCAGCGTTTCGTTTTCAATATCAATATCGATAAAATGAATACCAATCGTTTTCGCAAAAGTTTCTTCACCCCAGTTGTTGATGAATTCTAATATCTCTTCTTTCGTTTTATCTTTAATGTACATTTTTTATGGGTAATAAGTAATTGGTAATGATTAATTTTTTAAGTAAAAAGTAAAAAGTAAAAAGTAAAAAGTAAAAAGTAATTTTGCTCCTAACTCCTAACTCCTAACTCCTAACTCCTAACTCCTAACTCCTAACTCCTAACTCCTAACTTCAGCATCGTTCCCCATAATGTCAGGATTCCAGTTGGCCGGAATTTTTGGACCGATATCGTTTTTAATATAATAATCCTGAATTTCCTTCATTACTTCAGCAAAACTTGCCGTTTCCAATCTTTCGTAAGGAATTTGATAGCCTAAATAAACAATGTTTCTTTTAAAATCACCAGCTGCCAAAACAATAGGAACTTTAGCCGCTAAAGCCATGTGGTAAAAGCCTTTTCTCCATTTCGGAACCCAGCTTCTTGTCCCTTCCGGTGTAATCACCAAGCTGAAATCTTCTTTTTTAAACTCATTCGCCACGAAATTAATAAGATCGTTCTTTTGGCTTCTGTCAATACCGATTCCGCCTAAACCCCTTACTACTGCACCGTACCAAGCTTTAGTATGAGCGTCTTTAATGATGATTTTAAGTTTTTTTCCTAATTTCCAATAGGCTAAATTTCCTAATAGATATTCCATATTGTGAGTGTGTGGCGCTACAACGAGAATACAACGATCGAGATTGTTGACATCGCCCTGCAGAACTACTTTCCAGCCCAGAATTTTTAGCATTAAACTACCTATCAGTTTTTTCATGTATTTTATATTTAAAACAAAAAAGTATAACCAAACTTTGGTTATACTTTACAAATATATTGAAATATTGTCGCTCTTAAAACAAACTGCTAATTAAATCTGCGATTTTCACTGCAATTTCTAAAACTACTTGTACCATGGCTTAAATTTTTTTGTGTTTGTTTTTTATGGAATTTGAATATACGAATATAAAACTTTTTTATGACATAAAATACTTTTTTTTGAAAAATATTTGTCTGTTTCTGAGAGTAGAAGAGTGTGAATTTCAAACGGTTGTCTTACGTCCACACCTTCCGTCACTCTCTGAGGTTTGAATTATTTGGTTTTTATAGAAACTTTGCTGTCTCCGTCTTTGATTTCAATGCTTTTTATTTCGTTTTCGTTTTGCTTGATGATGTTTTTGATAGAATCAATTTTCTTCTTTGCATCTTTCTCAGAAACTTTTACTCCATTGATAATTACACTGTCTTTATCATTCGAACTGTATTCTATAGTAGAACCGTTGATAGAGATTTTGTTTTTTTCAATGCTGATATTTCCGTTTTCGTTATCATCAGATTCATCATTATCGTTGATTCCGTTTCCATCAGTGTCACCATCAAAATTAATCTGATCTTTTTTCACAGGAATTACAATAGTGTTTTGAGGAATTACCAACTCATAATCGATGCTGTAATCTCTGAAACGGTGATCGTAAGGATATTTTATGTAGTTTGGAAGAATAACTTTATTACCTACAATTTCTACAGGAACGCTTACGTTTAAAGGATAATTATAACCTTTTGCTTCTTTCTTTATAATTAAATAAGGAGTCTTGATATCCGTTTTTCTTGTAACATCTACGTGAATCCAGTCTTTTTGGAAAACAGAGTTTTTATCAGAATAAAGATCGTCGTCGTATGCTGTAAAATTCTGAGGAATCGTTACGTTTTTCATATCAACATAGATGGTGTCTGAAGTTGTATTGATGGCAACTTCTTCCACATCTTCTTTATGACCTTTAAACAGCATGTCCCTTTTTGCCATACTTACTCCAAAGTAAGCGCCTAAACCCATTAAAGAGATAAATAATGCTCCTAAAACCCAACCGATATTTCTCAACTTAGTTTTTGGCGAGAAGATTTTAATACTCAATAAACTGAATAGAATAGCCGGAATTAAAGATCCTACAATGATAATTGCTGCTAAAACACTATACAATCCGTCGTCATCGAAATAGAATTTCATTTCATTAGCTCCCGGAAAATTTGAATCAATTCCAAAAAGTCCGAATACCACAAATACTCCTATAATGCTTCCTACTGCCATCAAAGCAAAGAATGCACCGATAATATATTTTAAAACATTCCAAACTCCGCTTCCTGCGTTATTGATGTAAGGTTTGTTTTCGGTGAAAATTTCACCGGCTCTTGTACTTGTTTCGTTGGCAAACTGTACAATTTTGCTTGATTCTTCTTTTAGATTATCAAAATTTAAAGGTTTACCTTTCATCTTAAGAAAATCTGATGCAGATTCTGCTTTTGGTAAAACTGCCCAAAGAATAAAGTATAAAATGATTACGAGGAAAGATGATCCCGGTGCAACCCATAAGAATAAAAATGCACCTACCCAGATTAATCTCATCCAAGAAATTTCCATTCCGGAATATGCTGCTAAACCTGCGCAAACCCCTGCAATTTTTTGTTTCTCAGGATCACGGAACAATTGTCTTTTGTCTGTGTAAGTTGTTCCTGTAGAATTATTCTTATTCGATTTTGTATTTTTCTCAGAATAATATGCTTCTTCTTGTTCTTCTATTTTTTCAGGAGTACCAATCTGTGCAATTACTCTTTCTACATCACCGTCGTTGATTACTTCGCGTTTTCCTAAAGAATCTCTGAAGATTTCAACCATTCTGATTTCTATATCGTGAATTACCTCATCAGCTTCAGAAATATCCAAAGAGCTTCTCAGAGCATTCAGATAATCGCTAAGCTTTATGTATGCGTGTTCTTCTATAGTGAAAGAAAAACCTGCGAGTCCTATTGAGAGTGTCTTGTTCATAGCTTTTGTTTTTAAAGTTTTTGAGTGATTTGGTTTACAGAATCTGTTAATTCTTTCCAGGTGATTTGAAGTTCAGATAAAAACGTTTTGCCTTTTTCTGTAATTTGGTAATATTTTCTGGGAGGTCCTCCTGTAGATTCTTCCCATCTGTAGGAAAGAAATTCTCCATTTTTCAATCTTGTTAAAAGAGGGTAGAGGGTTCCTTCCACTACATCCAGTTTTCCTTTTTTCAGCTCATCTATTAAATCAGAAACATACATTTCGCGATTGTTGATAAGGCTTAAAATACAGAATTCCAGAATCCCTTTTCGCATTTGCGCTTTGGTATTTTCGGTATTCATCTTTAATAGGTTTTGTTAATTAGTTATATAATTTTCAGTTTTCGGTTCCTAGCTAGTTGAACCTATTCCGATTTTACATTACAAAGATATGTAATTAAAATGGTAATATGCAATACAAAGTAGTGGAATTATTTTTAAAATAATTTTAAATAACTGAAAATCAGGTTAATAATTTTTATTCATGATTTTGTGCTATTATTAAATATTAGAAATAAACTGAATATTTGAGCTTAAATTTTTATATTTGTTATAGATTTTTCGGGTTTTAATTTGAAAAATTATAAAAACTACCAACCATGAATTACAAGAAATTTCTAATGACATTCGTTCTTTTAGGAGGACTTTGTAGTGCGCAAAATTATTTTGAGTTAGCCAATGTTTCCAAAAGTTTTAATGTTGTTGTCAACATGGTGACGTGTACTGAAAGGAAATGTAGTGGGAAAGCAACATTTGATCTTTACGATAAAAATACAATGAAGAAATATCAAAGTTTCTCTTCAAGTGATTTTTATTTAGATTTAAATGAAAACCAAAAACCTGTTTTTGATTCGTTGAAAAATTCGGTCGTTTTTGATGATTTTAATTTTGATGGAGCGGAAGATCTTGCCATTAGAAACGGAAATACCAATCATCAAAGTCCTTTTTATGAAGTATATTTGAATGATAATTCTAAACAGCAGTTTGCGTTGAATGATGAATTGACAAATCTTGTCCGTTCGAATTCCGGAATGTTTAAAACAGATTCTGAACGTCAGCGAATTATTGCTTATCAAAAAAATGGATGTTGCTGGAATCTTACCTCAGAATATTTATTGGTTCCCGAGAGAGGATTATTAAAAGTATTAGAATTTGAAGAAGACACGAGAGATCCTAAAAAAGTGACAACCGTAAAAAGAGAATTTATAGATTATAAGTGGTTTGCAAAAACGACAATCTATCCTAGAGAACGATATTTTAAAGAAGAAAATGAAAATACAGAAAGAAATTGATTTTATCCTCGCAGTAGACGCATTAAAAAATGTGCAGAGAAGAAATTATAATGCAGATGATTCCAGAAGAGAAAACACGGCCGAACATTCGTGGCAGATTATTATTTTAGCCCAAATTCTTTTTCCTTACGCCAAAAACAGAGCCGATATAGATTTGTTGAGAGTCATCAGAATGCTGTCAATTCATGATTTGGTTGAAATTGAAGCAGGTGATACTTTTCTTTTTGACGAAGCAGCGATGGTTGGGAAATTTGAAAGAGAAAAACAATCTGCCCAAAATATTTTCGGAATTTTAGACGAGCCGATCCGTTCAGAATTTTTTAATCTTTGGCTTGAATTTGAAGAAGAACAAACTCCCGATGCCATTTTTGCTTGCGCCATCGACAGAATTATGCCTTTCATTCTTAATTCTTACACCTCCGGAAAAAGCTGGACTGAAGCAAAAGTAACGGAACTTCAAATAAGAAATATGCTTGAAAATGCAATCAGCAGAGCTTCTGATGAAATGGGAGAGGCTTTTCAGACCTTACTTAACCTAAGTTTGGATTCTGAAAAAGTTTTGAGATAATTTTTATTCCCACAGATTTCGAGTCGATTGTCTGAAATTTATTTTTAGATAATTTAATAAAATGAAAAAGTTTCGGCGGGCCTTTGGCCCGCCGAAACTGCTAAAAAACATTTGAATTTAATGTTGAATTTCGGCGACCGAAGGTCGCCGAAATTCTTTATCTATAGTATTTGAATTGGTTTCTTAAATTCATCAATCGCCACAAAAGTAAAATCTCCCACAATAGCTTTTTCCCTTTCGTAAGAATACATTTGCTCGGTGTAGATCTCAACATTCACTTTCATACTTGTTTTTCCAACGTGTGAAACTTTTCCGATAAGCTCTACAATCGTTCCTGCTGGAATTGGTTTTTTAAAATCGATTTTATCGCTACTTACGGTTACTACACGTTTTCTTGCAAATCTTGTTGCGGTAATAAAGGCAACTTCATCCATCAATTGCATGGCTGTTCCTCCGAAAAGAGTATCGTAATGATTGGTGGTATTAGGGAAAACGGCTTTGAAAATTCTGGTTTCCGATGATTGAATTCTTTCTTCTGTAGTCATATTTCATTATTAATTAAAGCGAAAATGAAATGATATTGGAACCAACAGAATTATTCAGGAACATGAAATTCCTGAAAAGACTATAAGATCAATCAACTTCAAATCGCGAAAGTTTTTGTCTAAAGAAATAGGCAGGTCTCCTGACTTGTAACATCTTTATACCTTCCCATGCCTTTGCACAGTGGTTTTTATAAAGACTTCGGTTACTTACAGTTGCGCGACAGTTCGTGATTTTCACACGATTCCCTTTTAATCTGTAGTTAAACAGAACCAATTTCCTGAAAAGTATTAGCATGAAGCGATACGCCAAAAGCTAAAGACTTTTCGGGTGCAAAAATAAGAATAATAAAAGAATATATGGTAAAGAATTATTCCGGGTTGCTGTAAATAATCTGGCTGATTGCTCTTCCTTCCTTAATTGTCCAGAAAGTAGTGTATCGGTGTTCACCCGAACCATTGATCATATAAAGAAAAATATGATCATCATCGATTGAAGTTACGCCCATATTATCGAAATCCATAGTAGGATCAAACATATTTTTAATCGCTTCTCTTACAAAAACAGAACCTCTTCCGGGTTGTTGTACTCGAACTGATTTTATTTCTTTTAAATCTTCAGGAAGTTCTTTTCCGAGTCCCCAGGTTTTTTGTTTGTCTATTTTAACGATATTTCCTTCTGCATCTTTTTCCTGCTTTTTAAATTTTGCACTTGACGGATAAATGTCAATCACCACTTTCGTTCTTTGAGCAGTCGGTATTTTCTGATTATTATTGTCGGTAAAAGTAATCGATCTTCCGTTTTTAGATAATACCGGAGTAAATTTCGGAAGCTGATCGATAAATGCAATACGACCTTTGTTTACCATTCCTTCTTTATTAAGACTGTCATATCTCACAAAAGGCTTTGGAAGCTCTTCTTTTTCAGGATATTTTATCCAGATCCATTCAGTTTCTCCGGGAGCGGGTTTTACATAAACAAAAACATCCCCTCTTTTCATCCTGATTTTGTCAACAATTTTACGGTAATCTTCTTTGTGTACACGCACCATTGCATAACCTTCTTCGGCTTTTACTACGCCAAAAGGAACTTTATTCTGAGCATTGATCAAACTAAAAGAAAAAATACAGAATAGCGATAAATAGATTGCTTTGTGGATGAAAGTCATGATAAAAAGAATATTTATAGCTCAAAGATATAAATTAAATATTTTTTGGAAGATAATTAAACCTTTTCAATTCTGTTAAATCTTTAATTGATTTTAAATGACCATCAGAAAGAAGAAAAATATCATTTGAAATATCTAAAACATCATGATATTGATGATCTGAAATAATAAAGCCTTTATCAGTTTGTTGTTTAATAAATGTTTTAATTTCGGTTACTACTTTTGGCGAAAGACTGTGAAACGGCTCATCCAGCAAAATGAATTCTGCTTTAGAATAAATAATCAGCAAAACTTCTACAATTCTAAGTTCTCCTCCTGAAAGTGTATTCGGAGTCTCATTTAAAAATGGTTGAATGAATTCAGATTGAGAAATTTTTGTACTGTTTTCTTTATCACAAAACAAATCTATAAGATTTTTGATCTTTATATTTCTCGGTAAAAATGAATATTGAGGTAAATAAGCAATTTTGTTTTTTCGGTCAAATTGATTTTGTAAAATCGTATTGTTGAGCTTTATATATTGTGTATCACCTTTTATCGATCCAAAAATAATTTGAAATAAAGTTGACTTTCCCGAACCGTTTCTTCCTAAAAGCCCGGAAATATTCCCGGTTTCACAGCTTAAGTAAATGTCTTTCAAAATATCTTTTTCACCAAAAGATTTTGTAATGCTGTCGATATGAAGCTTGCTCATAGAATAAATGAAATAAGTTTTAAAATACAACCAAAAACAACTGTGATCATCCAAAGTGATATTCTTGAAAATCCAAAGTTAGCATAGAAAAGATATTCGTTTTTCAATCTTAATTCATAGATAAAATAATGCATCAACGGGAAAATAAATAAAAAACCAAAGCTGAAGTTTTTAAAATTTATTCCTGCAGGAAAGGAGGTCAACAAAGAAAATATAATTCCCGGAATGAGAAGTTTCCTGTAAAAGATCCACAATATTTTAAGATTGACAAGCATTTTCAAAAATAGAAATAAAAATAAAAAGAGAGAATCAAATAATGATGCTCTCTTTTGTTTGCAATTAATAATTTAAAAGCCTTGCTTTCACATTATTTTTTTCAATAATATTCCTTAATTCTATAATTTCACTTTGTGAAAAGTATTTTTTCGGAACCATATTCATCGTCGTTTTACTTTGATAAATCAAAAACCAGTCTTTGGTTTCTTTTACTCTGTGGACTGTATTCCATGTAAAATCGCCATCAAATGTTTCTCCTTTTGTCTGAACTTTTTCATCAGTGAAAGTATAAACAATCTCTTCCTGAATTTTCTTGTTAGAGTAAAAAGCATTTTTCAAACGGAAATAAGAACGGATGATGATAAAAACAAAAACAGCAGCAAACCAAATCGATGCAGATTTGAAAATTTCCTTCGTATTATATTCAGCATTAGAAAAGTTTAACCCAAAAATGGCTAATATTATTAATGAAAAAATAATAATTCTTGGGAATGAATTTTTAATATTAAAATTCAGAAAATCCTTAAATGTGATATGAGTTTTTACAGTCATTTAAAATTAATAATCAATAAAATAATTTGATAAATCGTCTGAATATTCAAGCTTAAGCGACTTGTTCGCAACTCTTTGCTTCTTAAAATATTAAAAGTAAAGGATAATCTTTGCGTTGAAAATTAATTCAAAATTAAATCCTCTCCAGTTCGTCAGCATCAATCATTGTCTTAAACGTTCCATAATTTACCGTTACTTTATTTCTCGATATTTTTTCAATCGTTCCCACACTTGTACTTCCGGTAATTCTCACACGTTGCCCTTCTTTCATCCAGACAGCGCGGTCAGTTTTACGTTTTTCTTCGATTTTTTCATTGGTTTCGGTAATTTTTTCGATAACTTCTTCTTTCTTCAGCTGTTGGGTAATTTTTCTTTTTACCACTTGAAGACGCTTAGATTCATCTTTATCTGCACCAATCTTTCTGAATTTTTCCTGCTCCAGAATTTTTACGAAATCTTTCACCACATCTTTCCTCGATTTTCCTTTTACATAGCTGTCAATGAAAGATTCAATCTTGGTTCCGAACTGAAGTTTCCGATGCTCATCTTCGTACAATTTCTGAAAATTAAATAGCTTTTGCTGTAGCTGTTCGTTTAGCTTTTGCAGATTATCACGCTTATCTTCCACCGATTCTTTTCTTTCGGCAAGATCAGTTTTCAGTTTTTCAACTTCGTATTTTTCCTGTTGAAGCTTTACAATCGTTTTATCTAAATTCACAATATCATGTTCCACTTTTTTCTTCGCAGAATGAATGATAAATCTTGGGATTTTATTCTTTTCAGCAACTTCAAAAGTAAATGAACTTCCGGCTTGTCCGATTTCCAGTTTGTACATCGGTTCAAGCGTTTCTTCATTGAAAAGCATTGCCGCATTTTGCGCATTAGGAAGCTCTTCCACAACCAATTTGATATTCGTGTAATGCGTTGTAATGATCGCAAAACTCTTCTTATCATAGAAAAACTCAAGGAAACTTTCAGCCAAGGCGCCACCCAATTCAGGATCAGAACCGGTTCCGAATTCGTCGATCAGTAAAAGCGTATTTGCATCGGCTTCACGGATAATCCCGCCCATTTTCTTTAATCTTGAAGAATAGGTCGAAAGATGATTTTCAATAGATTGATTATCCCCAATATCGGTCATGATTTTATCAAAGAAAAACATCTCAGATTTCGGATGCGTAGGAACCAAAATTCCACTTTGAATCATCAATTGAAGCAATCCTACAGTTTTCAGCGTAATAGATTTTCCTCCAGCATTCGGTCCGGAAATACAGATAATTCTGTTATGATCTGTTAAACTTAATGATTGTGGGAAAATAGTTTTGTTTTCAGCTTTATTTCTCAAAAACAACAAAGGATGAAAAGCTTCTCTTAATCGCAACGTTTTATGACGATTGATTTTCGGTAAAACTCCGTTAACAAGTTCTGCAAATTTGGCTTTAGCTCTCGTTAAATCAAGATCGAAAATATACATTTGATATCTCCAAAGCTGAGGTTGGAATTCTGCCAATTCTGCGGTTAGTTTTCTCAGAATTTTGTCTATTTCCTTTTTCTCTTCTTCTTGGTCTTCCTTTAGCTTAAAATAATGCTTTACTACAGAATCGGGTTGCATGTAAGTAATAGAACCTGTTTTTGATAGTCCTAAAACTCTTCCAGCAACTCTTTTTTTGTATGCCGATTTTACCGCCAAAACTCTTTGGTCGTCAATAATCGTTTCGCGAATATCATCCAAAAATTCACTTTGTCCATAATTGAATAAAGCACGATTGAAATTTTCTGTAATCGCTTTTTTGGCATGTTGAATTTCAGTTCTCAACTCTTTCAAAATCGGGGAAGCTTCACTTTTTACTTCGCCAAAACGGTTAAAAACTTTATCAACTTTATCAATAATTTCTTTTCTAAATTCTAATGCAGTAACATCCTTTATCAAATTGGGAAAAGTTTCGGGCATGGTTGGAAAAAACTTCTGCAGTTTCCCGATTTGCTCCGTTAACGTTTTTATTTTGATAAAAGCAGAATTTTCTAATCGATAATTCTCGATCAGCATTACTTTTAGTTCATTTTCAATATCTTCATATTCATCAAACGGAATCGCATTCGAACTTTCAAAACTCGATAAATATTCGGATGTTTTTTTTAATGAAACTTCGGCTTCGTCAATTTCCATCGGACGAAGTTCAAGGATTTTATCTCTCGTTTTCGGAGAATATGCAAAAGGAGCAATTTCCGCGAGCAATTGCGGAAACTCTAATTCGTCTAAATCTTCTTTATTTATATACACAGTGCAAAGATAATTAATTTGAAAATGAATTAATTGGAGAATTTGAAAATGTATTTTTTAAATTTAACCCAAAAAGAAACAAAAGTATTGGCTTGAATAGTAAGGGTCTTTAAAATTTTCTAAAGCTGATGGCCTTCTCTAAAACAATATTTATTAAACACAAATTATTAATGTGTTTAAACTTTTGTGCTTTTTATGGTTGAAAGTTTTCTTACATTTAATAGATGAAAATAGAAACCGAAAGATTAGTTTTAAAATCAATCGACGAAAGTCATGTAGAAGATATTTTAAAGATTCGAAGCAATGAAGTAGTCAATCAATTTGTCAAAAGAATTTCGCCAAAAACAAATTATGACGCGTTGGATTTTATTTTGACAATTAAAAAGAGAGTAGAAAACAAAGAAACATTTTATTGGGGAATTTCTTTGAAAAATCAACCCAATCTGATCGGAACAATCTGTTTATACAGATTTTCTGAAGACCGAACGGAAGCTGAGGTCGGTTATGAATTACTACCTGATTATCACAGAAAAGGAATAATGTCTGAAGCCTTGAAAGCGGTTTTGAATTTCGGTTTTAATGAGTTGTATTTAAATGAAATTTTAGCGTTCACTAATAAGTTTAATGAAAATTCAAAGTCATTACTTCTAAAAAATGACTTTACTTTGGAAGAGGGAAGAGTGGATGAAGGTTTTCCGGATAATTTGGTTTTTAGTTTAAGGAAAAATATATGATTTTGTCATTCCGACGAAGGAAGAATCTCAATTCTAATCATTAATTTTGCTAATAGATTTCTACATTACGCTTTGCTTCATTCAGAAATTGAAGATTCGATGAAGTCAATGACAGTCTAATGTAAAAATTGAATTTTCAAATTAACTCATTCTCAAATTTTCAAATTGAAATCATGACCTGGACAGAAATTTTAGCCCCAATAAAAAGCACAGAATATTTTACTCAACTTTGGGAAAAAGTAAAACAAGAGTACGCAATAACAAAAGTATTTCCTCCGAAAAATCAGATTTTCAGAGCGTTGGAATTAACTGCTTTTGAAGATGTGGAAGTTGTAATTATTGGCCAAGATCCTTATCATAACGATTTTCAGGCAAATGGTTTGTGTTTTTCAGTTTCAGAACAGGTTACAGCGCCACCTTCGCTTAAAAATATTTTTACTGAATTAAAAGATGATGTAGGAGTGGAGCGAACTTCAAAAGAGTTGGACGATTGGGCTAAACAAGGTGTTTTATTGTTAAATGCAACATTGACCGTTCGTGCGCATTCTCCAAATTCTCACAAAGATTTAGGCTGGGAAAAATTTACTGATTTTATTATCAAAGAAATTTCAGATAAAAAAGAAAATGTAGTTTTTGTTTTGTGGGGCGCTTTTGCACAGAAAAAAGCCGAACTGATCAATCCGGCTAAACATTTTATTATAAAGTCTGCACATCCATCACCTTTTTCTGTATACAGAGGTTTTTATGGAAGCAAACCTTTCTCGAAAATCAACGAATATCTTGCTTCAAAAGGTAAGAAAACAATCTCTTGGTAGAAGTGGTTTAATTATTTTCTTTACTAATTTCAATTCCTATTTTATACATTCCCGAAAGAGATTTTGTACCCTTCTGTGATGTTGGATATGGAGTGATTTCCTTTAAAGAAATAGAATACCCATTAAATGATTGAGTTTTGTGATAATCTTTACCCTTAACTTCTGCAGTTGATAATTGTAAAATCATAGGTCTGCTTGTTGTGCTCATGAATTCAACATTGGCAACGGCAACTCCTGCCCAAACGCACTGAGTTCCTTCAGGACAACGGCTGTCTTCTGCAATATTTTTGAAGGTGACATTCATCTGAAATTCTTGCAAGAATTTATTTTCTCCTTCACGGAAATAAATAATCTTACCTTCTTTTTTAAGAGGTGTTTCGTTCACAATGGTGGCTTCTTGCTTGGTTGTAGTTTGTTTTGTGGTTTCTTTCTGCGCATTGCAGTTTACTAAGCTGATAAAACTTAAACCTACGATTATATTTTTATACATTTTTATAAATTATATGACGTTAACGATGTCTAAAATTACAACTAAAAGCATTGCAATTCCTACAACTAAACTAAATCCTGTTCCGTAAATAAAACCGATAAAAGCACCTTTTGTAGATTTTAATGCTTTGTTCATGTCTTTACTGTCGTGTAAAAGTTCACCAATAAAAACTCCGGCAAACATTCCTACCAAAAATCCAAGGGGAATTGGAATGAAGATTCCTACAATTGTACCGATGATCGAGCCTATACTTCCCCAACGTGTTCCACCGTATTTCCTGTTGGTTTTTGCAGGAATTACATAGTTTAAAACAGCGGACGCAAGTGTAAGAATAACGAAAGCCCAAATATAAAGAACTGAAAGATCAGAATCTGTTCCGTATTTATAAATTAACAATCCGGCAAGGCTTAAAACAAGCCCCGGTAAAACAGGTAAAAAAGTTCCTAAGATTCCCAGAATAAGTAAAATAATACTTAACAGAGAAATTAATGAGTGATCCATATGTTTTTAATTAAAACTAAGTTAGCAAAAAAGTTATTTGTTCTATTTATTTGGGATGATAATTGCTGATAATATTCAGATTTATAAACCAAAATCATTCCTAAATTACCTAAATTTGTTGTAATGAAAGACGAAATAAAAGATACCAAGAGTTTTTTTCAGGAAATCAGTGAACAACTTTATATTTATGTAAGCAAAATCTCTCCATCCGGAACGGATTGGATTTTTCATATTATTGTTAAGATTGGATTACTGATTGCTATTTTTTTATTGTTTGACTTTATTTTCAAACTCATCATCAATTATACTTTTCTGTTTTTTCACAACGAAAATAAATTTCCTGTTTTAAAATCTGTTTATCAGTCAAGAATTACTAATTCCGTAGCACATTTTATAGCATTGAGTTTTATCGCTTCAATGCATGAGTCTATTTTTGTAGGTGCACTTACCAAAACCACGATTTTTATTCATCGTGCGGTTAATTTGGGTATGGTTCTTATTCTTGCAGGAATGCTTTATCGTTCTTTAACGGGTTTTAGGTATTATTTCACAATTAAACAGGATTATTATAAAGTAATGGCAATCAATGCTATTTCAGAAACGGTAAAGATTCTGGGAATTTTTATTTTCACTGTAGTGAGCATTTGTGTGGTTTTTGGGATTAAAGGAACTACAATTGTAGGAAGCTTAGGAGCAATAACGGCGGTTTTGGTATTGGTTTTTAGAGATACTATTTTAGGTTTTGTAACCGGGATTCACGTTGCAACTTCAAAAAGCTTAAAAGTAGGCGACTGGATCGGTATTCCTAAATATAATATCGAAGGAAATATTTTGGATATCAGTTTATTGACTACGAAAATTGCTAATTTTGATAAGACAATTTCCTCAATTCCAACGTACGATTTACTGACTACTGAGATAAAAAACCTTCAGGTAATGTCTGAATCGAATACCCGAAGAATTAAAAAATCTATTTTCTTTAATATCAATTCATTCAAATTTTTAAATAACGAAGAAATTGAACGTTTAAAAGAAATCAATCTTATTTCAGATTATCTGAATGATAAAACTTCAGAAATCAATCAGGAAAAAGAATCGATTAACCATAAAGATAAAGTGATTAACGGAAGACAGCTTACCAACATTGGTGTTTTCAGGTATTATGCACAAAAATATCTAGAAAATGATCCTGAAATTGATAAAGAAAGCGCAATTATGGTTCGCCAGTTGGAGATCACTACGCAAGGGCTTCCAATGGAAATTTATTGTTTCACCAATGATTCAAATTGGCAGCGTTTTGAGCAGATTCAGGCAGATATTTTTGACCATTTATTGGTTGCCTCAAAAGAATTTGATCTTCAGATTATGCAGATAGGATTGCCAAAATAATTTTTTTAAATGTTGGGATTAAACCTTGTCAAGGTTAATTTGCACCTTAATAATAACCTTGACAAGGTTGAGTTTTAAATTTTTCAATTACTTAAAAAAAATCACTCTGTAATTTATTGTTGATAGGCGCTGTAAACGTCATTCTTACGGTAGTCAGACTTGCACTTACTGGAAGTTAAAAAACTTTTATAAAGCCACTTTCGAGTGGTTTTTTTATTTTTGTACTTTAATTAATGAAGGCGTAAGATTTTAAACTTAATTTAAATGATTTAAAATTCTAATTTTCAGCCTTAAACTTTAATAATACAATGACAAAACTAAGTGTAAACATTAATAAAATTGCAACGCTGAGAAACGCAAGAGGTGGTGAAACGCCAAGTGTGACAGAAGCTGCAATAAAAATTCAGGAATTCGGTGCACATGGAATCACCATTCATCCAAGACCTGATGAAAGGCACATTACCAGAAAAGATGTATATGATTTAAAGCCTTTGGTTACCACCGAATATAATATTGAAGGAAATCCTCACAGAGAATTTATTGACATGGTTTTAAATGTGAAACCGGAACAGGTGACTTTGGTTCCTGATGCGGATGATGCCATTACTTCAAATGCAGGTTGGGATACCAAAAAACACTTTGATTTTTTAAAAGAAATTATTGCTGAATTTAAAAATACAGGAATCCGTACATCTATTTTTCTTGATCCTAATCCTGAATTAGCAGAGTCTGCTGCAAAAACCGGAGCAGATAGAATTGAATTGTACACAGAAGCTTATGCAAAAAATTATACAGTCAATAAAGAAGAAGCCATTAAACCTTATTATGAAACGGCTGTAAAAGCTGCGGAATTCGGTTTAGGAATTAATGCAGGTCACGATTTAAGTTTAGAAAATTTAAAATATTTTGCAGATAATATTCCGAATCTTTTAGAAGTTTCTATTGGTCATGCTTTGGTTTCTGAAGCTTTGTACATGGGAATGGAAAACACGGTTCAGGCGTATTTAAAGAGATTGGCAAAATGGGCATAAAGCTGGAAGCTGGATGTTCGAAGCTGGAAGTTTGATTATACACTTTTAATAACTTCCAACCTCCATCATCCAACTTCCCACCTTAAAAATTTTATACATGGAAATTTTACATTCAAAAATATTTGGCGAAAACTTGTCGTCAACACCGCTTTTAGTATTTCACGGTTTGTTCGGAATGCTTGATAACTGGGGAAGTTTCGGAAAAGAATTGGGCGATTTTTTACCAGTTCATTTAATTGATTTAAGAAATCATGGCAGAAGCTTTCATTCTGAAGAGATGTCGCATGATGATTTGGCAGATGATATTGCCAATTATATGAATCATTACGGAATTGAAAAAGCTAACGTTTTAGGACATTCTTTGGGTGGAAAAGCAGTGATGCAGTTCGCAATTAATTACCCTGAAAAAGTAGAAAAATTAATCGTTGTGGATATTTCTCCAAAAGCTTATCCGCCGCATCATCAGGGAATTATCAAAGCTTTGGAAATGGTAGATTTTAATACCGTTGCTTCCAGAAGTGATGTTGAAGCGGTTTTAACTCAATATATTCCTGAGAAATCAACGATTCAGTTTTTAGCTAAAAACTTGTATTGGGAAGAATCTGGTGAAAGTAAAAAACTTAACTGGAGATTTAATCTGAAAACGCTTGCAGAAAAATACAATCAATTTGTTTCTAATGCTATTAAATATGGAGTTTTTCAGGGAGAAACTTTATTTATTGCCGGCGAAAAATCAAATTATATTTTACCTCAAGATGAGTTCCCCATTAAACAGCAGTTTCCAAAAGCTCAATTTGTAAAAATTAAAAATGCTGCACATTGGGTTCAGGCAGATAATCCTGTAGATTTTGCAACTGTAGTAAAAGATTTTCTGAATTTAAACAACTAAACATTCGTTTTAAATATTGTTAAAATTTTCACAATTATTTTATTTTTAAATATTGTGAATTATTTTATCGTATATTAGATTTATCAAGTTGGTAATAATATTTACTTTATGCAAAGTAATTCATTATTTAATTTTTATTTTAATGAATATATTTAATAAACTTGATGTGTTTTTATGGTGAATTCATATTTAATAAATTTATATCAGAAAGGAAACTTAATATTTAGGTTTCCTTTTTTTAATGACCTCAGATAATCTGAATAATTATGAAAATCTAATGAGTTTTGACTGAAAAAGTTGCAAATTTGCACAAATTGTTTTTCAGTTGAAATTCAACTCAAATCAATTTTTATAAAAAATAAAATCGACCCAATTTTGAAGGTCATCAATTAGAATTAAATTCATGGTTTTTGTAACAGGAGCAACAGGAATTTTAGGCAGAGTCATCGTTTTAGAACTTTTGAAAAAAGGTAAAAAAGTGCGTGCTGCAAAAAGACCTTCAAGCAACATCAATGAAGTAAAACATTCTTATCAGTTTTATACCGAAAATCCGGATGATTTTTTCAATAAAATCGAATGGCTTGATGTTGATTTCGATGATATTAATGCTGTTGAATCTGCCTTAAAAGAAGTTACCGAAGTTTATCACTGTGCTGCAAAAGTAAGTTTTCATCCGAAAGATGAGAAAGAGATGTATCATACCAACATCAAGGCTACAGAAAATCTTCTTTTTGCCTGTGAAAATTCTACAGTAGAAAAATTTCTTCACGTCAGTTCAATTGCTGTGCTGGATTTATTGAATGAAAAAGGCGAGCTTGAAGAAAGTTCAGATTTTAATCCTAAAGAAGAACATTCGGCTTATGCGATTTCAAAACATCTTTCAGAAATGGAAATTTGGAGAGCTTCTGCAGAAGGATTAAATGCAATTATCATCAACCCTGGAATGATTATAGGAACAGGAAACTGGGGAAAAAGCAGTGGCGATATTTTCCCGACTTTTGAAAACAATAGTTTTACTTTCTCGGGCGGAACAAGTTATGTTGATGTAAGAGATGTGGCTAAAGTTTCAATCAAATTAATGGAAAATAATGCTTTCGGAGAACGTTTTATCATCATTTCTGAAAGTAAAAAATACGCTGATCTTGGAAAACAGATCAGAACAAAATTAGGGTTAAAAGAAGCGAAAATTCTTTCAAAAAGTACTTTGCAAATCGGAAGAATTGCCAATTGGTTTTTCGGATGGATTTTTCCTCAACTGAAAATGGCCACCAAATCAAACATTGATGCAGTTTCTTCTCTTAATGTGATTTCTAATCAGAAAATTAAGGATAAATTAGATTTTAAATTTATTCCGGTACAAGAAAGCATCGATTTTCATCTCAACAATTATATTAACGACAAAAAGCTGAACAAAAAATAATGAATCTTGCAGAGGCAATTATTAAAAAAAATATAGAAAAGCATCCTTTAAAATCGGCAGTTGGTTTCAAAAAAAAGGAAGGCTGGAAAGAATTGAGCTGGAAAAAGTTTGGCGAAATTGTTTTTAAAACCGCCAATGCGCTGAAAGATTCAGGTGTTGAGGAAAATGATAAAGTAGCGATTTATGCTGAGAATTCTGCAGAATGGATGATATTTGATCTGGCTGCAATGTCGATTGGCGCTATTACAGTTCCTATTTATTCTACCAATAATGCAGAGCAGGCAGAATTTATATTAAAAGATTCGGGTGCAAAAATTGTTTTGGTTGGAGATCAGACGCAATATGACGGTTGTCTTGAAATTTTGAAAAAAGAAGACACCGACAATCTTCTTAAAACTATCATCGTTTCTAAAAAAGCAGTCTGGATTAAGAAAGAATTCAGCAGTTTTTATCTTGAAGATTTTATTGCTAAATCTTCTCCGGAACTTGAAGTTATTTCTAAAAATGATGATGATTTAGCAACGATTATTTATACTTCCGGAACTACAGGAATGCCGAAAGGAGTGATGTTAACGCATGGAAATTTCATTAAAGCATTTGATGCGCATTTTGAGTTTTTTAAATTTAAAAATTTCGAAGAAGAATTGTCATTAGCATTTTTACCTTTAAGCCACGTTTTTGAAAGAAGCTGGAGCTTACTTTGTCTGTATGGTGGAGCGAGAGTCTATTTTTTAGAAGACCCGAAAAGTATAGCGAAAGCTTTGGAAGAGGTAAAGCCAACGATGATGTGTGCGGTCCCTAGATTTTTCCAGAAAGTGTATGCCGGAGTTTTAGAAAAAGCAGAAGAAAGTTCGTCACTAAAAAAGAAAATCTTCAATTGGGCTTTAGAAGTAGGAAAACAAACCGGAGAATTAAGAAGAACGGAAAAACAAATTCCATTCGGTTTAAAAATAAAAGAAACCTTTGCAGAATTGCTGGTTTACAGTAAAATTAAAGAAAAAATGGGTGGCAGACTTTGGTTTATGCCTTGTGGAGGCGCTTCTTTGTCACCGGAAGTTACCCAGTTTTTCGAATCGGTGAACATTCATCTTACCGTTGGTTACGGTCTTACTGAAACTACTGCGACTTTAACAGCTTTTCCGTTCACAAATTTTGAACATGGAAGCTGTGGAAAACCTTTGCCGGGTGTAGAAATTCGTATTGGTGAACAAGACGAAATTCAGGCAAAAGGAAATGGAATTATGAAAGGATATTACAACAAGCCTGAAGAAACCGAAAAAGTTTTTACTCAAGATGGTTGGTTTAAAACCGGTGATGCCGGAAAGTTTGACGAAAAAGGTAATCTGTTTATTACCGACAGAATCAAAGATCTGATGAAAACATCCAACGGAAAATATATTGCTCCGCAAATGATCGAAAATTTGCTGACCAATAATAATTTCATCCAGCAGATTGTTTTAATTGCAGAAGGAAAACAGTTCGTTTCGGCCTTAATTGTTCCGAATTTTGAGTTTTTGAGTGAGTATCTTAAGAAAAAGAATATTCCGTTTACCAATTGGGAAGAGCTTGTAAAAAAGAAAGAAATAATCGATTTTTACAAAGAAAAAATCAACGAATTGCAACAGCATCTTTCTGACTTCGAAAAGGTAAAAAAGTTTACTTTAATGCCTGCCGAATTTGAAATTGGTACAGGAGAAATAACCCCAACCTTGAAGATTAAAAGAAATATCGTGCTGAAAAAATATGCTGATATTATTGAGAAAATGTATTAATTTGAGGTTGAGATTTAGGTTGAGACAAAAGGTATAAAATTAAAAGTTTAGTAATTAAACGATGACAACACAAGAATTTTTAGGAAAAGAAAATTTTACGATACAAAATAGAACGGTTTCAGAAAGCTGTCCGTCGAATATTGCTTTGATTAAATATTGGGGCAAATATAAGGATCAAATTCCGGCAAATCCGAGTATCAGTTTTACATTAAACCATTGTAAAACAAATACAGAGATGGAATTTTTAGCCAATGAAACATTTTCTGTTCAGACTTTTCTATCAGGAAACGAAGAAGTGAAGTTTGCCGAAAAAATTGAAAAATATTTTAAAAGTATCGAACAGTATCTTCCTTGGATTTTAAAAGGAAAATATGTTATCAGAACAGAAAATACATTTCCTCACAGTTCAGGAATTGCGAGTTCAGCATCAGGTTTTGGAGCGATTGCAAAATGTCTGATGAAATTGGATGAAAGTTTTTCCGGAAAAAATCCTGATGAAGAATCTTTAACAAAAGCATCTTTTTTAGCAAGATTAGGAAGCGGAAGTGCTTGCAGAAGCCTTTACAACGGATTGGTTGTTTGGGGCGAATCTGATGAGGTTGAAGGAAGTTCAGATTTGTTTGCAGTACAATATCCGAATTCTGAAATTCATGATATTTTCAAAGATTTTAACGATTGGGTTTTACTGATTCATGAAGGTGTAAAAAGCGTATCTTCTACAGTTGGTCATGGTTTGATGAATACCAATCCATATGCGGAAAGAAGATTTCAGGAAGCAAGAGAAAACTTTGTTCCGATGAAAGAGATCTTGAAAAGCGGAGATTTACAAAATTTTATAAAATTAGTAGAACACGAAGCATTGACGCTTCACGCAATGATGATGATGAGCGACCCTGCATTTATTTTAATGAAAACAGGAACTTTAGAAGTGATCAATAAAATCTGGGATTTCAGAAGAGAAACCAACTTACCGTTATTTTTCACTTTAGATGCAGGTGCAAATGTTCATTTACTGTTTCCAAATGATAGTTCAGAGGAGAAAATAAAAACTTTCATCGAAGCTGAATTGCTTCAACATACTCAGAAAAATGGAGTAGTGAAGGATGTGATGAAATTTTAGAATGTATTTTATGAAAATTAAAGTAAAAGCTCAGTTTATAGATTATTTATTGATAGTAATTGCAAATTTAGCTTTTGCTTTAATTTTTATTTTTGGATATTATAGATTAGAATGGTTCGGTGTCATTCCGGGATATGCACCTTATAATTTTGCATTTAATATCGGATTGATTCTTCCACTTACGTTTGTATCTTTTGTTTTGTCTGTTTTTGTTTTTTTAAGAGCTTTACAGAATCGGAAAAAAAGACCAAATAAATTAGATAATTCTTTTTTGATTTTTTTCTCTTTGCCAAGTATTATTTTAGTTGTTAAGGTTTTTATCTCTCTTGTGTTTCATATTTTTACTTCCAATTATTAGTTTTGAAGGTTTTTCATTAAAAAATCAATTGCTGTTGATCATCTTTCTCAACTTAAAATAATAAAAAAACCAAACTAAAAAGTTAACCCAAGGAATAATGATAAAATATTCCTCGCCTGAAAATTCAGGAAGACTTGTTAAAATTAATGACAGATAAAGTAAATAGCCTGCGAAAAATGCCAGAAATACAAAGTATTTATTTTTTCTGATTTGTTTGAACAGAATTAAAAAGGCAGGTAAACTAAGAAAAGCTATCAGTATTTGAATTCCTATTGCGATTCCGTATTGCAAACCACCAAAACAGTTCATTTTCGGTCTGCCATCATCATAATGATCTGGAGTTTGCATATCAATTATGATTAAAAACGCGATCATAAAAAGAGTTCCTGCCAAAAAGCTGGCAAGTATTCCTGAACCTATAACTTTTGCGATTTGTTTTTTCATATTCAGTTGGAATCAATCTATAGGTTTATAGATATGAAAATTATTTATCTTTTTTAAATTTAAAAAAAGATAATCTTTCTTCTATAAAATAATTTGCATCAAATTTGCAGCCCAAATGATAATTAAATTAAAACAATTCAAATTTAAGATGTAATATGGGTTTCAAAAATGAATTTCTGAGTGATTTCTCAACCTATCTCAAAGATAAAAGAAAAACGTTTTTTCTGTGTTTTTCTATTTTTTTTATCGTTGTTTTTCTTTTTTTGAGTTTTTATGTGGTTGATTCTTCTCCAAAATCCTGGGATCTTCTTGTTTCTCAGGAACTGCAGGAAGAGCCAAGTGCAATTTTAGACGTTTTAATGAAAGGCTTTAGTTGGTTGGGGACTGTGTATGTTGCAGCAGTTATGGTTGTTGTATTTTCTTTGATTTTCTTGATATTTAAATATACCAAAGAATCTCTTTTTGTCTTGTCATGTCTTTTATCAGGCGGTGTAAGTTATGTTTTAAAAATGCTTATCGATCGTCCGAGACCTACGACAGATTTTGTAAGAATTGTTGAAGAAACGCATTATCAAAGCTTTCCGAGCGGTCATGTTTTGTTTTATACTGCTTTTTTCGGAACATTGATCGTGATTGCAATTTCATCGGGAATTTTAAAATTATCTTGGAAAATAATGATCTCTGCAATCTGTTCGGCGATGATTGTTTTGGGTGCTGTTTCGCGTATTTATTTGGGTGCACATTGGTTTACAGATGTAATCGGCGGATTCATCGTTGGTGTTCTTTTCGTGATGTTTACAGGAAGTGTTTATCTCAGAAGTAAAAAGAAATCAGCTCTTATTCAGGAATAATTATTTCATTGGAATTGCTAAACTTAATTTACACTTTTAATCTTCAGTAACGACTGAATCACGTTCTCCATCTTCTTTTTTTCCTTCTTCGATCATTTCTTCGGCTTCTGCAATTTCTTCAGAATCTGCTTGTTCTATACGTTCTTCCTGATCATCATTGTGATGATCGATAAAGAATTCACAATAAATCGGAAGGTGATCTGAACCGAAATTTTCTAAAGTTTTTAAATCTTTAATGAAAATATCTTCACTGTGAAACATCAGATCGATAGGAAATCTGAAAAGCCAGTATTTTGCATGGAAAGTAGATACAAAAGCATGACCGACTCTGGGATCAATCAAATGACTTGTTTTTCTGAATAAAATGGAAGATTTAGACCAAGCAACATTATTGAAATCTCCCACAACAATCACCGGCTTTTTTATTTTGGTGACTCTTTTGGCAACACTGAGAATATCGCCGTCTCTTTCTTTTGAAGTTTCTTCTTCGGTCGGACTTGGCGGAGGAGGATGAACTCCAAAAAATACAAATTCAAAACCATCTTCGGTTTTTAAATGTGCTTCAATACTCGGAATATCATCCGCTACAAAATAATGCGTTTTTGATTCTTCAACTTTTATTTTAGAATAAAAATGCATTCCGCAGGTATTTTCAAGTGTGACTTTATGTTGGTACGGATAATCTTTTTCTAAAACCTGCAGCGCTTTTTCCCAATCGCCGTTGCTTTCCATTGTTAGAAATATATCCGGTTTGTTTTTGTTGATGAGATTAATAAATTTTTCGAAATCGGTATTAAACTGATAAACATTGGCAGAAATGAAGTGGTATTTCTTTGAAGATTGATCGGTTTGTGGATGCTTTTTAACTTTATAAAACGGAGTATATTTAATCAGCGTAATTCCGTGATAAATAATCATTGCCAATAATAGACCTTGCAGATACCAGAAATAGTCTGTCTTTTCAATAATAAATCCTAAAGCAAAAGTGATGATTGTAAAATAAGTGATCTGAATTTTACCAAAATCAGGAAACCGAAAAATCCAATGCGGACTCGGAATTTTTGGCAATATGGTTAAAATCAGTAATAAAGCACTTAGAACAAGATAAGTTTCCCACATATTTCTTAAGATATAAAATAAAAATAAGATATTTTCAGGTAATTTCGTGCCAGTTTTGATGTAAACAGTGATGATGAACGATATATTTTTTAATTTTAAAGTTTAAAACTCATAGTATGGGAAAAATTTTAATCGTTTTGTTGTTTTTAAGTTCGTTCTGTTTCGCCCAGAAAACTGAAAATGATGCCATAAAAGAAAGTGTAGAAAAGCTTTTTACAGGAATGAAAAATGCAGATACACTCATGATAAAATCTGTTTTTGCTGACAATGCAATTTTACAGACGATAACAAAAAATGATGTAGTGAAAACTGAAAAACTACAAAATTTCCTGTCTTCTTTTTCTAAGTTATCAAAGAATGATGCAGACGAAAAAATTAAATTTGAAGCGATTCACATTGATGGAAATCTGGCGAGTGTTTTTACACCGTACGAATTCTATTACAAAGGAAAGTTCTCACATTGCGGAGCCAATAGTTTTCAGTTGGTAAAACAAAATAACGTCTGGAAAATTCAATATTTAATCGATACAAGAAGAACAAACTGTAATAAATAATTTTAAATGAAAATCCATCATATCGCCATTATCTGCTCAGATTACGAAGTTTCAAAAAAATTTTATACCGAAATTTTAGGTTTAAATATGATCCGTGAAGTTTATAGAGAAGAAAGACAATCTTATAAATTAGATTTAGCCATCGGAGAACATTACGTTATCGAGCTTTTTTCTTTTCCCAATCCACCGCAACGACCTTCAAGACCAGAATCTTGTGGTTTAAGACATTTAGCTTTCTCTGTGGAAAATGTTAATGAAAAACGCGAAGAATTAATTCAAAAAGGATTAAACTGTGAAGAAATCCGCATCGATGAGTTTACCGGAAAAGAGTTTTTCTTTACGCAAGATCCAGATGATTTACCGCTTGAATTTTATGAGAATTAAATTAATTATCGTTGATCAATCATCAATGATAATTAATGCGCATAACCCGTAAAGAAACTAATCGCCATAATTGCCAAAACAATTGAAGAAATGATTACATAAACATAATCTTTTTCTTTAAGATAACCGATTAGCGCGAAAATAATTCTCATCAAAGGCGTGAAAATAAGCATCAGAATTCCAAGTTGAATAATTGCCATTCCTTCACCTTTGCAAAGCGTTTCCCAAAAATGGCTCCAGACTTTTTCTGAAGAAGTTCCCATGTCGAGAAGCTTGTATTTTCTTGGCATTTGAAAACCTTCCATGAAAAGCTTCACAAAACCAATCAGCGAAGTGATAACCGATAAAATAACGCCCAAACGAAGGAGATTTCCAACAGAACGGTTAAGATCAACATCTGTAAAATCTTTTCTCATGAGAAATTGCTTCTAATACCGTTATACATCATGTAAACTGAAAGAATCGTAATAACAATTGCGAAAAATGTCTTCAGTTTTTTTGTTTTTGAAACCATTAAAGTTTTAGATCCTATAAAACTTCCAACCACAACACCTACTAAAACAGGTGCTACAATTACCGGAATAATTTCTCCTCTCTGGAAATAAATCAATGAACTTGCAACTGCAGTTACACCAATCATAAAATTACTTGTCGTTGTAGAAACTTTGAAAGGTAACCTCATCATATTATCCATTGCCAATACTTTCAAAGCACCGGAACCGATTCCTAAAAGTCCGGACATTGCTCCTGCAAACATCATCATAAAAAATCCGGGAATGGTATTTCTTGCGGCATAGTTTTTCACAACACCTTTATCGGGGAAAGTTCCGTACAATTTCAGTTTATCTTCCAGGCTTCCTTTAATTAAAGCTTCCTGATGATCGGGTTTTCCTTTAAGATTTAAAATAACTGTAAGCAAAAGAATACTTGCAAAGATGATCCCGATGGTATTCGGATTTAGCATTCCGGAAACCAAAGCTCCCACAATTGCTCCTGAAGTGGTTGCGATCTCCAAAAACATTCCGATCCTCATATTGGTAAAGCCTTCTTTTACGAATGCAACGGCGGCTCCGGAAGAAGTTCCGATCACCGAAATCAATGAAGCACCAATTGCATAATGCATAGGAACACCGAAACCAAGCGTTAATAAAGGGATAATGATAACTCCACCTCCCAAACCGGTGAGTGAACCTAAAAGCCCGGCCGAGATAGCGCCAAGAAAAAGAATAATGATCTCCGACATGCTACAAATATAAAACTATTGCGGTTTTCAGGCAAACATTCATTCAAGATTATTTTTTGCCGTATTTTTGCAAAAATAAAATTCAAAATGAAGTTATTTTATATCATTCTTGGTGCAACGCCGAAAGGCAGAAATATAGAACAACATGATGTTTTCTTTGGGATTGCGGAAAATCTGAAGGATTTGGTTCAGGATATGAAAGATTTTTGGAAAGAAGCTGACGGGAAAATTCATTTAGACTGTTACCAGGAAGTGAAATTTGCTGATGGTTTTGAATTGAAGATTGTAGAAAAAGGAGAAGAAACTTCAGAAAACCAATTGTATTTTATCAATTTGGGTGGTTACAAAAAAGGTTATTTCGAAGAATTTCATGAACAACATTTAATGGTTGGAACTTCGATGGCGGATATTGTAAAAAAAGCCAAACAAACTGAATTTTATAAAACAATGGGTTTTGAAGGTGCAGTAAGTCATATCGATGACAAACATGGTGTTGATATTGATGATATTTTTAATGTCAATGATATTCTTCCCGAAAAAATGAAGGAAAAATATTCAATTGTTTTAGTTAAATCTGATGCTGAGAATCAGGAAAATCCGATGGGATTAGGATATTTGAAAATTGATAAAATTCAATAATAACTTTGATGTCTTTGCTAAGTAGAACGCCTTTGCGAGCTTAACAACATAAAGTATTTAAATAAAACCTTTGCAAACTTTGCGTTTAAAAAGTTTTTAGAGAAATAATTAAATCTAATAGAAAAAATAAAAGTAAAAATGAAAATAGGAATTTTGGGTGGTGGCCAGCTCGGTAGGATGTTGATTCAAGAAGCGTTGAAGTATGACGATGAATTTTATACTTTAGATCCGGCTTCAGATGCACCTTGTCATAATATTTCGCATTTTACACAAGGAAGTTTCAATGATTACGAAACAGTTTTAAACTTCGGAAAAGATAAAGATGTAGTAACCATTGAAATTGAACATGTAAATGCAGATGCTTTGGCTGAACTTGAAAATCAAGGGGTGAAAGTGGTTCCGAATGCACAGATTATTAAAACCATTCAGCAGAAAATTCTTCAAAAGCAGTTTTATAAAGCTCATGATATTCCAAGCCCAGATTTTGAAATTATGGATGGAAGTTCAGATGAAATAAAGATGCCGCTTCCTTTCGTACAAAAAATGAATACAGGTGGATATGACGGAAAAGGAGTTCAGGTTATCCGTACGAATGAAGACATGAAAAATCTCTGGATACAGGATTCTGTTCTTGAAAAATTAATTGATATTGAAAAAGAACTTTCAATAATTGTTGCCAAAAACGAAAACGGAGAAACTCAAATTTTCCCTGTAACGGAAATGGTTGCTGATCCTAAGCTAAATTTGCTTGACTTTAATATTTGTCCGGTTTTCTTGAGTGAAGATATTGAAGATCAAATCGATTCAATTACTGAAAAATTCCTGAATGCAGTAAATTCTCCTGGACTTTTTGCAATTGAATTATTTTTGGATAAAGAAGGAAAAGTTTGGGTGAATGAAACGGCCCCAAGACTTCACAATTCAGGACACCAAAGCCAGGAAGGAAATGCCAATTCGCAATTCGAACAAATGTATCGAGTGGTAAAAAATCTTCCTTTGGCAGATACAGATGCCGTTATTTACAGCGGAATGCTGAATTTAGTTGGAACAGAAGGCTTTTCAGGAAAAGTAATTTATGAAGGAATGGAAGAGGTTTTAAAACTTCCGGAAACCTACATTCATCTTTACGGAAAAACAGAAACCAAACCCGGAAGAAAAATGGGACACATCAATGTTTTGGCAGAATCAAGAGAAGAATTGATGGAAAAGTTGATACAGGTGAAAGCAATGGTAAGAGTAATTGCTTAAGATTTTAAAAATACATTGAAAAGACTGCTTTCCGGCAGTCTTTTTTTATTTAATTTTAGGTTGATCAATCGTCCATTTTTTCTCTGTTGAATTCCATAATAAATAAGGACCGCCTAAACCATCATCATATATCAATTCGTAATTTCCAGCTTCATCCTTATTGTAAACTGGTTTTGAAGAATCATCTTTTTGTAATCCTAATTGTTCTAAAGTTTGCCAATCGTTAACTTCAGGAAGTTTGTAACTATTTTTTCGGTAATTCTCAATATTTTCAATGATTTTATTTCCGTTTTTAATATCAGATTTTCTTGTGATTTCTATCGGAAGATTCCAATAAATAGTAATTGATAAGATAATAAGAACGATTACTGATAGGGAGATGATGAGTGTTTTTTTCATTTATTTTTTTTATTTTAAAAGATCCTTAAGTTGGAAATAATCAGTATTTGATCCAAAGTTTTTAGTATTGGCACTGGTTCCGAAAATACGATATTGATGACAATCAAAACAAATTTTCATAATTCCGTTGACTTTTTTATCCTTTTTAAAAATTAGAATATCTCTGTAAACAGGAGCACATGCTCTAGCTTCCATATCTTCTTCGGGCTTTTCAATAAAAATTTTATTTAGTGCTTTAAACTTTGAAGAATCAACTTCACTTTTAGAATAACCAATCTTCTCAATGAATTTTAGAAACTCTTGGTCTGTGATATCATTTGGAGTTTCTCCAGCAATAACTTCGTATTTTATTTTGTCGATTTTAGATTTGTCTTGACTATTATATAAACTTAAAATAGTACTATTACTTATATCAATATAATAATGGTCTAAATTGTTATAATCAAAAAATTGTTTTCCATATTTTATTTTAGGTGACTGATATGGTTTTTCGATTTTTAAATTATTAGTATTTTGATTCGCATCTTTACAATTGAATAAAATAAGCAGAACTAAAAATAATAACCTTTTCATAAAAGAAAACTTTGCTTAATGTAATTTAATTATTTCTCTATTTAAATCGAGTTTTCTTCAATCTTTTTTCTCTTAAAAAGTTCCGGATTATAATTAATAATAAAAACTCCGGCGATAATCAGTACTGCTGCAATGATAAATTTAGCCGAAATTTTTTCATCTAAAATCAGCCAGCTTAAAAATATAGAAATAATCGTATTAATGTAAGCTAAAATTGAAACCTGTACCGGAGAAATTTTTGTTAAAGCATAATGAAATGCAAAAAAAGCCGCTACAGAACCAAAAACTGCAAGATAAAGCATTGCCGAAATACTTTTTATACTCCAGTTTTCGAAATTATAAGTTTCTGAAAAAAGAAAAGCAAAACAAAGCTGTACAACTCCCGCAAATAGAAATTGGTAAAAAAGATTAAGCGTGATATTTTTGCTTTGAAGGTTTAATTTTTTGGTGAAAATAGTTCCCGATGCCCATCCTAAAATGGCAGCAAAAAGAAAAATAATGCCCATTAAATAATCTGGATTTGATAAATCATTCAGCCCATCCCAAAATATAAAAAGAATACCACTAAAACACAGTATAATTCCAATTAAGGCCCTAAAGCTGAATTTTTGTAATCCAAAAGCCACACTTCCTAAAAAGACTGCAATAGGCGAACAAGCACTCATTAATGAAGCTAAACTACTGGTTACGGTTTCTTCGGCCACGGTAGTCATTCCGTTGGCAATAACGAGCATTAACGTTGAAAAAATAATCTGATACCCTAGATTTTTCCAGCCAATCCATTTGAATTCTTTTCTGAACAAAAGTATCATCAACATTATTATTCCTGCTAAAAACTGACGGATTCCCGCAACAAACCATGCCGGAATAGTTTCTACAGCCACACGAATAGATAAAAAGGTAGTTCCCCAAACAATGGCTACAGTGAGAATCGCTAAAGTAAGTTTATAATTTTTCAAAATGGAGTGAATCGTCTGCAAATATAGAGATAATGAGTCAGAACAAATGGGTACAGAACAGCAGAATTTTGAAGTTACAGAATTGACGATTCACTTTTTTAAAATCCTTATCTTTGAGGTCTAATAAAATTGAAAAAATGGTAGGAATTATTATGGGAAGTCAGAGCGACTTACCGATTATGGAATTGGCGGCTAATTTTCTGAAAAGTTTAGACATTCCTTACGAGCTGACTGTAGTTTCTGCTCACAGAACTCCGGAAAGAATGTTTGATTACGCAAAAACAGCCAAAGAAAGAGGATTGAAGGTAATCGTAGCCGGAGCTGGCGGAGCTGCCCATCTTCCGGGAATGGTTGCAAGCTGTACTACTTTACCAGTGATCGGAGTTCCTATACTTTCCAGCAATTCTATTGACGGTTGGGATTCTGTTTTATCTATTTTACAAATGCCGGGCGGAATTCCTGTAGCAACAGTTGCATTAAACGGAGCATTAAATGCGGGAATTTTAGCAGCAAAAATATTAGGAAGCGGAAACGAAGAAATCGCACAAAAACTACAGGTTTATCAGGATACTTTAAAAGATAAGGTTTTGGGAACTGTAGATGATATTAAAGCGAAGCATCCTAATCAATATGATCTTTAACTTTAACATTCAATGATTACTATTAATGGGTTTATTAATCTCGTCAATGGCAATCAATTCTTTTATAAAGTAAGGCCTCACATTTTTTGTGAGGCCTTTATTATTTTTTGATGAATTTGAAGGATTGTATTTTTTCTTTTGTAATGATTTGTAAAATATAATTTCCGGGAGCGAGAGTCTGAATATTGATATAATCTTTGTTTAATGAATCTTTCATTATTATTCTGCCACTAAGATCTGTTATAATAAAGCTTTTGGCATCGGATATATTTTTTAAATAAATAGCATGATGGGCAGGGTTGGGATAAATAGAAGGCTTTAGATAAACCGTCTCGGAAGTTGCAAGACCTTCTTTCGTTTGACAAGTTCCCAAGGTGTCTCCGAGCATTAACCATCCTTTACTGATGAGGATATTTCTGTCTACAACGACATCCGGCGAATAAGAAAGCATCAGTAATGGAGACAGCGAAATATTGTTGGGTGTATTTGGATTTTGTGCCCATCCTGTAAGGGTCGTACTGTAATTAATACAGCTCATTGCTGCTCCGCTTATGGCAAGACTTGCATTGGTAAGCGAAGTTAGATCCCAACTTCCAAGGCTTTGATCAAAGCTGTCTGCACCGGCAAATATTCCGCTCATATTTTGAACATTACTTGTGTTCCAAGATGACAAAGGTTTGTTAAAATAATCTGCATCATGAAACATATGTGAAATATCAGTTACATTAGATACATTCCAGCTGTTAATAGATTGATTAAAAATAGCATTAGTAAACATACCAGACATATTGGTAACCATTGAAGTATTCCAATTATCTAAAGGTTGGTTAAAAGCTTTAGTTGCCTGAAATAAATTACTCATATCTTTTACGTTTGATGTATTCCAACCGTTAAGATTTTGATTAAATACCTGTCTTCCTCCAAACATCTGACTCAAATTTTCAGCTGATGAGATATTCCAATTGTTAATTGGAGGATTAAAGGTATCAACATTTGAATTACCTACCCCGCCAAACATGCCTTTAAAGTTTTTAATGGTAGAAACATTCCAATTGGCAATAGATGTACTTACAGTAAGCCCAGGTATTTTATAAAACATATATGAAACATCGGTGACGCTATTGAAATTTGGGATGTCTGTTGCAGTGATTTTCAAATTTCTGCAGTTTACGAATGCGCTGTACATCGATATCCACTGAATATTTCCCCATTGTTCAACTTCAAGAATTCTTTCTATGCTTCCTAAATTTTCAAATACTGGCACTGGGTCTGATATCGTATTGGGATTTATTAAGCCAAAACGAATCTGTTTAAAACTTCCGTTTCCATTACTTATTTTTACTCTGTATTTTACATCATCAGATACAGGGTTTAAGGCGGTTCCGAAATCGATTAAAACCTGAGTGGTAGAAGTTACATTAGACATCGTTCCGTTGTGTTGCAGATAGCCTATTTCTTCCCAATTTATTGTATAGTTTTGTCCTACTCCGGGAAACCATATTTGATTAGCTAAAACCTGATTGGGTGCAGCAACAATTTCATCCATATTTATAGCTGTAGTAGGCTTCCATATGGTAATAAATTCGTTTTGTGCTTTTGCAAATTGTCCTAAAAACAGCAAAAGAATAAAAGCGGATATTTTTTTTAGCATATTTTATTTTTATAAAGATTACTTTTTAATAAATTTAAAATTCTCAATATTTTTATTTGCTATAATCTGTAAAATATAACTTCCAGGGATAAGACTTTGGATATTTATAACATCTTTAGCCAAATAATCTTTCAATATAATTCTTCCACTGAAATCTGTAATAATATAACTTTTTGCATCTTTAGCATTATTTAAATAAATAAAATCTGATGTCGGATTAGGATAAATTGAAAGACTGTTTTTTAGTGTGTTTTCATTCACTGCAAGCTTTTCACATTCACCTGCAAGATCTCCGGTAAAAATCCATCCTTTATTAATAAGAATATTTCTCTTGTTGATAATGGTTGATGTATAAGTAAGATTCATAAGAGGACCTAAATTAATATTATTTGCTGTATTAGGGTTATCTGCCCATCCTGAAATAGTATCACTGTAATTGGTACAGTCTATTCCTGTTTGGGTAATTGCTAGCAAAGCAGCTGTAAGAAGTGGAAGATTCCAGCTTGCTAATGTTTGATTAAAAGATGTTGCACCTTGCAAAAAAATATTCATCTCAGTTACCTTGCTTGTGTCCCAATTGTCTAAGGGTTGATTAAATGCTGTACAGTTATGGAACATATGAGATATATTGGTAACTTTTGAAGTGTTCCAACTGTTCAGGGGTTGATTAAAATTAGGAATCAAATGAAACATAGCACTCATATCTGTAACATTTAAGGTATTCCAATTATCAAGAGGTTGATTGAATGCTGTACATTCAGCAAACATATGGCTCATATTGATAGCATTTGAGGTGTTCCAACTATTAAGAGGTTGATTAAAGACAGTACAGCCCTCAAACATATGACTCATATTGATAACATTTGAAGTATTCCAAGTATTTAAAGGTTGATTGAAGTTAAGCATAGCATGAAACATAAGAGACATATCTGTAACATTTGAAGTATTCCAGTTATTAAGAGGCTGATTGAAAGTGTAACAGCCTGAAAACATCGCACTCATATTAGTAACACTTGAGGTATTCCAGGAATTTAAATTTTGATTAAAAACTTTTCTGTTTTCAAATAGTGATTTAAAATTTGTGGCTGCAGAGGTATTCCAATTTTCAATGGGAGGGTTAAATGTATCTGCAAGTTGATAGATATTTTTATGAGCAAACATAAAGCTGAAATCTTTTACATGAGAAGTATCCCAGTGTGCCATTGAAGGATTTCCAGTAAAACTGCTGGTGTTAAAAAATAGGTGTGAAGCATTTTCAACATTTGATAAATTCGGAGTATCTGTAGCAGTTAACTGTAAGCTTTGACAATGTGAAAATGCATTAAACATCGAAGTCCATTGTATATTACCCCATTGCGATATCGCAAGAATCTTGTCTGAATTACCAAGATGAGACCAGATTTTAGCTCCATTTGGGTCTAAGGTGAAAGAAGCAAATTGTATTTTACTAAAAACTCCATTTCCATTACTTATTTTTAGGCGATAAGTCGCCTGATTTGGAGTTGGATTTATCGGTGTTCCAAAATCGATTAAAATTTGACCGGCAGATGTTATATTCGTTAAAGTACCATTATGCTGAGGGTAATTTATTTCTTCCCATTGAATGGTATAGTTTGTTCCTGTCCCCGGAAACCAAATCTGGTTTGCAGATGATTGGGATGATGCGGTTACATAGGTTGTAATTGCTGCATTTACACCACTCGGTTTCCAGATGGTGATAAATTCGTTCTGTGCTTTTAGTAAATGAAAAATAACTAAGAAAAAAAGGGGTAAAAACTTTTTAAGCATATCAATATTTTGTGAAATAAAGATATATAAAAATAAAAAACTCACCAAATCTGGTGAGTCTAAGTTATTCTATTCCTGCATCATATTGTCTCGGGTATTCTTCTGAACGGCGATTGCACCAAATAAAGCCAGTAAAAATGCAAAAGCATAAAACCCTTTTTCACTCGGTAAGATGGTTGCGTTGAATAATCCTATAGTTAACAGAACAATAGATGATATGGTAGCAAACCAACAGATTCCGTAATAAATATCGGTGACTTTGATGTTTTCTAATCTGTCACGAACTGCTTTTTGTAAAGAAATTACGGCAAATAAACCGTAGAGTAGGATGGTAAAGTAGTAACCTTTTTCGTTAAGTTGCATTTCAGCCCTTACCAAACCGACAATAAAACCAACCATTCCGGCTCCTAAAGCAATCCATGATGCTGCAACGAATGCATTTGAAACTCCTTGTTTTTTCATTAAATGTTATTTTTGTTTATTATTGATTCAAATATATTATTTTTTAAATTAATGTTAACGATTATTTCATTGGAGTTTGAAATTATTGAAGTCAGCTGTAAAATATTAGCCCCTATAAAAACGACATCCTTTTTTGGGGTACTGTAGAAACCTCATAGGTTTTCAAAACCTATGAGGTTTAGCTTTGGAGAAAAAAGATACAGCGGATAGCGGGAAATAGCTCCTGAAATAGAGTTTGAGAGTAGGAGAGTGAGAGTGTTTGAGAGTTTGAGAGTTTGAAAAATATTAATAAAAAAACGCTCCGGAAAAATATCCGAAGCGTTCTATTTTTGCTAATTGTTTAGTATCTGTAATACTCAGGTTTGAAAGGTCCTTTCACGTCAACACCGATGTACTCAGCTTGTTCAGGAGAAAGAGTTTCCAACTCAACGCTTAATTTTTTAAGGTGAAGAGCAGCTACTTTTTCATCTAAATGCTTAGGCAACATGTAAACTTCGTTTCCGTAAGCTTCAGAATTGTTCCAAAGTTCGATTTGAGCCAAAGTCTGGTTAGAGAAAGAGTTAGACATTACAAAAGATGGGTGACCTGTAGCACAACCAAGGTTTACCAATCTACCTTCAGCAAGAATAATTACTTCTTTACCTTCGATTGTGTAGATGTCAACTTGAGGTTTAACTTCAGATTTTGTAGAACCATAGTTTTCGTTCAACCAAGCCATATCGATTTCATTATCGAAGTGACCGATGTTACAAACGATAGCTTTGTCTTTCATTTTAAGGAAGTGCTCTCCTCTTACAATGTTGAAGTTACCAGTCGTAGTGATTACGATATCTGCGTTATCAACTACAGTATCTAATCTTTTTACTTCGTAACCGTCCATTGCAGCCTGAAGCGCACAAATTGGATCGATTTCAGTAACCGTAACGATAGAACCAGCTCCTCTGAAAGATGCTGCAGTACCTTTACCTACGTCTCCGTATCCGCAAACTACCACTCTTTTTCCAGCCAACATTACGTCAGTCGCTCTTCTTACAGCATCTACTGCAGATTCTTTACATCCGTATTTGTTGTCGAACTTAGATTTAGTAACTGAATCGTTTACGTTGATTGCAGGCATTACCAAAGTTCCGTTCTTCATTCTTTCGTACAATCTGTGAACACCAGTTGTAGTTTCTTCAGAAAGTCCTTTAATATCTTTTGTGAATTCAGGATATTTATCAAAAACCATGTTTGTTAAATCTCCACCATCATCCAAAATCAGGTTCAATGGTTTTCTGTCTTCACCGAAGAATAAAGTCTGCTCGATACACCAGTCGAAATCTTCTTCGTTAAGACCTTTCCAAGCATACACAGGAATTCCTGCAGCAGCGATTGCAGCAGCAGCGTGATCTTGTGTAGAGAAAATGTTACAAGAAGACCAAGTAACTTCAGCACCCAGAGCAACCAAAGTTTCGATTAAAACTGCAGTCTGGATTGTCATGTGAAGACATCCTGCGATTCTTGCTCCTTTCAATGGTTGAGATGGTCCGTATTCTTCACGGATTGACATCAAACCTGGCATTTCTGCTTCTGCAAGGGTAATTTCTTTTCTTCCCCATTCTGCTAAGGAAATATCCTTAACTTTATAAGGAACGTATTGTGTTGTTGTACTCATATCTTATGAATAATTTAATTTCTAATTATAAACTGCAAAATTACAACATATAATTTAGATACAAAAACAAGCTTTGAACTTCCTTTTTATGAGATAATACAGTGTTAATTTTATTTGTTTTAAATCTAAATAATGTATTTTTGCACAAAATAAATCTCTATTATGAATCATACAAATACTCAGGAAGAAGCTCAAAGACAGGCAAAACCTCTTGCACCTAAAGTAAAAGAATTGGTAGAAAGAACTAAAAGCATCATTTTGGCAACAGTAGATACTGAAGGAACGCCTAATTCTAGCTATGCTCCTTTTGTACAGATAGAAGATACTTTTTATATTTTAGTTTCTTTCATGGCAAAACATACCAAAAATCTTGCAGACGGAAGAAAAACTTCTATTATGTTTATCGAAGATGAGTCTGCAACAAAGCAAATTTATGCAAGAGAAAGATTAACGATTGAAGCTTCTACTTCTCAGGTTGAAAGAGATTCTGAAACCTGGAATACTGTAGTTGCTCAATTAAAAGAAACTCACGGGAAAGTAGTGGATGTAATTTCTGAAATGAAAGATTTTATCTTAATCGGTCTTCATCCAACAAAAGGTTCTTATGTAAACGGTTTCGGAAGCGCTTATTTTGTAGATGAAAATCTTGAAATTATGGAGCATAGAAACGATCAGAATCACCAGAGTAAGTAGGATGATGGAAGCTGGGTGTTGGATGTTTTACATGTTACGCTTTAAGTTTTTCACTTTTAAATAATATTCAAATTCACTTAAGTCTTAGGATTTAAGTGAATTTTTTTTGTTCTAAATTTTAATCTAAATTCCTGCGGTCAATTTGTCATTCTGGAAGCATCTCAACATTATGCGTTTAAACATTGTCTAAATGCTTTCAGCATGACAAACTATGAGTGAGTCTTGTAAATTCTGTTTAAACGCAAAGATTTATTTTGCAGACTGTATTATTTAAGGAGCAAAGAATAATCAACAAAGTTGATTTGATGAAGCGCTCTTTTATTTTCATGCTTCATAAGCAACTTGTTGCAATTCTTTGCTCCTTAAATTCAACATAAAAGTTAATAAATCTTTGCGTTTAAAAACAAAAAAGCAATTAGTTGCAAAAACTTCCATCATCCAACTTCCATCTTCCAACCAAAATTTTTTCACTAATTTTACCCAATAAACAAACCCATGCCTCTTTACCGAGATTTTTCTGATGATACTGCAACTATTCTGGTCTGGAAATACGACGAGAATGATGAACTTAATATTGATGAGCTTTTAGAACCCGAAAATGCCGAAAAAGTAAAAGATTATCATCCTAAAAAATTGTTGGAGGTTTTAATGGTCAGAAAACTTTTGAAAAGTTTAAAACCCAATTCGAAAATTCTGTATAAAGAAAGAGAACCATTTTTATCACCGAAAGATGCCGAAATTTCTATTACCCATTCTTATCCTTTTGCGGCGATTGCCATTTCTAAAAATAAAATAGGAATTGATATTGAAAAATTTAATCCTAAAATTTTAAGAGTAATCGACAAATTCACTTACGAAAACGAAAGAGGTTTTATCCCTTTTGATACGGAAGTTGTTTTTTATACAATTATTTGGAGCGTGAAGGAAAGTATGTACAAAATTCATCACTCCAAACATTGGTCGCTGAAAAAGCATTATGAAGTAAGACCCTTTGAATTAAAACATCTGCATCAAATTAAATGCAGAGTTCATGACGATAAGATTTCAGACGAGCTCAAAGCAAGAGTGGAATTTTTCGACGAGTATTGTTTTACGATTGTGGAAGAGTAGAATTTTCTTCGTTTCTGTACTTTTCAATTACTTTTCGCTGTTCTTTAGCAACATCATAAATCAGTTCCAAAACATCGTGGATATTTTTCAATTCAGTTAAGTGAGAAATTTTGTTAGGATCTCTTGTATCGAAATGTTCTTTTTCGAGAAGTTCTGTTTTTCTTTTGTGAAGCATATCTTCGATTGAAGAATCTTCTGGCTCAAGACGGCTGTCCATTCTTAACGTTTCTGAAATCTTATCTCCGTTAAGTATTGCTGAAACCTGATTCATTTCAGATTCTATTTTTTTGCTCCAGCTTTCAGAGTCTATTTCCGGATATTCCTGATCACTTTTGGCGTATTGCGACAATGATGCGGTATACGCTGTAATTAGATGTGAAGTTGCCACAAACTGATGGACTACTTCCAGTTTTTTCTGTTGATTTTTAGGATCAGAAATCATTCTCTGGAAATTATCCGAAAGATTGGCTAAAGAAATGATCGCGTTTTTACGTTTTACTTTATAGTCTTCTACATTAAAACCATCATTCAAAAACTTAGACATTACGCTGTGGAAATACGTGAGATTAGATTCTGCAGATTTTTTCATTAAATCTAAATTCTGTGTATGTTCCCAAACCGGAAGCACAATATACGAAACCACAAAAGCGATAATTCCGGCGATAAAAGTATCTACAATTCGGTCTTTAAAAATAACATTTACATTTCCCGGATTTAAGAAATTAAAACTCATAAAAACATAAATTGTCATAAACAAAACCGCCCAGAAATATCTTCCTTTTAATAAACTGAAACATAAAATCATGCTCAACAAAAGAATAGCAAAAAGCAAGGCATTAATGTGAATAAAGTACAATAAACCATAAGCAATCACCGCTCCTGCAACTGTTCCGTAGAAACGCAGAAGATTTCTCTGTTTGGTAATAGAGTAGGCAGGTTTTAAAATAGCAACAATGGTAATTAAAATCCAATAAGTATGACCAATTTCTACAAACGGCAGCAAAGAAACTAAATATCCCAATAAAAGCGCAACCGTAATTCTTATCGCATGACGAAAATGTGATGAGGTAAGAGAAATATTGCTTTTTAAAACCTTAAAATTAATTTTCTCTTCTTTAGGCATAAATTTCTTTAAATCTAAACCTGTAGAAAGACTTTTTGCCAGTTTTACGTTCTGAGAAAAAACCTTGTAAATCTCACTGATCTCTTTGGTAATTTCGTTGATACGCATCATAATTTGGCGTAGAATCATGAAATTTTCCAAATTCTCAGGAGTCATTTCCTTATTTCTCAATTCGAAATAATGTACATTAAGCTCATGAAAGCGTACTTCAAGATTGAAAATTGGTCTTGCTCGTGTGCTGCTTTGTAAAGAGATGCCGATGTTGGCAATTTCTTCGGAAAGGATATTTAAATAGTCATGAATTTTAACTAAAATTTCGGTGTCTTCAAAACTTTCCTGAAGCTTTTTGTAATCGCTTTCAGAGGTCATCAGTTTTTCGTGAAGGTCCATTGAATTCAGAAACATCAGCATCAATAATCTGCTTATTGTTGTGGATTCATTGACGATGGTTCTTGTTTTAAAAACAGTTTCGCGGGTTTCTTCCTGAAGATTTTTAATTCCGATCTGCTTTGTAATGACTTGTAAGCTCAGCTTATCGAAATCAGGATTTTTCTGGTAATAATTTGCTTTAATTTTAAGAAATTCTGCAAGCTGAAGATAATTTTCACCAATCATCTGACTTGCCAGTTTATACGGCTGAATTGTAGTAACAATAAGGAAAATCAATAAAAACCAGATACACCCGGCTGCAAAAATCAATAAACTTTTCAGAATATTGGCTCCGGTTAAATGACCATCAATAAAGATGGCTAAAACAACTAATGCTAACGAACCTACAGCGGCTAATCTTTGTCCGTAAACTCCGATTAATGAGAAAAACATTCCGAAAACAATGACTTCGAGAAGAACAAGCGGAATAATTCCTTTCACCAGACTCGCAATTGACGCAACAACGACAAAGCAGAAAATAGCAAAAGTTAATGAATTTCTACGTCTGATAAATGGTCCCGGCTGATCTGTTAATGCAACAAAGCTGGTTCCCAAAGGAAAAAGAAAATATTCTTTGAGTAAACCGAAGTAGGAGAGAACTAAACACGGAATCACCGTCGCCAATGTAATTCTTATGGAAGAATATACATATTGGCTGGTTACGATTTTTTTGAGCTCCGAAGAATAGTTCATATTACAAAAATAAGAGTTAAATGTGAATTGGCAGGTTTACTTCGTACGTGAATTGTGAATTTTTATTTAAATATTTTATTAAAGCACATATAAAATGACAGCAAAGTACTGAAACAAAAAAAGCCTCATAAAAATGAGGCTTTTCAAAACTTTTTATATTCGTTTTTTAATAATCCACATTTGAAGTTTCATCACCAATGTTCCAAGTTAAACCGAAACGAATAGTGTTATCTAATGCTGTATTAATTTTAGACATATTGATTAAGTAAGATACATCAAGACCGAAAGAACGGTATTTTAAACCAATACCCGCAGTTGCAAACTGTCTTGCTCCCTGCTCTTCGCTTTCGTGGAAATAACCTCCTCTTACAGCAAATGCATTGTCATAAGAATATTCTAATGCACCACTGTACATAATTGAGTTGGTATTCTTGAAAGATTTTCCGATACCTGCCATTACCCCAACATTTGGAACTTGGTACATTGGCTGTCTTGTATTAGGATCTGTTCCTACAAATTCTGATCCCGGAACCAAGATTTTAGATCCTTCTACAGAAAGACCTACTTTGTTCATGTCATCAAGATACATATCGTAACCTACACCAATTCTAGCCATTGTAGGAAGATAAGATCTAGAAGCCTCATCACCTGTATAGTCTAATTTCGGACCTAAGTTTGTAATCGAGAAACCTCCATTTATTTTACCATCCATATTTCCGAAGCTAGAAAACTTTGGAGATGTATAGTAACCTGAAACGTCTACCGCAAAAGTATTTGCCGGCTTCAGTGTAGTATCAGTGTTGAATCCTCCAGATAAATCTGAACGAATGAATCTACCTGTAACCGCCATAGAGTAAGAATCTGATAATTTCAAAGCATATGCAACGTCGATTGACATTTCGTTTGGTTTTGAAACCCCATTAGATGTTACTGTATTGTCTACACCAAGCTCAGTAAGTTCTACTTCCCCCATATTGAAGTAATAAATACTTGCAGAAATAGTAGATCTTTCTTCCTGACCTAAAAATTTATGGAAAGCACCGTACAATAAGAATACATCATTGGTTAATTTTCCCATATATGGAGTATAGTTCAAACCTACAGAAGAACTAGTTCTGCTAAAAGGATATTTTGCAGCATTCCAGAATTGAGAGAATGCATCAGGTGAAGTTACCACACCCTGATCTCCCATACCTCCTGATCTTGCATCTGGTGCGATTCTAAGGAATGGAGCTCCGGTTAATACAGGTCTTACCTGACTCAAATCTTGCGCGTAGCTTAAAAAACCAGCACTCAAACCAATCCCTAAAAGCAGTTTAGTAGTTAAATTCATATGTTGTCTTTTATATATTATCAGTTTTTTATTGATATTGTTGATTAATTATTTATTTACTTCAAAAGTACCATTTTTTCTACAGCTGTAGCACTTCCTTTGCATTTTTCTTGATTTTGACTTTTTGCAAATATCTTAAAAATATACGTACCTTTTGCAACTGTGTCACCAAAATCGTCTTTTCCGTCCCATTCAATTGCCTGACGTGGCGTTCTAAAGCCCTGTAGGAAAGGTTCTGCGACTACAACATTTGTTAAAGTTCTTACTAATTTTCCTGTAATTGTATAAATTTGAACGTTTACATCTAAAATATCATCACAATTATGTTCAAATTGAACGTATGTTTTATTGGTAAAAGGGTTTGGCCAGTTCAATGGTCTGTTAATAATCAAATGTTGATCAGCTTCATCTTTAACTTCAAAGTTTAACGTTTCAGTTGTCGAATTATTGTTGATGTCCCAAACTTTAAATGTTAACTGATGTTGACCTATCGCCAAGTTTCTGAAAGGGTAGGTTACATTTCCTTTTTGATAGTCTGCCAAAGCAGGATTGATACATCCGTTTCCTTCACCTGACGAGAAGAAATCATTTAAAACAATGGTGTTAATAATTTGCCCGTCTAAATATACTGTAATATCATGACCAACACCAGAACCTGTAGAGTTTATTCCCGTATCGTCATTCAAACATGCCAAAAGCATAGGATTCTGATTTGTAATGCCGCCATTTGCAAAATTAGTGTTGTTCATGTACAATTTTATTTTTGGTGGCTCATTATCATTGATTCCGTTAGGATTAATATCTCCTACCTGTACAAACTGATTATCGAATACATCAATCGATTTGTTATCAGCATAACCTAAGATTCTACCTTCTCCTACTGCATAATTAATGTCTTTAGGAACATAAAATTCTACAGTGAAAACTCCATTTACTGCTGTTCCGGAAGCTTTTACTATAGCGCTTCCTTCTTCTTTGTAGCTTAAAACAGGAGTTAATCCACCATCATTGTTTAGAGTTGTTTTATTTAATTTTTTATCAAAAATATTAATTACTACTCTTCCGTTAAAGCTTGTATTTAAAGTTCCGTTTGGATTATTAATATGACCTTTCACTTTTACAAAATCTAAGCCTCGGATTAATCCGGGAACAGGAGTTTCTATTCCGTCAATCACTAATAATCTCTGAGGTCTACTCAATTTCATCGCAGGATCTCCCAAGACATTTACTTTTAAATGATTGCTGTTTCCGGGTTTTAATTTTTTTGCATTCAGATGGGCATTCCCGATAGTGTTAAAATCATCATTGGTCATTTTAAACATTTCTTTTGTATAAAGATCTGTGAAATCTCTTCCATAGTCTACACCAATTGCTCTACTAGATGTAATCATTGCCGCGGGGCCTCCCTGTTTTAATTTTATAAACTGTTCTCCTGCCGAAAAAGTAGACGGCTCATCCCAAAGTGTGAATTCACAGGTAATTGTTGATACAAACGGGAATCTGCTGTAAACATTTGAGAAATTATTTGAGTTCTGAATTTCATCTGTTGTTAAAACTCTTTCCTGAGCCCATCCATTGATACCTCCATGCCCAAAATAAAACAAATAAAGACTATTGCCTATATCATTAGAGATTGCCTGGTTTACTTGAGGATATCTCTGGCCTCCTGCTGTACTTTGCGCCTGAAAAGCATCCAGATAAAGCTTTCTCACATTGTATTCTTTCAAAGTATTTACTAGCGGAATTTCAAATGTGTTTACAAGAGTGTTATTCATGACATTATGAAAAGGACCTCCTCCTTGCCCATCGTCATCCACAATAAAATCAAGCTTCATTCTCCATTCTCCGAAAGGCGATGACTGTCCAGCAAGTGAGTTGTAATATGCTAAAGTTTTATCAATCATATTGGCTGCTTCTGTAGGATTGGCTGCCGGGATTCTACCTATTGGTAAATCTGGAAGATTATTTGATATTTCAGCAGCCGTTTGTGGTTTTGTCATTACAATATAATCGTCTGTAACAAATGAACCCACAAAATCCGAAGATACTTGACTCTGATAACTTGAAACAATATTAGTGTTATTCGAAACTCTGTTTTTATAATCATATGATGTATCTCCTAATATAAATACATATTTAAGACTGCCAAGCGGAGTATTAAGTTTTGTTACAAAATCTCTTATTGCTGTAAGATCTTTGCTTCCACTGCCAAATTCATTGTAAATCTTATCTGTGTCTACAATCTGAACATTAAAATTATTTTTTGTCTGGTGATAGTTGGCAATTCTTTGAGCCTGTGCCATCATTGGAGGCGTTGTGATAATTAAATAATCTACATTTTGTAAAGCTGAAAGATTTTGATTGGCGATTCTTCCTACAAATTGAGGTGAAAAAGCAGCGTCGGCTCTGAAAGCTATAAATTCATTATTAAAATTAGGATCGGAAGTAGAATATCCAAAATTGAAATTTCCGCTTCCCGGTGCCTTGTTTACTCTTCTGTTGGCATTTGTAATATCGGTCACATCCCAAACTTGCTCCAGATTTCCGGTATTAGAAATACTAAAACCGTAATTGGTATTGGTTCCGCTTGCCAAAGAGAAATCTCTGAAACTCATCTGAGTGCCATTGAATTTTAAATCATCTTTGTATTGCACTTCTGCATAATCTAGATAAAAAGCCCCGTTTGGATTGGTTGAAATATTGGGTAAATAATTAATCGTAAGTTGGTTTCCTGAAAGGTTAGAAATAGAGCCGTTGTAATTAATAGGAAAATAATCATAGGCATAATCAGGATCGTTTGCTGGTACTGTTTGTGGTGAAGAATTTTGACTGTTGATGTTAAAAGTAATACCGTTTTGCTGCGCTCGCCATCCTACAACCTGAGTTCTGTAGCGTATAACATCAGTTCCCTGGATAGCTGAGCTTAAATTAAACGTTACTGCTTTATCGGTTGTGAAACCTTGGTCTTCCACCCAAATTCTTCCTACTTTAAATAAATTTTTCTGATCATTGTTAATAACCTGATAGTTGTCAAATCTTGAAATGAGTGTTGTTGTCGGAAGATTTACATCAACGTCTTGTACTCTTTTTCCTGGTCCTTTATCAAAATTAATATAGTAATAGGAGAAGTCTTCATAGATATTTTTTACGTTTTCACTTCTGTCACTTAGTCTCGTCTCAGCTCTCTTAAATCCATTTCCATTTGCCTTGTTATACAGGTTATATCCATTTGGTCCTTGAGCGTAGAAAAGAGCATAGTCGCCATCATTCCAGACATTATCATCTTCACCCACTACCTGGATAGCATTTTCCTGCAAAGCACTGTATTTTACATCCTGATTAAACTCCGGAAGCATAACGCCACCATTTCCGTAGATTCTAAAGTTTTTCGGATTGATATTAGCTGGGTTCATTCCATTGTCTCTTAGAAACTGGGCGGTTATTTTGAAAACTCCAGATTTATCAACTTTAATTTTATAAAAACCACCACTAGATAACGGATTTTGAGTACTTCCTACTTTACTTGCCATTTGAGGAGCAGATGCATTGGTTTCAGAAATATCAAAAGAAGATAATCTCTGAATTCTTCCTTTTATATTTTTAAATAAGCCAACACGCACACTTGCGTATCTTTCTCCTTCAGAATAGTAATAGTCTATATCTGAAATATCAAAATCCTGAATAAGATCTTTATTCATTTCAAACAAATCTTTTGCAGAAACAGATTCCCAAATAAGATTAGAAACACGAAGCTGTTTTTCACCTGTTTTTTGCTTATTAACGATAAAAATATTATTTTGGCTGTACGAAAAACCTTCGTTTTTGAAGTTTGGAAGATTCCTTTTTGTATCACCATAATCTTGAATTTTAGCACCGTCCCAATTTATGGGCACTCTTTGAGCCCAAGAGGTTGATACAAAAGCAAATACAAGTAATAGAGTGATTTTTAGTCTCATGTTGATGTTTGAAATTTCTAAATTACAAAATAAATGAAAATTTTGTAATTAATATGTGATACCATAAAATTAATTTGTTAAGAATTTTCAAAAAAATCAAATCTTTATTTGATTTATTGAATAATTTATTTTTTCTTTGTACTTTGAATAATATTTATATCGACTATGAAAAAACTAAAGTTGTTTTCATTAATAGCATTGAGTTCTACACTTGCATTAACCAGCTGTGGTGGTTCAGGAACTTCCGGAGGCGGGGGTACCAAAAAATTTGTCAGCAAGACAGGTTGGAAACCAAACGAAAAACAGGGTTGGTTTTTTGCAGGAAAGCAACAGAAGCAAAAAGGTTGGCCGGGAATGGTATATGTTGAAGGAGGAACTTTTACAATGGGATTAGTGAAAGATGATGTAATGCACGATTGGAATAACTCGCCTCGCAGAATGCAGGTTAGTTCGTTCTTTATCGGTGAAACTGAGATTACTAACTACGAATACCGCGAATACCTTACATGGTTGAAGTATGTATTCCCTCCAAGTGATCCTAGTTATAAAGAAATTTACAACGGTGCTTTACCGGATACTTTGTTATGGGATAATAAATTATCTAGAAATGATCTTAACGAAACTTATTTCAGAGATCAAAACTATGATTATTATCCGGTAGTAGGAGTTTCTTGGACTCAGGCAAACAGATATTGTGAGTGGTTGACAGACAGAGCAAACGAAAAAGCTTTGATGCAAGCAGGTATTATTGCAAAAGATTTGTACATCAACGAATCTAATAACCAAGGTGGAACAGCTTTCAATATGGATAAATTCAAATCGAATGATCCTGAAATGCAAGGTTACATCAACCAGCAAAGAATGAATCAAAGGACTGGTATGAAAACTACCAACCAAAGAATTCAGGCTGCAAACGGAGCTCCGAATGCTGCGATGGTTACCAAATTCAGACTTCCTTCAGAAGTTGAATGGGAATTTGCTGCTCTTGGTATGGAGAAAAACAGAGAGTACAACAATTACTTAGAGAAAAAACCTCAGGTAGATCTTCTTAGAGGTACCAAAGGTAAAAATAGAGGAATGATCCTTGAAAACTTCAAGCTAGGAAGAGGAGATTACTCAGGTACGGCAGGATGGAAAAATGATGGGGCTGCTAAAACTGCAGACGTTAGACAGTTTCCTTCAAACAACATCGGTATCTACGGTATGTTTGGAAACGTTTCAGAATGGACTGCGGATGTCTACAGACCAATCATTGATGAATCAAGTGACTTCAACTATTACAGAGGAAACATGCCTCAAGCTATCGTAAGAAACGGTGACGGAACTTACAAAATGGTAGAAGAAGGTAATATGAAATACGATACTTTAGCTGACGGAAGATTGGTTTACAAAAACTTACCTGGTCAGTTTGAAAGACAAACTATCGCAGATTACAGAAACTATAGAGATGGTGACAGACAGTCTTCATTAGATTACAGAAATGCAAGCGATTCTGCTGCATCTTACGATATGTACAATGCTCCAACTACGAAATTTGTTGTTGATGCAAATGGTAAAGTAATATTGCAAAAAGATACTAAAGACAGAACTTCAGCTATTTCTAACGATATCAGAGTTGTGAAAGGTGGTTCTTGGCAAGATTCAGCATATTGGTTGGATCCGGGACAGAGAAGATACAAAAATCAGTCAGCTGGTTATGGTTGGATCGGTTTCCGTGTTGCACAAGATGCTAGAGTAAACGACAAATCTAGAACGAGAAGATAATATTTATCAAAATACTTAAAAAAAACCTCCCGTATTTTCGGGAGGTTTTTTATTTTTGAACCATGAAATCGCTTGGCTATAAAATCTAAAATACTTATGCAGATTGGGCGATTATCTATGATCTCTGAAATAAAATATAATGAATATAGAACAGTTTTATCCTATCTTTTTAAAGGCAAAAAAAATAACTATTGACAGTAGAAAAGTAGAAAAGAATGATATTTTCTTTGCGTTTTCGGGAGATAATTTTGATGCGGCAACTTTAGCTGAAAAGGCTATTGAATTGGGCGCTTTTGCTGTTATTATTGAAAATAAAGAATTTGAAAATTCAGAAAGAAATATTTTTTATGTTCCTTCTACGTTAGAATTTTTGCAAGAACTGTCTGTACATCATAGAAATCAATTAAATATTCCGATTATTGGTCTTACCGGAAGTAATGGTAAAACGACGACCAAAGAGCTCATTCATGCAGTATTATCAGAAAAATATAATGTGCAGTACACTTTCGGAAATTTAAATAACCACATCGGTGTTCCCTTGACTATACTTTCCATTAAACCGGAACATGAAATGGCGGTTATCGAAATGGGAGCCAATCATCAAAAAGAAATAGAATTACTTTGTACTATTGCTCGCCCAAATTATGGATATATAACCAATTTTGGAAAAGCACATTTAGAAGGATTTGGAGGATTCGAAGGCGTTATAAAAGGGAAATCTGAGTTGTATGATTATCTTAAAAATGCAGAACAAACCGTTTTAATTAATGAAAATGATCCTATTCAATTAGATAAAACTCAGAATTATAGACCAAAAATAACTTTTGGGAAAGCTGATTCTGATTATTATTTCGAGGCTTTTTCTGAAAATAATTTTGTCGGTTTACAGTATCAAAATCAAAAAGCTTTATCAAAACTGACAGGAGACTACAATTTTACCAATCTCTGTGCTGCTGCGAGTTTAGGACTGTATTTTGGAATAGATTTTAATAAAATACAATCTGCTATAGAATCTTACACTCCAACGAATATGCGATCTCAGGTGGTGAAAAAAGATCATAAAACTCTGGTTTTAGATACCTACAATGCAAACCCGAGTTCAATGTCTGCTTCTCTACATAATTTTGTCACTTTTGAAGGCTCAAAAACAATCGTTATCGGCGATATGTTGGAATTAGGAGATGAAAGCGAAAAAGAACATCAGAATATTTTTAATTTAGCTCAGGAGTTAGGTTTCAACGAAATTATTACTGTTGGAAAACAATTTAAAAACGTCAACAAAAATTCTGCGGCTTTTGAAAGTACAGATGAATTAATTCAATATTTAAAAGGCAACAAAATTCAGTCAGAAAATATTCTGCTTAAAGCTTCACGTGGGATTTCTTTAGAAAAAGCAATCGATTTTATTTAGATTTTGTATCCCAAAATTCATTAATAATCAATTTTATATTTTGAAACGTGTTTGGAAAAACTTCATTCTCAATCTGAGTGGTGTTTTTCCAGGCAACTTCTGTGATGCCTTCTTCTAACTGAGGTTTTGAGGTATCTTCACCATCAAAAAACATTTCAAACCAATGGGTGTGTTTCAAAACACGGTCGCCATTTCTTTCGATATAAATATGATAGGTTGTATTGATGAAATCTTTGAGCTCTACATTCTGCAGATTGGTTTCTTCCTCAATTTCTCTTATGGCAGATTCTTCACGAGATTCACCTTTTTCCATTTTGCCTTTCGGAAGATCCCATTTGCCTAATCTTCTGATGAAAAGTGTATCTCCGTTTGGCTTATTTACAATTCCTCCTGCAGCCTCAATAATCCTGAAAAGTTTTTTAAATTCTTTCCAGATCTCATCAATCTGTTCGCCGTACACATTAAGCTCGGAAGTCGATGTGTTCTGCAAAAGATCAAGGGCAATTTCTAAAGTTGTGAAACTTTCGTAATTTAAGACTTTCTCTAAGTTTTCAGGGTTCTTAGATATCAATAATTTTTTTTCGTTCACAAAAACTTTATACATTTGTAGTAATTTAAATACAAAAATAAAAAATGAATTTAGAAGGACGAAAAATTATTGTCAATAAATCATCTAAAGATTTATCTGAGTTGCTGAAATCTCCTGAAAATTATAAAGAATTTATGCCGGATGGTCTTCAAAAATTTGAAACCAGAGAAGATGGCTTTAAATTCGGACTTCAAGGAATGCCTGAAATTGCACTCAAAATAGATGAAGTTACAGATGAAAAAGCTGTTTTGAAATCGGCTAGCTCAAGCTTAGATTTTGCTCTTACAGCAACTTTGAAACCTTTGAACGAAAATCAGACTGAAGTACAGATGCTTTTTGAAGGGAAATTTAATCCTTTTATCAAAATGATGGTTGAGAAACCGCTTCAGAATTTCATTAATACTTTGACCGATAAAATCGAAGCTTATAAATAAAACGAAAACCTTCAGAAATGAAGGTTTTTTTATGCGATAATTCCGGAACTGTGGTTATGTGAACTTCCTGTTGCCGAAGCAAGAACGTTGGTTTCATTATTCAATCTGAGAACGCCCATAAAAGCAAAGATTAATGCTTCTTTAAAATCAATAATCTGTTTTTCGGGAATAATGATTTCTGTATTCGTTTTGCTTTTTATTTTTTCGATAAGAAATTGGTTGTAAGTTCCGCCTCCTGTAAAAAGTACTTTATTAAACTGATGAATATTGAAGATTTTAGAAATCTGTTCAGCAGCATGTTCTGTAAAAGTTGCTAAAACATCTAAATTTTCAATCCCTGAAAAAAAAGGGAATATATTTGCATTACACCATTCAATTCCCAATGATTTTGGATGAGACAGCGCATAAAAATCCAAAGAATTTAATTGTTCTAATAATTGAGGATTAATATTTCCTTTTCTCGATAAATCGCCGTTTTCATCGTAATCTTGACCAAACTCCTGAACTAATTTATTTAAAACAATATTTACCGGAGCAATATCAAAAGCGATTCTTTCTTCATTGATTTTAAACGAAATATTCGAAAATCCACCTAAATTAAGACATGCATTGTAATCCGAAAATAATAACTCATCACCAATCGGAACCAAAGGCGCTCCGTTTCCGCCTAATAAAACATCCTGAGATCGGAAATCGTAAATAACTGGAATTTTAGTTTGTAATTTTATGGCTCTTCCGTCACCAATCTGAAGGGTGAATTTTCTTTGAGGTTGATGGAAAACAGTATGACCATGAGACGCAATCAAATCAATATCTGAAAGCTGGTTTTTCGTAATGAAATCTTTGGTAATTTCACCTAAATAAAAGCCGTATTCTGAATGTAAGGCTAATAAATCCTGTGAAGATAAATAAATAGAATTTCTAAGCTGCTCCTCTAAAACTTTAGGGTAAAGAATCGTTTCAGCTTTGATGATTTCAAATTTCCAAGAAGAATTTTCTTTCCAAAATTTTGCAAAACAAATATCTAAACCATCTAAACTGGTTCCCGACATTAATCCTATTGCTTTATAAACAGTCATTGGTTAAGGTCTTGGTTGTGCAATTTTAGCCTTGCTTACATCAAGATCTCCAGAATTGTTGAAAAATTTATATTCTGAGAAATCGTCTTTAGCGGTCATTCCGTTGGCGTGTACAAGAGTAGAGCCATCTTCCATAGTTGCATAAACAGTGTCTCTTGTGTAGATTCTATTTTTTTTCTGATCCCAAAAAACACTTTGGGTAGCAAATCTTTGTCCGTCACTGGTAAGAATTCTTACATTGCCTCTTGCTTCGTAGAATTTTTTATAATCGTACATTTTTGCATATTTTGCAGTAATGTTACCAGGTTTTTTAGGATTTTTTTTATCAAAAAACTCTATTTTCATTCCTTTTTTAGCAACAGTATATGGACTGTCGATCAACTCGTATTTTTCAATAATCGGAGCCGTTGCTTTTAGGGTAATAAAACCAGAATCTCTCTGTATAATTTTTGCATTGTGAATAATCTGCGATGGGAAGTTTTTTTCGTTGCCGCCTTTTGGTTTGGTGAGGTCTTCTTCGCAGGATGTGAATATAAAAAATATAGCACAACTAAAAAGGTATGCTATATTTTTAAAATTTATGTTTGAAATAAAATTCATTCTTAGTTGTAAAGCTGTTTTCTAAACCATCTGTCAGCAAAATTGAAACCAACTTTCAGGTTAACAAAATTCTGATTAATCAGATTGTTTTTAAGCGTTCCTCTTTTTCCTAATTCTACACCAATTTCAAGACCACTCATTCTTGTGATACTGCTATTTTTGAATGGTAGCATTACTCCTCCTGATATACCAAATTTATTGATACTGTTTCCTGCAATTTCAAGACTTCCTTTTTCATAGAAAGCTCCATATCGGTAAACAACTCTTGAGAAATAACTTCTAAAGTTGTTATAGTTTGGTAAATACCAACCTCCGGCAGAAATCCTGTAAGAATCCTGATAATCAAAAGTATTACCGAAATAGCTGATAGATTCTCCTTTTTTATAATCAATCTGTCCTGAAAGGAACCAATGGTTTTCACTTCCGTATCCTACACCTATTGAAGCCTGAAGTGGAAGTAAATTGTTTGAACTTGTATTTTTTTGATCAATAATTGTTTCTCCCGCTTTTGTATCAACATCACTGTAATAATAAGTGCTGTTAATATAATTGGTGTTCATATTACTTGTATTACCAAATGTAGCAGTTGCCCCAATGGTCAGTTTACGATCGGTACTTGTATTTACACTTTGATAACTTGTACCTAATGTAAAGTTGAAATTTTTAATGCTGTTTTTGGTTTCGTAACCATTTATTAATTCAGCATTAGAATTTGAAAATTCATTTAAATCATAAAGATTACCAAAATAATAATTAGCTCTTGCTCCTACAGCAAATTGAGAATTGATTTTATAAGATAGGGCTAACTGAGCGGTATTTAAAGTTCCACTACCTTTGAATATATTTCGATTGATTGCTCCATCAATTGTTTCATCATGTACTACCTCATAGCTTTTAGAACTATACGGTTGGTAAAGGAAACCCATTTTTATTTTTGATGAAATAGGAAAAGCGATAGATATATTAGATAAATACGTAGAATGTTTGGTAGACTTCGTATTATTATAATCAGTTTTAAAATAATTGTTTTCGTTAGTAGCTTCAAGCTTAATACTTGTTAACTCAAAATTACTGTTATTCGCAGGGTTTCCGAAGTTAAAATTACTGCTGAAATCACTTATAAAAGCAGTTGAGATCCCTCCCATAGAGGAAGTTTCAATCGTATTATCATATTTTACATCACCAATTCCGTAAGTTGCATAAGGTGAGTTGCTCAAACTTTGCGCGTTAAGGAAGTACCCCACTGAAATGAATGATAGTACAAAAATTTTTTTCATTCTATATTTTTAAAATAATGCGCAAATATCTTAAATATTAATGAATTGTAAAAATTTACTGAGGTTAAAGTTTGTTAAGGGTGAATTTGTAATGAATTGTCAATGAAAAATTAGCTTTACTGTCAAATTTTTAATGACATTAAAATTAACTATTTACTTGCGAAGCAAAATTAACACTTGACTCGCTACCCTTTTCAAAAATTCTTATCTTTGAAACATGAATTGGGAAAACATCGCCGGACAAGAAAATCTTAAAAAACTTCTTAAAGACAGCATCACCGAAAACCGAGTAAGCCACGCCCAGCTTTTCATAGGAAAAGAAGGCTACGGAACAATGCCTTTGGTTTTAGCGTATGCAAAAGAAATATTAAAAGGTGAAAATGAGCATGCTGCATCAAAAGTAGAACATCTTAATCACTTAGATTTACACTTCAGCTTTCCTGTTTTTACCGATAATAGAAACTCATTAAGCAAAAATAAATTTGAGGAATTCAGAGAAATGATCTTAGATTTTCCCTACGCGAGTTTTGACGATTGGACTGCCGTTCTTGAATCTGAAAACAAACAGTTCTTTATTTCTGCAGATGAAATAGATGAGCAAAATCAAAAATTTGCTTTAAAAAGTTTTGAGGGCGGAACTAAAATTCTTATCGTTTGGCGTGCTGATAAAATGAATACAGCAGCATCCAACAAGTTTCTTAAATTTTTAGAAGAACCACCAGCAAAAACAATCATTCTTTTAACGGCAGAAAGCAGTGACGATATTTTACCAACGATTTTATCAAGAACGCAGCTGATTGAAGTTCCAAGAATTAATGATGAAGATTTGGAAGTTTATTTGAAAAGTAAATTTAATATTTCAGATGAAAAAGGGAAGGAGGTTGTGCATCAGTCACAAGGAAATCTCAATGATGCCGTAAAATTTCTAAGTTCACAAGATAAAAATCCGGAGTTTGAAAAGCTATTTGTACAGTGGGTTCGTGATGCATTTATGGTAAAAAAGAAACCGGAATATCTTAAAAACATCATTATTTGGGCAAAAGAAATTGCAGGCTGGAACAGAGAAAAGCAAAAAAACTTTCTCAACTATGCCTCAGAAATTTTCAGATTGGCTTTATTGCAAAATTATCAGTCTGAAGAATTGGTGTACAAAAAGATTGATGCCAATGGTTTCAACTGGGCTGGTTTTTCAAAATATATCAGCGGTGCAAATATTATTAATATTTTAGAAGAAATAAACACTGCCGATTTACATCTTACAAGAAATGGAAATCCTAAAATTGTATGGACAGACTTGGGAATTAAATTATCAAGATATATTCATAAAAGCTAATAAATTCGGGATTTTTAAATCAATATTAAAAAAGAACTATCATTGAAGATTGTTTTTAAACTCTAAATATTCCTTTTCCATAAAATCGGGTTTGCCCAACTGAACACGCATAGATTCTATGTTTTTTACTGTAGACTGCACTGCAGTTGTAAACCATGGAAATTCCTGACTTAAAGAAGTGAGTTTGGCGAGAGCACGCAAACCTGTATTTTCAGATTCAGATAATTTTACTGCATGCTCGTAACGGAAGACAGGGCAATAATAATATTCTTCTGCAACGTAATCCCACATCTCAAGATCTGCATCGCCGTTAATAAGATATGCCATTGCAAATACTGACGAATCCAGATAATTTTCTGAAAATATAAAACAATCGAATATATTTTGTGATTCATTTTGTTTCATTTTCTTTTCCAAAACATCACCAATAATCTGATGGCTTTTTTCTCTTTTTACGGTGTCTTTAGATAAATGAAGTACACTGGCGTATTCCACTTTTGCTAAATCATTGCCGGGAAACTTTTCGTAGGCTTTTTCTGCGTAAGTCAATGCTGAATCATTATCCAGTAAAACTCTGTAAAGTTTAGAGACAGCCACTAATTCTTCTACAGACAACTTATCTTTTCCTTCAACCTTTTTTCTGAAATAATTCAGTGATTTTGTAGCATATCTGTCTTTCGTATATCGTTCTATGATTTGCCAGTCTTCCAGTTTTTCAAGTTGAGAATTATCCCAAAATTCATAAAGCACAGACATTCTATCCCATTTAGACTGAATTTTTGCCCACTCAGAAAATATCTGAGAATAAGCAACGTGTGGCGGAACACTTTTTCCGTTTTGATCTTCGATGTCTAAACTTATATCTGAAGAAGGATCTGAATGATATCTTTTATAAGCTTCTACAATTTCCAGATCGAATTTTACTCCGGATTCTGAAATTTTAACAGATTGATCTTCTGCGGGAGGATTGATTTTCTCCGTCTGTTTTTTTCTGCCAAAAAGAAAACTGAAAAAGCCCATAAAAATTGATTTTAAGTAAATATAAAATTAATTGGAAATATATAAAGAATTAAAAATAAATTAAAAAATCAATCAATCGTTTGATTTTAACAAAAAAGCGTTGTACATTTGCACCCGAAAATTACTAAAGATGATTTCAAAAGAAGAAAATATATTATTCGCTGCAGAAAAACTATTTGCGGAAAATGGTTTTCAGGGAACTTCTACAAGAGAGATTTCTAAAGCTGCCAATGTAAATATTTCAATGATTTCTTATTATTTCGGTTCTAAAGAAAAGCTTTATGAGAAATTGGTGGAGTACAGAATGAATGAAGGACAGTTTTTTTCTAAAGATATTTTAGAAAGAACAGATATTAATGAATGGGAAAAAATTGAAAGAATTGTTGATCAGTTTGCTGGCAGAGTAAGGCACCACAAATGCTTTTACAGAATTATGCAGAGAGAGCAGCTTCATACAGAAAATCCTCAGATTGTGGAATTTTTAAAGGAAACTAAAATGAGTTTCATTTCCATGTATTCTAAAATTTTGGAAAGCGGAATTCAGAAAGGAATTTTCACCAAAAACCCACCCATCTATTTATTACATTCTACCGTAAGCGGAACGCTTTTTTACGCATCAAACGCCAAAGGTATGTATAAAGAATTTCTTAATAATACTGAAGATGAGGAAGCTTTTGAGGAAAAATATTATTCAGAACTCAAGAAACATATAAAACATATTTTAAAAGACCTTTTAGGTTATGAAGAGAATAAATAACTCAGCTATTGTACTGTCCCTTTTCGTAGGAATGATGTACACTAATGCTCAGGAGAAAAAACAGTTAAGTCTTGATGAGGCGGTACAGTTGGGAATCCAGAACAGTAAAAGTTTAAAAATAGATGCTGCCAAAATAGAAGAAGCTACAGCCGATCTTTTGGAAGCAAAAAACAGACAGCTTCCGGAATTGAAAGTTTCGGGGAGTTATATGTATCTTCCGATAAAACCGAACATTGATCTGAAACTTCCAGGAGTTTCTGCAGCAGGAGGACCGGAAGTTCATCAGGTTGCATATGGTTCGGCAAATCTTAGCGTACCTATTTACAGCGGTGGAAGAATAAAATACGGAATTCAGTCTGCAAAGTATTTGGTGGAAGCATCAAAATTGAGCACTGAAAATGATAAAATCGCCATTGCGTATAATGTAGCTCAGGCTTATAATAACTTATTTAAAGCCAACCAATCGATTAAAGTTTTAGAAGAAAATCTTACGGCTTCTCAAAAAAGAGACGAAACTTTTCTTAAGCTTGAAAATAATGGAGTGATTGCAAGAAACGACCGTTTGAAAGCAAACCTTCAGACTTCAAATATTGAACTGCAGTTATTAGAAGCTAAAAACAATTACAACATTGCCAATATCAATATGGATTTGCTTCTTGGTCTTCCGGAAACTACGGAGATCGAAGTTGATCAAAACTATTTGGATGAATCTGATGATGTAAAACCTGTTAGTTTTTATCTGAATGAAGCGAGAGAAAACCGTAAAGATCTTCAAGCTTTAGATCAGCAAAGAAAAGCCGCAGAATTGGGAACGAAATCGGCAAAAGCAGAAAATCTTCCTTCTATTGCATTTACAGGAGGTTATGTAGCAGCAGATATCCCGAAATTTTTAACGATTTATAATGCCGTGAATGTTGGAGTAGGAATTTCTTACAATCTATCTAACCTTTGGAAAGAAAATTCTTCTTTAAAGCAATCAAAAGCCAGAGAAATGCAGTTGTCTGCAACCAACGAACTGTTGAACGACAATATTAAATTAGACGTCAACAGAGAATATCAAAACTCAGATTATTCTAAAAAAAGAATTACAGTTTTCGAAAAAGCAGCGGTACAAGCTAACGAAAACTACAGAATTACAAAAAACAAATATGATAACGGTCTTGCAACCATGACAGAATTATTGGATGCAGATGCGGCTCAGATTGCTGCCAATGTTGGCGTTATCAATGCAAAAGCAGATGCTGCATTAGCGTATAGAAAACTATTGCAGACAACAGGAACTTTAACAATCAAATAAAAAACAGACAATATCCAAAATGGAAAATAACAATACTCAAGTAACTGAACCTAAAAAGAAAAAAAGTTTAGTTTTTCCGATCATTTTAGCCGTAGTAGTAATCGGGGGCGGAATTTTCGGTTATAGATCTTACACTTACGGTCAGTTTCATGAAGAAACGGATGATGCTCAAATCGCTTCTAATATGAACCCTGTAATTTCTAAAATCTCAGGATATGTAGCAGAAGTAAAAGTAAAAGACAATCAGTTTGTAAAAAAAGGTGATACATTGGTTATTTTAGATAACAAAGATCAGAAAATGGCTTTAGAGCAAGCTCAGGCAGCTTTGTCAACCGCAAAAAGCAATATTTCATCTGCTCAGTCTTCTACCAATGCAACTTCAAAAAATATTAGCAGCTCACAAGCAGCTGTAGCAACAGCAAATGCACAAATTGAAGCGGCAAAAGTAAACGTTTGGAAAACGGCTCAGGATTTAAAAAGATATTCAGTTCTTGTAAAAGATCATTCAATTACAGAACAGCAGTACGAACAGGCTTTAGCAGCAAAGCAATCTGCAGATAAACAATTGCAGGTTTTAGTAGATACAAGAAACCAGATTGCACAACAAACAGGAATTGCATCTTCACAAACAGAAGCAAGTTCTCAACAGATTTCAGTTGCCGGTTCGGTAGCGAAACAGAGAGAAGTGGATGTAGAAAGTGCAAAATTAAATCTTTCTTATACGGTTATCGTAGCTCCGGAAGATGGTTTTGTTGGGAAAGTTCCTATTCAGGCAGGTCAGTTTTTACAGGCAGGTGCACAATTATTTAGCTTGGTTAAAAATGATCAGAAATGGGTAATTGCAAATTTTAAAGAAACTCAGGTTGCTAAAATGGTTGAAGGACAAAAAGTGAAAATAGAAATTGATGCTTTTCCTGATACGGAATTTGACGGTGTAGTAAGCTCATTTTCTCCTGCAACAGGATCTACATTCTCAATTTTGCCTCCCGATAATGCAAGTGGAAACTTTGTAAAAGTTGTACAGAGACTTCCTATAAAAATCGATTTTGTAAAATTAGATCCAAACATTGCAAAAAGATTAAGAACAGGGATGAATGTGAAAGCAGAAGTTTCTTTAAAATAATATTGAAAAAGTTAGTGAAGTGAATTGTCAATTTTGCGGAAGCAAATCGATTGTGAATGGAAATGCAGCTGAAGATCGGTAACAATGTTGATGGGGTATTGACAATTCATTTTTTATAAAAAAGTATATAAGTGAATTGTCAGTTTTGCTGAGGCGAGTCAATTGCGAATGTTGAGGAATTAAATGCAGGAAGATTGATGAAGGTTTTGACGATGACTGATGACAGATTGAAAATGAAGTAGTAAAGTTGACCATGAAGTTGATTAACTATTGACAATTCACTTTTTATAATTCTTAAAGATGAGGAGTAATGATTTTAGGCTTTAGAAATATTTTATTCTCAAGCTAAATTTTAACCTCAACCTTCTTTAAAACACATTAAAAAATCAATGCAAGATTCATTAGTAGAATATGGAGCCCGAAGAGTGATCATTACGATTACAGCGATTCTTTGTGCTTTGCTAGAAATTGTGGATTCCACGATTGTAAATGTTGCCCTCAACGAAATGAAGGGAAACATGGGTGCCACACTTTCTGAAGTGGGTTGGGTAATCACAGCATATGCTATTGGTAACGTTATTGTTGTACCTATGACGAGCTGGCTTTCGCAGCAGTTCGGAAGAAGAAATTATTTTGCAGCATCCATTATTATATTTACCATATTTTCGTTTTTATGTGGAAATGCCGAAAATATTTGGGAGCTGGTATTCTTCAGATTATGTCAGGGAATTGGCGGTGGAGCGTTGCTCGTAACTTCGCAAACCATTATTACCGAATCTTATCCGGTTGAAAAACGTAGTATGGCGCAGGCAATTTACGGTTTGGGTGTAATTATTGGTCCAACTTTAGGACCGCCTTTGGGAGGATATATTGTTGATAATTACAGTTGGCCGTATATTTTTTACATCAATATTCCTATCGGTATTGCGGCAACATTAATGACTTTACAGTTTGTAAAAAGTCCGAAATTTTCTGAGAAAAGAAAAGCTTCAGATGTCGACTGGCTTGGAATTGCTTTATTGGCATTAACCGTAGGATCTCTACAGTTCATTCTGGAAAGAGGTCATGAAGAAGACTGGTTTGAAAGCGGAATGATTGTAACCTTCACGACTACTGCAGTTTTAGGATTTATATTATTTCTCTGGCGAGAGCTAACCTTTAAATATCCGATTGTGGAACTCCGGGTTTTAAAGAACGGAAATCTGAGGATCGGAACTGTGATGTCCTTCGTTTTAGGATTCGGGTTATATGGTTCAACGTTTATTGTTCCTTTATATACGCAGAGTATTTTGGGTTGGACGGCGCTTCAGTCAGGAGCATTAATGATTCCGGCGGCGCTTACAACAGCTTTCATGATGCCGATCATCGGAAGATTGCTTTCAAAAGGTGCAAAACAGCAGATTTTAGTTTCCCTGGGGTTATTTATATTCTTTGTTTACAGTTTCTGGGGGTACAAAATTCTGACACCGGATACGAGTAAAGAAGCCTTTTTCTGGATGCTGATTGTACGAGGAATGGGACTTGGTTTATTGTTTATTCCAATCACATCTTTATCATTAAGCACATTGAAAGGTCAGGAAATCGGACAAGGTGCAGCTTTTACAGGAATGATGAGACAGCTTGGTGGTTCTTTCGGAATTGCAGCGATTACAACATTTATTGCGAACGCCAGTCAGAAATACAGGCTGAATTTAATTTCGCATTTGGATGGAGACAGCTTTGATGTTCAGCAGAGATTGGCAGCTTTAAAAGCTAATTTTATAGCTAAAGGAATGACTCCTGATGCAGCTATGAATGCCGCTTACAAAGTTTTAGATATGACCGTCACCAAACAGGCAACCGTTTTATCTTACATGGATGTTTTCCTTTACCTTGGTGTAGCGTTCTTGATATGTATTCCGTTTATTCTATTTATCAGAGAACGGAAAAGCAAAAAAAAAATAGATTTGAGTGAAGCAATGCACTAAAATATAAACTAAAACCTCTGAAATTTTCAGAGGTTTTTTTATTCCAAAATCATATTCTGCTGTACCGCAATATGCACAAGCTCAGCCGAATTTTTAGCACCAAATTTCTGAAGCAGATTTTTACGGTGGGTATCAACAGTTAATGGGCTTAAAAAAAGTTCGTCTGCAATTTCATTGCTTGTTTTTCCTTTTGCTAAAAATTGTAGGATCTGTTTCTCGCGTTTTGTTAAGCGTGGAGTAGTGGTCAATTCCTGTGGCGAAGGTTTACTGATGATATTTTTGGTTTCGTTACAGAAAACAATATTGCCGGAAAGCGCGCCGTGAAAACATTCCATCAATTCTTCCAAAGAAACATTTTTCAATAAATAACCGCTGGCTCCGTTTTGTATACACTGCATGATAATGCTCCTTTCGGAACGGTTACTAAACATAATGACGGACGTATTCGGAGATATTTTTTTAATTTCTTCACATAGCTGAATTCCGCTGATGTCGGGCAGAGAAATATCGAGAAGAATAATATCGACTTCATTAGATTTAATAAACTGAATGACTTCACCACCGTTGGTAAACGTTTTTGCAATATGAAAAAAAGGTTTGTCAGATAACATGATTTTCAACCCTTCAATAACGATAGGATGGTCATCTACAATGACGATGTTGATTTTATGAGATTGCATTGGTGTTGAGTTCTATATTAATTGCCGTTCCTTCATCATCGGAATTGATCTCCATTTTACCTTTTAAATAATCCACGCGAGTTTTTAGATTGTGAAGTCCCATACTTTTTGTTTGGGAAGAATCTTGTGAAAAACCTTTGCCGTCATCTTCAATGGTAATTAAAAATACGTCCTCAGATTGAGAGCATTGCAGCAATATGTTTTCTGCTTCAGAATGTTTCACTGCATTAGCCAGAATTTCCTGTACAATTCTGAAAATATTAATCTGAACCGTCAAAGGAAAATTGGTGTTAATATCAATAGACTGAAAGTCAATATGTAAATCTTTTCTGGCGTAAAATTCAGACAAATCTTTTAAAGCAGTTTCTAAACCAAATTTTAAAAGAGATTCGGGCATCAGATTTCTGGCAATATTTCTGAGCTCGGTCACCGAATGATCTAATTGATTTAAAATTTCATTGAAGTTTTGTTTGTTTTCTGACTCTAAATTTTGTGAAGCCCAAGCTGAAAAATTTATTTTCACTCCGGCAAGCATTCCTCCAAGTCCGTCATGAAGGTCTTTTCCCACTCTTTCTCTTTCTTTTTCTTCACCCTCCAGAATCGCTTTTGTTATTTTTAATTCTTCCTGTTGCGCGATTTCTTTCAGCTTCTGAGAATGGTTTATTTCTTTTTCTTTTGCTAATTTTTTAGTGTAGAAATAAATGGAAATAATTAAAATAAGAAGGAATAGTGATGCAAAAACCAATAGCCATAAATATTGGTTTTTCTTGTTGATCTCCAGTTCTTTTTGTGCTTTTTCAGTGTTGAGATTGGCGATTTCTTTTTGCTTTTCTGCAGTTCTAAATTTTGTTTCCAGTGTATTGAGTTCCAGCTTTACATTTTCAGAATTTAAGCTGTCATTTAATTTTGAATATTTCTTTTCCCAGATCAAAGCTTCTTTCAGATTGCCCATTTGTTCATTAAGGCTTGAAAGCTGGTTGTAAAAAGCTTTTCTGTTGTTAGCATCAATAATGAGTGTCTTTTCGGATAAGATATTTTCCAGAACGTTTTTCGCTTCATTCAGTTTATTCTGCTTCCTTAAAATATCATATTTATTCATATAAAACATCTGAGTTAACAGATTTTGGTTAGATCTTTTAGCATAAACCAAACCTTTTTCAATCATTGGAAGTGCTTCTTCATTTTTCTGTTTAGTAATAAAATAAAGTGTCTTTCCATAATAGAAAGAAGCATTGGAAGAAGATTCCGAATAAGGCTGAATAAGTTTTTCGGCTTTGTCTAAATATTTTTTGGCTTCATCACCTTTTGCCTGGTAACAGAAATTACTTGCTGTGTTGAGGTAAGCAAAAAACAATTCTGGAGAATGTGGCGCATTTTTTTCTAATATTTTAATCGCTTTTGTATTGTATTCAAAGGCTTTTGCAAACTCGGCATTATACGTAAGAATGATGGCAAGCTGAGAATAGAATTGACCTAAAGTTTTATGATGCTTGTATTTTTCAATCTGCGGAATGCTTTTTTCAACCAAAATTTTTACCAAAAAAGGGTAACCTTCTTTGTTTTTCTGGGTAACGCCATAGTTGTACCACGATGAAGCGATGTAGAAATCGGCTTCTTCAGTTTTAATTTTAGAAAATTCCTGTATGGCTTTTTGAAATGAGACTGCTGCTTTTTCTTTGTTGCTTTCTAAAAAATGCCAACCTTCATAATAATGATATTTTGCTGTATTTAAAGGTGTTTTCTCACTTAAAGCTTTCCCTTTTTCTAAATAGCTTTTACTTAAAAGAGAATCTGTATTTCTGTAAAAGTTTGATAATAAGAAATATGAATTCGCTTTGGCGTTGTTGTCAATTTTTCTGTTTACAACAGTTTTCAGACTGTCTGAATAGCTTTTCTCATTCAGCGGAATGAGTTGCTGAGATTGTACATAAGTAGATAAAAATATACAAATGGTGATGAGGTGATTCTTCATTATATCAATTTCATTATTGAAAATAAAACTCCACAATTTAGTGAAAAATTAAGAACTGAAAAATACCTAAAATTAGGTAGAATATTTTCCTTGATTCTAAGGATTGATTGCCTTTTCAGACAGTCATAGCTTTGCAGGTACTAAATCAGAAAGATTACAAATTAAAATTAACAGTAATATTTAACAAGAGAAATTATGAAAAAAATGAAATTGAAAAACGTATTGAAAGGCTCATTTGTAATGGTGATGGCAGCGTTGGTTTTTGGCTTTGTAACATCGTGCAGCAATGATGACGACGACGATATTCCCGGAACCAACAAAACACATAAAGTAGTTTTCAAAGCAGAAGCATCTGCAGGAAGTAATATTGAGATCGCTGTTTACGGAATCGATGGAAATCCTACCACTGCAAGTAGCTTAAGCGGAACAACATGGTCAAGCCCGGAAATTACTACTGAAGCGGGAGCAATGAGCGCAAATGTTGCAATAAATGCGATAGGAGCGAGTACTTCATCTACTTTGAAGGTTCAGATTTGGGTAGATGGTGAACTTAAAAAAGAAGGAACTTCAAGCGGGCAATATTTATCTGCTTCAGCAAGTCATACATTCTAATATAAACTAATGATGAAAAAAAAGTCCGGTTCAGTTTTGAGCCGGACTTTTTTGTAGAACAAATCGTATTCTTTCATAGCCATTAATGAAAATAGTTTTACAAAAAGCAAAACTGAAAAATATCTAAAGTAGGGTAGGATATTTTTTTTAAATTTGAGGATTGACAGTATTTTTAGTCTATCATATCTTTGCGGATGCTTAAATCAAGAGATTCCGAATACTATTAACAAAAATAATTTATGAAAAAAATAAAATTGAATCAGGTATTTAAAGGATTATTTGTCGCTGTAATCACGGTAATGGTTTTGAGTTTTGTTGAATCTTGTCGCAAAGATGATGATGATGCTTCTGAAGATATCAAGACACAAAAAGTAGTCTTCAAGGCAGAAGGATCATCCGGAGTTAATATCAGTAAAGCCGTTTATGGAATTGATGGAAATCCTATTACGGTAAATGGTTTAAGCGGTGCAACATGGACGAGCCCGGAACTCACTGCAGAAGGCGTAGTTTATAATTCTAATGTTGTAGTAAACGGAACAGGAGTGGATGCGGCATCTACTTTGAAAGTTCAGATTTGGGTAGATGGTCAGCTTAAAAAAGAAAGTGTCTCGAGCGGAATGACCTTATCAGCTTCAACAAGTTATACATTTTAAAATCTATCCACTTTTATAAAAAATAATCCGACTCAAAAACTGAGTCGGATTATTTTTTGTGTATTATTTTAAGATTAAATCACTTTTACAATAAAGTAACTTTTCTTTCCTTTTTGCAATAATAAGAATTTACCGTCAATTAAATCTGTTTCGTTTGCTGTATAAACTTCGTTTACCTTTTCTTTGTTTACAGAAATTGAGTTTCCTTTCAATTCTCTTGTTGCTTCACTTTTAGATTTAAGGAAACCTGATTTTTCAGAAAGTAAATCAACAATATTAATTCCTAAAACATCAGCTTTAGCCACTTCTTTCTGAGGAACTCCGTCAAATATTTCCAAGAAAATTTCTTCATCAAGACTTACTAAATCTTCTGCGGTTGATTTTCCAAACAGAATTTCTGAAGCTTTTAAAGCTCTTTCATATTCTTCTCTCCCGTGAACCCAAACCGTAACTTCTTCAGCCAGTTTCCTTTGAAGTTTTCTTTCGTGAGGAGCTGTTTTGTGTTCTTCAATTAAAGCTTCAATTTCTTGTCTTCCTAAAAAAGTATAGAATTTAATGAATCTTTCAGCATCATCATCGGTTGCATTCAACCAAAACTGGTAGAATTTATAAGGGGAAGTTTTCTTTTTATCTAACCAATAATTTTCTCCACTTTCAGATTTTCCAAATTTAGAACCGTCAGCTTTTGTGATCAAAGGAACTGTTAAAGCAAATGCTTCTCCTTGTGCTTTTCTACGGATCAATTCTGTACCTGTAGTGATATTTCCCCATTGGTCAGAACCTCCCATCTGAAGTTTTACACCATTATTCTGATATAAATGAAGGAAATCATACCCTTGAATCAATTGGTAAGTGAACTCTGTGAAACTCATTCCGTCAACACCAGCTTCTCCTGAAAGTCTTTTCTTTACAGAATCCTTCGCCATCATGTAGTTGACCGTGATATTTTTTCCTACATTTTTAGCAAAATCAAGGAAAGAAATATTTTTCATCCAGTCGTAATTGTTGACCAATTCGGCTTTGTTGGTTTCATTTCCATCAAAATTTAAAAATCTTGAAAGTTGATTTTGTAGACAGTCAACATAATGTAAAAGCGTTGCTTCATCCAAAAGATTTCTCTCTGCAGATTTTCCTGAAGGGTCACCAATCATTCCTGTTGCGCCACCTACCAAAGCGATAGGTTTATGACCATGCTGCTGAAAATGAGCTAAAATTTTGATCTGAATAAGACTTCCGATATGTAAAGAATCTGCGGTAGGATCAAAACCGATATAGGCAGTTGTCATTTCCTTATTCAGTTGTTCATCTGTTCCGGGCATCATATCGGCAAAAAGACCGCGCCATTTCAGTTCTTCAATAAAAGAGTTCATTATTTTTTTCAGTTTAAAATTTAATACGCAAAGATAAGAAAATCACTTGAGTTTCGGGTTTCGAGTTTCGGGTTCAATGTTTCTAGTTTCAAGATTACTGTTAATACTTTTAGAGCGATGTTTTCAAAGTTGTAAACTTCCACCATCTAATTTCCATCATCCAGCAATCATTATTTTTAGATAGCTTTCAAAGCTTTTTGAGTCCTGTATTCAAAGTTGTAAACTTCCAACACCCATCATCCAACTTCCAGCCCTTATTGTTTCATTAGCAAAATTCAATTATATTTGTTAATAATGAAAGACGAGCAATTATTTCCTCTCATCCAAAAAGCAAAGGAAAAAGACCAGAAAGCACAAACTAAACTGATCAATGTTTTTTGGTTGGATGTTTTTTCTTTTGTGATGAAGAAAGTGCATGACGAAAATGATGCAGACGAAATTACCGTGAATGTTTTTTCAAAGGTTTTATCAAAACTCGATTTATACGATCCTCATTTTCAGTTTAAAACCTGGATTTTGACGATTGCTCAAAATACAATTATTGATTTTTGGCGCAGAAAAAGCCGCGAAAATCAAGATCCTACCGAAAACCTGGATGAAGTAAAAAATCATTACGCAAAATCTCCGGAAGAACTAATGATTTCTGATGAAGAACAAAAGAAAATCATCAAAACTATCGAATCTTTAGACGTTAATTATCAGGATATTATCAGATTAAGATTCTTTGAAGAAAAAAGCATTAAGGAAATTGCTGAAGAACTGGGGATTTCTGTTGCCAATACGAAAGTTCGTGTAATGAGAGCGAAAAAAGTTTTAGCTGAGTTGCTGAAAAATAATGAGTTTGAGGATAACTAATGAGCCTTGTCAAGGTACAAAACCTTGACAAGGCTTTTCCGAAAACTGTTTACAAATAAACATCCTCCTTCGTTTTAGGAAGAATAATTTTTCTTTGCTTCTCTTGATTTCTGTTTTGAAGATTAATTTTCATTCCTTTTTTTATAAAAATCTCGTTTTTAGATTTTCCGTATTCTTTAGTATTTACAACTTCTTTATTAAAAATTAGTTTTCCGGTTGAAAGATTAAAATCTACGGTAGTCCAATATTCTTCTGGTTTTCCGCCTTCTGAAGAAAATCCTATTAATTCAAAATGTCCGTTTTGAAATCTGTATTTATCTGTGCCTCCCCATTTCCAGCTGCTTCCTCCATAATGAGTAATGCTTAAAATACCTTTTTCAATGGTTGTGCTCATATAAGGATCACCCATCATTCCACCATCTTTACTTTTTAAAATTGCATTTCTGGATTTTTCTAAAACCGTCCATTTATTATTAATTTTCTTCAAAATTTGGATCTCTCGAATATTGCCATAATCATTGTTGGATGTAATGTCATAAACAATTACTTTCTCCGGAACTTTATCTCCATCCAAATCTCCATCAACAGTTTCATTAACCGTTGAGCCTTTTGGTTGAAATTCTTTTTGAGCAAAACAAAATGTACTGAAAATAATGGATAGAAAGCAAACTGTAGTCTTCATAACAAATATTGAATCTTAAAATTACAAAATTATCTGTTTCATCAATGTCTGTCTTTGATTGTTTCGATAAAAAAATCACTAACTTTGAACCTCAATTTGAGAGATAAATGGAGAATTTAGTTCAAGATACTACCGTTCAAAAACCAAAATGGATTCGTGTAAAACTTCCTACCGGAAAGAATTACAAAGAATTGAGAACTTTGGTTGATAAATATAAATTAAATACAATTTGCCAAAGTGGAAGCTGCCCAAATATGGGTGAATGTTGGGGAGAAGGAACGGCAACTTTCATGATTTTAGGAAATATCTGTACCCGAAGCTGCGGATTTTGCGGTGTAAAAACCGGAAAACCAATGGATGTAAACTGGGATGAACCTGAAAAAGTGGCTCGTTCAATTAAATTAATGAAGATCAAACACGCTGTTTTAACTTCCGTTGATCGTGACGATTTAAAAGATATGGGTTCTATTCTTTGGGGTGAAACTGTAAATGCAGTAAGAAGAATTTCTCCGGGAACAACGATGGAAACTTTGATACCGGATTTTCAAGGTTTGACTAAACACTTAGACAGATTGGTAGATGTTGCTCCGGAAGTGATTTCTCACAACATGGAAACGGTAAAACGTTTGACAAGAGAAGTGAGAATTCAGGCTAAATATGAAAGAAGTCTTGAGGTTTTAAGATATTTAAAAGAAGCAGGACAAAACAGAACAAAAACCGGATTGATGCTTGGTTTAGGTGAAGAAAAAGATGAGGTTTTCCAGACTATCGAAGACATTAGAAATGCGAATGTTGACGTTATTACAATGGGACAATATTTACAGCCGACAAAAAAACATCTTCCAGTAAAGAAATTTATCACTCCTGAAGAGTTTGATGAATTCGGAGATTTTGCTAGAAGTTTGGGTTTCAGACACGTTGAAAGTTCGCCTTTGGTGAGAAGTTCCTACCACGCAGAAAAACATATTCATTAAAATATAAATCGCTTCATTTTTTGAGGCGATTTTTTTGATTCAAAGATTGGTTAAGTTGATTTAATTATAGTTCTGATATAAAATTTATATCAAACCTTTCAACATTTTCTTTCCAATTATAGTTACTTTTGTGCTTTTAAAAGAAGCAATGGGGGTGTTGCTTTAAATAATTATTGATTAATGATGTTTGATAAAAGAATTTTGCCTTTGGCAATCGGTGGTTTGGCAATCGGAACTACAGAATTTACTATTATGGGATTGCTTCCCGATATTGCAAAAACACTGCAGATTACCATTCCGCAAGCTGGTCATTTAATTGCGGCGTATGCTTTGGGAGTAGTAATTGGAGCACCCATTTTGATTGGGTATTCCGTAAAATTTCCACCTAAAAAAGTATTGCTTGCTTTAATGGTAATTTTCACAATTTTTAATGCTTTATCTGCTATTGCGCCTGATTATAATTCGATGTTGATTATCAGATTTATGTCTGGTTTACCGCACGGTGCATTCTTCGGAGTAGGAACTGTGGTTGCATCAAGAATGGCAGGAAAAGGGAAGGAAGCTTTATATATTTCATTAATGTTTACCGGATTAACGGTTGCCAATTTGGCGATGGTTCCTTTGGTAACTTACATCGGACATGAATTTCACTGGCGTTGGTATTTTGCAATTGTTGGTGTTATTGGTATCGCCACTTTATTAGCTTTAAAACTTTGGCTTCCTGTAATGGAAAAAAAGGAAGACAGTCATTTCTTGGAAGAATTAAAATTCCTAAAAGGAAAACAATCTTGGTTGGTTTTAATGATTACAGCAATCGGTTTTGGTGGATTGTTTACTTGGTTTAGCTACATCACACCTTTAATGACGGTGGTTTCAAAAATTGAAAGCGGTTATATGGCTTATGTAATGATTCTTGCAGGCGCAGGAATGGTTGTTGGAAATTTGGCAGGTGGTTTTCTTTCAGACAGATTAGGCCCAGAAAAAACGTGTTCGTTATTATTGTTTTTAATGATGACCTCATTAGCAGGAGTATTTTTCCTTTCTCAATATCAAAGTATTTCGTTGATGTTAACCTTTATTTGCGGAGCTTTATCGATGTCGGTTGCGGCACCTATTAATATCATGATGATGAAAGCTGCGCCAAAAAGTGAAATGATGGCCGCTGCTTTTATGCAGGCTGCATTTAATATTGCAAATGCAATGGGTGCTTTCTTGGGCGGAATTCCTTTGGAACACGGGCTGTCTTACAATTATCCTTCGCTTGTAGGAGTCGGGATGACGGTGATTGGGTTAATTATTAGTATTGTTTATTTTTATCTATATAGATCATCAGATGAAGACGAAAAAGAAATAGCGGTAGAATGTGCTACCTGTGACCAATAAAAAAAGAGAAGCAATTGCTTCTCTTTTTTTATTAATTATTTATGAACTTCATTTCCGTTTTGACACCAATACAAAGCATTGTAGAGATTCTCTTTTGGAAAAGATTTAAATTCTCCGGGCATTAAAACACTAAAAATATCAGTGAAATTCTGCACTCCTTCCTCATCTGTTACAATGGCTGCTCTGTTCCATTTGGTAATATTTTTTATACCTAAAAGTGCATCCTGAAGCCAGGCTCCCATCGTAAAATTGCTTAAATCGGTATCTAAATAAAGGAGGTAATTTAATTCATCAAATTGTTCTACTTTATTCTTCACGTAAGGAATGACAAGATTCTCAAAATCTTCTTTGGTTACTTCACCAGTTGCATTGAAAGCTGCTACATTTTCCGGAGCATCATTAAGTATTGTTATCATAATTTATATTTTAAATGGTTTTGGTGATTTTATTTTATCAATAATTAAACCATAATTAATGAATAGGTACATTTAAGGCTCAATTATTGCTGAGATTTTGAAAATAAAACTATGGACTTGAAATCTAACGAACCTTTCTGGCTTTTAAAAAATGGTTTAATATCTTCCTATCCTTCCCTGAAATCTGATGAAGAATGTGATGTTCTTGTGATTGGTGGTGGAATTACAGGAAGTCTTATTGCCCATCAAATGATAAAAGACGGATATCAAACCATTTTAATTGATAAACGCGAAATCTGCAATGGAAGCACTTCAGCGACAACCTCGATGTTGCAGTATGAAATTGATACTCCGCTGTACGAATTGATTGAAATGATTGGTGAAAAAGGTGCGGTAGAAAGTTACAAAGCTTGTTCGAAATCTATAGATGACCTGGAAAAACTGACAAAAGAAATAAAAGCCCGATCTGGTTTTAAGAGAAAGCAGTCTTTATATTTTGCGTCGAAAAAGAAAGATGCGATTTGGCTGGAAAAGGAATATGAAGCCCGAAGAAAAGCAGGATTTGATGTGACATGGCTCGGAATTGAAGATATTGAAGAAAAATTCGGATTTCAAAATACATACGGTGGAATTTTATCTAAACAGGGAGCAAGTATCGATGCTTTTAAATTTGCTCACGAATTGCTGAGATTTAATGTCAATAAAGGTTTAAAAGTTTTTGATAAAACAGAAATGAAATCGGTGAAATATTTACGAGATCATAATTTGGCATTAACGACTGATGGCTTTAATATTAAAGCAAAGAAAATTATTTATTGTGTAGGTTATGAAAGTTCAACACTGATAAAGGAACATTTCGTAGATCTTAAAAGTACGTTTGCCGTAGTTTCTGAAATTGACAATGATAAATTTAAAAATATAGAACACACTCTTGTTTGGAATACAGATGATCCCTACATTTATATGAGAACGACAGATGATGAAAGACTTTTGATTGGCGGTGGAGACGAAGATTTTTCTGATCCACAAAAACGCGATTCTTTACTAAATAAAAAAGAAAAAGAAATTCTGAAAAACCTGAAAAGAATAAAACCTGATTATCATTTTTACACTGATTTTGTGTGGGCGGGAACTTTTGGTGAAACGAAAGATGGACTTCCATACATCGGCGCTCATGAAGGTTTCAAAAACTCGTATTTCGTTTTAGGATTTGGTGGAAACGGAATTACTTTTTCTGTCACAGGAATGGAAATGGCTTCGGCTTTTATGAAAAATAAAAAACACAAGCTTTCTGAATATTTTAAATTTAGAAGATAGATTTTATATTATTTTGTGCTGAAATATCTTTTTTTTAACCGACTCAAAGAAACAGGATGCATTCCTAAATATGTTGCCAAATCTTTAGATTTTACACGTAAAATTAATTTAGAATTTTGGCTAAGTAATTCAAGATATCTTTCTTCGGGAGTTAGATGAAGAAAAGAGTGAAAGTGGTTATATATATTCATAGCTGTGCTTTTCCAATACATTAGAAGCAATATTGCGATATTTGGATATTCCTGAATGGCATTTTCCATGTCTTGATAATTCAATAAAAATAATGTTGTTTCTTCTAATGTTTCATAAGTAAATGAGGAAGGTTGCTTAAGCGCTAAAACTTCTATTGACCCATATACATCATTCTCTGGAACCAGCCAAACAGTCTTATCATTTTTATCATATACCCTTATTAAACCCTTTATTACAATACCAACTTGGCTGAGTAGTTCTCCTCGATGTAATACTATTTTATTTGCAGGATAATCAATAATTTGTACCATTTCGAGTAATTTATCTCTATCCTTATCAGTCAAAAAACTATTTTGCTCGAAATAGGTTTTAGTAAATTCATTAGATTTCATATTATTCATTTGTGCTATATCAAAGCTAATAAAAAAATATTTTCTGCATAATATATTTTTTAAATTTTAATAGTATTTAATTAACTGATGTTATTTATTTCTTAGCATTAGTTAATTATTATATTGCATTGGTTAATTAATAAGTGGTTATGTGGTTATGGTAATAATAAAAACATAGTTTTGTTAAGAAATTTTCATATTTAAAATAACAAGTAATGGAAAAGGAAAATATTATTTTAGTACTATTCCTGATGATAGGTATAACCTGTTATGCACAGGTAGGGATTAATACAGAAGACCCACAAGCCACTTTAGACATTAACGGTAATTTGCGAATACGTACTGTAGAAAAATGCTCTGGACTGCCTTGTACAGACTCTATTTTGGTAAAAACCAATGGAGGATATATTCAGAGTATTTCAAAAGCTCAATTGGCTATATCAAACAATGTATCATTTGTATCTGGTACAGGTAGTGGCAGTACAATTTTAGCTAACGTAATAATTATTTCAGACTGGAGGAGAATTCAGTTCGACAAAGAAATAATTGATGAAAATAATGATTTTGATGTTATCACAAATACTTTTACGGCACCGAAAGACGGTATTTATAAAGTCTATGTACAAAGTAAAACCTCTTCTTTAATTTCTGCCGGAGATTTCGGAGTTGGTATTTTTGTACAAAGGGGTATGAATGCTCCTGAGTTAGTAGCAGAAGAAAATTATGTTAACGTAAGTGTTTTAGGAATTTCAGTATCTCCCCCCACAAGAAGCACACAGATATTATTGGCATTAAATTTTGGTGATAAGATTATCTTTGGTGTTAAATCTATACTTTCAGTTGATCTTTTATCTGAAACCAGTTCTTTTTTTACAATTAATCAGGTTAAGTAAAATTTCATATGAGGTATCAAGAAAACCGTTTCAATTGAAACGGTTTTTACAATTTATAAACTATAACCATTTTTTTTGCTGATTTCCAATAGTGATCTCTCAATCGCTTTTCCTAAGTCATCGCCTTCAGAACTTCCTCGTTTTTTGGTTTCAATATCAATAAATTCCTGTCTTTTTCTTGCGAGAACTTCAATTTCTTTTTGAATTTTATCTCGGTCTGCAGATTTTTGAACCACAATTTTTTTGATTTCATCTTTGCTTTTTCCTTTTAATTCAGAAGGTAATTCATCCTCTTTTATTGATGAAATGTAGCTTTTGTCTTTTTCAACTTTATCTACCAAATCCCAATGATCATTTTTGTAAGCGTTTTTCTTCGACTTACTTACTGCTCTTTCAACAGCATTCGAAGCAGATTGCATTTCTGCATTTGAATCTTGGGTCGTTTGCTTATTTTTCATTTCATAACCACGGCTTCCGTAAGAAATATAAGTGTCGTTTAGCTTGGAATTGTATTGTGAAATTTTCACATCATAAGGCGTTTCAATATAAATTACTTTTTGGTCGCTGTCAATATTAAAATATTTTCCGTCTCCTAAGCTCGCTCCGTTTTGCCAATGCGATTGAATGCCTTCTTCACGGCTTCCGCAGAAGATCGTATTCGTGTAAATGTTTTTGGTTTTAGCTTTAGAAATAACATCTTTATAACTGATTTTTCCTTGGTCGAAAGGTTCATTTCCGGCGATGTAAATAAGTTTCATACTTTTTTCGTTTCCATCCCATTTCAAATTGGATGATGCATCACGAATGACTGCTCCGCAATATTCATTTCCGCCATTGGTTCTTAAAGCGAAAAGTTTTTCCGAAACTAAATCTAAATCTTGCGTTAACGGAGTTACTTGTCTGATGTAATTTTCATCTTTTAAACCATCATTTCCGTATTCATAAAGAGCAATTTCCACTTGTGGTGCTTGTCCGTTATATTTTAAAGTCGTCAGTGTATTAACGATATTCCAAAGTCTTGACTTTACCTGATCGATTAATCCATCCATACTGTTGGAAGTATCCAAAAGCAAAGCAACCTGAATTTTATTGTCTTTTGAAACCAAAATTTGTGGTTGATTTGAAATGTTACTCTCTATAATTTCTCTTTCGTTGGCTTTGCTGCTGCAACGGTTATCTGAAATTTTACCTGCACTCAAAAAAGCGAATACGCTTGCTGTTACTGTTAAAACTTTTAATGTGTTCATATTGTATGTTTTTAATGATTTTTTATTTTGTTACGAGGTATGAGTTACGGGTTGCGAGATTCAAGATTCGAGGTTTGAGATTTGAGATTCACAACACGAATCAGCCAAGTTATAACTCGAATTCCGTATCTCGAAACTCGAAATTACCTACTGTAATACTGAATCTGCATTTCCTTCGGATATTTTACTTCATAAGAGAAATTGATTTTTTCTGAAGCTCCGCTGTTGATCTTTCTGTTCCAAAGAATGCTTCCTGCTTTAATATCAAAATCTCCGTCGCCGATGTTTAAAGTTTTCACTGTGATTTTCTGATTTTCACTTAATGGAATCTGGTCTAAAACCTCCAGCTCGATACTTTCTTTCGTATTATTTCTAATGGATATTTCGTAAGATTCTGTTTCCCATTTATTAGAATTGAAAGATTTTTGAGCTGTTTTATCTTCAATTTTGATACGTTTTGCCACAATTCTTTCATCTACACCAAGAGAAATAGGGAATTCATCTTTCACATAATTGCTTGTAATATTGGTTTTTCCGATATAGTTATCTTCAAAATAAATATTCGCTTCACCTGAAATAAGATTTAAATTTTGCCAGTTTTTTACAAAAGCCATTAAGAAAACCTGATTGTTTAGTTTCGGAACCGTATGATACTTGAAATTAGCTTCTACATTTTTCTTATCTAAAATCACATATTGCTCTTTTTCCTGACTTACGATGGTTTGATTGTAATTCAATTCATACAGAATGTTCATCTGATTATCCGAAACTGTCGCAACAGGAATCTGACTTGGTGCAGCAGTTTCTGCTCTCATCTGATAAGAATTCGACATTTCTGCTTTCGCTTTTTGCATATAACCTACTTTTGCATCCTCATTATTGTAAGCCGTATATTCTGCGACGTACAATGGCGATAAAATTGGTCTGTTTTGGTTGTAAGAAGGTCTGTAAGTGGACACGAAAAGTTTCACATTGTTCCAGTCTTGTCCGGTTTTCTGATAAATTTTTCCTTTATAGACAATTTCTAAAGGTTTCTTCGTAGACAAAGCTCTCAAATCATAAGATGGAACCCAGCCTGCATTTGAAACGATATAACTTACTCCAAGATTCAGATTCATTTCATTGTCGGCAAGAATTTCAAGAATTAATTCTTTTCTGTTTTGTGTTTTATGAGTCTGTTCTTCAGAAAATTGTTTGTTGATTTTAGCAATGCTTTCATCAAGCGTAGTTTTTTGTTCAGTCAGAAGAAAAACCTGATTATCGATTTCCAGCATTCTTTTTCTGTAAAATTCAGTCAGTTTTATCAACTGTTCTTGGGGAGTTGATTTATCGTTGGTTGAAACTTTAAGATTATCATTAATGATATTTTGTTCGCCCGTCAGATTTTTAATTTGAATATTCAATAAATTGACCTGTCTCTGAATTTTTTTTCTTTCATCATCCAGTTTTTTTTCGCCATCGGTCAGTTCATCGTTTTTAAGATAATTGCTTTGCGGAGTGATTGATAAAAGGGTAGTGTTTTTTTCAAGATTGATTTTGTAAGTATTTTCATCCAGATCATTCGGAAGGTTAATGATTTTCACGGTGTTTCTTCCTTTTTGAAGAGTAACGTTTGTGCTTCCAAAAACTTTCGCGCCCTGCAAAAATACAGTCGCCTGTTTTACGTCGATTTCTTTTTTAATTTCCTGAGATTTAAAAAACGAAACCATCAAAATGAGTATTAAAATAGAGTGTCGCATAGTTTATTATTTTAAAGTTCTACAGTAATATTACTTTGATTAGAAACCCAAAATCGGAAGACTTGGTGAACCGAGGTTTTCACTTGGTGGAAGTTTTTAAGCGAAAAAAAGACAGCCATTTCTGACTGCCTCTTAAAAAACTAAAGAATTTCGTATTTTGTTTTGATGCTGTATTTCAGCTTGATATTTTCGATGTTGTCGAACGAATAATCCATACTTTGGTCGGCTGCTTCCAACTGTACATTTGCCATTTTACTTCTGTAAGCAACGGGCATAATAGAATCGCTCATGTAATCTTCAATTTCAATGATTTCAATTGCATCTCCTGTCTTTTTGTTGATGCTTCCCAAAAGATAATCAGCTTTCTCTTTCGCCGCTTTCAACGCATTGATTTTAACCGTTTTTCTGAAATCTGCAATCTTTGTGTTTTTGATTTCAGCAATATTCAGATTGCTTACCCATTTTTGGTTTAAATCTTCGAAAAGCTTACTCACATTGGTTTTTGCATTAACTTTAAACTGAAAGCTTTTGGTAAACTTCGTTGTTTTCGAATATAAATTCTGATACATCGATTTAAATTTAATGTCTTCATTTTTTACACCGTTGTTTTTCAGTGTTTCAAATAAAAGTTTTTCGCTGTTTGCCAATTGATTTTTGTTGTCGGCTTTTATACCGATGCTAAAGATGATCTCATCCGGTTCTACTTCCATTTCGGCAACTCCGGTTACTTCAATTGCGTTTTTTTTGATTTCCTGCGCATTCACCAAACTTCCTGCTGCAAAGATTCCTACTAATAAAAGGTGTTTCAGTTTCATAATGTATGTATTTATTATTTTAAAATTTCTTGTTTTAAATTTCTAAAGTAAAATTACCACGATTTGAAACTGAAATTTTGAAGACTTGGTGAACTGAAGTTTTCACTTGGTGAAAGAAAGGTCAATCAACCAAAAAATGAAATCTATCCTGCAATACATTCATTTTTTTGTATTGAATAGGTTTAGCATGAATCATTTGATGATCAAAAGAAAAAATAATGGTGCTGTCTTTCTTATTTTTCATTAATAAATGTTTGGAAATATGATGTTGATTATCTTCAGGGATAATTTGATGATCAAGAGAAATATCATAATGAAAAGAAACCATCTTTTCTGAAGACCCTTCCATTAAAATCAGGTATTGGTCTTTATGAAAGAATAAATATTGGTAAGGGCTTTCGGAAGAAATTACTTGATAAGATCCCGTTAAATTGAATGAATTATCTTTATTTTCTGCATCGAAATCATTATTGAAATATGGTATTCCGATTTTTATAAATACAGTTCCTAAAATAAGAATCTTAAAAAAGGTTTTATACGGAAGAAATAAAGTTTGGTCAAAAAAAGTTTTTTTCGGTAGACTAATGATTTTCAAAATAAGTTCCCATCCGCTTTTTCTGACCAAAAATAAGGTCATTAAAAGTAAAATCAGTGAAAATAATTTTACAGAAATATCAAAACTGATATTGATGATCAATATCTGAGCGAAACTAATGATTACCAATAATAATCCCAAAAATCGGGTACGCTGGAATAACAATAAAATTCCTGCAAGAAGTTCAACTGAACCAGTAATGTTATTATAAATTTTAGAAGTCCCAATCGTACTCCAGAATAAAATATCTTTGTCTAGATTTCCGAATCTTGTGAACAGAATATTCGGTTCAGGTGTGGGAAATTGAGCTTTAAAAATTTTATCAACACCGTATTTTATCAATACAACAGAAATGTAAATTACACAAACATATTCTGTTATTAATAGAAAATGTTTACTCCATTTTTCCTTGATCAGAAAACAAAATATTATCGACGTAAGAAGTAAAATGATGATTAAAACCAACATCGAATAACTATCTGAGCTATAATCTATTCTGCTATTCTTTTTATTGAAGAAAAATTCTAAAATAAAACCTGTAAAATCTCCAAAAATAAAATCCGTAATTTTTAACTGGAAATCATTAAAAAAACTCAACGGAAAAAATAGAATAAACTGCAGAAAAAAAACACCGCAAAAAACAGTAGCCTGTCTAAAAAATATTGATTTAAATTTCACAGAAATACTCTTAACGATTTTTTCTATAAATAAAAACAGACGCAAACACAGCGATACTTAATACAAGCAAATACATGATTTCCTCTTTTGACTTGAAAGATTTTATCTCAGCCGTTTTTATAACTTTTTTAGACGTAATTGGTTTGTATTCTTTAGTTTTCTTGTCATATTTTAGAAAAACGGTGCTGTCAATATCATTTTGAAAGTTGTAATCTCTTTTTAATTCTTTTTTTACAGCTTCTATATTTTCTTTGGAAAAAACGGGATGATTGTAAACGGTATCTCTTCCCGGTTTCCATTTTTGAGGATCTGCATTTCCTCTGATTTTACAGTAGTTTGAGGTAACAATAACGCTTTTTTTATCATCAATAATAATGACGCTGTCTAATTTTGAATTGGTTACATACCTTTGAGGAGCCATTCCAAGATTAGAGTAATTGGTATTGTAACTGTCTTCCACAATACTTTTTTCAAAATATTTCATATCTCCACTGTGGCTTTTGTAGGATATTAATTTGGTTTGAGAAAAAATCTGGCAACTTGAAAATACCAAAGCAAAATGAACTAAATAGGATAAATTTTTCATGAGAATTAAGTTTAAATTATATCACAAACTTATTGGTCTTTTCACAGTAATTTAAAGTCAACTTGGTGAATACCAATTTTCACTTGGTGAATAGTTTTTGGTAAACTATATATATGTATATCTTTGTTTTATGAAAATGTTTCGGTTTTTTATACTCTTTTTATTTATGATTTTTGGGAATGTCCTGTATTCTCAAAGCACTAATAATGTATCGAAAGAAGTTGAAGCTGAAAGCGAAAAACTGAAAAAAGCCGTTGATACCAAAAACGAATCTGCAGAAGCCGACTCTTATTACAATATTGGCGAAACATTTTTTAATGATAGAAATTTTTCTAAAAGTGAAGAATATTTTCTAAAATCTAAAAACCTCTACGAAAAGCTGAATGACAAGCAAAATCTTGAAAAAGTAATCCGAAAACTGGCTCAGTCTCAGGAAAATCAGAATAAGCTAAAATCTGCGCAAAGCAATTACCAAAAGGCTTCAAAAATTGGATATTCTAAATCAAAAAGAAGTTTGAATGCGAATGACGCTTCAAGACTTTCTTCTCCGGCGTCAGAAAATAAAGCTGAAGCTATTCAGAATAATATTCAGATTAGTGAAAAAGAAAACAATAAACAAGATCTTGCCGCAAGTTATAGCCAAATGGCGGATGTAAATATTGAAAATAAAAATATTCCGAAAGCCGAAGAAAACCTGAATACAGCTTACCAAATTTCGAAAGAACAGGCGCCGCAACAAGCTTTGGCAATCAATCAAAAATTGACCAATTTTTATGTCGACAATAAAGATTTTGATAAAGCGATAGAAGCTAAAAAATCTGTTTTAAAAGAGAATTTCGTTAAAGAAAATTCTCAGAAAAAAGTAGAGCAAATTCAGGAACTCGCAGAAATTTACATCAAAAAAAATGATCCAAAGGAAGCAATTGTTTTACTGAAAAATGCTTATGATATTGCTTTGCAGAAAGGTCACACTCTTGAAGCGCAGAAAAGTGTAAAAAAACTCGACAGTCTTTATAATATTTCTGAAAACACCAATGCTTCGGTACAGCTTTACCGTGATTTTCTCGGAAAATTACCTGATTTGGTTTCCAAAGACAGAAGTTTAGTTGATAATAAAATTCTTGAAGATACTGAGCAAAGAATTTCACAACTTGAGCAGGAAAAAAAACTGAAAGATGAGCTGATTCGCAAGAAAAACATTTTTAATTACAGTTTAATTGGTGTATTGGTTTTACTGACAGGTTTAATAATTTTCATTTTCAGAACCTTGAAAAAAGTTCAGATTAAAAACAAAAAAATTGCGTTACAATCGTTGCGTCGTGAGATGAATCCGCATTTTATTTTCAACAGTTTAAATTCTGTCAATCATTTTATTGCGACCAATAATGAACTGGAAGCCAATCAATATTTAACCAAATTTTCAAAATTAATGCGTGGTGTAATGGAAAATTCAAGTGAAGATTTCATACCGTTTCAGCAGGAATTAGATTTGCTCCAGAATTATCTGGCTTTAGAAAAAACACGTTTTTCCGATAAATTCGATTACGAAATTGAAGTTGATGAAAGCTTAAATACCCAAAGCCTAAAAGTTCCGGGAATGTTGATACAGCCATTTTTAGAAAATGCAGTTTGGCACGGCCTAAGATACAGAACAGATAAGGGATTTTTAAGTTTAAAATTTGAAAAAAATAACGATTCACTTAATGTTTTCATTGAGGATAACGGCATCGGAATTGAAGAAAGTAAAAAACAAAAAACCGAACATCAAAAAAGCAGAAAAGGTCGCGGTATGAAAAATACTTTGGAAAGAATTGCTTTATTGAATGATTTGTATAAACAAAACATTCAGTGCAAAATCACCGATAAAAAAGAAGAGCCAGGTGTTTTTGTTGAAATTTCATTCAAATTAATAAACAGTTAACCTCAACTTAATTTTAATCTAGAAAGATGAAAATAAAATCAGTAATCGTTGACGACGAAAAAATCGCAAGAGAAGTTCTGAGTAATTATCTCACAAAATACTGTCCGCAAATTGAGATTTTGGGAGAAGCCGAAAATATCAAAGAAGCCGTTCCTTTGATTGCGGAACATCAGCCACAGTTGGTTTTTTTGGATGTCGAAATGCCTTTCGGAAATGCTTTTGATGTTTTGGAAGCCACCAAAGAATTCTCTTACGAAACCATTTTTATCACGGCTTTTTCGCAATATTCTCTGCAGGCTTTAAACAAATCTGCGAGTTATTATATTTTAAAACCTATCGATATTCAGGAATTGATTTTGGCAGTGAATAAAGTCGCAGAAAGTATTGAAAAGAAAGACGAATTAAACCGAAACAAAATCCTCCTGGAAAATTTAAAATTAAAACCAGAAAAACAACAACTGATCCTCCCCACATTACAAGGTTTTGATGTCGTAAAAACGGAAGATATTGTAAGACTTCAGGCAGATGGAAATTTTACGCAGGTTTATCTTACAGACGGTTCAAAGAAGATGGTTTGCAGGTTTTTAAAGCATTTTGACGATTTGTTAGAAAACCCTTTCGTTCGAGTTCATCGCTCACATATCATCAATACTCATTTTGTAAGATCATATCATAAAAGTGGCACGGCAACTTTATCAGACAATTCAGAAATTGAAGTTTCAGGAAGTTTCAAAGACCAGTTTTTGAAAGTTTTTTCATGATTTTTGAGCAGTAATTTGAGCTATTTTTATTTTTAGGGCAGCTTTTCCGCCTTCCACTCCCGCTTTTTTGTTTCACAAAAAGAGCTCCGTTCAAGTCGGGCTGCAGCAATTCGATACTGAAATTACATTGAAAGGCATCATTTTTGAATTTTTACATCAATAAAATATTTCAACATGAAAACCTTACACAAAATAGCCATTCCCGTTTCTTTAGGTATTATCGGATTTTTAATATTCAATTCCTGTTCGGTCGGGATTCCAAAAGGCGCAACAGCCATCAAAAATTTTAATTCAGAAAAATACCTTGGAAGATGGTACGAAATTGCCCGTTTCGACTATAAATTCGAGAAAAATATGGATAATGTGACCGCCAATTATTCACTCAATCCTGACGGAACAATCAAAGTACAAAACAGAGGTTACGATTATGTAAAAAAAGAATGGAAAGAATCCATCGGAGAGGCAAAATTCGTAAACGATCAATCTGAAGCGAGACTGAAGGTTTCCTTTTTTAAACCGATTTGGGCGGGTTACAATGTGATTGATATTGATGATGATTATCAAAATGCTCTCGTCGTAGGAAACAGCACAAAATACATCTGGATCTTATCCCGAAATAAAGAAATTCCAAACAGTATCAAAGAAAGATTCTTAGCAAAAGCCCAGAAACTAGGCTATAATACTGATAATCTAATTTGGGTAAAACACAACTAGTCATTGCGAGAAGCGAAACGACGAAGCAATCTAAAAATAATTTAACATTCAGTTTGCCATTCTGACGAAGGAAGAATCTCTACAATAAAAAAAGATTCCTCATTTCATTGCGTTCAGAATGACAAACTGAATTATTTAATCTAAGCTTTTATACTCTTTCCATTCCTGAAAACGATGATCGATGATCTGCTTCATCAGATCATAATTTTCGTAGGTATCTTCAATATGATAAAAAGTTTCATATTCAAAATCATTTTCTTCGGCTACAGTGTCAAAAATATTGATGTAATCTGTAGCAAATGAACTGAATTTATCGGCGAAATCGGTTTCGTCAGCATAATAATCTTTGGCAAAACTATTTCCTAAATCATTCAAATCATATTCAGAAAATTTTCCGTCCATAGATTCGATGACAAAATCCGCTCCGGTGATTTCTCTTCTTTTTAATTTTTCGATTTCTTCTCCAGCATATTCTTTAAATTCTTCCGAAACCAAATCATTGTTAATACACCAATTCAAGAACATTCCGGTATGGGTAGCGCTGTTTTTTTCGGGAATTCCTTCCGGAAAATCTCCTCCATAATGCCACGAAGCATCATCATATTTAGTCATAATCTTTATTATAGTTTCAGACAGTTTAAACCAAAGATATAAAAAATCATTTTCTTTTGTTCACTACAGAGATTTTCACGTCATTTGTATGGAATTTATTCAAAATTAAACGCATGCAAAACGCAGTTCTTATTACCATTGGTGACGAAATTCTTTCAGGAAATACAGTTGATACCAATTCAAATTTTATTGCTACCGAACTTAAAAACATAGGCATCAAAGTTTCTCAGATCATTACCATTTCAGACGAAATAGAAACCATAAAAAGTACATTAAAGTCGGCTTTTGAAATGGGAAATTTAGTGATTACTACAGGAGGTTTGGGTCCAACAAGAGATGATAAAACCAAAAAAGCTTTGGCCGAATTTTTTGATGATGAAATTGCTTTGGATGAAGCTACTTTCGAACATCTTAAAGCATATATGGAAAGACGTGGTCGCATAGAAATTTTAGAAAGAAATCGTGAACAGGCTTTTGTGCCTACAAAATCTACAGTTTTTCAAAATCATTTCGGAACAGCGCCTTGTATGATGATGCAACAAAACGGAAAACTTTCTTTCAGTTTACCCGGTGTTCCGTACGAAGTAAAACCGTTGATAAAAGACCAGATTATTCCTTATTTAAAAGAAAAATTTAATCTTAATTATATTTCTACAAGAATCGTTTCTGTAGTCGGAATTCCCGAAAGTATTTTAGCAGACCAGATTGAAGAATGGGAACTTGCTTTACCGGAAAATCTTGCTTTATCTTATCTTCCTGTCGGAACAAGAGTGAAACTGAGATTAACTGCTACAGGAACTGATGAAAATCTGTTGCAAGTTCAGTTGGAAAATGAAATTCAAAAATTATTTCCGATTATCGGAGAAAATATCATTGCAACTTCCGAAGATAAAATAGAGAAAATTTTAGGTGAAATTTTAAGCGAAAAAAAATTAACCATTTCGACTGCTGAAAGTTGTACAGGCGGAGAATTGGCTCTTTTGATCACGTCAAATCCGGGAAGCTCAAAATATTTTATCGGAGGTATAGTACCTTATGCAACGCAGAAAAAAATAGATATTCTTCATGTTTCAGAAGGGATTATTGAACGATTTACGGTTGTAAGCGAGGAAGTTGCACGGGAAATGGCAGAAGGTTGCCAAAATTTATTTAAAACTGATATTTCTCTTTCTACAACGGGTGTTGCAGGTCCCGGAAAAGGTGAAGATGGAAAAGAGATCGGATTGGTTTATTACACGATAAAAGTGAAAAATGAATCTAAAACTTTTAAATTGTATATGCCTCATTTAGACAGACAAGATTTTATTTATTTTGTTTCTCAGAAAATTATTCAGGATTTGGTGGGGATTTTAATTGCTCAATAAAATCCAATTCACAAAATAAATTAACTTTACCGTAACAAAATTTAAATTAAATATACATATTGTGTAAATTATTATTACAATGAAAAAATTAACACTTTCTTTGTTTTTATTAGCTGGAGTTTGTTCACAAAATACATTGAACGCTCAGACTAAATCTACCAAAACAATTACTACTGATAAAGGTTTAGACATCAGTTTGATGGATAAATCTGTTCGCCCGCAAGATGATTTTTACAATTACGTGAGCGGAACTTGGATGAAAACTGCTAAAATCCCTTCTGATAAACCAACTTGGGGAAGTTTCAACAAACTGGCAGATGATACCGACAATAATTCAATGACGATCTTAAACTCTCTTCTTAAAGATAAATTTGCAGAAGGAAGTGAAGGTAAAAAAATCCAGGATTTGTACGCAACGTACATGAATATGGATAAGAGAAATGCAGACGGAATCAAGCCTATTCAGGAAAATATCGACAAAATTGATGCGATCAAGAATCTTGCTGATCTTCAGAATTATTTAATTTCAGTTACCAAAGACGGAGAAAATAACTTCTACGGATGGGGTGTTTATTCAGATCTTAAAGATTCTAATATGAATGCAGTTTACCTTGGTGATGCTTCATTAGGAATGGGTAGAGATTACTATCAAAAAGTAGATGCTAAAAACACAGAAGCTCTTGCAGAATATCAGAAGTATGTAGCTTCTATGCTGAAAGAATTAGGTTACAAAAACGCTGATGCAGCTGCAAAAGGAATTGTAGACTACGAAAAAAGCATTGCAAAACATTTGTTAACGAATGAGCAAAGCCGTGATAATACGCTTCAGTATAACCCTAAAACAATGGCTGAACTGAAAGCTTTGGTTAAAAATGTAGATATTCCTGCTTATCTTAAAAAAGTTGGAGTAAATACAGACAGAGTGATCATCGGTGAATTAGGATATTATAAAAACTTTGATCAATTGGTGAATGCTAAAACGCTTCCTGTAATCAAAGATTATTTGAAATTCCACATGATCAGCGGAAGTGCTTCTTATTTAAGTGAAAAATTAGGAGATGCAAAATTTGCTTTCTATGGTAAATATTTAAGAGGTCAGCAAGAGCAGAGAGCTTTAAACAAAAGAGGTTATGAGCTAATCAACGGTTCTTTGGGTGAAGCTTTCGGTAAATTATATGTTGAAAAATACTTCCCGGCTGAAGCAAAAGCTCAGATGGTTGAGTTGATCGATTACTTAAAGAAAAGTTTTGCAGTTCACATCAATGGTTTAACGTGGATGTCTGCTACAACTAAGGAAAAAGCAATGACTAAATTGAATAAATTTACAGTGAAAGTTGCTTATCCTGATACATGGAAAGATTATTCTAAATTGAATATCGTTCCTGAATCTAAAGGTGGAAATCTATATGCAAACCTTCAGAATATTTCTGAATGGCAGTACAATAAAGATTTAGCAAAAATCGGAAAACCTGTTGATAAAACAGAATGGGGAATGACTCCACAAACTGTAAATGCATATTACAACCCGGTATATAACGAAATCGTTTTCCCAGCTGCGATTCTTCAGCCACCTTTCTTCAATCCTCAAGCGGATGCTGCAGTTAATTTTGGTGGAATCGGTGCGGTTATTGGTCACGAAATGAGCCACGGATTTGATGATTCAGGAGCACAGTTTGACGCAGAAGGTAATTTAGTTGACTGGTGGACTCCGGAAGACAAAGCAAACTTCGAAAAAGCAACTAAAGCTTTAGCTTCTCAATATGACAAATACGAGCCTGTAAAAGGAACTTTCGTAAACGGTACATTTACAAACGGTGAAAACATTGCAGATTTAGGAGGTGTAAACATTGCTTACGATGCATTGCAAATGTATTTAAAAGATAAAGGAAACCCTGGATCAATCAGCGGTTATACTCAAGATCAAAGATTCTTCTTAAGCTGGGCAACCGTTTGGAGAACTTTATCAAGTGAAAAATATATGGTAAACCAAGTAAAAACAGATCCGCACTCTCCTGGATATTTCAGAAGTTTCGGTCCGTTAACAAATGTTGATGCTTTCTACAAAGCATTTGATGTGAAACCTGGTGATAAACTTTACAAAAAACCAGAAGACAGAATTAAAATCTGGTAATCAGTATTTAAAATATTCAAAACCGCTCAGAAATGAGCGGTTTTTTTATTTGACTAACAACTTAGATGCTGTGGATTTTTTGATGAAAATAATATAATCAAAATCTTCCGAAACATTTCCTGATTTGAAGTCTTTTTTATGTATTGCAGATCCTACTGTACGGTAATCAATTTTGTTTAAAAGCTTCTTTGCAAGCTTGTTATTTTCTTTTTTTATGTTTTTTAAATCTAAAATAAAGACTGGCACTTCAAAAGAGTTTAATAGTTCTTCTAATGAATTTTTAGAATTTTTCTCTAAATAAGTAGGTTTAATATCATTATCATTCATATCAACCACAGAATGAAAACCTTCGTAGAAAAATGTTCCGCAATTCACATAGTCATCCATTAATTTCTCTTTTAGAAATTTTCCTGTTTCTTCATCGGTTTTCTTTAGATGTGAATTATGTGCCCACAAAACAAAAGCAGATTCGGGATACTTATTGGTAAGCCACAAAATATTGTCTGCCATATATCGATTTCTTTTCCAATAAGTATTGTTAAGGTGTTGTTCTAAAAGAATAATATGCTGCAGAAACCAAGACTTATCTTCTTCATCCGATATATTTGAAGAAAGTGCTTTTATCTTATTCAGTTCTATTAAAGCTTCACTTTTTATATTTTTCTTTTCTGAAAGCTGATTTCCTTCAAGCTTGCTGAAGTCGTTGAGGTTTTTAAATAAAGCAATTAAATCATTATCCGGAATTTTATATTTACTCATCAACATTTTAAGCTGAACAACCGAACCTGTATAAGTGGTGTTGTCAAATCCTGTAAACCGTATTTTTTGAGCATGTTTATCATTGTATTTTTTCATCCATTCTACCATGCTTAGAATTTCATCGGTCTGATAAATCCACGATTTAATATTCATCAGATATTCTTTACCTGTTTTATTACCATTGATAATATATTCATTGAGTAAAATAGAATTCGGCATGGATGTTTCTATTGAAAAAACTCCGCCATTATTTTTCTGTAAAATATATCGGGTTAATTTATCTTTTACCTTAAAAATTTCACTTGATCCATGTGATGCCTCTCCTAAACCAACAATTTTGGCATTCGAAAAAAATTTATTAAAAACTAAAGAATCTTCTTTAAAGCCAACTTCCGGTTCATAAGATTGTAAAGGATAAACAAATTTTCTCAGGTATTCTTTTTCATCATTATCAATTACAGAGTTTTGAGAAGATTGTGAATAAATAGATTGTACTGTGAATGTGATTACTAATAAAACTAATTTTTTCAATGCAAATGTTTTTATTAATTTTTAATTACTTGTAAATGTACTCATTTATCTCTTTTTGTTGATTAATTGTTCTGAGTAAGATTTAACATAAATGCTTATATTTGATCAAACTGTTTTACACATCAAAATTATTTTAATGAAAAAGCTAAATATTGCAGTACTTGCGTTTTCCGGTATTGTATTCTTAAACTCTTGTGGAACTACCAAAAATACCACTGCGACCGAAGAAAAAGCTCCCACAAATATTGTTGTTGAGAATTCTTCACTCACCATTTATCCTGAAAATGGAATTAATTTATCTTATATGGATAAAACGGTTCGTCCGCAGGATGATTTCTTCAGCTATGTAAACGGAAACTGGGTGAAAGAAACTCAGATTCCTTCTGATAAAGCAAGTTGGGGATCTTTCAATGCATTGAGAGAAAATGTAGATGATGCTTCTTTAGGAATTTTAAATAAAATTTTAACCGAAAAATATGCAGAAGGTTCGGAAGGACAAAAAATCCAGAATCTGTATGCGTCTTTTATGGATGTTGAAAAAAGAAATACTGCAGGAATTGCCCCCATCAAATCTGATTTAGCTAAAATTGATGCGATTAAAAATGTAAATGATCTTCAGAAATATCTTTTAGAGGCAACCAAATTGGGTGACAATTCTTTCTATGGTTGGAGAGTAAGCGCAGATATGAAAAACTCTAAGATGAATGCAGTTTATCTTGGCGGTCCGGATCTTGGTTTAGGAAGAGATTATTACCAAAAAGTAAACGAAGCCAACACAAAAACTTTAGCTGAATATCAAAATTATGTAGCTAAATTGTTTGTTGTTTTAGGATATAAAAACTCTGATGCTGCTGCAAAAAATGTAGTTGATTTTGAAAAACAACTGGCTAATTATTTATTGACTTTAGAGCAAAATAGAGACGCCAATTTAAGATACAATCCTAAAAATGTTACTGAGCTTTCTGGCTTAGTGAAAAATGTAAATCTTGCTCAATATCTGAAAGATGCAGGAGTAAATACAGATAAAGTAATCGTGGGTGAACTGAAATATTACCAGAATATGGATCAGTTTATCAATCAGAAAAACCTTCCGTTGTTGAAAGATTACCTGAAATATCATGTCATCAATGGCAACGCAAGTAATTTGGGAGATAATTTAGATAACATCCGTTTCGATTTTTACTCTAAATATCTTCAGGGACAAAAAGAGCAGAGAGCGATGGACAAAAGAGGTTTGGCGCTTGTAAACGGAGTTTTGGGTGAAGCTTTTGGTAAACTGTATGTTGACAAATATTTTACTCCGGAATCTAAACAGCAGATGGAAATGTACATCGATTACATTTTAAAATCATTCAAAAAGCATATCAATGATATGGATTGGATGTCGCCGGAAACCAAAGTAAAAGCTCAGGAAAAGCTGTCTAAATTCACAGTAAAAATCGCTTATCCGGATCAGTGGAAAGATTATTCTAAATTAAAAGTAGAATCTCCGGCTCAAGGAGCAACTTTATATTCAAACTTACAGAATGTTTCGGCTTGGCAATACCAAAAAAGCTTAGAAAAAGTAGGAAAACCTGTTGATAAAACTGAATGGGGAATGTCTCCGCAAACCGTAAATGCATATTACAGCGGTTCAAATAACGAAATTGTTTTCCCTGCTGCGATTCTACAGCCTCCTTTTTACAATCCAAAAGCTGATGCTGCAGTGAATTTTGGGGGAATCGGAGCGGTTATCGGTCACGAAATTTCTCATGGTTTCGATGACAGTGGTTCAAGATTCGATGGCGACGGAAACTTAAATAACTGGTGGACAGATCAGGATCGTAAGAATTTCGATGCTAAAGTGGGACAATTAGCGGCTCAATACAACGCTTACGAACCGGTAAAAGGAAGTTTTGTAAACGGAAAATTTACAAGCGGTGAAAATATTGGTGATTTAGGTGGAGTAGCGGTTGCGTATGATGCACTTCAAATGTATTTAAAAGATAAAGGAAATGTTGGTTTGATTAGCGGATTTAATCAGGATCAGAGATTTTTTATGAGCTGGGCTACAGTTTGGAGAACAAAATCTACCGATCAGTATATGATGAATCAGGTGAAAACAGATCCGCATTCACCGGGATATTTCAGAGCTTTCGGACCGTTGGTAAATCAGGATTCTTTCATGAAAGCATTCGATATTAAACCAGGGGATAAATTATATAAAGCTCCGGCTGAGAGAATTAAAATCTGGTAATTTTACAACAATAATATACTGTTAAAACGCATCATTTTGGTGCGTTTTTTTATTTATTTTTCCTAGATTAGTGACACCAAAACATATTAATAATCATTTAATTATCATCGGTAATTTGATTTATTTTAATAAAAATCTTCACAAAATTTTGTATGTTACAGTTTTTTTATAAATTTAAACAATGGATTGGTCAAAAGTTTGCTAATCCAAAACCAAAATCAACAATCTCAAAATAATAATAATATGGCAATGTTTAATTATGGTGTTGGCGGAAACGAAGTCAAGGTCGACGCTAATGAAGCTATTCAGGAAATTCAGGAGAACAAATCTCTTATCGTAAGCCAGCTTACAACCGACGAATCTTATGTTCCCGAAATTGTTACAGGATTAAAAACCGTAGATGATGTTTTCAGACACTTTCAGCCTTCTGTCGCTGTACAGCACGAAACAGAGGAAGGAAGCGTGGTAGAAGAAGAATTCCGTTTTCAGAATCTTGCAGACTTTACTCCCAAAAATCTTGTTCAGAAATCAGATTATCTTCAGCAGCTCAGCATGGAGCAGGAGCAGTACAATAAAATCGTACGTCAGCTGAAAACCAATAAGATTCTTCGCAATATGTTGGAAAATGAGCAGACCAGAGCTGCTTTTATTGAAGCATTGAAAGATGTCGCACAAGAACTTGAAAAATAATTTAAAGTACCTACACAAATATTATGGATAGTAAATTACAGGCTGCAGAAGGCCAACAGCATAATCAACAGCAGCAGGCTGGAAGACCGAAAGGAAATCCGCTTGAAGAATTAAATAAAATCGGAGGTTTTGGCTTTATAGAATCTGTCGTAGACGGAATTGCCAATATGAACCCAACCAGAAAAGCAAGAAAAGAAATTTTCCTGAATGATGGTAATAAAAACGAGGAAAGAAAAGAACTTTTACAGAAAATCAATCTGTGGGTAGAGATTTTAAACAGCAACGATTCTGCTGAAAAAATGGCAGATATCTGCAAAAATAAAGCACAAGCAGCAGATCAGAATTTAAAATTAAATCTTAAAAATTCTCTCGATGCTGTTCGTCAGCTGGAGACTTCATACAGAACGGTTGCTCAGTTTTATAAAAATACAGAATTAGACAAAGTAGATAATGTAAGCATTGTAAATGCAACGCTAGAGCAGGTTTCAGATTTAGATAACCCGTTATTTATTGATGCTATTTCTGATGAGTTTAAAAACTATTACGATCGTTTAGATTTAAGAGATAACTATTCTATTTTGGCAATTCCGGGATATTTAGGATCTAATAAAGTAATTGAAAAATGGGCGAAAATCTGTAACGAAAACAAAGTAATGATGGTTACCGATTTTGCCAACCTTGATAAGCCGGATGATGTGGTAGATTTATTCCACTCTGCGAATCTTACAGGTGGCGAATTGCACAGAAGTAATGTGATTATGACGTGTAACTGGTTAGTTGGTCGTGGTAGAGCAGAAGAAGTGGGTGAAGAAGAAAACGTGGAACTTCCACCTTCAACTTCATTGGCTGGAAAAATTCACAAAACATTAATGTCACAAGTTGCTGCCGGTAAAAAACACGGTAATATCAACGAAGTAGACGCTGTAAAATTTGAATTGAAGAAAAGTGAAATTTCTCAGTTAGAAAAAATGGGATTGGTTCCTATGGTCAACGAGTACGGAAAAATCATGGCATTCTCTGCAAAAACATTGTTTACAGGAGATAATATTGGTCTTCAGACGTATTCTGTAGTTCGTGTATTCGATTATGTAACTAAAGTTTTACTGGATTTCTTAAACAGAAGAGCCTTCGAAAACTGGAATGCAAAAAACGAAGACGATTTGAGAAAGCAGATTGTAAGTTTCTTAGACGGTATCAAAGGAGCTGATAAATTAATCGAAAAGTTCAAAATTGTCCGTTTCGAGCAGGATAAAGTGAATAAAGACAGAGTTTGGCTAGATATCAGACTGACTCCTTATTTCCCAACAAAAAGTTTTGTGATCAAACTTGATGGTCACAAAGGTGATGACGGTAATGAGTGGGATGCAGAATATATCCAGGATTAAATTTTCTAATATTTAATATAAAAACCGGTGCGTCAAAAACATCGGTTTTTTATTTCTAATTATTTTAAAAACGGTTTAATGAAAAATTTCACGTTTTACATTTTGTTCGCTTTTCTGTTGATTTCTGTTTTAAGCTGTGAAAAAGAATATCAGCGGCCTCGAAAATATGAGATTGATCTTTTTAAAAACGAAAAAAAAGACAGCAATCAGGCTTATGTAATGTCTGAAGACGAAGCTTACGGAATCAGCGATATGGTTGTGGCAAGTTCAGATATTTCTGTTACCGACAGTTCTTCAGGTCGAGGTAAGGCAATTTATATTTACAGCATCAATTCGGGAGACTTGTTATTCAGCAAAAGAGATTCTGTAATTTCGTATCCGTATCGGTTTCTTTCAAATCAGAGATTAAATATTAAAAAAGAAAAAAATGATTCGGTGTATGTTTTTTTAGAAAAGCTTAAGGGGTATAAATCTATTGCAGAAATAAAACAAATCAAATATCAATGGTTAAAAGGAGCACCTGTTTATCTTATTGATAACGCAAAAAAATAATTTTATCTTTGCCTCATTAAATGAATTGGTTTTTGGAAAAGAATAAAAAGAACTCAGACTTTCTTCACATCGGGAACAAGCTGTTGAAGTGGTATGACAAAAATGCGAGAGATTTACCGTTCAGAAAAACCAAAGATCCTTATAAAATCTGGATTTGTGAGATTGTTTTTCAGCAAACCAGAATTGCTCAGGGTTTAAATCATTACAATAATTTTATCGAAAGATTTCCCGACGTGAAAACTTTGGCAGAATCTCCTGTAGATGAGGTTTTATTATATTGGAAAGGTTTGGGATATTATTCTCGTGCCATCAATATTCATAAAGCGTCACAACAAATTATTCACGATTACAACGGAATTTTTCCTTCCGATTATGAAGAAATTTTAAAACTAAAAGGAATTGGAAAATATACTGCTGCAGCTGTTTCCAGTATTTGTTTTGGTGGGAAAATGCCTGCAGTTGATGGAAATTTTTACCGAGTTTTAAGTAGAATTTTTGCCGATGATTTTGATATTTCTAATTCGAGAGCTTTCAATTATTTTTCAGAATTATCAGCTTTGATTATACCTGAAAATGTGGGTGATTTTAATCAGGCAATGATGGATTTAGGTTCGGAAATCTGCAAACCCAAAAATCCTTTGTGTGGAGAATGTCCTGTAAATGATGATTGCTTGGCTTTTTCATTAAATAAAATATCGGAATTTCCTGTTAAAACCAAGAAAGTAAAAGCACAGGATTTACAATTACTATATTATTTCGTTCACCGAAACGGACAGTTTTTAATTCAGCAAAGAAAAGACGACTTCATCTGGAAAAAATTATTTGAATTTCCATCAACAATTTCAGATGATTTAAAACCGTTTATTAAAAGTGTAAAAACCATCAATCATAAACTCACCCACAAAAATTTAAGCATAGAAATTTTTAATGTTGAAGTTGATTCTGAAACAGCTTGGGAAAGTTTTATTGCTGAAAACAATTACATTGTAACCGATGTTGAAGGTTCTCATGAAAGATCATTTCCAAAACCTTTAGAAAATTATATTCAACATTACGATGTAGCGTATAAAATTCTATAATTAAAGTTTAGTTTGTCACTATCTATTAATTTAAAAAAGAGATTCTTCACTATGCTTTGCTTCGTTCAGAATGAAAAAAATACCTACTTTATTAACTTTTTTGTCTTTGCTAAGTGAAACGCCTTTGTGAACGAAAAATATGCAGTAAGTGATGAAAAAAAATCTTTGCGGACTTTGCGTTAAAAAAATCTTCTCCAACAAATTTCAAAACTCATTGAAATGCTGAAATTTGTCTCCCAAAATCTAAATCTAATTTGTATTTTTGCAAAATGATTAAAAAAGTCATTTTTATTTTTGTTTCGATGCTGATTATTTCGTGCGGAAAAGAGAGTACTCCAAAACCTTACGGCGAGTTGAGATTAGAATATCCTGCACCAAAATATCATAAATTTGAACCTAATTGTCTGTATTCTTTTGAAGCTTCAGATTATGCCAAAATTTATGATGCAAAGAAACCTTGTTGGTATTATCTGAACTATCCTAAAATGAAGGCGAAGATTTTCCTGACGTATTACCCAATCAACAACGATTTTGCTCAACAGATTATGGAAACCGAAAAAATGGTTTACAAACATACTGTGAAAGCAAGTTCTATCGATACAAAATCTTTCGAATATCCTGAGAAAAAAGTCTACGGAAATTTTTATGAGTTGAAAGGTCAGGCTGCATCCAATCTACAGTTTTATGCAACCGACAGTACAAAACATTTCGTGACAGGATATTTATACTTTAATTCTAGACCAAAACCAGATTCTTTAGCTCCTGCAATTGATTATATCAAAAAAGACATGATGCATTTGTTGGATACTTTTGAATGGAAAAAATAAACTTTAAAATATAAAAAATACATATGACATCGGTAGATTGCATATGACCTTTAAAATAAAATAAAAAATACATATGAAACTTTTAGTCGTAGGAAGCGTGGCATTTGATGCAATTGAGACGCCGTTTGGGAAAACAGATAAAATTTTAGGTGGAGCAGCTACTTATATCGGGATTACATCTTCTATTTTGGGAGTGAAATCTGGAATTGTATCTGTAGTTGGAGGAGATTTCCCACAAGAATACCTTGATAAATTTACCAATAGAGACGTAAATATTGAAGGAATTGAAATTGTAAAAGAAGGGAAAACGTTTTTCTGGGCAGGAAAATATCATAATGATTTAAATACAAGAGACACTTTAGCGACTGAAGTAAATGTATTGGAAAACTTTGATCCAAAAATTCCTGATTCGATGCAGGATGCAGAAATTTTGTTATTAGGAAATCTTCACCCTGGAGTTCAGCTTTCAGTTCTTGAAAAAATGAATCAGCGTCCTAAATTGGTTATTTTAGATACAATGAATTTCTGGATGGATTCTGCAATGGATATTTTGAAAGATATGATTGCTAAAACTGACGTAATCAGTATCAACGATGAAGAAGCAAGACAGCTTTCAGGAGAATATTCTTTAGTAAAAGCTGCTAAAAAAATCCACACAATGGGACCTGAATATGTAATTATCAAAAAAGGAGAGCACGGTGCTTTGCTTTTCCACGATAATAAAGTATTCGCAATTCCTGCGCTTCCATTGGAAGAAGTTTTCGATCCGACTGGAGCGGGTGATACTTTCGCAGGTGGTTTTGCAGCGTATCTAGCTAAAAAAGGTAAATTCGATTTCGAAACAATGAAGTCTGCATTAATTGTAGGTTCTGCAATGGCATCTTTCACGGTAGAAAAATTCGGAACTGAAAGAATTGAGGAGGTAAACGAAGCTGATATTTCTAAGAGATTGGAGCAATTTAAAGAATTGACAACTTTTAATGTCGAATTGCAGTAAATCATCTCTTTTTAAGAAATATTTATAATAAAAAATTGAGTGTAATTCATTAAGAATTCTAAATTTGCAACTTGTTTAAAATAGTATAATGATAAATAAACTAAAAATCACTTTCCTTTTGGGAGTTTTCACGATGTTGTTCTCAGGAAACATCAACGCTCAGCTAAAGAAAGGACAGTTGGTAGACGGTATTGCGGCAGTAATTGGTGATGAGATCGTTTTGGAATCTGATGTTGAAGAGCAGATGAATTACGGAAAACAACAGGGTGCCTCAACAACCGACAGATGTGAGTTTTTGGAAAACTTAATCAATAATAAACTTCTGGTTTACGAAGCAAAAAGAGATACCTTGATTGATAACCGTTCTGCGGCAATTAAAGAAGGAGTAAATGCAAAGTATGGTCAATTGCTTTCTCAATTTCCAGACGAAAAGTCGATGTTGGCTGCTTATAAGTTCAGAAATCAGTTTGAGATGAAAAATGCCATCGAAAAAATTGATACTGATCAATATTACGGGCAGGCAAAATATCAGAGAATTACAGAAAAAGCCGATGTTACTCCAAATGAAGTAACCGATTTTTTCAATTTGTATAAATCTCAGCTTCCTGAAATAAAAGATGAGGTTTCTCTTTCTCAGATTATGATGTATCCTAAATTGACGGAAGCTCATAAAGAGGAATTGATTAATAAACTTAAAAAAATTAAAGCTGATATTTTAGCAGGAGAAAGTTTCGAAAGTCAGGCAAGAATTTATTCTGAAGATCAGGGAACAGCTCCAAATGGAGGTTTGATGAAAAATATCTTTAAAGGACAAATGGTAAAGCCTTTCGAAGCTGCAGCATTAAACCTACAGGAAGGTGAAATTTCAGACCCTGTAGAATCTGAATTTGGATATCACATTATTCAGTTGGTGAAAAAGTCGGGTAAAGCATATGATGCGAGACATATTCTTTTAATGGCTACGCCTACAGATGCGGAAATTACGACTGCAAAACAAAAATTAGACAGTATCAGGGGTTTGGTCTTAGCTGAAAAATTGAGTTTTAAAGATGCCGCATTTAAGTTTTCGGATGATAAAAGAACTAAATTCAATGCGGGTGTTATTACTGGCCAAGATGGTTCTAGTAAAATGGAAAGAGAAAGTGTTCCGGGAGTAATCAGCTATGAGCTTGCCGGTCTTAATAAAAATGATATTACAACTGCTTTTGATGATGAAGACGAAAGAAAAAGAAAAGTGGTAAAAATCATTAAAATTGAAGATGTTATTCCTGCTCACCAGATTACTTTAGAAACAGATTATGACAGAATTAAGCAGATGGCTCTTAATAAGAAAAAAAGTGAAATGATTGAAAAGTTTGTTAATTCAAAACTTCCAACCACATTTATTTCTATAGACGGGCGATATGATAATTGTGATTTTAAAGGGAACTGGAAAAAAGAATCTCTTAAAAAATAATAAAAAAACCTTCAGAACTTTCTGGAGGTTTTTTTATGAAAATATATCTTAGATGTATCATAGAATCTACGTTTTTAGTATTTTTACCTTATGAGTAATTTTATAGATTTCAATTCCGCTAAAAAGCTTCATGAAATGAACGAAAATAAAAACAGAATCACAGAACTTTTCAATATTCAATATCCCATAATTCAGGCCGGTATGATTTGGCATTCAGGTTGGAGGCTGGCTTCGGCGGTTTCAAACTGTGGCGGATTGGGCTTAATTGGTTCAGCAAGTATGTATCCCGATATTTTGCGCGAAAATATTAAGAAATGCAAGAAAGCTACCGATAAACCTTTTGGTGTAAACGTTGCCCTGCTTTACCCTAATTTAGAAGAAATTATCAATATAATTTTAGAAGAAGGTGTGAAAATAGTTTTCACTTCAGCCGGAAGTCCTAAAACGTATACCGAAACTCTTCAAAAGGAAGGCTTAAAAGTAGCTCACGTAGTTTCTTCAACTAAGTTTGCAGTTAAGTGTGAAGAAGCTGTAGTTGATGCAATTGTCGCAGAAGGCTTTGAAGCTGGAGGTCACAACGGTAGAGATGAAACAACTACTTTTTGTTTAATCCCAAATGTAAAAAAACATATTTCTAAACCATTAATTGCAGCAGGCGGAATTGCTTTGGGTTCTCAAATGAAAGCTGCCATGATTTTAGGAGCAGACGGAGTTCAGATTGGAAGCCGTTTTGCCGCAACACAAGAAGCAAGTGCTCACGAAAACTGGAAAAAGAAAATTACAGAACTGAATGAAGGCGATACACTTCTTACGTTAAAAGAATTGGCACCTGTAAGAATGGTTAAAAACAAATTCTTTAATGAGCTCGAAGAAATTTATAATGTAGGACGAAATGCAGAAGCTTTGGTCGCTTCTTTAGGCAGAGCAAGAGCTAAAAAAGGAATGTTTGAAGGTGATATGGAAGAAGGCGAATTGGAAATTGGTCAGGTTTCAGCTTTAATTGACGAAGTTCTTCCCGTGGAAACAGTTTTTGCCAACCTTTTAAAAGAATTTAACGAAACAAAAAATCCTAGTTTATAAATAATGATTGAAGAGGTAATTGATGTAAAGGGGAAAAACTTATTTATAAAATTTAATAATTCATTCGAAAATAAACCCACCATCGTTTTTTTACATGATTCTTTAGGTTCGACTCAGCTTTGGAGGGATTTTCCTGAAAAATTGGCTGAAGAAACTCGATGTAATGCTTTAGTATATGATCGTTTAGGATATGGAAAATCTTTTTCGATGACTACCCATGAAAGGGAAAATAATTACATGGAACTTGAAGCTGATGCATTGAATGATTTGCTTTCTGAATTGAATATTAATGATGCCATTCTTTTCGGGCACAGCGATGGCGGAACGATTGCTTTAATGGCTGCCTCAAAATATTCTGAAAAAGTAAAAGCTGTGATTTGTGAAGCTGGACATATATTTGTTGAAGATATAACGGTAAAAGGAGTGAAGGAAGCGTTAAATGCTTACAACACCACAAACCTACCACAACGTCTGGAAAAATATCACGGAGACAAAGTAGAAATGATTGTCAAAGCATGGACTGAAATTTGGCTTAGCGACAAGTTCAAAAGCTGGAATATTGAGTATTTATTGAAAAATATAATAAGTCCTCTATTATTTATTCAGGGAGAGAATGATGAATATGGAACTTTAGACCAAGTTGAAAAAACAGTTTCGCAGGTTAAAGGAACTGCCGATAAATTTATCATTCCAAATATTGGACATACCCCACACAAAGAATCTCCGGAAATAGTTTTAAATAAATCAATTGAATTTATAAATTCTGTTATCAATTAATTCTCTAAAAAAATTCCCCTCCTTTGGAGGGGTGGCGAAAATTCAAAGAATTTTTGACGGGGTGGTTTAATAAAATATAAACCCTCAATGACACCAATAAAAATCGAGCTTTAGCCGCTTAATTTTTTAACCAAAATCTATAAACTTTTCAATTCAAATTCTATATTCTCTCTCGCCTGAGTTTCATATTTATTTTTAAAAAATTCAGTTTTATAAATACTTTCAAGCTCCAAAAAATGTTGTAAAACCTTTTTTCTTCCCGGCTTATAAAGAAAATCCGGATAAATAGAATATTCTTTTCTGATCTGTTTTGTATATTCTGAATAAACTTCACTGCTTTTTCCAAGAATTGATAAATCGGCATCTAAAAGAAAATTAGTGTCTTCATCTTTAGATTTTTGATGAGATTTTGTAGATAAAATCTGTTTGTAAACTTTTTGAATGTCATCATTATTTACATCCAAACTTTCAAGTCTTTCTTTTGCAATATCTGCACTTTTTTCTTCATTTAACTTCGATGTCGGATCATAAATCACATCATGATAAAAAATAGAAAATGAAATATTATCAAATTTTTCAATCTGATTTCTTACTGCATCAATTTCCTCGAACATATTTTCTAAATGTTGAAGATTATGATAATACCTGCTTTTTCCTGAATATTTTTTCTCTATTTCAAACCAAAATTTTTCAATTAGAATTTTATCTTTAGTAAAATTCAGACAAAGTGATTCAAATCTATCTTTTAAAATCATATAATCAGGTTTAATTAAATAAAAAAAGGAACTTAAAAAAGTTCCTTCTGTTTGTTATAAACTTGCTTTCAAATCAGCCCAGCCTCCGCCGTTATAGCCGTCTTTTAAACCTTGAGAATTAAGATATTCTAAAGCTTTTCCGCTTCTGTTTCCGCTTCTGCAGAATAAAATGACAGGCTTTTCAATAGATAGGATTTCTTCTTTTCTGTCTTCAACTTCTCCCAAAGGAATATTGGTTGCTCCTTCTATATTTCCATCCATTTCAAGCTCCATTGGCTCACGAACGTCTATTAATGCATAATTTCCTGATTGTAATACATCTGCTAATGACATAATATAATTTTTTATTTATTAGACAAAATTAAGTGAAAAATAATAATTTTTGCTAAGAAGCTTAAAATAAATTATATCCTAGAATCACAGAAAAATTTGAATAATTTGAATCCATAGCCAAAAAGTTTCTTAATAAATTTTCTTTTGAGTATCTTAATTCGATGCCAAATTTATTATTATACTTATATCCTGCACCAAAGAGTATAGGAGTACCATTTGAAATTTTGTTCGCATTTGGATCATTAGAGAATTTTATATCTGATCTTATAGGTACATTTATTCCGATAGCAACATTCATAAATATTTTAGAATTATCATTAAGGAAAAAATAATGTCTTATACCAAAAGGAATTTGAATATTTTTGTAATCAATACTTCGTTCACGAGTTTGCTCGAAAAGTACAATTGTTTTTTCAGCTTTGAAATATTGAAAATTTGGTTCTGCAAATAATGCCCATTTATTTCTATTGAAAGGAAGAATATATTCTAACTCTACTCCTATTCTAAAGAGCGTTTTTGAACCAAAATCAGTATAATTATCTTTATTGTATTTACTTATTAAATCTAATGAAGAAAAAACGACACCAGGTCGGATACTTAGACTAATTGCATCTTTGTTACTTCTTTTTTCTTTATTATAATCAATTGTTTGATTATTAGAGCAACTATTGTATTTTGTAAATAGTTTAGAAAGATCATTTTGATTGTATTTTGCTTGAGAAATTTCAGAACTCGTAATATTATCACAGATTAAATTTTCTTTTATTTGATCTTGATATTTTTTATTATATGATATTTGACTCTGGTTTATTAAGAAAGGCTTGTAAACAAGTTGCTTTGGCTCACTTTCATCAATCATGTAGAAATATTTTTTAATATTTCCATCATGATAAGATAATAAACTTGCTTTTCCCTGAATAACATAATTTAGAAAAATAGTTTTTTCTTTAAAATTAATTTCTTTGTCATCAGTAAGTCTATTAATTTCCTCAGAAGAAAGATCTATTGATACAGTCTTACGAATAAATCTTTGTTTATCATTTACTCCAAACTCCTTAACATTATTTATAGTTAAGGTTTTTGCCTGGGAAGAGTTGTCATTTTTATACTCAAATTTTTCAGGGTTATTTTTCCAACCCTCATTTTTTATAAGAACTTCTTTTTTTAAATTTGTGTTGTCAATAAAGTAGCCAGGTTCGTACTTTATTTGAGCATTAAAATTGCAAATAAATAAAAGTAAAAAGAGTAAAAATAATTTTTTCATGTTTTATTGAAATATGATTTATTTTAAGCCCACGAATATACTAATTAATCCTAAGTTTGCAATGCGAAATCTATGAATTCAACAGCTGAAAAATATTCTCAATTAATAAAATCTAAAGCTAAAAGTTTTGGGTTTCAGAATTGTGGAATTTCCAAAGCAGATTTCTTGGAAGAAGATGCACGGCATTTGGAAAAATGGCTTAAAAATAACTTCCATGGCGAAATGAAATACATGGGAAATCATTTCGATAAAAGATTAGACCCTAGATTGTTGGTAGAAGGTTCAAAATCTGTGATCTCGCTTTCTTACAACTATTTTCCTGAAGAAAAAATTTCTGCATTAGAGAATTTTAAAATTTCAAAATATGCGTATGCTGAAGATTATCATGAAGTGGTAAAGGAAATTCTGCGTGATATGGTTTCTGAACTGCAAGAGGAAATCGGAGATTTTGGTTTCCGTGTTTTCGTAGATTCTGCGCCAGTTTTGGAAAGAAGTTGGGCGAAAAAATCAGGAATCGGCTGGGTTGGTAAAAATGCCAACTTAATCACCAAACAAAGCGGTTCGTTTTATTTTTTGGCTGAAATTATTTGTGATTTAGATTTAATTCCGGATCATGAAACAACAGATCATTGTGGAAGCTGCAGGAAATGTATTGACGCTTGTCCGACAGATGCGATTGTTTCGGAGAAAATTGTTGACGGAAGTAAATGCATTTCGTATGCAACGATTGAATTAAAAACTGAAATTCCGGATTATTTTAAAGATAAAATGGAGGACTGGATGTTTGGTTGCGACATTTGTCAGGATGTCTGTCCGTGGAACCGTTTTTCGGCGCCGAATCTTCAGGCTAAATTTAAACCTAATGAAGCTTTAAAAAATTTCAAAAAAGGGGAATGGAAAGAATTAACTCAGGAAATATTCTCTGAAATATTCCGGAAATCACCTGTGAAGCGTACAAAATTTGCCGGTTTAAAAAGAAATATTGAGTTTTTGAATCAGTCTTCAAAAGAATTATAGTAAAATATAAAGGTGAAAAAACCTGTTCGGAAATTTTACTCTCCAAAAATAATGAGGTTACTGTATCATTCCTTAAAACTTTAGTTTTAAAGAAATAAAAGATTTTGATTCGTAAAAGTTTAAAAAGCCCTTTCTACAAAAGAAAAATTGACTTTCAAAAAGAGAATGTCTTTAAGAAAATCAACGTTTTTTCTGGGTTCTTTTAGGAGCTGTTTTTACTCTTACTTTAAATCTTTTTTGGGATTTCGTGTTTTTAAGCATATTTGTGAATGTTTGTTAGTTAAATTTAATTAATTTTTGAATTAAAATAAATACTTTTAGAAAAAATTTAGATTAAATTTTATTAAACTCCAATATCTATAAACATGAATGTGAAAATTATACTGATCTATTTCCTCAAAACTCTCGGTTTCATTCTCGGAATCGTCGTTCTGTACGCAATTCTTGGTTATTTGCTTCCTTTTATCGAAGTTTCGGCAAAAGATGATGGCGAGCAAAAAGAAATTCCGATTTACATTTATACAAATGGTGTTCATACCGACATTGTAATGCCTGTAAAAAATGAATTACATGATTGGAGCGCAAAAATTCCGTTTGCAAATACGACCTCGAAAAAATCGGATTACAATTATGTAGGAATCGGCTGGGGCGACAAAGGTTTTTATCTGGATACACCAACCTGGGCAGATCTGAAATTTTCTACAGCCGTGAAAGCCGCCTTTTGGATGAGCGAATCTGCAATGCACACTTCGTTCTACCATACGATGACCGAAGCTTCTGATTGTAAAAAAATAATGATCAGTAAAAAACAATACACAGAATTAGAGAAATTTATAGATACTAAATTTGACAGAGATGCAAACGGAAATTATATATTAATTCCTACGAAAGCTGTTTACAGTGATAATGATGCGTTTTATGATGCGAAAGGAAGTTATAGTTTCCTAAATACATGTAACACTTGGGCAAATGATGCATTGAAAGCTGCAGGACAAAAAGCAGCGTGGTGGACTCCAACAGATTATGGTATTTTCTTACATTATAAATAAATCTTGTGAAAATTTTCCATTTAATTTTCTTAGTTATCATTTTTTCATCATGTCAAAATGAATCGAAAAAGGTTGCTGACAACACTGTTTCTGAAAATGAAAAGACCAGTGAAATTATAAAGCCTGAATTAGATTTAATCAAAACAAAAAAGAAAGCGGAAGAAGCCCTTGTGTTTTGCAAAAGCAAAAAAATGAACACTGATTTTTGTATTTTAATTGATATGAGTCTGCATTCCGGACTCAGCCGTTTTATAATCTGGGATTTTAAGGAACAAAAAATTTCAAATAAATATTTGGTAGGTCACGGTTGTGGAAACAATAATTGGAGCAGCGATGAATCAAAAGAAAATCCCGAATTCAGTAACGAAGACGGAAGTCATCTTTCGGCTTTGGGGAAATATCAATTGGGAGAAAGAGGAAGAAGTGACTGGGGAATTCATGTAAAATATTTGATGCACGGTTTAGAAGAAACAAATAATAATGCGCTGAAAAGATTCATTGTTTTTCATTCCTGGGAATTGATGAGCGATGAAGAAATTTATCCAAAAGGTTCTCCGGAAGGATGGGGTTGTCCTACGATTTCCAATAATGCGATGAAAGAATTAGACCCGATTATTCAAAACTCTGAAAAGCCTTTGCTGATGTGGATTTATAATAAATGATTTATGATTTCTTTAAATCTAATTCATAAATGGATGATGGAAGATTGAATGGTTCTGAAACCGTATCTTTTACAAAAACGAATTTTTGATCTTTAAAAAACTGAATTTCTGAATTATTTTCTCTAATATTAATCCAAATACTATCAGCAAATTGAATTGCTGATTTTACTTTATTCCAAAGAGAAAGTCTCACTTCTGGCAAATCATATTCCTGAAGAATAGAAAATTCTTTGATAGCTGTCATTTTTTGATTTTCACTAGCTTCTGGATAAGAAAATCCGGTTTGAAAAAAGCAATATCCTACAGGTTGCTGATTTGCAAACACCATAATTAATTGATTGGAAAAATCATTTAAAACATTGATCATTTTTCTGTGATCAAAATGTTCTTTAATGTAATTCTCTATAATTTCCGGTGCAACGATCTCTTTGTATGAGCTTTTAATAAAAGCTTTTTTAACATCGAAAAACTCATCGACTCCCTGATCTGAACCTACCACAAATTTTGAAACAATCTCCATTCTTAATTTTTTTTTCAAAGCTAAGTTATTTGAGAATGATAATATCGGTACAGTTTTAAGCTAATAAAACGGTACAGATTGAAATTTTGTAAATTTGTTCGGAACAGATTCGTTATAAAATAATGCAGAATTTTAAATATCAGATATTTACTTCGGTCATCGAGGAACAGATTAAAAGTGGAGTTTTTACTTCGGGCGATCGGCTACCTTCTGTAAGGGAAATTAAAGAACAGTATCAACTGAGCATTACTTCCGTGCAAAATGGTTATGATTATCTTGTCATGAAAGGCTGGGTTGAAAATCGCCCTCGCTCAGGATTTTTTGTTACTATAAAAACAAATGAAAATATTCCTGAAGATTTACCAACATTTTCGCCAGTTGTAAGAAATTCGGAGTTTGATGAAAAGGTAAAACTCACTTCAAAGTCAGGTAAGTCTTTTGAACAAATTTCATTTAATACCGCTGCACCGACAGATTTGCTTGTTCCTCAAAAATTGATTTTAAGAAAAATGCAGGAAGTAATTCGGAAAAAAGGAGCATCAATTCTCAGGTATTATCCTGCGAATGGATCGGAAGTTTTAAGAAATCAAATTGCTGAACGAATAATAAAATTTGGCTGTAAAATAAATTCAGAACAGCTAATTATTACAGATGGTGCATTGCAGGCGCTTTATATTGCGTTGGCTTCAGTAACTCAACCTGCTGATGTGGTTGCTGTAGAAAGTCCGTGTGTTTTCTCTGTTTTGGAGGTAATTTCAAATTTAAAACTGAAGATAATTGAAATTCCAGTTCATTATAAAAACGGTTTTGATATAGATTATCTAAAAGATGCTGTAACTGAAAATAATATTCGTGCTGTTGTTGTAACCCCAAATTTTCATAATCCCACAGGAATTTTAATATCAGACGAAACAAAGAAAGAACTTGTTTCGATTGCGGAAAATAATGAGATTCCGATTATTGAAAATGATATTTATGGTGACATTTATTTTGATGGAGAAAGACCTTCAACAATTGGTAATTTTGATAAAGAGGGTTGGGTAATGACCTATTCATCATTTTCAAAAACTTTAGCACCAGGAATTCGTCTGGGATGGCTGAATACAGGTCGGTTTTTTGAACAAGCTGAAAGAATAAAGTTTTCTTTGGGAAGGTCTGTAGTGCCTATTTTTCAGGAATTAATGATACAATTGTTAAACGAAAATTCTTATGACCGACATCTTCGTTTTTTTCGAAAACAATTAGAAATTCAATGCGTAGAACTTCTTAATGCATTACGATTATACTTTCCAAAAGAATGTTATTTTCACAGACCTCAAGGCGGTTACAGCATTTGGGGAAGACTTCCTAAAGGCATAAATATGCCAGATTTCTATAAATTTTGTGAAAGTCAAAAAATCGCTTTTACACCCGGAGATACATTTTCGTACACTGATGCATACAGCCATCATTTCAGAATTATATTCGCCGATAGAATCACTCCTGAAAGTATTCTGAGACTGAAAATAATTGGAGAAAAAGTACAAAGTATTTTAGATAAATAATTAAATGAAAATCTTTGAAATTATAAAATTAGAGACTCATTTTCTAAAATAGAATTTCATTTTTACAATAAACTAAAACAGAAGGCTTGGCGAGCGCAAATCGTAAACATTATTTAATTTATGCGTAAAATTCCTGTAATCTAATCAGGTTACTTTTGCGATTAAAACTGTGAGATATTATCTTTTACTGCTTATTCCATGTGCTTTCATTTTTTCTGTGATGTCTTTTAACTCTGTTGATCAGGGCGTGAAAAATGACAATAAATTTATAAACAGAGGTTTACGTGATTTTAAAATTGAATTAGAGTATCTGAAAAATGATGTAGAACTTTATTCACAAGAAAAAATTTCCTTAGAAAAACTTCAGCAAACTTTAAGAAATACCAGAAATTCTTTTAAAGAAGTAGAATTTTTCATCGCTTATTATTATCCTGAATTTACCAAAACTCACCTTAATGCAGCGCCACTTTTTCATATAGAAGCTGCCGGAACTTCTGCTTACACTTTGCCTCCCGAAGGTTTACAGGTTTTAGACGAACTTATTTTTTCTGACGAGGCCAATGAGCAAAAAGAAGAAATAAGTACAATTACCAATTTTCTGTACAACAGTTACGCAAACTTTTATTTAAGTGCTTTGAATAACGGATTAAGCTCGGGAAACAACAAGACTTTGCCTTTGCGAATAGAACTTATTAGAATTTACAGTTTGGGAGTGACTGGTTTTGATACTCCGGGTTCGCTCAATATTTCTGAGGAGGCTGCTCATGCTTTAAAAGGAATGAGTGAATACATCAATGATGAGGCTTATTTTAGAAATTTTAAAACAGAAAAAGCCAATTTACTTATTCAAAAAGCGATTGTTTATCTTGGAAAGAAAACCGATTTTGAGTCGTTCGACAGAATACAATTTTATAAAGAATTTGTTCAGCCTTTATATGCAGAATTGGGCAGTTGGGATGGAAATCCTGATGATTTGAAGAATTTTTCGGGCTGGAATGTTTCAAATAAAGATTTTTTTAAAGCAGATTTTTTTGATCCTTATTTTTATACGATTTTAAAACCTTCTGAAGATTCTGAAGAATTAAAAAAATTGGGTGAAAAGATTTTCTATGACCAAAGTTTCAGTGCGAATGAAGCGATGAGTTGCGCAAGTTGTCACCTGCCAGAAAATGCATACACCGACCTAAAACAGAAATCGGCAAGCAATGTAGAAGGAAAAACGGTTTTAAGAAATTCTCCTTCTTTGTATAATGCAGTTTTTGCGAAAAGGTTTTTTTATGATATGAGAGCTTTTTATCTTGAGCAGCAGGCGGAACATGTGATCTATAATCAGGATGAATTTAATACCGATTATCAAAAAATTGTACAAAAGCTGAATGGCAATAAAGAGTATAAAAAAGAGTTTAAAAAAGTTTTTAAAGACGGAAAAATTAATAAACAAAATTTTTCGAAAGCGTTAAGTTCTTTTGTGGCATCTCTGTATTCGTTTGAAAGTGATTTTGACCGTTTTATGAGAAACGAAAAGGAAATTTCTGAAGATGCTAAAAAAGGTTATAATCTATTCATGGGGAAAGCCAATTGTGCGACTTGCCATTTTGCGCCGCATTTTTCAGGACTTGTTCCACCTTTTTTTAATGAAAATGAATCTGAAGTTTTAGGAGTGACTAAAAAACCAATTTTAAATTTACCTATAGAACTCGATGGTGACAGAGGAAGAATAAATTCTAATGTGAAAAAAGAAAATTCGTGGATCTACGAAAATTCATTTAAAACCATGACCGTGAGAAATATTGCCTTAACAAAACCTTACTTCCATAATGGAGCTTTTAATACACTTGAAGAAGTGATCGAATTTTATAATGAAGGAGGTGGTGAAGGGTTAGGATTGCCAATGAAAAATCAAACGCTTCCTGCAGATAAACTTAATCTAACGGAAATTGAAAAAAAGCAACTCATCAGTTTTCTAAATACTTTAACAGACATCAGCAAGGCTAAGAAATTAGCGAAATAAAGCTTCGGTTTTACATAAATTTCAAATTTAATAATAAGTTAAAATTCGTAACATTTACTTTCAGTTATCTTAATATTCATCGGGGTTTAATTAAAGATAGCGTAACGCAATGCCGAAGCAAAAAAAATAGTTTTGCATGGTAAATGAAATTTTAATAAAAGTGAAAAGAAAACTACTTAGTATCGCAGCTTTGGCATTGATGACGACATCGATGATCCAGGCACAGACTACGATTTTTGCATTGCAAAGTGCATGGAAGTACAACGACGCAGATGTTGCATTGCCCGCAACCTGGAAAAGTTCCAATTATGATGTTTCAAACTGGGCGGTAGGAAACGGACCTTTAGGATATGGCGATCCTGTTACGACTTCTTTCATCTCGGGTGTAGATACCGCTTATCTTATCAAAGATTTTACCGTGAATTTGGCAGATCTTACCAATACGATGGAATTTGGCGTGAGAAGAGATGATGGAATCATTGTTTATCTAAACGGTGAAGAAGTAATAAGAGACAATATGCCTGCTGGAGCTGTTTCTCATGGTACTTTCTCGAGTACAACGATTGACGGGGCTGCAGAAACGGCTATTAATATATTCTCTATTCCTAAAAACAAATTTGTACAGGGAAACAACAGAATTTCAATTGAATTGCACAATAGAAGCGCTTCAAGTTCAGATTTAACAATAGATGCATATCTTAAAACAACTGCAACTGTCACTCCACCGGTTTCTAACTGTACAGGAGCTCACATCAGCTGTTTTACCTCAATTGTTCCGACTACGCAGACTGCAAAATTAATTATCCCTGCTGAACACAAATATCAGTTAATCTTAAAAGAAGGGGATAATTATACAGAAGGTGGCGGATTGGTTGGTGGTCTTAATGACTTTACAGCTTATGTTGCTAAAAATAATAGCAGTACCGACGGATATCTTTCTGTAAACCATGAAACTAACCCAGGAGGTGTTACCATGGCAGAAGTTAATTATAATACATCAACTAAACTTTGGCAGTTGACAAAATCAAGAGCGGTGAGCTTTTCAGCACCGAGTCTTGTGCAGACGATCAGAAACTGTTCGGGAGGTGTTACACCTTGGGGAACAGTAGTGACAGCTGAAGAATCTGTGACTTCAAATGATCTTAATGCCGATGGATACAAAGATTATGGATGGTTGGTAGAAATTGATCCTGCAACAGCACAAGTAATGTCTCATAACCAAGCAGGAACTAAAGACAAGCTTTGGCAGATGGGAATTATGAATCATGAGAATGTGGTTGTAAACAACGCGGGAACTACTGCTTATTATGGTGAAGACGGTGGAACTCACATGGTTTACAAATATGTGATGGATACTCCAAACAATCTGGCTTCAGGAAATTTGTATGTTTTGAAACTTGATCAGGGATTAAGTGGCGGAAATCCGGTTGCAACTACAGGACAATGGATTCAGATTCCAAATAAACTTCAGGCAGATCAAAATAATACAGCTGCTTTGGCTCAGTCATTGGGGGGTACTTCCTTTAATGGAGTAGAAGATGTTGAGATAAGTCCACTTGACGGTAAAATTTACTTTACGGCAAAAGGATTAGACAAAGTGTACAGAATGACAGACAACGGAATGACGCTTTCAAACGTAGAAACTTTCGTTGGAGGTGCATCAACTACTTATTCATTCAATACTGCTCAAGGAGTAAAAACTGAGGCTTGGGGAGACGGAAACGATAACCTTACTTTTGATGAACTTGGAAATCTTTGGGTACTTCAGGATGGTGGTAAAAACTACATTTGGGTGATTGGTCCAGATCATACACAGGCAAATCCTAATGTGAGATTATTCGCATCAATGCCTGCAGGATCAGAACCTACAGGTCTTACCTTCACACCAGATAAGAAATTTGGTTTCTTCTCAATTCAACATCCGAATTCTACAATTTCTACTGATGTAGATGCTACAGGAAATACAATAGATTACAGAGGAAAATCTGCTACAATTGTAGTTGCTTTACAACAGTTTTTGGGAACTACGGGAAGTTTGGGTACGGTAGAAGTTGTTAATGAAAATGATGTGATGGTTGCTCCGAATCCTACCTCAGGAATTGTGAAAATTAATTCTCCAAAAGCACTGAAAAATCTTGAAATTACTGCGTACAGCATTGACGGAAAAGTTGTGTATAAAAAGAAAATGACTGGTTCTACAACAAGTTTAGATCTAGATTTTACAAGCGAGCTTCAGGCATCAAGAGTTTTAATATTAAATATTGAAGCAGACGGATTCCAGAAGACAACTAAGATTCTTAAAAAATAGTTTTAATACTTTATAACGGTCGTCGGAGTTTTTTCGGCGACCTTTTTTTTGTTTATGAAAAAATATATTTGCCTTTTGTCGTTTTTGTGTATCGCTAATATAAATGCACAGATCGATCCTGTAAAATATCCTACTTACACAGATATGGAGGCTGCTTTGAAATCTGATAAAACTGTTTACAGCTTAAGTTTCAGAGATAAAGGTTTATTTAATCTGCCGCCCGATATCAGGAAAATAGATTCTGTTTTTTTTCTGAATATGATGGGAAATAATTTTGAAAAGCTGGACGATGCACTTTTTTCACTTTCACAACTTCAGATTCTTAATATTAACGAAAACAGCATTAAATATATTCCGGATGAAATCAGTAAGCTTAAAAAACTGACGACATTTTCTATGAATCTTAATCAGTTGACAGAGCTTAATCCTGAGTTTGCCAAACTTCAAAATCTTAAAGTGGTACATCTCGATGCCAATAACCTCAGCGTTTTTCCAAAGGCTCTGACGGAAATTACCGGACTTGAAGAGATCAATTTACACAGCAACCAGATTAGTATGGTTTCTGATGTTGATAAAATAAAAAGCCTTAAGTTTCTGAATCTTTCGTCGAATCAGATTAACGATCTTAACGAAACCGGGTTTCCCAATAAGCTCAAATATCTTGAGCTGCAAAAAAATATGTTGCTTACAGTCTCAAAAAACATTCTGACTTTAAAAAATCTTGAGTTTTTGAATGTAGGAGAGAATAAAATATCTGAGATTTCGCCTAAAATAAAACATTTAAAAAATATCATCAGTCTTAATTTGGCGAATAATCAGTTAAAATCATTACCGAAAGAAATCACTGATTTAAAAAACTTAAAAACACTTATTCTTACGGGAAATCCTCTGAATACAGCTCAAGTTGAAAATTTGAGGAAACAAATGCCGAATACTCAGATTTATTTTTAATTGTGTTCTAAAAATTTAAAACTAATAATAAAAATATTTTCTTTTTTTTGTTATTACTAAAAAGCAAAAACCTCTGAAAAATATTTCAGAGGTTTTTTGTACCCATAACCGAAGAGTTATCGAAATATTTGGTGGAAGATTTAGAAAGAATTTCAAAATTATCAGGAACAAATTTATAAACTCTGTATATCATTTTTTTCTGTTGTAGGCTAAAGATAAGTTATATTATTGTCCTAGTATTTTCTATTGCTGAAAAAATAATATGCTACACTTTGACTGTTGAAAATCTTTAAGAAGAGTGTGAACGAATAGAAGAATAGTACAGAGAAATGTTGCAATACTTACGAGTCTTACAGAATGTTCTTACGGTTTTACTATTTTAAAAGCTGTATATTTGAAAGTACTCTAACAATTTCTTTTTGTATGAATTCATCCAAACCCACATCAAAAATCAGATTTACATTCGATAAAGGGGTCACCATACCCAGTTTAATATTTATAGTGGGGATATGTATTTTCTCAGTATTGTTTCCTGTTGAGATCAAGGCTGTTTTAGATGTGATTAAGAATTTTATTTTTGTAAATCTCAACTGGGTGTACGTATGGTGTGTGACCATATTTGTGATATTTCTCGTGTTTCTGATGTTTAGCAAGTACGGAAAAATCAGATTAGGCACTAACGACAGTAAACCTGAACATTCTTTTTTTTCCTGGATTTCCATGCTTTTTGCTGCCGGCATGGGAATAGGACTGATGTATTTCAGCGTCGCAGAACCAATGCAGCATTATTCTACAGATGCTTTTTCTGAAAGCCATATTATCAGCAGGGCAAAAAATGCACAACTTTACACCTTCTTCCACTGGGGTATCCATGCCTGGGCAATTTATGGTCTCGTAGGTCTCTGTTTAGCATATTTTACCTATCGTTACAGACTTCCTTTGTCACTCCGCAGTTGCCTGTATCCATTGTTAAAGGACAGAATTAAAGGTAAATGGGGCGATGTGATTGATATATTTGCTTTATGCAGTACCTTTTTCGGTATTACAACAACGCTGGGATTTGGGGTTGTTCAAATTAATTCAGGATTAGAAACGATGAAAATCTTGCCCGAGACGGGATTCACCTATCAGATATTAATTGTTCTAGTCTTAGTATCAATCGCAGTTTTTTCCGCGACATCAGGAGTTAATAAGGGAGTTAAGATCTTAAGTAATATCAACGTTGTTATCGTTATTATCCTCCTTTTATTTGTCCTGTTTTTAGGACCGACCGTTTATCTGATTGGAAGTTTCACCTATGGTCTGGGCAATTATATCAATAACTTTTTTGACCTGACTTTCAACACCCACGTTTATGAGGAAAAAACACTCTCTTGGTTTTATAACTGGACCATTCTCTATTGGGCATGGTGGATTTCCTGGTCACCTTTTGTAGGTTTATTTATTGCTAAAATTTCAAAAGGAAGGAGTATCCGTGAATTCATTGCCGCTGTTTTGATTATTCCCACATTATTCAATTTTATCTGGATGTCGGTTTTTGGGAACAGTGCTATTTGGTTTGACTTCAACGTGGCGAATGGCGCACTAAGTGCCTTGGTTTCTGATCCTGATGCTTTGATGTTCAGGTTTTTAGAATATCTTCCACTTTCCAAAGTTTTAAGTTTTATTGTTCTGGCAATAATAATAATCTTTTTCGTTACTTCAGCAGATTCAGGAATGCTGGTAATGGATAGTATATCCTCAAAAAATTCAAGTAAATCACCTAAAATCCAAATGGTATTCTGGGGAATACTTCTGGCAACATTAGCCCTTATGCTACTTAATGCAGGCGGGCTTCAAGCATTGCAGACGATGACACTTATCACTGCGCTGCCGTTTGCAGTCATTATGATTTTATTTGTTGTCTCATTGATGAAAGCACTAGTGATAGATTACCGATACTATGAAAAAGGACTTTCGGTTTCTACAGTACCTTGGTCAGGCGAATTCTGGAAAGAACGGCTAAAAAAAATTGTTTCTTTCAAAACGAAAGAATCCGTGAAAACGTTTATGGACGATCAGGTCTTGCCTGCTTTCACAGAATTAAAGGAAGAATTTTTATTAAATGGAATTGCCGTTGAGATCAATTACTTACCGGACGATTTAAAGATCCATTTAGAGATCCATCACGATGTGGTCAATAATTTTATCTATGGCGTGATGGGGCAGAAAAGAATCGTTTCCGAATACATGGTGGATGATGACAACCTACCAGACCTGGATAGCAATGTTACGTATTTCCCTAAAACCTATTTTGGGGATTCACGGGAAGGATACGATGTCCAGTACTTTACCAAAAATGAGTTAATCAGCGATGTGCTAAAACACTATGACCGGTTCCTTAAGATAGTAGCTGAAGAGTCAAACGAAATGTTTATAAGCAGTGATAATAATTCTCTATAGACTTAATAATTTAGTCCAAGTTTCAAGCAAATGGATTTCGGTACACTTAAAAAAGACAAATATCTTAATTCCGGATAGATAATTTTAATTAATGATGATGAGATTTTCTAACTGTATAGCATTTTCTATTTATTAAATCTTCCAATGAGTCAAAAGATATAATGGTGGACAAAATTGGCATTAGTAAGTTCTATTAAGAGTATTTTGATAATCAGACTTTGGTGCACTCAATGCAAAAGACTAAGCAGGAAAATCTTCTGGAGTATCTATCGGTGTTGGAATTTTTTGAGGCAGCGACTCTTCGTGTGATCAAAGTGGAGTAAGAGAATTATGGAAAGGACAGAAAAGTCCTCTAACCTGGGTGACTCCTTCTACTGGTATAGGATTTTGAACAGACTTAGATACGAAATTATTCTGTTCAACTATTAGCGCATGGCAATAAATATTTTAAGATGAGAACTACAATTTTTTCTATTCTAGCAATTTTTTTTGTAGTTATAATTTTTATTTTCTACATAGATAGTGGAGTAAATAATGATAAATTTATTATACAAGATATAAAGGCTGGCTTCGACGGAATCGTTTTAAAAAAAGTTTCTGTTAGGTCTAATGATCTCTTAACTCATATCAAAATTAAATCAAAAACTAAGGATACACTAGTATTCATAGGCCAAAATATTAATAATATTAAAATGGACGATTCAATCTATAAACCAGCAGGTACTCCATTTTTGTTTATTAAAAGCCGGAGACAGACGAAAAGAATAAATTATAGTTTAATTCCATCAAGATTATTATATAGTGACGATTTCGAGGCTTCATGGAAAGACAGTTGTAAAACAACATGGAAACATATTGTACAACAATAAAAAATATTTGTCAATTTTCGTAAATCGAGCTAGAAAAGTTCGGCATCTGTTGGGTGTATTTCACCATAAGAAGCCGTGGCGGGATATTTGATATTTCACCTCAAGCCGCTTGAGTATTACAGCTTCGCCTAAACGTACTGAATATTACAGCAATTCAAAAAATACTTTTAGCAATAATAAATTTACGTTCTCTATGGATCAATATCTGATTATTTTAGTAATACTCGGCGCTGCCATTTTCAGTGTGACATGGATGCCCAAAATTTCAAAAAAAACTGGCATCTCGTACTCTATTTTTTATGTAGCAACAGGGTTTGCACTTTATCTACTGGCTCCCGATCTTCTGCCAAACCCAATGCCTCAAAAAAATGAAAATCTGACGCTTCATTTAACCGAGTTGATTGTTATTATTTCGCTTATGGGTACTGGGATCAAGATCGACCGGAAATTTTCTTTTAAAACCTGGTCATCCCCGTTGAAACTTGTAAGTTTTACCATGTTATTGTGTATTGGTGCAGCAGCGGTAATGGGCTATTATTTTTTAGGTTTCGGTCTTGCTTCAGCAGTACTTCTTGGTGCTGTTCTTGCTCCGACGGATCCTGTCCTCGCATCGGATGTACAGGTGGGACCTCCAAATGAGGGAATGAAATCAGAGACCAAATTTGCGCTCACGTCAGAGGCTGGACTCAATGACGGAGTCGCTTTCCCATTTACCTGGCTTGCCATTACTATTGGTCTTATGTTCACAGGCAAAGAAAGCAGCTTTTTAGAGTGGTTTGCTCTTGATGTTATCTACCGAATAGTTGCCGGTATTGTGATCGGATTTCTATCAGGCAAAGGTTTTGGCATTTTGTTATTCAGAGTGTCCAAAAAATATGAGATCCTACGAACCAGAGATGGTCTGGTGGCAGTTGCTGCTACTTTACTAGTGTATGGTATAACAGAAATTGTTCATGGTTATGGATTTATTGCAGTTTTTATCTGTGCAATCACACTAAGGCATTTTGAGAAAGATCACCAGTATCACGATACACTTCATTCTTTCACCGATCAGATAGAAAGGCTGCTAGTCTGCCTGCTACTGATTATTTTCGGAGGAGCATTAGCAATGGGTATTCTAGAACCCATAACTTTGAAAATGGTTGTGTTTTCGGTAACTTTCCTGCTAATAGTAAGACCTGTCTTTGGATGGCTGGCATTGAGTTCCTCAAAAATGAAAAACAAAGAAAGGCTGGCGATCGGATTTTTTGGCATCCGTGGGATGGGTTCGATATTCTATCTTGCATTTGCTTTCAGCAAATATAATTTTGAACATCAGGATGAATTGTGGGCTGCTGTTTCTTTAACGATTCTCTTTTCAATTTTGATTCATGGCCTTACGGCGACGCGTGTCATGGAATATCTTAAAAGAGAAGCATAGGATCAGTAATACAGGGGTCTACAGAAAAAAACCTCACATTTTAAGAAAATATATTGTTCCTGACCGCAGTAACGTATCCTTAGCGTATTGATGGCCTTGAATTCAATTATAATGATTTTGAATCTACATAATAAATTCTCTGTAATACTAAATGATATATTAGCGCACCTGAAAAGTAGCAGATAATATCTATAAAATCAGCTGTATATCTTGCTGATAGTAACGGACATATAATTTCAAATACAATGGTCAGATTAAGTGCAGCTCCCAGCAAAAACTTCAGATCCGGTCTCCAATCCGGATAATAGGTGAGCTTCATGATTTTCATTATCGTATAACTGAACATAGGGACACTGTATAGATCAGTCAAATGATCATTGATTAGAGGTATGAGTATTCCATTCCTTCTCAAAAATGCGATAATTCCCCAAATGATAAGCCCTCCAATAAACCAATATGAAATATTTAATTCTTTAGACATGCATTGCGCCTAAGATGATGCTCAATATAATTTGAATGACTTTTAGAAAAATATTGACATCAGGTTTTTGTTTGTCTTCAGCTGAATTATCTTTATTTTCGCTGTCTTCGTAATTAAATAATTGCTTTCCTTCCATTTTTTTTCTCAATCATAACAAAATTCATTCCTACTCCACTTGTCTATTAATAGGTACATAATTTTAGATCCTTTTGATAGTAATGTTTAATTGGAATATCCTTTCAGCAACTGCCTGTAACTCATTAAAATCGATGATTTCGAAATAAACCCAAGGAAGATATTCTGCTGATCGACGACAGGCAAGCTCCACGTACCAGTGTTGTCAAAGATCTGGAGTATCTCTCTCGGCTTATCGTCGGGATGGATGAATGCTGCCGGGGCTCTCATTATTTTTGTTATCGTAAGGGTCAAATCATTTTCATCATTGAAAAAATAAGGTCTGATATCATCTAACGTTAGAATACCTCTTAACTTTTTATGATCATCGATAACTGCGAAAAAATTCTTGTTCCCGTTCTTAACTAGATCAGACAATTCTTCTATTGAAGCATTTTCATTAATGGTTTGGGAGTATCTATCAATGAAATCTTCTGTATGGAGTGAGAAAAGAAGATTCTCGTCATGCTGATTCGTGAAAATCTTACCCTGGTCGGCCAAAGATTTTAGTTCTGGGGATATCGGTGAAAACCATTTTGCAATGAGGTAAGAGATCACTGAAACGATCATCAAAGGTATAAAAAGGTCGTATCCAAAACTGGACTCAGCAATTAGAAATATGGCAGTTAGCGGGGCGTAAAGAACACCGCTCATCGCACCGGCCATTCCTACCAGAACTAAGTTTGATACAGGAACGTCCTTAAAGCCGATCTGCTGGCAGATTACGGCAAATAAAAATCCGACGGTTCCTCCTGCAAAAAGTGATGGTGCAAAATTACCTCCGTTTCCGCCGCTGAAAATGGTGAAAGATGTTGCAAAAGCCTTTAACAGGCATACACAAATTAGAAATACAATGATCGTCCATTCTTTGATGTCAAAATATCTAAAGAGACTGTTTTCGATGATCGAGTTGGTATTACCATTGGTAAAAGCTTTCACGGTATCGTAACCTTCTCCGAACAGTGGCGGAAAAAGCACGCAGAGTAACGATAGGATGGCACCGCCCAGCATTGCCTTCCGCAATCTGGACATTTTCAGACCTTTGATAAAATGCTCTACCTTTTGGGAAACCATTAAAAAATATCTTGCATACAGTCCTGTGACAATACCTAATATAAGATAGTAGGGTAGATTCCTGTAATCAAATGCTTCTCTGGTATGGAACCTAAAAAGTATATCTTCCTGAAGCAGAATTCTGGATAAGAGGCTACCACATACCGCAGCAACTACCAGCGGGATAAAATCCGTAAAGACCACGCCTGTCAGTAGGATTTCAAAGGCAAACATGACCCCTGCGATAGGAGCGTTGAAAGCAGAGGCAACACCAGATGTGGCTCCGGCTGCCAAAAGTAGTGTTCGTTCCTTGTAATTCAGGCGGTATGTCTGCGCGTAATTGGAACCAATGGCCGCACCAGTCACAGCGATAGGGCTTTCTAAACCGGCAGATCCTCCGAGACCTACGGTTATTGCACTTTGGACAATTTGGGAATAGGTCTTCACGGAAGAGACGATACTCGAATTCTGAGCGATCTCATACAATATGGCGCCTATCCCTTTTCTGTCCTGTCCTTTGAATATCGTCAACACGATGCTGGTTGTCAATACGATTCCCAAAAAAGGAAAAATGATATAGAACAGGATCTGATATTCAAAATGAACCTTGTTCGTGATAAAGAAATGGATATTGTGTACTATTGTTTTCAGCAGAACACCAGCCAGACCTGCTGTACAGCCCACTAGGATTCCGGAGAGAAGTAAAAACTGGCTGCGGCTGAGCCTGTTGTTGAGCCAATGGAGGATCAATTCATAGCTGCGGGCCTTTTCAAGTCCATATTTTTGGAAGTCTCTCTTGAACCTGAGAAAACTTATATATCTTTTTTTATTGTTGATATTCACTTATTTGGATCGCTTTTATTAGCGCTAGGATCTTGATTAGAATGCGCAATTTTTAGGGTTATTGCAAATATACCAAAAGCTTATGGGATAGGCATCTCTATCTCAGTAAAATCAATAAGATCTGTATCCTAAAAGTATGGTAGAAAACGATCTTTCATTTTTTTTGTATCTTACTACGATCAATTATTCGAAATCATCAATTAAAAAATATAAAAAATTGTAATTATGAAGATAGGATTATTAGGATTTGGGAAGGCAGGTAAAGCGGTAGCAAATGTCATTCTTCAGCACAAGGATTTTCACTTGAATGGGTTCTGAAGAAAACTGATATGCTTAATAAGCTTTCTGCAAAAGATATTCTTGGAATATCTTCACCGGATGACGCATTGATCTATTCTCAAAGCAGCACGGACATTGAAACATTACTTGAGGATCATCCAGTAGACTTTATTATTGATTTTTCCAACGAAGAAAGCATTCATCTTTATGGCAAGGTCGCAGCCCGTAAAAAGATCAAGATCATCTCAGCCATTTCGCATTACAGAGAAAATGACATCAGAGTTCTGAAGAACTTGTAAGGGACACTGTGGTTTTTTGGTCGCCTTATATTACGCTGGGCGTCAACTACTTTTTGTTTGCGGCATTGCTCTTAAAAAATATAGCGCCGGTGTTAATATAGAAGTGGTTTAAGAACATTTTAAGGCAAAATCCGGTGTTTCGGGAACAGTAGTGAAAATTGCGGAAACTTTGGATATAGAGACAGAAAGCATCAACTCTGTCAGGGCTGGCGGTATCGTTGGAAAACACGAGGTCATATTTGGATTTCCTTACCAGACCATTCGTCTTGTCCACGAGTCAATATCACGAGAGGCTTTCGGAAGCGGTGCATTGTTTGTCGCTGAGAACCTTAAAAACAAACTGAAGGGAATGTACAATTTTGAAGACATCCTGCGACCTTACTTTTTCGCTCAGACTCCAGATATGTTATCTTAAAATATATCTGTGGAAAATGCCATTCCAAAATTGGAATGGCATTTTTGAAGTATATTTCAATCTAGTTTTCAGAATTGTTTAAAAGTTTGACATTTTTCTCATTCAGTCTTTTTTCAAGCCAGCTTTTAAGCTGTAATTCATTCACTTTTTTTCCAGAGTAGATCATCACAAATTGGAGCCTTGCACTGTCCGTTTCGGGATATTGGGCTATCTTTCCGTAAGAAACGCCGGACATATCCGGATATAGGATCTGTATCTCTTTGCCTAATGTGGAGTCTGACACTTTATAATTATCCAGTTCTGACCGCAGGCTGGATAATGCTATGTCCTTCTCCGATAAGGTAGTGTTGTTTTTGTTGATCTCACTCAGTATCTCTGATTTCAGATCGGAATTGTTTTGCCTGAGGTTTATCTTTGTGTTTGCAAGCCCGTTATCAGAAAGCATCTTGTTGTAAGACTTGATCTCTTCGGCAGTGAATTTTTTATTTAGGAATGCAACGTCGATGGTCTTGGGATTGGCGTTGTAGTTTATCTTTTTGTAGATCAATGTGTATCCATTTTTTTCAAATTCTTTCTGAAGAAAAATTTCTGCGGTCTTCGTGAATTTCTTTTCATTGTACAGATTGTAGGCCAGATATGAACTGGGAACGATCATTACCAATATTAAGAAAGATATGCTGTACCTGATCCTTTTTTCATATTTGCTGTCAACAATAGAGGAGGGATAATGCAGATATTTCACAACAAGAAAAGTCGCAATGCATATGAAAAAGCAGTTGATCGTATAAAGGTAAAAGGCACCCAGAAAATAGGAGAAATTAAAAGTTGCCAGACCAAATCCGGCGGTGCACAAAGGAGGCATCAATGCAGTGGCGATCGCTACGCCCGGAATAGGATTTCCCTTTTCTACCCTGGTTATCGCAATGACCCCGACCAGACCACCAAAAAATGCGATGAGAACATCGTAGATGTTAGGTGCAGTCCTTGCCAAAAGTTCTGACTGTACATCCTTGAAGGGACTTATGTAAAAGTAGAATCCTGAAACCAATAAACTCACTACCGTTGCGATAAGAAGGTTCTTAAAAGATTTCTTGAGCAGAGGAAAGTTATAGGTTCCAAGCGCAAATCCTGCTCCTACAATAGGACCCATCAATGGAGAAATAAGCATGGCCCCAATAATGACCGCAGTAGAATTGACGTTAAGCCCAACGGATGCAATGATGATAGCACAAGCTAATATCCAGAGATTGGAACCTCTGAACGAGATGTTGGACGTCACATTTTCCAGTACTTTATCCTTTTTCTCCTCACCATTGTGAAGATTAATAAAATTAAAGATATTATTCATCGGTTTGAGTTGGTTTAGAATCTTTGTTAAGAATGATATAGCCTATGATTCCTCCGATCAATGAGGCTGCAAATATGCCGATCTTTGCCTGTGTCTGGTATTCTTCGTGGCTAAAGGCAAGGGAGGTCACAAACAGGGACATTGTAAATCCAATGGATGCCAGAAAACCAAGTCCGAGCAGATTACGGATATTCATTCCCTCAGGTAATTGGGCAATTTTTAGTTTAATAAAAACAGCAGTGAAGCCGACAACACCTAAGACCTTTCCGACCAACAAGCCCAATGCTACACCCAATGCGATATTGGTGTCAAATAAACTGTTAAGGTCAATATTAAACGATACCCCGGCATTGGCTATTGCAAAGATCGGGATGATAACGAAAGTTACAACGGGATGCATTGCGTGTTCCAATATCTGAAGGGGAGGAGTGGCGGCATTTGTCGCCTCATTGATCTTTTCCAGGACATGCAGCTGGTCGTTGGTCAATGTAGGTGTATTTTCAGTAGGGTCTAAATTTTTAAACCTTTCCAGATAGCTGCTGATCTTGGCAATGAACAGATTTTCCTTGATCTTCACATCTGCCGGAATGGTAAAAGCCGCCAGAACAGCAGCGATCGTGGCGTGAACGCCTGAAATTACAAAGCATGTCCATACACCGCAGATACCAAGGAATGCGAAAAAAAAGATCGATCTGACGCCAAGCTTATTCCCCAGGTACATCACTGCAAGAATGCCAAGTCCTATCAGCAAGTAGGTCATTTCAATGTTCGATGTATAAAAAAATGCGATTACCAGGACTGCTCCCAGATCATCTACGATTGCCAAGGCAGTTAAAAATACCTTCAAGGAGAGTGGGATCTTTTTTCCCAATAGAAAAAGCACGCCCAAAGCAAAAGCAATATCTGTGGCCATAGGGATGCCCCATCCCTTATGCATTTCTCCGGAAGGATTGAGCAGTAGGAATATCAATGCCGGCATGACCATTCCCCCAACTGCCGCAACAATGGGAAGCATGGCTTTCCGCGGATTGGAAAGCTCACCACCGATGATCTCCCGTTTAAGCTCAAGCCCCACCACGAAAAAGAAAACAGACATCAATCCGTCATTGATCCAGTGATGGACGGTAAAATCGAAAAAACTTTCCCCATTCCATTGAAATCCAAAGGTCTGCTCCAGAAAATGATGGTAGCCATCGGATAATGGTGAATTGGCCAAAATCAAAGCAATGATCACACTGATCCCTAAAAGTAATCCTCCGGACTTTTCCTGCTGGATAAATCGCTGAACGGGCTGTGTGATCTTGTCGATCGGCTTTGTGGGGTAACTTTTGATCATAGTTAATTGTTATAGATAACTGCAAATTTATGAATACTAAAGATAAAAATAGGGGAACATTGCAAAGTTATTTTTAATATACTAACTCGTAGTGCATTATTAAATTAATTCAATTTTAAGTCTATTCATTTTTCTACTGAAAACAAAAACATTTACAAACTGAATGAAAGTTAATGCTGTTATTTTGCTCAATACCCTTTTTTTAAAACCGTTAAAAGATTTTGCGTAATTGTTTCTGATTTTAAATTGGTCGCAAAGTTGAGAGAATAAAGTCTCAATTCTTTTTCTGGATTTTCTGAAAATATATTTTTGTTTTTGATAATTTTTTTGGTTGTTTCTCATGGGTGTATCCAGCTTTATATTCGCATAATTGAACAAATCTGTTTGCACTTGGGTGGATAAATAACCCCTGTCTCCAATCAACGTACAATTGTTCATTTGATGCTTGATATCTTGCAAAAAATGAATATCATGAATGCTTGCTGTAGAAATATCAAAACTTTGGAAAACTCCGGAAACAGAACAAACAGCATGTAATTTGTAACCATAATAATAACTCGATTGAGAAGCGCAATAACCTTTGCTGGGAAACGAAAATTCATTTTCCTTACAAATTTTAGAGCGGTTCGCTCTTGCGTTTTTACAGATTTCTAAAGGCATCGAATCTACAATAAAAGTGGTTTCCATCTCATTAAATTTAGCAACCATAAGTTTTCTAATATTTTCCAAGTGTAAGAAAAGCTTTCTTTTTCTGCGATTAAACACACTTCTCTCAATCATTCCCTTTAGTTTTGAATTAGAGAGGTATCTAAACAACTGATATTCTGAATCTATCGATAAATATTCCGCAGAAATATTTATTGCAATGAGCTCTAAATCAGATAATTTTGGTTTAATTGGTTTGAAATAAAAATTTTCTTTGATGGTTAATTTTCTTAATTCCTTTAAAATAAAATCGTAAATTGCATCTAGGTTATTCATAACGTATTAGATTGATAGTCAATACAATATACGAAATTTTCGTATTATGAGTAACCTTTTTTATAATGCACTACGGGTTAACATACCAAAATATCAATTTAGGACTTGATGGTTCTCAATGGATCTATACCAAACGTCAGAAAACTAAAACTACTTCTAATATTCCCTTGCTTTCTCAAACAGAGAAAATTATTGAAAAGTATAGAAATCACCCTGTATGTCTTAATACTGGAAAGTTGCTGCCTATTCTTAGTAATCAAAAAATGAATGCATATCTTAAAGAGATTGCTGACCTGTGCGGAATTAACAAAGAATTGACCTATCATATTGCACGCCATACTTTTGCAACAACGATCACTTTATCTAACGGGGTTTCAATTGAAAGTGTGAGTAAAATGCTAGGTCATAAGAGTATTAAGACAACACAGCATTATGCCAAAATACTTGATGAAAAAGTCAGTGAGGATATGATGGAATTGAAACAGAAATTTATTGATAAAAAGAAAATTGCAATAAGTTGTTAGGTTATTTGGGTTGACTGAAGGATTCTTATTTTTATTAATTATTTGAAAATCACTGAGAATATGGAATTATGTGATGTGACTTTTGTACAAAAACTTATTTCTAGGCAGCCAATTTCGTATTCCTGTGGATAAGGCTCTGTAAATGAATATTGGTTCTTCTTTTGAAACTTTTATTCTACAATCAACATGTAATCTTCGCTTTGTGGCTATTGATGTCATTACACTGGCATTTTATTTGTTTCTTTTCATCAAAATCACATTATGGCAGACAATAAATCAAAAAAAGACCAGCGTGACCGCAGCCAGGTCAGTGGTTCTGAAAATTATGAAATTCAATATTTCAAAGATAAACTGGGCGTAAGCTCACAGGCAGTAACCGGAGCAATCCGGGCAACGGGGTCTAATGACCGCAAGACACTTGAAGCTTATTTAAAAGATAAGCATAAATAATAATTTAAAAAGCAAACAGCAAACAGCAGAAAGCTTTTTAATGATCTGATCTTTCTGGCATTGTCAGGGAGATTTTTTTTGTTAAAGAAATTAATATGAGCTTATCAAAATATCATAAAAAAAGATCAGAAGACAAAACACCTGAACCCTTCGGCGGTGTTCCGTCAGGAAAAGAATTGAGATTTGTCGTTCAGAAACACGATGCTTCACATTTGCATTATGATTTTCGTCTGGAAATGGATGGCGTCCTGAAAAGCTGGGCGGTACCGAAAGGGCCTTCACTGGATCCGAATATCAAAAGACTTGCGATGATGGTAGAAGATCATCCGTATGGTTAAAAAAAACATTAGAAATTGATTTATTTCCTTCATCTGATATCAATACAGAATATTTAAAAGAATGCTTTAAAAACTTAGGACATTCAAAATCTTATGATAATTTAATTGAAAAAACAAGGGAAAATCCTGAACTTTGGGAGTCTGAGTTAATTAAAAGAATTGACAATACTATAAAAAAGGGAAGGTTTGCTCAAGAACTAAGTATTTTAATTGAGGGAGGGGCGCTAATTTATGGGGAATTCATTGTGCCAGGCTATATTAAAAATGCTATTACACACATTGCAAATTGTAAAAAAATTTCTATAAATGCTAAATAGTAGGCAGAAGAAAGCAGCATTTGAAATCTCTGGAAATACAATAGTAAGCGCCTCTCCAGGAACAGGTAAAACAAAAACTCTAATTGCTAGAGCACAAAAAAAACTTGAGTCTATTCCTAAACATAAGTCTTTAGCTCTTATAACTTATACAAATGCTGCCGCAGATGAAATTGCTAGTAGATTAAATACCGATGATAAAGATATATTTATTGGTACAATTCATAGATTTTGCCTTGAATTTATATTAAGACCCTTTTCTTGGATTTACAAATGGCATAAGCCAAGAATAATTTCATATGATGAGCTGAAAGAATTTATAGAAATAAACTCCGATATTGAGTTAGGAGATAATCCACTTGATGAACTAAGTAAAATAAAAAGACTTTTAAATGGTGATTTAGATTGTTCAAATACTGATAACATTGAATCGTGGATATATATTTCTGAATTATATTTCAATTTCTTAAGAGATAAAAAGGCAATAGATTTCAATGAAATTTTATTCAAATCACATAAGATTGTTTCTGAAAATGATTTTGTTGCACAATCTATAGCAAATAAATTTTACGAAATATCGATTGATGAGTTTCAGGATACAAATATATTTCAATACGAAATTTTAAAGGCTATTCGAAATGAATCTGAAGATTGTACATTTTTTATGGTTGGAGATGAAAAACAAAAAATATATGCCTTTGCTGGAGCTATTGATAATGCATTCAGTAGAGCATCATATGATTTTCAAGCAGAAATAGAAAATTTAGATACAACATATCGTTCTACTACAAATATAGTTAAAGGATACTCAATTCTTTTTAAAGATCATATTGAATTACAGAATGATTCAAAGTACAAAGACTTTAATTTTGATATAGTAATTTGTGAAACCAAAAATGACAATAATAATGATTACATAGCTAATACCATAGCCAAGCTTATAAGTGATGGTAAAGCTGAATTATCCGATATTGCTATATTAACAACGAGTTGGAGAGATGCTTATTTCATAAGTAAGTCACTTCGTCAAAAGTATCACGTGGTTGGTCTTGGGTGTAAATTCCAGTGATATTGACCACCCAATTTCAATTCAAAGTGACCAGGTAATTTCGGTTTAAATTGACCACCCTTAAATTTGATAAAAACTCTTGTTTTTCATGTGTCAATTAGTATTCAAATATAATAAATAATTACTCCCTGTTAACTCCTCTCTTTTTTCTCATAGATTCCCCCTGGAGTTCCAGGCGGTGAGACTGATGTATAAGTCTGTCCAGAATAGCATCGGCAATGGTCTTTTCACCAATAATGTCATACCAGCCCTGCACCGGGATCTGCGATGTTACAATGATGGATCCGTTGTTGTGACGGTCTTCTATGATCTCCAGAAGGGTTATCCTGTTGGCACTGTCCAAAGCCTGAAGACCAAAATCATCAAGGATGATCACATCCTGTCTTTGTATTTTTGCAAGTTCGCGCAGGTATGACCCGTCTGCTTTTGCCATTTTTAGTTTGGCAAACAGCTTGGAAGTATTAAAATAATTGACCTTGAAGCCTTCGATACAGGCCTGATAGCCCAATGCGGTTCCCAGGTAACTTTTACCCACGCCTGTACTTCCTGTGATCAGGATGTTTTCATTTTTTTCTACGAACTCACATCCTGCAAGACGCATTACCAGATTACGGTCGAGATTGCGGGTGTCATCGAAGTTGATACTTTCAATACTGGACCTGTAATGGAACTTTGCATTTTTGATGCTTCGCTCTATGCGCCTGTTGTGCCTCTCATCCCATTCGGCATCGATGAGCATCGATATAAACTGGTCGAGGGTATAATGGTCTGTCCTTCCGCTTTCAATAGCGGTCTTAAAGGCATTGTGCATGCCGTAAAGCTTCATTTGCTTCATTTTGCTCACTGTCGGTTCGTTCATAACTGTTGATATTTAATGATAATATTGTTTTCCTCTGATGTTGCCGTGATCAGGCAGTTCCTGCTCCTTTTCTTCTTTTTCCGGATCGATCATCTGATCCAGATTGTTCTCCAATATCTTCTGTACGGTCTTAAAGCTGTAGATCTTAAAATCCAATGCCCGTTTACAAGCATTTATCAATCGCTCTCTTCCTACTTTCTTTTCGAACTTCAGGATTCCCAGGCAGCTTTTGTAAGCTTGCTCGGGATGATTCCGACTGTCGATAATTTGGAGGATATATTCTCCCACTGCAGTATCAATACTGTTTGCCCAATCGATAAAGCGGGCAGCACTCCATCCGGCCACGAACTGGTGGGTGCTGGCTAAATGTTCTGTAATGGTCGTGTAGACATAAGGCTTGTAATTGCGTCTGTGCATCGCGATCCTGTTGTATTTATAGTAGATCTCCACAGTGGAAGATGTGTATAGGATCTTGATCTTTTTCTTGATATACTGGTACGGAACACTGTAGTAGTTCTTATCCCGGCTCAACTGTACGTGCCCGTTCTGCATCACTGTTGCAAAGGATTGGTACCTGATCTCAAAACGACGCTCAGGCAGTGGGCGCAGCTGCTGCTTCTCGTCCTCCAGGAACAGCTCGTAGCGGGAGTAAGGGCGTCCTGTGAGCTTGCGTTTGTTATGAGAGTCCAACAGATCCCAGATCTCACTATTTAGTTCATCCAGGCCGCAGGATCCCTGTTGAAGGTTGGCGTAGATCCTTCTGTACAGGATCTTTACCGCTCCCTCTACCAAGGATTTATCCCTCGGTTTGTAAGCCCTGGCAGGCAAGATGGTCGTTTCATAATGTTCGGCCAGATCGGCCAGGGTCTCATTGATGGTGGGTTCAAAACGGCTGCTTTTGATCACTGCGGATTTTAAATTATCAGGAACGATCGCTGCCGGTGTGCCTTCAAAAAAGCGGATGGCATTTTCTACAGAACGTACAAAATCTTCCTTCTGCTGGCTCATAGAGGCTTCAGCATACGTGTACTGGCTTGCTCCCAGAATAGCTACAAAAAACTGAACTTCTTTAAGCTCCCCGCTTTCCTTATCAATAATGGAGAGTGTTTTCCCTGCATAATCGACATACATCTTATCACCGGATTTGTGATTCATATGCATCACCGGGTTCACACGCTTGCCCCATATCTTGTAATGATGCCGGAACTGTGAACTCTGAAAACCATCAGGATGCAGTGCAAGATATTGCTCCCACATATGATGGATAGTGATTCCTACCTTTTTGAGCTCACGTTCCATCTTTGGGAAAAAATCGTACAGGGACTGTAGTTTGGGGCTAATGGACTCCGCGGTGGTATTGGAAAACAAAAGTTCCAGCTCGGCATCTGTCTTGGCATTGATCGCATCAAGGTTTAAGCCCAGAATCTCATACAATGAGATGTATTTTTTAACGGTATTTCTGGAAAGGGATAAATAGCTGCTTATAAATAACTTGCTCTTTCCAGTGCTGTAGAATTTTATGACTTTTCTAATTTTACTCATGTCTGTTATTTTATTTGCCATAATCCGCTTTTTTTAACGAATGTATGACGCTAACATCATGAAAAAATCAAGTCGTTTTTATCTCAAATATAACCCAGATAACAGGTGGTCATTTTGGACCGGAAAGTGGTGGTCACTTTGCTCCGAAATCAGTGGTCAATTTACTCCGAAATTAGGTGGTCAATTTGACCGTCTTTTCCATCATATTCCGCTATAGGTCGAATCTTGGGTGTACATCGATTGACTGTGTCAGCTTTTGTAAAGGATAGGATGAACTAAATTGTTTTATTAAAAGAGTTGAATCTCCCATATCGGCAAAAATAGCAGAATTTCATTCATAAAGTTTTTATTCTTGCCGATATTTATAAATATGTCACAAAATCATACTGTCTGCAGAACTTAGTAATCACTCAATGATTAGAGATAAATCATAAAATTATCTAATTTCATTTCTACTTTATCTTTTGGAGCCAAAGTGAAGTTAGAAAAAATTATGGAATTTTCAGACACTACCTAAACTGATTTTTACATCTGATTGATTATTTATATATTAGCTACATATTAGAATGACGAATTTCTACCGCAACAATTTTCTCTGTGTTGCTATTTAAAATTTTTATACGGAAAATCAATCAATTAATGTAATATTTTACAGCAGATCTGTGTACGTAGATTTCACTGATGAAACATATACACAGGTTATCTTCACGCAAGGGGATGAAGATCATAAATAAGAATTTACCTTTAATAGATTAATAATGAATCAGCACTTCTATGCCAACTGAAACACATGAGTGTCATAACTAATGATGATTAATTGTGCCGAATATTTTTATTTAAAAGATATCGGTTATGGAAAGGACACCTGAGATTAAAAATATTAGCATTGAAGAGGTTATCAAAATATTTAAAGAAGAGGAGGGAGTTGAATTAACAGTTCCTGAAGCGGAACAAATTGTAGAATTTCTAAAAATGCTATTAACAGTAACTATAAGGCAGTTTTTAGATGAATAATATTTTAAGATTGTAAAAATGAAAAAAGCAGATTTATATATTCGTGTTTCAACTGATGAGCAGGCAGATAAAGGGTATTCACAAAGAGATCAGGAAGAAAGACTGAGACGCTACTGTGAAAATAATAGTATCGTAGTGGGACAAGTCATTTATGAAGATTATTCAGCCAAGACCTTTAACAGGCCTGAATGGATCAAACTGCTAGATACACTTAAGAGAAAGAGTTCAAGAACCAATTTATTGTTGTTTACAAAATGGGATCGTTTTAGCAGAAACGCCGGCGATGCCTATCAAATGATCAATATCCTCAAAAAGCTTAATGTGGAACCGCAAGCCATTGAACAACCCCTGGATCTTTCCATTCCCGAAAATAAGATGATGCTGGCAATCTATCTTGCTGCACCGGAAGTTGAAAACGACAGACGTGCCCTGAATACCTACTATGGAATGCGTCGTGCAAGAAAAGAAGGAAGGTTGATGGGAAGGGCGCCTTATGGATATGTCAATAAGATCACGGAGAACGGGAAGAAGTATGTCACTCAAAAAGAACCAGAAGCTTCCAATATGAAATGGGCATTTAATGAAATGGCGAAAGGCGTTTACTCAGCCAGCCAGATCATGGATATGATGAACAAACGGGAAGGGAAAACTGTAAAAGTCAGTGCTTTTCTTGCCGGCTTAAGGAATACTGCATATTGCGGAAAAATTTATGTAGAACAATACAATGACGAGGAGGCTCATTTTGTTCCAAGTATTCATGAACCTTTGATCAGTGAGGAATTATTCGAAAAAGTCCAAAATATAATGGATGGCAATGCAAATCTTGCAAGACCCAATGTAAAAATATTATCTGACGATAATCTTCCCCTGAGAGGATTTCTAATCTGTCCGGAATGTGGTCATTTAATAACCGGTAGTGCATCTACAGGACACTCTAAGAAATATTATTACTACCATTGTCAGTCACCATGCGGATATCGTTATAAAGCAGAAATTATCAATAATAAATTCTTGGAAGTACTGGAAGCTTTAGAAATGAGGGAGTCCATCAAAAAATACTTGAGAAAGGTCTTGAAACACAATTTTGAGAAGTTTATCGATAATCCTCAACATCAAAGAAAAAAGGTATTACTTGAAATTGATGGACTGAATAACAGGTTAAAGTTGGCAAGAAACAAACTGTTGGAAGATGTCATTGATAATGAGGAATACTTGGAAATTAAGACTGATTGCAAGGACAAAATTGAAAAGTTAGAAAGCAACCTGACCAAAGTAAAAGATAAAAACAAAATAGATTTTCCGAAACTACTTGACCATGCATTATCGAACGTTGTAGATCTTGCTAAAGTCTTTAGTAGTGGGGATATCACATTGAAACGTCAAATAATTAGTTCGATATTCCCTGAAAAATTGGAATTTTTTGAAAATCATTATCGAACTATGCGACCTAACGTTTTGTTGTCCTATATCTATCAGATTAACAATGATTTACGAGCTAAAAAAAACCGGAAAAATAGTGAATTATCACCTCTTTCCGGTCTTGTACCCAGGACCGGGATCGAACCGGTACTCCTAAGAACTGGTGTTTGAGACCAGCGCGTCTACCAATTCCGCCACCTGGGCTTGATGTTTACTTCAAACGTTATTGTTTGTTTCAAATTGGTGTGCAAATATAGGAAGTTTTTTCAATGTTCAAAAGCTTTTTGAAGAAAAATTTTAAAAATTTATTTCCAAACCATCGTAGGCAAGATGTATTCCATCAGGAAGTAGCTTATCTTCAATATCATGCAATCCAAAATGATGACTGATGTGAGTTAGAAATAATTTTTTAGGTTTTAGCTCATTATGTAAATTAATAACATCCGCCAATACAAAATGAGCGGGATGAGGATCAAATTTTCGGATACAGTTTAAAATAAGTACATCTAAATCTTGTAGTTTTTCCTTTTCTGAATCAGAAATAAAATTGGCATCAGTAATATAGGCGAGCTTTTTAAACTTATATCCTAAAATAGAAATCTTGTAATGTATTACTTCGATAGGAGTAATTTCTGTATCTACAACAGTAAACTTTTCGTGAGTGATTTCGTGCAAATCAAAGGCAGGCGCTCCGGGATAACGAATGTCTGCAAAAGCATAAGGAAATCGGTTTTTAACTTCCTGTCCAACTCTTGAGAGACAATAAATGGGCATGTTTTTGCCACTTTTAAAAATAAGGGGACGCATATCATCCAAACCAATCACGTGATCATTATGCTCATGGGTAAGAAGCGTAATGTCGATGTGATTTTCTTTATTGATAAGCATTTGCTGCCGAAAATCGGGTCCGCAATCGATCAATATTTTCCTGTTTTCATCGGTGGTAATCATCGCTGAAGCCCGGAAACGGGTGTCTTTTGGATTTTGAGAAGTACATACCTCACAAGTGCAGCCTATAACGGGGACACCTTGGGAAGTTCCGGTTCCTAAAAATTTCAACTTCATTTTCTTTTGAGGTTGTTTTAATTTTGGTAAATTTACGAAAAATTTAATGTCCTAATGTATCAGAAATTAACTCCTAAACAAAAAGCATTAACAATTAATCTAGATCCTACTATTTATGGTACTTTCGCAGAAATTGGAGCAGGGCAGGAAACTGTACGACACTTTTTTAGAGCAGGGGGGGCTTCCGGTACAATTGCTAAGGCAATGTCGGCTTACGACAAAGATTTTAGTGATGCCATCTACGGAAAAGAAGTAAAAAACAGGTATGTTACTCAAAACAGACTTAGAAAAATGCTTCGCTATGAAGTTTCGCTAATTGAAGAAAGAATTTCCAGAGATACTAATCCCGGAAGAAAATATTTTTCTTATGCCAATACAGTAACGACTATCAATTTTGATAAAACCGTAAAAGGTCACGGTTGGGTCGGAATTCGTTTTCAGGTGAAAGAAAATGAAGATTACAACGAGATTGTAATTCACGTAAAATTCAAAGAAAATGATGCTACTTTGCAGCAGGAAACACTGGGTAATCTTGGTGTAAATCTTATTTACGGAGCATATAATTATTACGACAATCCAAGAAGGTTGATAGAGTCTCTTTATGATGAGGTTTCTACAGATAACCTAGAGATTGATATGATCGATTTCAGCGGTCCGGCTTTTGCGTATGTTGACAATAGACTGATGTCTTTGCAGCTGGTAAAAAATAATATGACCGATGCTGTAATCTTCAATTCTGAAGGAAATAATATGCTTCCTGCAGATATTTTGTACAAGAAAAACATTTTTGCGGTAAGAGGAAGTTTCAGACCGGTGACAAAAGTAAATATAGATATGCTTCGAAACGGAATGGATATGTTCCTGAAAGACGCAATCTGTACACAGGAAGAAACAGAAATTCTTATTGAAATTACCATTTCAAACCTTCGTGCAGACGGAGATATTGATGAAAGAGATTTTCTTGATCGTGTAGATGTTTTGGGTAAATTGGGATATACCGTTATTATTTCAAACTTCTCAGAATATTACAGACTGATCGATTATTTCTCACATTATACCAATGGTGATATTGGCGTAACGATGGGGGTAAATAATATGTTGATGGTATTTGACGAGAAATATTATAAAGATCTTTCAGGAGGTATTTTGGAAGCTTTTGGTAAATTTTTCAGAAACGGAATGAGAGTTTATCTGTATCCGTACAAAGATCCTGAAACTCACGAATTATTAGATTCTTCAAACCTAAAAGTAGAAGAGAATCTAAAAGAATTGTACAAATATTTCAAACACAACAACCGTATTGTAGATATTACGAACTACAATCCTGAATTTTTAGAAATATATTCAAGAGAAATTCTAAGAAAAATTGCTTGTAATATCGGCGGTTGGGAAAACCAGGTTCCTGAAGGTGTTGCAGAAATGATAAAAGAAAGAGGAATGTTCGGCTTTAAAAACGAGCTTTCTTTAAAACAATTTTCATAAAAAATATTACAATGTCTGAATTAAAAAAAAGACTTTCGTCTATTCTTGAAAGTCCAAAACATAATATTGAGGAGAAGCTTGAAAAAGTTTGTCATTTATTAGATCAGGAAATATCTTATTTCAACTGGACGGGTTTTTACTTTAAAAACGGGGATAAAGACGAGCTGAAATTAGGTCCTTACGTAGGAGCTGAAACTGATCATACGATTATTCCTTATGGAAAAGGTATTTGCGGACAGGTGGCTGTTTCCAACGAAACATTTATCGTTCCCGATGTACATTTGCAGGATAATTATTTGAGCTGTTCGATTGATACAAAAGCTGAAATTGTAGTTCCTATTTTTAAAAATGGCGAAAACATCGGTCAGATTGACATTGATTCTCACACGATCGATCCTTTCACCAAAGAAGATTTAGAATTATTGGAATGGCTTTGTAATGAAGTTTCAAAGATTTTGTAATCTTATTTCAATATAAAATATAAGCTCCGATTTTTTTTAAGTCGGAGTTTTTTTTGTGGGTGAAATATCAATAGAGACGGGCTTTAGCCCATTTAATAATTTTAAAAAAAATCATTGGGCTTTAGCTAAACTTAAATATTAATTTCAGCAATCAGTTCTTTAAAATAACTCTCATATTTCGCAATATGTGTTCCGTACCAAGAAAAAGCTTCACCATCAACAATCATAATTTTTTTATCAGGATAAACCTTTTTCAGTTCGGCAATATGTTTTTCTTTAAATGGAAAAGGCTCGGAAGATAGCATAATGACATCTGCTTCAACTAAATCTTCAGCTTGGATTTCCGGATAACGGGTTTGATTTTTAAATATATTTTCAAAACCGATTTCACTTAAAACATGATGAATGAAAGTATCTGAACCGACCGTCATATAAGGATTATTCCAAATAAGATAAGCCACTTTTATTGTTGAATTGATTTTGGTCTGATCGAGGATCTCGTAGATCTTTAGATTGAAAACTTGTGCTCTTACTTCTTTGTTAAATAGTAATCCTAGGTTTTTCAGCAAGTAATAATTATCTTCAATCGTCTCTGTGTTGTAAACAATTACTTTGAAATCCTTCATTAAAATTTCAACCTGCTCTTTAACGTTTTCTTCTTTATTGGCAATGATTAAATCGGGTTTTAAACTTTTAATTTTCTCAATATTAAGGTTTTTTGTACCACCAATAATTCCTACATTTTTTACTTTTTCTGAGGGATGAATGCAGAATTTTGTTCTTCCGACAATTTCATTTTCTGTTAAACCTAAATCAAATAAAGCTTCTGTAATAGAAGGAACTAAAGATACAACTCTCATAAAATTTCAGACTTTGCCTAAAATTACAAAAGTTTTCCGGTTAAGAAAAGCCCGGCAACCGAGAAGTAAATAATTAATCCGGTAACATCTACCAAAGTAGCAACAAACGGAGCAGAAGAAGTTGCAGGATCGAGTTTTAGTTTTTTAAGAATAAAAGGAACCATAGAACCCGAAAGTGTTCCCCATAAAACGATCATTACTAAAGAAACCCCAACGCTCAAGCCTACAAAAGCCCAATGAATTCCGTAATCGAAAAAACCGACTTTATGCCAAATCATAATTCTAAGAAAACCTATGATACCTAAGATTCCGCCTAATAAAAGTCCGGTGAAAATCTCTTTTTTCATTACATACCACCAATCTTTTAAACCGATTTCCTGTAACGCCATTGCACGAATAATCAGAGTTGCAGCCTGAGAACCAGAATTTCCTCCACTTGAAATGATTAGCGGAACAAATAATGCCAAGACAACAGCTTTCTGAATTTCATCTTCAAAAAATCCCATCGCAGAAGCGGTCAGCATTTCAGAGAAAAATAAAATAACCAACCACATTCCTCTTTTTTTGATCATTTCGATCAAAGAAGTTTGGGTATAAGGTAAATCTAAAGCTTCAAGTCCCCCGAATTTTTGAATATCTTCGGTGTTTTGTGATTCAATTTGATCTAAAATATCATCAATCGTTACAATTCCGACCAAAACTCCGGCTTCGGTAATAATGGGAAGTGCGGTTCTGTCGTACTTTTCAAAATAGGTAACGGCATCTTCTTTGGATGTTGTTGTTTTAATAGCAACAAATTGATTGTCTGTAAGTTCGGAAACTAAAGTGTCTTCTTCCACCAACAATAAACTTCCTAAAGCTAAATCGTCAATAAGGTGATTTCTTTCATCAACTACATACAGGTGATTGATGGTTTCTACCCGTTTACCAACTTTTTTTATTTGCTGAAGACATCTTTTTACTGTCCATTCTTTTCGGATCTGAATGTAATAAGGAGTCATCAGACGTGCAATAGAATCAGAATTGTAGCCAAGAAGTTTCAGGGCAATTCTTCTTTCCTGCGGATTAAGATGATTGATTGAATATTTGATCAGTTCATCCGGAAAATCCTCAAACAGAGCCGTTCTGTCATCGGGAGTCATCGCATTCAGAATTTCTGAAACATCATCACTTCCAATGCTTCGAATGGTTTCCTCCTGAAAATCAGGGTCTAAATGCGAAAAAACATCGGCTTTGTACTGCTTCGGAACTTTCAAAAAAGCGAGTAGCCTTTCATCAGCGGGAAGTTCACTGAGTCTTTCGGCAATATCGGCTGGATTAAATGTAAGTTCGTGTGTAGAATTCAAAACCTGAAATTTTTGATATGCAAAAATAACTCAAATTTTTAGAATGAGAGAATGATGTATCAAATTTAAGGTTTATTTAAAGTTTAGAAACCGGCTTCTGCAGAAGGTTTTATCTTTCTTAATTCCTTAAGAATGTTTTTCATGGCGCCGTTGGTTCCTATTTTTATCGAATTTTCGGTAGAGCCTAAAAGGCGCATATTTTTTCGGTAAGTATCGTATTCTGAAGAGGTAATTAAGTTTCCTTCTGCATCAAAAAGCTTCATGCTTACGACAACTTGGTTAGAGAAAACGTATTTTCCTAATCCTACTTTGAAATATTTTACTTTTGGAACAATCACAAAATCGGCATCGTTGTTTTTGCTGTATTCGGTAATGGTTTTAGAATCAATGCTGTCAAAAGAAACCTGAACTTCAGATCTCAGCATTTTGTTTTTACGGAAAGCGCTGATGTTATCCGAAAATGCACTGAAGAATGCAAGATTGGTGGGTTCTTTTATTTCTTCAATATCGGGTTCTACTTCAGGATTGAAGTATAAAACTTTCTTTGTTTTATCATAATCCGAGGTTTTCTGCGCTTTTACAGAAGAAACACTGAGGATAAACACAGAAGAAATAAGCGTATAAAATAAAAAATTCTTCATCTTTTTGTCGGCTGTAAAATTACTGTCTTTTAATGGGATGGCATAATTTTTTTAAGAATTTGTTAACATATTTTTCTATCAATTTTAATATATGAAATCAATAATGTCTCCACAGTCTGATGGTTTCCTTAAATAATTATTAAAAAATACTGATAATGTATTATTTATAAATAATATGGAGATTTTTAATGAGCGTTTTGTTTCTAATTTTAATTAGTGTTTTGGTGATTAAAAAAATAGTCGTACTTTTGCACCCGTTACATAATAATCATTAAACAATATTGGAATGTACTTAACAACAGAAAAAAAAGCAGAAATTTTCGCAAAGCACGGTAAATCTGCACAAGACACAGGAACAGCTGAAGGACAAGTAGCTCTTTTCACGTTCAGAATTAACCACTTATCTCAGCACTTGAAGGCAAATCGTCACGATTTCAACACTGAAAGATCTTTGGTGAAATTAGTAGGTAAGAGAAAAAGTTTATTGGATTATCTTAAGAAAAAAGATATTACAAGATACAGAGCGATTATCGCTGAACTAGGATTAAGAAAATAATCTATCCGGTTTCCAAAATAAAGAAGCAACTTCGAAAGAGGTTGCTTTTTTTGTGCTTTAATTTTTTAAATCCTAAAAATTGAGTACTAAAATTTATAAATCTTTAAAGAAATCGTTTAAATTTGCTGTTTTTAAAAATTTAAATTACAGATTTGAAACATTTTTATCTCTATTTTTTTCTTTTAACATCAGCTCTTTACAATTCTCAGGATTTGGATACCATTTCCAGACCAAATTTGCAGGGCTCTGTAAGTATGCAGTTCGGGAAATTTCTGGGAACCAATGATTATCTCAAAGAACTTAAACATAGAGAATTTATCGGGGTTTCTGCAGAGCTTACCACACAAACAGATGGAAGTCAGGAATGGCACAGAAGATTTGGAAAACCTTATTACGGTGGAGGGATTATAGCTTTTGATTACCTTAAAAACAGTGAAATGGGAAAACCTTTTGCTGTTTACGGAACTTTTGGTGGAGTTATTAAAGAAACACCCACTCATTCCTGGAACTATGAAACAAGTGGTGGTTTTGCCTTCAACTGGACTCCCTATGATTTGAAAAAAGGATATATTAATCAGACTTTTGGTTCATCAGTGAGTATTTATATTAATTTAGGAGCTAATTATAAATATTATTTAGGAAAACATTTTGACTTAGGTTTAGGCTTAAATTTTAATCATTTTTCAAACGGAGCTTTAAAACTTCCGAATAAAGGAATGAATACTTTTTCTCCAAAACTTTCCCTGACTTATCATTTTGATGAAAGGCAATTTGCTCCACATGATTCTTTGTCGGCATTTGATAAATATTCTACCTTGGATGTAAATGTTTTTGGCGGAGTAAGGCATTCTATTTTTTATGGAGTAGATCCCGGTTTTCAGGAATCTGATGTTGATATGATCAGAAAATTTGAAGGTAAATATTATCAGAACTGGGGAATAGAAACGGTTTACCACAGGCAAGTTACTTATAAATCTTCTCTCGGATTAGGAATTGGTGTAATGTATGATGAAGATTACAATCATAAATTTTATCAGGATGAAAATGGAGTCATACAAAGCACAAAAAGATTTCAGCGTGATCAGGTTTTATTGAATATTTTCCCTTCTTATCGACTTTCAATTTCAAGATTTGCCATTCAGATTCAACCCGGATTTTATATATTTAAAAAAGAAATTGACCGACGTTATGATAAAACTATTTTCTATCAGAGAGTTGGTTTCCAATACACAGTCGGGAAGAATCTGTTGATAGGAATTGGTTTACGATCATTTAAATTTCACAAAGCCGATTATATAGAATGGAGGCTGGGTTACAGAATTTTTAATAAGAAAAATCCGTAATTATTTTAAATGGAATACTTGAAATTTAGCCCTAATAAGTTTCGCCATTCTATTTAAAACAAAAACACTAAATTTGCATCACATTTAGACGAAAATATCAATAATTAAAGTGCTCAATACGGAGCGCAACACAAAACAATTTATGAGTATACCTCAAGCAATTACAGAGTTGATTACTCTTGCAGACGGCAGAGAAATCACATTAGAAACAGGGAAACTGGCAAAACAAGCTGACGGATCTGTAGTAGTAAAAATGGGCGGAACAATGCTTTTAGCAACCGTAGTAGCAAGCAAAGAAGCTAAAGACGGTGTAGATTTCCTACCATTAACAGTTGATTACAGAGAAAAATTCTACGCTGGTGGAAAAATCCCTGGAAACTTTTTCAGAAGAGAAGCTAGACCTTCAGATCAGGAAATCCTGACGATGCGTTTGGTGGATAGAGTTCTAAGACCATTATTCCCGGAAGATTTCCATGCAGAAGTGCAGGTAATGATTTCATTAATTTCTTATGACGGAGAATCTATTCCTGACGATTTAGCAGGTCTTGCAGCTTCTGCAGCGATTGCTATTACAGATATTCCTTTCAACGGACCAATGTCTGAAGTAAGAGTAGTAAGGATCAACGGTGAACTTTCTATCAACCCTAAATTCGAAGATCTTAAATTGGCTGACCTTGATATCATGGTTGGAGCAACGAAAGACTCTATCGTAATGGTAGAAGGTGAGATGAAAGAAATTTCTGAAGCAGAAATGCTTGAAGCTATTAACTTCGCTCATGTTGAAATTAAAAAACAAGTTGAAGCTCAGGAAAGATTAGCTGAAAAAGTAGGTAAATCATTCCCTAAAAGAGAATACAGCCACGAAAATCACGACGAAGCAATTCGTGAAAAAGTGTGGAAAGAAACTTACGATAAAGTATACGAAGTAGCAAAAACTCCTTCAAGCAAAGAAGAAAGAGGTGAGAAATTCAAAGCTGTTTTGGCTGAATTCTTAGCTCAGTATGTAGAAGACGCTGAAGAATTAGAAAGAGTAACTCCTTTCGCAAAAGTATACTACCACGATGTAGAAAAAGAAGCGATGCGTCAGATGATTATCAATGACAAAATTCGTCTTGATGGTCGTGATCCTGAAACGATTCGTCCAATCTGGTCTGAAATCGATTATTTACCTGGAGCTCACGGTTCTGCAATTTTTACAAGAGGTGAAACTCAATCTTTAACAGCTGTAACTTTAGGTTCAGTAAAAGATGCGAACATGGTAGACAGCGTAATGGTAAATTATGATGAGAGATTCTTCTTACATTATAACTTCCCGCCATTCTCAACAGGTGAAGCTCGTCCTTTAAGAGGAACTTCAAGAAGAGAAGTTGGTCACGGAAACTTAGCTCAAAGAGCTTTGGCAAATATGATCCCTGAAGAAAACCCTTATACTATCCGTATCGTTTCTGATATTTTAGAATCAAACGGTTCGTCTTCTATGGCAACTGTTTGTGCAGGAACTTTAGCTTTGATGGATGCAGGTATTCAAATTACAAAACCAGTTTCTGGTATTGCAATGGGATTGGTAACTGACGTAAAAACTGGAAAATTCACTGTACTTTCTGATATCTTAGGAGACGAAGATCACTTAGGTGATATGGACTTTAAAGTAACAGGAACTGCAGATGGAATCACCGCTTGCCAAATGGATATCAAAATCCAGGGACTTTCTATGGATATTATGGAGAAAGCGCTTCTACAGGCTAGAAACGGAAGACTTCATATTTTAGATAAATTGAATGAAACAATTTCTGCTCCAAGAGAAGATGTGAAACCTCACGCTCCTAAAATGGTAATGATGGAAATCTCTAAAGATTTCATCGGTGCTGTAATTGGACCTGGTGGGAAAATCATTCAGCAAATGCAGAAAGATACTGACACGGTTATCGCAATTGAAGAAGTTGGTGAGATCGGAAGAATCGAAATTTCTGGTGTTAGCAGAGAGAAAATCAACGAGGCGATTGCAAGAATCAACGAAATTACTTTTGTACCTGTTGTAGGTGAAGTTTACCAAGGTAAAGTAGTCAAAGTAATGGATTTCGGAGCTTTCGTAGCAATTGCAAAAGGTACTGAAGGATTACTTCACATCTCTGAAATCGAGTGGGCTCGTCTTGATAAAGTTCCTTACAAAGAAGGTGACGAAGTTGAGGTGAAATTTATGGGTTACGATGACCGTAAGAAAATGAAACTTTCTAGAAAAGTTTTGTTGCCAAGACCACCAAGACCTGAACAAAAACCAAGAGAAGAAGGACAGGGAAGACCAGAAGGACAAAATAGGCCTGAAAGACCTGCAAGACCGGAAGGAAAAGTAAACCCAGAAGGAAGAGACCAACCGGGAGAGCACAAGCCTTTGAACGAAGCTTAAGATTATTATAATCGATTATATTAAAACCACCGAATTTCTCGGTGGTTTTGTTTTATGTCATTGCGAGGAACGAAGTGACGAAGCAATCTCAATTTGATAAAATAATCTTATATATGATTGAATTGTTTCTCTCAATAACTGATCTAACTTGAGCGAGCGTTAAGCACTTGCAAGTAATAATAATATTTATGGAATTGAGATAGAACTCCTACGGAGTTCTGCTACTTCGTGATTTATTTTTCTACACAGATATTGCTCATTTGGAGCATTAAGGAATGTGGGATAAGGTTTTTTGGATGGAAGAATGATATTTTATATTATATCAACCCGTTGTGCATTTTAAATTTTGTTTTTCGGAAATAAGTGAAACGGCTTTGTATATCTTATTCCAGTATTTTTTTTAAAATTCCTTGTCTATCCTTGCGTTTTTAATCGCTAAGAAAGACAAAGTTCATTCAGATAGACTTCTTTTTTTAGATTAAGCTCTGTAATTCATTCTAATGATGAATATATCAAAGATTTTAAAACAATTGCGACTACTAATACTCCAGACCAATTACGTCAAAAAATTGAAGAGAAAATTTTAAATTCTAATGCATTCAAAGGTGTTCATAAACTAAAAGACTTATTTAAAAGAAGTCCAGTTCAACATGTTGATAATCTAGCTAAACTATTAGAAATTTGTCAAAGAGCTGAAATGATTGATATGGATTATGATTTAAAATTTAAATTAATATATTGGATTTCAGATATATTACTATATGGGAAAAGCAATTAGCTTTAAAGCTTCTAAACTTTCTTAAATAAAAAAGCCCGTCTCAAATTTTAAGACGGACTTTTTTAATGATTGATATAAGTGTTTAGATTCTTTCAGAATGACAAAGAGGATTTTTGCAAATTAGAGATTGCTTCGTCACTTCGTTCCTCGCAATGACAGTTATTAGTTTCTCACAATAACTTATCCATTCCCGATTCTTTGCTTCAAATCATCTGCACCACCGGTTTTTCTTGTCTGTCCGTTTTTAGATGAACCAAAATTATAGGTGTAAGAAAGTGTTGCAACACGGGTTTCTCTGCGAACCACAAAATTTTCGATATAATTGGAGTAGACATTTCTTGCTTCAGGATTGCTGGTGAAGAAAATATCGTTAAACGAAAACTTCAAAGTGCTGTTGTTTTTAAATTTCTTTTGAGCACCGATATTAAGATACCAGTTAGGTTTCAGATCCATATAAGCATAGACTTCTCTTGCTCTGTAATTTCCTGTAAGCTCGGCTGTAAAGCCGTTTCCAAGTTTAAAAGAATTGATGCTGTTGACGTTGAAAGTGAAATTTCCCTGGTTTTTAATGTAGGTATCAGCAATATTTCCGGTGTAGCTTCCGTAATAGAAATTGGCGCTGTTATTCATATCCCACCATTTTGTCACTTTTACAGGCGCAATAAGATACAATCCTAAATAAGATGCGGAACTTAAATTATCATTGGTCTGTACCACCACAATATTACCGTTTTCTACAGTAGGTTTTAGAACATCGGTGATATTATCAGATGTTTTGCTGTAGCTGAATGTTGCAAAATATTTGTTTTGCAAGCTGTACGTCAACTCATAATTCATCGTGGTTTGTGGATTCAGATCAGGGTTTCCGGCTTTGTAGGTGGTCGGATCGAGATAGAATTTAAAAGGATTCAACTGATTGTAACTTGGTCTTGTAATTCTTCTGCTGAAATTTAGTTCAATGTTATTTTTTTCACTCAAATCATAAGAAAAAACGGCACTCGGAAACAATTGGGTATAATTCTTTTTGTTGACCTGATTGGTTGTTATCTGATTTCCTGTAACGTTGGTGTTTTCTGCTCTTAAACCAAATATAGCACTGAATTTGTCCCATTTTTTAGAAACATTTCCATATAAAGCATTGATGTTTTCTTCGTAAATGAAATGATTGGTCTTGTTCTGATCAATAATTGAAACTCCCGAAGTGGCATCGAAAAACTGCATGTCATTATCTGCTTTTACAAAGCTGGTTTTAATTCCGGTTTCTATTTTCCAGTTGTTTTTTAAGCTTTTAGATAGATCAGACTTTAAAGAATAAATATTCAGATTCCCATTGATGTCACCTTTTAAAATATCAAAACTATTAAGATTACCGTTGATAGCGTAATTTCTCGTATCAAAATTTTGGAGCGAAGTATTTGAATAATTGATGTAATCGAAGTCGGTGGTCAGTTCAGAACCCAAAGAATCGATTTTATATTTATGATTAAGGTTAAAAGAAACATTTTTCCAGTGATCTTTTGATCTGTTTTGTGAGGTGAAAGTACTTTCAGGAAGCTGATTGCTGCCTAAAACCAAACTCGAATTATCACCTCTCGGATCAAACCTGTTGCTTACGAAACCAGCCGAAAAACCAATGATATTTTTATCATTCAGATAATAATCCATTCCGGCTTTTGCGATATGATTTCTGAAATTAAATTTCAAATAATTATCCTGCAGATAAGCTTTTTCAAAATTTCCATTGTCGTTGTAAAAGTTTCTGTCTAAAACCAAATGATTGTAAAATTCTCTGTAGGCAAAACCGTAATTCGCAAAAATATTTACTTTTTTGTTGCGGTGATTGATGCTGAAATTATTGTTGTTTTTAATGTATTTTCCGGTTCCCAAAGAAGTGGAAAGACTTCCGTTCGTCCCTTTTCGCTGATCTTTTTTAAGCTTAATATTGATGATTGAAGTTCCTGCAGCGTCGTATTTTGCTGATGGATTGGTAATAAATTCTACTTTTTCTACGCTCGAAGATGGAATTCCACGAAGATAATTGGCAAGATCGGTTCCGGTCATCGGTGTGTTTTTACCGTCAATCTGAATGAGAAGATTTCCTTTTCCACGCAGACTGATGTTGTCGCTTCCGTCAATATTTACGCCTGGAGCTTTTTCCAAAACTTCAAAAGCAGAAGTTCCTGTTGCTGCGATGCTGTTTTCTACATTCAGAATCATTTTCCCGTCTTGTCGCTCGATGTAAGGTTTTGCTTTGGTAATCGTAACGGCTTCAATTGTTTTTTCGTTTAAATGAATAATGGGAAGATTGGTGTTTTCTTTTACCGAAATTAGATCAGATTTATACGCTTCAGAACCACTTTTGTTGATCTGTACAATATAGTTTCCATCGATAAGATCATTGAAAGTAAATTTTCCGTTTTGATCTGCAATTTCTGTTTTTACCAGCTTGTTTTCAGAATTGAATAAATTAATTTCAACCTGATTGACTTTGCCGGAATCGATACTTCCTGAGAGAGAATGACTTTGGGAAGTAGTAGTTTGTGCCGAAATTTTGAGGCTGAAAAAAGACATCAGCCAAACAAAAACAAATAGAATTATTCGTAGCATGGTGTTTTATTTTTTGGTGTTAATTGTGTTTTGTGAAATTTTTAATAATGCATTGTTCATGATTTGCAATTCTTCTTTAGAAACTCCTTCCAAAGCGATTTTCCTGTTTTGTTCTACTATTTTCTGAACTTCTTTAATGGTTTTCAGACCTTTATCTGTTACTTCAAGATTGGTTTTCCTTCGGTCTTCAGAGTGTACACTTCTAATGATATATTGAGATTTTACCAGCAAATCGATTATTCTTGTTACCGATGCATTGTCTTTAAAAACCAGATCTCCAAGTTCATTCTGAGTGATTCCGGGGTTTTCAAGGATCGCTTTTATAATCAGCCATTGGTCGACTGTTATGGTAAAACCATGAAGTTTAAGTTGTCTTTGAGCATAATTTCTGTATGCTCTGATTGCTTTATCGATATTGTAAAATATAATTGAATCTAATTTTTCCATAATGAATTGTTTTAATAATGACTTATCAATTATTGATATATCAATTAATTGGTTGTTTGATTTATTTATTTGTTACAACCTGAAAGAAATATTTTATGAATATCCTTTTTTAATAATTATATTTCGTTGAACGAAAAGTCATAAAACGGATTTTAAAATCTGATTGTTTTCAAGTTATACAAAGGCATTTTACATATTTTTGAAAGACAGGATTCAAAATGCATAACGAGTTTAATTATTATTTTCTCAGCAAAAATATTTTACCGAAAAAGGTGCAAAAGAAATAATTAAAAGATAGAAGTTCAAAAGTTTACAAAATGTAAAAGAAACTGAGTTATCAATTTTCTTGGTAAACTTTTGAATTACTTAAGCATCATAGAATCTACTTGAATCTTTTATTGGCGAAAAAAAAGTCATGTACGAAGCAGTATTTTAATGAAGAAAAAAGGACTTTATAAATTATTGAATATGAAAAAGTTAGATTTAGCATAAATCCCAATAATATTTATCGTATATTTGCAAAAGCAATTAATAGAAAGGTTTTCAAGCTTTTGTTTCAGACAAAGTTTAAAACATTTATTTTTCTCTCAGTTTTCACATTTCAGATGCCTCAATTTATTCCTCAGAAAATACTTGTGTCGGCAATCTTTTATTATTACTGAAAAACTATAATACCTTTCTGATTTAATCGGGAAAAGTATTTGGTTATAATAAGATAGATTTCAAAAAGAAGTTTTATCTTTAACAATCAGCACGTAACAAATAAATTTTATACAATATATGGCGGATTCTTTCTCAAAAAAAGAAAATTTCAAGAAAAAAGTTCAGAAAGCAAAAGAAAAAGCTCAGAAAAGAGAAGAGCGTAAAACAGTCAACAACAAAGGTAAAGGTCTTGATGACATGATCATGTATGTTGATGCAAATGGTCAGTTGACTTCTACACCACCAGACAACAGCAATGTTGAAGAGTTTGATATCAACAATATCCAATTGGGTGCAGCTCCTATTGAAGCTGAAGAATTGGTAAAAACAGGAATTGTAACATTTTTCAGTGAAAAAGGTTATGGTTTTATTACAGAAGACGGTTCTAAAGAAAATGTTTTCTTCCACAGTAACAACTGTATGGAACCTATCAAAAAAGGAAATAAAGTATCTTTCGAAAAAGAGAAATCTCCGAAAGGTTTTGTTGCCGTAGAAATCAGAATGGTTAAGTAATCATGCGGTTTTGGTATTGAAACTCGATAGATAATATCATATAAAAGGCTCCGAATCGGAGCCTTTTTTGTTTTTTTAATTCAGTATAAAGAATTTCTTATTTCTACTAAAATTCTGGTTGTCTTTTCCAAATCCGGTGTGTCCGGAAGATTAGACTTTGAATGATGATGTTCGATTGATTTAATCAGTACTTCAGCTTTATTCATTACATTTTTATACGACCAGTTTCCGGCTTTGATGTCTAACAATTCGTCCCGGTTTTCTACCCGAATTTGTAACGAACCGGTTTTGAAAATCTGTTCACAAGACTGCAATAACCGAATAGTGTGCATCATATTTTTGCTGTCGTAATTTTGTCCATGATTTTGATTGACATTATAACGGTCTTCATTTCTCTCTGAAACCCACTTCCAATAGTCACGGTAATCTTTGCAATAAGTAGAGTAGGCGTCGAGATTACAAAACATAAACGCCAAAGATCGTTCACCTTTCGGAACGGATGAAACGGAAACCTGATTGGCTTCTTCATTTTGAAAAATTCCTTTGTAGTTTAAATCTCCTGATTCATCGTAGAAAAGCGCAAACATTCCTTTGGTATTGTCGATGTTGACTAATCCACATTTTTCCTGAATTAAACCACTTTTTTGCAACCATTTTTTCAACGGAACAGAGCTGTTATTTTCTAAAATATAACAGAAATCAAGAATCGATTTTCTTTCTTTATCAATCGGATTCAATATCTTTTTGTTGAGTCCTTTTGCTTTTTTGATTTGTGAAATCGCATATCCTGCAAAAGTATCTTTGCATAATTTGGAAAGAAAATCTTCAGGCTTCAGTAAATCCATCAACGGGTTTTTATGTTGAATACAATCTTCCGGACTTACCAAGATTTCCAGAATATTCGGATTGTTTTTCTGCAATAATTCTACAAATCTTCCAATCTCATAATACGTAATATCATTCGTCTCATTAGAAATCTGAGGAATATAGTTTAAACCAAAAAAATCTTCTTTCGGTAAATAATACACTCCCCGAATATCTGTATCTGAGTTTTCCGTAGCGAGTCCGAAAGAGCGGCTTCCGGAGATGGATTGGAAGAGGATGAGGTTGCGGGATTTTAAGTCTTGGATGGTCATAATTTGTTTAATCTAAAAAATATGGTGAAAAATCAATTCCCTGAATACATCCAACAATTGGAAGAACATTATCTCCATTCATCGTAACTTCATATTCATTGCAGGTAAGCTGTGAAACTTTTGGATGCCAAGTTTTCTGATATTTTGTTTCAATATTCTGCAAATTAATTAAGCAATGTAATCCGCCGTTTGTTTTGATAAAAATAAGGCAATCAGCATTAATGCAATCTGAAATATCTGCTTTGAATTTTTCAATTGCTTTCTGATGATCATTAATCGTGAAATCAATATCCAGATCAAAGAAGATTTTTCTTGAAGCTGTAGTCTGAATTAAATTTAAAGCTAATGTATGAGGATGAATAGCACTATCGTTCCGAATCAGTTTTTCCGAAATTTCTTTCAATAAAAATAAAGAAGCTTTATGTAAATCTCGAGGATTAGGTGTAATATAAATTGCCAGATTATCTTGAGAAACTGTAGCGTTTCCGGATTCGTATAACCCTAAAGGAAGTTCAAGCTGTTTGATTTTCTGCAAAAGTCTTTCTTTTGTTGATGTAAATCGTTTTAACTGCGCTTTGTCTGCCTTCAAACCAGTTTCCGGATTATATTTTTTTCTTGCCAAAAGCGCAACATAATATTGTTCGTTCGGTAATAAATCGGGCAGCCAGTCGATGAATTGTTGCAGCTTTTCATCGTTGAATATAATTTTGTAGTTCATTTGGTTTTATAAATTTATTTCAAAGAATTAATAATTAATTCTTCATACATTTTTAAGCAATGCCATGTGTTTTTCTCCTCTAAAGGACTGTAATAAAGTTGCATTCCTCCATGATTAATTTGTTCATGTCCAAAATCGGTAGTTAAATGACCGGATTTTTCACCATTGATTAAGAAATATACAGTTCCACCACAATCGGAAGTAACATCAAGTCCTATTGAAAAACAAAAATCCGAATCTGAATTCAATTCAATAAAACATTTTTGCATGAAATTTTCATCTTTGCCTCCTTCAAAAGCATTGTTTTTTAAATTGAAATTATAACTTGCTTCTTCTAAAATATTTTCTAAACTATTTTCAGTATCATCTTCATTAAATTGTGTTATCCATTTTTCCACACAATACTCAATAAATATTTTATTATAAAATATTTTTATGCTTCTAAAATTATTATATAAAATAGAATTGATAACATCATCCTCAATATTGAAATGGCTATAGAAATATATTATTTCCCAAGGTAAATCAATATCATAATTCAGTTTTATGTATGAGAATTGAGATGTATTTTTCGTATTGAGATGGGAATCAGTTTTTTGATTTTGTTTATGCTTTTGTAAAAGTTTGATGATATTTTCTGTTTCCATGATTTCTGTTTTTGTAGCAATGATAGTAAAAAGTTCCTTTTGAGTAAGGAACTTTTATAATTTAATTAACCTTAATTTTTCACACAACTCTCAACAATTACTTCCAAAGCCTTCTCTGCGTCACAAGCATACAAACCAGAACACCAAGCCGGATTTGCTTCAATCAGAGCCCAGCCTTTTCCTTTGATTGTTCCAAAATCTAAAACAATTGCTTTGGGTAGTGTTTCAGAATATTGTTGAATGAAATTTTTGAAAAACTCAAATAAATCTTTTTGTTCCGTTTCAGAAAGCAGGTTGGTGTCAAAAGCATTATTTCGCCAATAAGAAGAATAAGTTTTTATTTCATTGTTTAGAACAAAACATCTTACTTCAAGTTCCCATTCCACAACTTGTGAAGTAAAAACGGTAATGTCTAAATCTAAAGAATCAAAACCTTTGATATTGGTGACTTTATCGAAAACTCCGGCTTTGAAACTTTTAAAATCAGAACATTTAATGAAAATATTTTCTTCATGTACAAAATCCTTCAATTGCCCGTAAGAAATTTTACGTTTGATAAATTCTTCCGAAATCTTTGAAAGCCAATTATCATCAGGCTTTGTTAACGTTAAATTACATTGTTCAGCAACAATTTCTGCATAAATATCTTCGCCATATACTGCAATCACATCTGCTCGAAATTCTTCAGGAACGTTCCATTTTGCATTAAAACGGTTCAATTCGTATGGTGAATTGAGCGATGCTTTTTTCAGGTTATTGCTGTCTTCCGTGTACATTGGAGATAGAGCTATTATATTTTTCATGCAGTTTATATTTTTTCCTAATTTATTAATATTTCTCTAAAAACTCTTTCCATTTCATTCTTATCTGTATTTCCTCCAGCCAAACTCTTGGCTTCTTTCTCATTATTTTTCACCATTTCTTCCAAAAAACCAAAAAATTCCCAATCATTCGGATGATAATAAGATTCTCCTTTGGTGGCTTTTAAGGCGACCAGATTTTCTATTTTGGTTCTCGTAAAATCATCCACTAGAACCAACAATTCACTGAAAAAAACAGGCGGAACAGTTCCTTTTTCTAATATCCATTTTCCGGTCAAAGCAGTTCGAAGACAGTAGAAATAAGATTTCAGTTTTATTTCATCGGTTCTGCAGGCTTCCAGATATTTCTTGCTCATGCTCAGATAATGGTAAGAAACCGCTATCGGTGAAAAAGCAGAATCTGCTAAAGGTTTAAATAAGTTGTAAAATTTTTCATTTTTCACATAAATGATAGGAGAGTAGAACCAACTCAATAAAGCTGCATTCGATTTTAATAAGAGGTGAAAAGTCTTTCTCAAATCCCATCCGGAACCATCCAAATCGTCTTCGGTCATAAATTCTATCGTTTCATCTTTATCCCACGGTGAAAGATACCAATCTTTTTCATGGCGGTATATAAAACGTATGTCGTAATCACTATCTGGAGAAGCAAAACCCCAGGCTCGGCTTCCAGATTCTACGGCAAGAAGTATTTCTATGTTTCTTGTTGCCTCTATTTCTTTTAGTTTATCTACTATTTTTGGTGTCATTGTTTTTAATTTATAATGCAAAGTAAAAAAGGAGGTGCGCAATGTTTTTGCGCTGTGGTTTTGGATTTTAGTGTCGGAGGGTTTGAGATTTTTTATATTCAAAATATAATTGATGTTGTTGGTAAATCGCAAAGACGCAAAATTATTTCGAAGCTTTATGTTTCAAGGCGCAAGGATTTTATCTGTGGTAAAATTTGAGTTGTGAGAATTTTAAAACTAAACATTGCTTCCCGAAAACCTTTGATTTTCTTGCGTCTTAAAAGCAATATTATAATTTAAAGTTTTATGATTTTTTAACTTTCCAACTTTACTATTTTGTTTCAAGACAAAAGAAAATTAAATATCTGTTTAACAAATAGATTTTAGTAATTTGCAAAAACATACAATACATCAATGTTAGCAGACGAATTACAACACAAAATTGATTTCAAAACAAAACCTTTAGGAGCCCTTGGATTTTTAGAAAATTTGGCTCACAAAATAGGTATGGTTCAGCAAACTACTTCACCAAAATTAATAAAACCTCATATGGTTGTTTTCGCAGCCGATCATGGAATTGCAACTGCAGGAGTGAGTGCTTATCCACAAGAGGTTACCTATCAAATGGTGATGAACTTTTTAGGTGGCGGTGCAGCAATTAATGTTTTTTGTAAGCAAAATAATATTGACATAAAAATTGTAGATGCAGGAGTGAATTTTGATTTTCCTGAAGGATTAAATTTAATTAATAAAAAGGTCAGAAAGTCAAGCAGAAATATGTTGGATGAACCTGCCATGACGAGTGAAGAATACCAACAGGCTTTGGAAAACGGAAAATCTGTGGTTAAAGAAATTGTAGAAACCGGTTCTAATGTCATCGGTTTTGGTGAAATGGGAATTGGAAATACGTCGGCTTCTTCATTGATGATGAGTCAGTTATTTGATATTCCGATTGAAAATTGTGTTGGAAGAGGAACGGGTTTAAATGACAGTCAGCTAAAAAATAAAATTGATATTCTTTCAAAAGCAATAGAAAAATATCCTCATTTAAAAACTGCAGATGAAATTGCTCAAACTTTCGGAGGATTAGAAATTGCCCAAATGATTGGAGCGATGCAGGAAGCGTACCACCAAAATATGTTGATTTTAATTGACGGATTTATCGCAACTGTTGCCATTTCTGTTTTGTTTAAAAAGAATAATAGGATTTTAAATAACTGTATTTTCTGTCATGTCAGTGACGAATTTGCGCACATCAAATTATTGGAATTATTAAATCAAAAAGCTTTGTTGAATCTCAATTTGCGAGTAGGTGAGGGAACAGGTTGTGCATTGGCTTATCCTATTATTCAAAGTGCCGTTAATTTTCTAAATGAAATGTCGAGTTTTGAAGATGCTAATGTTTCAAATAAAGAATAAATGAAGGCTGTAAAGAATGAACTGATTTATTTCGCAACGGCGCTGATGTTTTTTACAAGAATTCCGGTTCCTTTTAAAATTCCGTATTCCAATGAAATTATGAACCAATCTCAAAAGTATTTTGCCTGGGTTGGATTGTTGGTTGGGTTGATTAATGCGGTTGTTTTATATGGCTCTTTTCAGCTTTTCAATTTAGAAATTGCCATTGTTTTGATGATGAGCGCAAGTGTTTTGTTGACCGGGGCTTTTCACGAAGATGGTTTTACTGATGTCTGTGACAGTTTTGGTGGTGGTTATGGCAAGGAAAGAATAATGACCATTATGAAAGACAGTCGTGTCGGAGCTTATGGTGCGATTGGAATTATTTTGTTGTTTGCTCTAAAATTTTTAAGCATTAAAGAATTGGGAACTTTAGATGTAATGAAAACCTTTGCCATTATTATTTTTGCCCATACTTCAAGCCGATTTATTGCAGGAACAATGATTTATACGCATCAATACGTTACAGATATTGATGTGAGCAAATCAAAACCATTGGCGAATAAAGCATTAGACGGAAAGTCTTTATCCATCAGTTTTATGGCTGTTTTATTGGCTTTTTCTTTAATTCCCGATTGGCGATTGATTTTTGCGTTGCTTTTTGCGTATACCGGAAAAATATATTTGGGTTGGTATTTCAAAAAACACATTGGTGGATATACAGGTGATTGTTTGGGAACGGTGCAGCAGGTTTGTGAAGTTTTACTTTATTTAGGGACAATTATCGTATGGAAATTCATTTAATTCGTCATACTGCCGTTGAAAATCCGGATAATCTGTGTTATGGATTTGCCGAAATGTCTTTGCGTAAAAATTATGTTGAAGATTTTAAATCGATTCAAATTGATTCAGATTTTGACTTAATTATTTCGAGTCCGTCTCAACGATGCCAATTATTGGCAAAATATTTTCAGTTTCATTATCAAACTGATGAAAGAATTAAAGAAATGAATTTCGGAGACTGGGAAATGAAAAAATGGACAGAAATTCCGAAAGAAGAAATTAATCCTTGGTATGAAGATTTTATCAATGTAAAAGCAACAAATGGTGAAAATTTATTAGAAATGCAAAATCGTGTTTCTGAGTTTTGGAATGAACTGCTTTCTAAAAAAGACATCAACAAAATTTTAATTGTCACTCATGCCGGAGTCATTCGATTAATCCTTCAGTCTATTCTCAAATTCCCTTTGGAGAATATGTTTAATCTTCAGATTGATTATGGAAAAAGAACTGTAATTGATGTGAAAAGTGGTTTGATTTCAATTAAGAATATTAATATATAATTCTCTCGCAGATTAGTTTGATTTCACCGATAATTACATTTATAAAATCTGCTTAATTTGCTAAATCTGCGAGAGAAAAAAATCAAACTCTAATGTTGGGTTCTTTGGTGAAACGCAAAGACGCAAAGTGTTTTAATTCATTCCGTTTTTAATTCACAAAGATTTTATTGAAGATAAAAATAATGATTTTTAAAACAAGCCATCATTTCAAGATTTTTCACTCAAAATGACAGCTAAATATTATTTGAAAATTTTGGTAAAACTATCTTTTTCCAAGGTTTCTAAAGAGAAATCAAAGTCTGCTTCTTCTTTTTCTGAAGTGATGATTGCGCCCAGTTTTTCTATCAAATGATTGAAAGAAATCAATTCATACCATTGCTGATACAGTGCATTCGTCGCCATTGTAGAAACTTCGGAAGTTCCTGAAACATGAGAGTTTCCAGCTCCGAAATTCAATAAGACGAAACATTGTTTTCCATCTTTTGGAAGTAGCATACCTAAAATCGTTTGTTTTTGAACCGAATTACACTTAGCTTCCGCAAAAAGATTGTTAGGATTCATCATATAATCGTAAGAAATATCATCTCCTTTTCCGATAACGATTTTATAACCACAATTAGCATCTCCCGAGAAAACACTATTCATTACAAGCGTTAGAGTATTTAAATATTTGTTGGCATAAAGATATTCTACAGCACCATTTGGAGCAGAAGTCATATCTCCGGAATACATCAACTGCCCATTATCTTGATTATAAGCTGCATTCCACCCGATTTTTCCGGCAATATTCAATCCGGAAAGGTCAAGGTCATTTGCTCCCCAAGCATCTTCCCAGTAAATTCCGACAGCCAGTCTTTCTCCATAAAATCTCGTTCCGGTCGGAATATTTCCAACAAACATTTTCTCAGAAGTAGGTAAACCAAATGCGACATCTTTAGGGAAATAGAATTTCTTTTCAGAAAGATTATATTTTGATTTTAAATAATTTAAGATAAAATCATAGTTTAATTCATTCACAGAAGTAGCAGTTCCTCTTTTTGTCCAAGATTTTCCGTTTCTTATTCTGTATACAAAAGTATTCTGACCATATATTCTGGAATAACAAGCCGATAAAGCTTTAAACAAAGCAAAAGGCGTAGCATTTTCCAGCCAATGTAAATCACTGTTTTCCAGCAAAATATTTGTAGCATTATTCAAAGGATTTGAGATTAATGGTTGATGGTAAACTTTTGACAGTTTTGAAATTTTATTAATCGTTTTTGGTGCTCTGTTTTTATAAGCTAAAAACAAAGGTTTGAATCGGTTAAAGATCTCTGCCATTTTTTCCAACCCGAAGTTTTCAAACAGATAAGTTGGATTAAATTTACTTTTCTTGATATCATCTATTAAGTCATTGCTTTTGATTAAAAGCGTTGTTCGGGTTGTTTTATAAATTACATAACGGAAAAATTCAACGGGATTTTCAGGATAAATATCGTATCGGTCGGCAATTTTTATCACCGCTTCTTTGTTTCGGATATTTTCTTTTCCTGTAAAATCATATTCCAGTTCGGTATGCAAAATATAAAGCAAATCATCAATTGTTTCTTCTTTCAAAGCAATACCTGATTTCAAAAGAGAAAGACATTTTTCCTGCATTTCTTCTTGAGTATAGGCTTTAATTACTTTAAAAGTTAACTTCAAATCAGGAACATTCAACACTTCTTTAGGAATATAAATTTCATTTTGAAAATCACTTCCATACGTTGAAATATAATGATTGATTTGTTCGATTAATAATTCAATTCTAGAGCTTTCTTTAATTTTCTGCCACGATTTATGAAAGGTTTTGTTTAAATCATTTCCATTTAGTTTTTCTTTTGAATAATAAGAAATAATTTCTTTTTTAGCCCAAAGTGCATCAGACTCAATGATAAAACCTTCATCTGAAATAAATGGCTTTTCATTAGATTTTCTTGCCAATACAGCGTTGAATAATTTTAATGTTTTCATTGTTTTTAATTTTAAAAAAATAAGTGAGGAGTAGTTCTTTTAATGAAATATATAGGAACTCCTTTTACCTATAGTTTTATAAAAGGCGGGGAGTAATTATCCAAATATAGGAACTCCCTTTGCCTCGTAATTTGTAAAAAGGCGGAAAGTAAATGTGGGAAATCAATAGGAACTTTCTTTGCCTTAATTTTTTAATAAATGAAAATGATTAATTGTTGAATATAAACATTTTCAATATTTTGAGGAACAGGCAGGGCTCGAACCTGCGACCAACAACCTTAATTCATAGGAACTTTCTTTGCCGTAAGCGAAAAGTAATCCTGTTGCTCTACCATCTGAGCTACTGTTCCCACCATTATGAAATTTTAGAAAATTTAAGCTTTTCTAAATTTCTTCTTCTTTTTCCAAGGCGCATTTTTCTGTACATCTCCTGCCATAATACATCCGTAAGGCATTACTTCATCCAATACTTCACACAACCCGTATTCCTCAATCTGAGCTCTCACATTTTTAGCACTTTTATAAGCGCTTGGAAGTTCAGAAATATCAATATCATTGGTGAAAAATCTGATATCCAAACCTTTTGTTTCTTCTTCAAAAATTTCTTCAATCGTTTTATGAGCCAGAGACTTTTTATGCTGCGTTCTGCTGAAATTTCTTCCTGCTCCGTGTGGCGCAAAACCAAGATTTCTATCGTTCGTTTTTCCCTGAACAATCAAAACCGGTTCCGACATGTTCAGCGGAATCAATCTCGGACCTGTAATATCCGGTAAAAATTTATCGTCCAGCGGAGTGGCTCCTTTTGCATGGTAGAATAGATCGCCTTCTCTGAATACAAAATTATGTTCGTTCCAATATCTGTTTTGTCTTTCAATATTTAGTTTTTCTAAAGTTGCGTTATGAATCGATTCGTGGTTTTCTTTCGTCCAGTTTCTTATCAATTGCAAAGCTTCCCAATATTGCTTTCCTTCTTCGGTTTCATACGGAATCCACGCATTTTCTCTCAAAGTTTCTGGCGAAATTTCCTGTCTGAATCTATTCGCTACTTTCATTCCTTTATCATACAACATCGCTCCCGGAGCTCTCGACCCGTGATGAGTCACTAACATTGTGTTTCCTGTATTTTTAGAAACTCCGACAAATAAAAAATGGTTTCCATCACCTTGAGTTCCCATATGAGAACGGGCAATACTGATTAATTTTTCATCATTCAAAAACTCATTTTCTCTGAAAGCATCCATCAATTCCTGAGACATTTCCATTTGTTCACCTCTCGGTCTTCCTCCGTATCCGAAATGCGTGATTGAATGAGCGGCATCTAAAACTTCTTTAGGGTTTGCTTTTCCAAAATCGGTTAACATAACGGAACAGCAAATATCTGCGCTATGAAATCCTGGATGAATCGCATTTTTTGCAACAACAACTCCACCAACAGGAATATGTCCTTCCGGCCCTGTCGGACAAGCATCGGGCATAATTGCGCCTTCAATTAACGTTGGTGTTTTCATCAAAACTTTCATCGTGTTGATTACTTTTTCTACATTATCATTTTCACTTTCGTGTTCCGCTTTGATGTTGATGATAAAATCTTTCGGTTCCGCATGCAACGAAATAGGTTCCGGAGATTTGAATTGCTCCAAATATTCAGAGATTTGATTTTCATCCAATTGATTTTCGTTGATATATTCTAATGCTTCTGCAAACCATTTTCCCGGTCTGTATCCTAAAGCGATCAATTCGTTTCCTGTAATTGTATTCATATTTTTGTTTTTTATTTGACTTTGTCTAACCACTTTGTTAGGTTTGGGCAGCTTTTCCGCCTTCCACTCCCGCTTTTTTACTTCACTTCGTTTCGTAAAAAGAGCTCCGTTCAAGTCGGGCTGCAAAAGATTAGACTTTTTATTAATACTTTGTCATTTTGTTGATGCAAAGTAAAAACATAAGTGTGCAATCTTTTTGCGCAGTAATGATATTTTTAATTATTTTTGAAAAAAATTGTGTTATGCTATTCCCAATCTTGACATTCGTTTTATTTTTTGGCTTTGTTGTATTGGTTTTTTGGCAAAAATCAGATTCTATCAAAAAGCTGAACAGACAACTTTTAGAAAGTAAGATGATAATAACGAAAGAACTAAAAGACATCCGTTGTTTTTGTTTTGCTACGGGAAAAAGAAATCACGATTTCAGGTTTAATAAAGCCGATGTTTACATTTTAGAGGATGCTCTTTTCATTTTTGGCTACTCAGAATTTCGAAATTTAAAATGGTATAAATGTTTGGTTATTTTGACCCATCGCGAAGATATTTATAAAGAACAGTTTCCTACGGCGCAAATTCCCCAATTATATAAGCTCAATTTGCATTCATTTAATCAAGATGTTTTTATAGAATTTCAAACTACGCCCGGTATTTATAGTAATATAGAAATTAGGTTAGAAAATCTAAGCCTGGAAGATAAACAATTAATAAAAATATAAAATAAAAGATTATGTTATTTGAACAATTAGAAAAATCAGCGGAAGAAATTCAGTTTAAAGATGTTATTGCTTTTATTGATGAGCATTACGACTTTACTCCCACAAAATTTACCAACGGAAATACCGTAAATGAAGCAGATCAAAATAATGGTTCTTGCAAAGTTTTCAGTTTTGCAAAATTGAATGATTTATCAAAAGAAGAAACATTAAACCTTTTCGGAGAATTTTATAGAAAAGATGTTTTGCAGAACCCTGAAGGAACAGATCATCAAAACATCAGAAATTTTATGGAATTCGGTTGGGACGGGATTTCTTTTGAAGGGAAGGCTTTGGTGAGAAAATAGATTTGTTTATTCATATAGTTTGTCATTCCGTAGGAATCTCTGCAAAATTTTTATAAGTAGTTGCTTAGATTCCTACGGAATGACAAATTGGATGTTCATTTTAAACCACCCCGTCAAAAATTCTACGAATTTTCGCCACCCCTCCAAAGGAGGGGAATTCATCCTGCTTTAGTCTTAATCTAAACCTCAACCTATTTTATGTCATCTAACAAAAACGCTTTAATCCGCTACAAAACTTTAGACAAATGCTTGAAGAATAAGTACAAAAAATACACTTTGGAAGATTTGATCGACGAATGCTCCGAAGCGCTTTTTGAATTTGAAGGAAAAGAATCTTTTGTCAGCAAACGTACGGTACAACTTGATTTGCAGAATATGCGAAGCGAAAAGTTTGGATATGAAGCACCAATTGAAGTTTTTGAAAAAAAATATTACCGTTACAGCGACCCAGATTACAGTATTCATCAGATTTCAGTGAACGAAAATGATCTGAAAGCGATGAATAATGCGATACAGATCTTAAAGCAGTTCAAAGATTTTTCGATGTTCAAGGAAATGAATGGTGTGATTCAGAAGTTGGAAGATTCTATCCATTCTACCAGCCAGAAATCGATCATTCATTTAGATAAAAATGAGCAATTGAAAGGCTTGGAGCATATTGATGTTTTGTATGAAAGTATTTTAAATAAAAAGGTTTTAAAGATTTGTTATAAAAGTTTTAAGGCAAGAGAAGAGAATTTTTTGACGGTTCATCCTCAATTACTGAAAGAATATAACAACCGTTGGTTTTTGATCTGTTGGCACAAAAAGGCGATTTACAATTTGGCTTTAGACCGAATGATAACCATTGAAACAGACCATGAAACGGAATATATCGATAAAGATTTTGATGCAGACCGCTATTTCGGGGAAGTGATTGGAGCAACTGTTTCAGAAACTCAGCGACCTCAAAATGTTGTATTTTTTGTTAATTCAGAACATGCACCTTACGTTAAAACCAAGCCATTTCATCATTCTCAGGAAATTATTAAAGAAAATGAAAACGGAACGACTTTTAAAATTTGTGTACAGCTCAACTTTGAACTGGAACGAATGATCTTGGGAATGGGAGAGTTTTTAACGGTTTTAGGCCCGAGAAAGCTAAAACAGAGAATTGCAAAAAGTATTAGAATTGCTCATTCAAATTATAATGCTCAAAATACAACAAATGAAGAGTCATAATTCTATTTAATTAAAAACTTGGCTTGAAAGTTGTAATTTAATTTCGCAAATAAAATTATTATGAAATCCAGAATATTAAAAGCTGTCGTGGCGCTTGTTGTGCCGATTGTTATAGAATTTATCATTAAGAAAGTTACCGAGAAACTCGATAAAAACAAAGAAGAAAAAGATGTGAAATCCATTCCTTCGCCTCATTAAAATAATAGACCTTCCTAATTTGGGAAGGTTTTTATTTTTCAATCCATTCTCTGAAATCGACTGTCTGACTTTGGCTTGTGATAAGTGGATTTTCCCAACCTTTAATTTCTAAAGACAGAGCATTTTTCGAATAACGCTCCAGTTTTATAATATTTTTTTTATTGACAAGTTCGCTCCGATTGATCTTGAAAAATTCGTTAGGATTAAGCTGATATTCTATTTCTTTAAGCACGGTTTGGTTGAGTAAATGTTTTTTACCGGAATCATCGAACGCAAAAATAACTCCTTCTTCAGCTTTAAAAAATGCGATATTTTCAGTTTCTAAAAAATAAATTCCTTTATTGCTGATTACACTGAATCGTTCTTTGAAACTTTTAGGTTGAATCTCTTTTTGAATCTGACTGATTTTTAATAAAATTTCATCAGAAGCATGAGATTTATTTAATACTGAAAACTTATTCCATGCTTTTTGAAAACGCTCTAAAGTAAAAGGTTTCAGAAGATATTCAATTCCGTTTGTTTCAAAAGCATTCATCCAAAATTGGTCATAAGCGGTTGTGAAAATAATCGGACAGGAAATTTTCACCTGATCATAAATTTCAAACGCATTTCCATCTAACAATTCAATATCCGAAATAATAAGATCAACAGATTTTTCTGTTTTTAAAAAATCTATAGCCTGTTCCACATTATCAATTTCTGCAATGATTTCTGTAGTTTCTTTTAACTCATCAATAAATCTAATAAGTTTTTTTCTTGCCGGAATTTCATCTTCAATAATGACTATTCTTATCATGATTTTTGAATTATAGGTAAGGTTACGGAAAATTGATCGCTGGTATTTTGAATTTTTATCTGATTTTCGATCAGTAAAAAATACTGTTCGTTGAGGTTTTTCAATGCTTTTCCTGATGGAGATTTTGTGTTTCTTTTTTGAATAATATTATTTGAAACAGTAAGATCTTTATCAATGCTGATGGTGATAAAAATAGGTTTTGTTTCTGTTCCGAAATTATGCTGAATGGCGTTTTCCAATAATAACTGAAGACTTAACGGAACTATAAAACCTTGCAATTGATTATTCTTTATTTCCAATTGATAAGATTTTCCGTATTTGTGCTGAATCAGTTTGAAATATTTTTTAACGAAAGCTAGTTCTTCATCAATTTCTACTAATCTTCTATCTGAAACCTGCAAAACATAGCGGTAAATATCTGCAAATTCGTTGAGGAAATCTGAAGCTTGTGCTTTATCTTCTTCAATAAGCTGGTCGAGAATATTCAGATTGTTAAATAAAAAATGGGGGTTGAGTTGGTTTTTAAGCTGATTGATCTTGGTCTCGGAAAGTATTTCATTAAAAGCTGCAATCTGTTTCTGGTTTTTCTGATTTTTTTGGTAATAATAAAAAGCAAGAAAAAAACTTCCGTAAATAAAAGCATTCAAAAAATCTGAAATAGCATTGTTGAGAAATGTTTGTGCATTAAAATTCCTTTCAAAAGTATTAAAAATAAAAGCGACAATAAGTTTAAAAATAGTAAGGATCACCAAATACAGAAGAAGGGAAGTTCCAAAAATTTTAAAAATTTCTTTAAAATTGAAATTGTCTGATTTTTGCCAATACATCATCAGAAAACGCATAATCAGAAAGAGAATACCAGCGTTTACAAAATACAAAACGGGAGCTTCCGGTGTGAAAGTGTACCAGTTGATCTCTCTTTCTGTCTGAAAACGGATTTCTATGGTTTGCACATAAGAAAATAGAAAAATAAAGAGTAAAAAGTATTTGTTCTGCTGTATTTCGGTTAAAATTTTCTTCATGATTTTGTTACAACAAAATAGTTCTATAAAAATACAGAACTATTTATAAATTTTATAATTGAAAATGTGTTTACGGTTTATTTTGAAGAATCCTCGGGAAATGAAGCTGTAATATTTCCTTTATCATCATAAAAATCGAGCTTTGCTTTGTTTTCTTTGTCTACATAAAACATGGCTTTAGGCAATCCTTTTGCATCAAAAAGAAACAATCCATCTCTTTGTCCGCGAGATTTTCCAAGCATAATTCTTGGTGTTCCTTGTCCAAAATTTTTAGTTCTCTGAGATTCATTTTTAGGACGATCGTTGAATGTAAGGCTGCTTCCCACAAACCTTTCATTGCCCTTCTGATAATCTTCAGATAACAATTGCATGATTTGGTCGCCATCGTATTGATCATGTGTGAATGAAAGTCCTGAAGAATGACCGTCTGCATTTTTTTTACCGTCATAGATAAAACCGCCACATTCCAGACCTTCTTCATTGAAGAACAACATTCCGGAACGTTTTTTACGCTTTTCGTTGGTGTAAACGTCGTTTATTTTGATTTTTCCGTTGGGAAAACGATCTACATTGGTAATTACCATTTTAACAGTACCATCTTTTTCAACGATATTAATTCTTTCGACATCGATTTCTGAAAACTTTTGATTTCCATTACTTTTGAAAGCTGAATTAACTAAAAAGAAAATTGCAATGGCCATCGAAAAGGCGAAAGTTCTTAAAAATATAAGCTCTCTGTTGATACGTTTTTCTGTCATAATTATTGATTTTATGGCGTAAAAGTATCATGAATACTCGATTTGAATCAACAACTATTTTTTGAACTAAGGAAATAAAGCTATGAACTAAGAATAATATAAGATGAGTGAATTTTTAGCTTAATTAAATAAAATCATAAATGCCGTTCTTCCAGCCCAACACTTTTGACGAATCTGCATTCAGCCAGTTTTTAAGAACTGTTGCGTAGATTTTTCGGAAATCTTCGGTATAAATTAAATCTCCTTCATTAAGATTTTGTAAATCGGGAAGGGCATTTAGAATTCCTTTCTTTTTTAATCCTCCGCTGATAAAAAACATTTGATTGGCCGTTCCGTGATCGGTCCCTTTGCTTGCATTTTGGGCAACACGTCTTCCGAATTCTGAAAATGTCATGAGCAAAATATCATTAAATAATCCGTTCGATTTCATATCGGCAACAAAAGATTTTACGGCATCATTGATCTCTCCGAACAGCTTTTGCTGTCTTTCATTTTGATTAACGTGCGTATCAAAACTTCCGATAGAAAGATAATAAACTTGCGTATTAATGTCAGATTTTATTAATGAAGCAACAGTTTTAAAGTCTTTTCCCAATTTAGAATTCGGATATTCCTGAGTCGATTTTTTTGCTTTACTTTTCTCGAAAATATAATCAGCGTTATTGATCGTAGAGCCTAAAGTTTTGTATAAATAAGAAACGGTTTCGTCATCGTGATGATGGTCATTATTGTACAATGATTTAAAATATTTTTCCTGACTGGTTTGATATAGTTTTTTTGGATCTTTAAAGGCAAAAGCTTTATTATTTTCTCCTTTTAAAGCCAGGCTTAGCATGTCATCAACTTCCAAAGCCTGCGTTGGATGTTCGCATTTATAGCATTCTTCATCCAGAAATCTTCCGAGCCAACCTGTTTCCAAAAACTCATCGCTTTTACTTGCAGAATGCCAAATATCCATGCTTCTGAAATGCGATTTATCAGGATTTGGGTAACCCACATTATTCATCAGGGAAAGTTCGCCGCTGTCAAACAATTCTTTAAAATAAGACAATGAAGGATTAATTCCCGTTTCATCATTTAAAGCTAATGAATCTTTGACCGCAATAGTATTTCTTTCTTTAAAATAAATGTCGTTTTTTGTCGGAATAATCGTGTTTAAACCATCATTACCACCTGTAAACTGCAAAACAATCAATATCTTCTGACTTGGATTCAAAGCATTATCTAAAGCCATCGACTGCAAAAAATTCGGAACCAATAAGGAAGCCGTTGCCAATGAACTTATCTTTAAAAATTCTCTTCTCTTTATGATCATAATTTTTTTTCTTTGATTAAATAAAACTAGCTTTCTCTAACTTCTAACTTCTAACTTCTAACTTCTAACTTCTAACTTCTAACTCCTTACATTAACTGATATTCCGGTGTAGACATCAGATTAATCACATTCATTTTAATACTTTTATCTGAAAACTGATTCACAATATCCATATCCAATGATTCCGAGTTGACGATCAGATAATCTTCTGCTTTTTTCTGCGCTAAAGCTTGGTCAACTTTATTCCAGTCGATAATGATATTTGGATTTTTGAAACTTTTATTTAAAGCTTCCCGCGATTTCATTCCCATTTCCATATCATCATCTTCTTTTGCTGAATATTCCATAGGACGTAAGCCTGACCAGATTTGCGGAATCTGAAGTCTTAACATTAAAGTAGAGCTGTCAATCCACGATTTTCCATTAGGCCAACCTGCAACATTGGGTGGGTAAAGTAACATCTGACCTAAAAGTTTTTGGTAAACCGTAATGTTTTCAGGGTTTTGAATATTCATCGGAAGCATTCTCATCATTCCGGTAAATAATTCTGTGGGAGATTTTATACGGTTGCCAATATTTTTTTTTTCATAAAACCATGAGCTTGAAAAGATCTCAGACATCAGTTTTTTGATGTCATATCCGGACCGATAAAAATCTTCGCTTAGATCTTTGATCCTAACGGGATCAAGCTTTTCATTAACGAAAAAGGTATAGATCTTTGTAGTAATGAATTCTGAGGTAGATCTTTGCTCCAAAATGATATTTAAAATATCGTCTCCGGTAAAATTTCCGGTTTTTCCAAGAAAAGTTTTTGTTCCGGTGTCATGAAGTTTTTTTCTTTCATTAAAATTTCCTTCTTTATCATAACCCCATCCTGTAAAAGCTCTTGCGGCTTCCCTAATATCTTTTTCGGTATAATTTCCACGACCCATTGTGAATAATTCCATCACTTCACGGGCGAAATTTTCGTTGGGATGATCTTTTTTATTTTGTTGATTATTTAAAAAGCTAAGCATTGCAGGAGAACGGCTTACTTCAAACAGTAAATCTTTAAAATTTCCCAAAGATTTTTCTCGGATTGTATTTAAAAGCTGTTGATTGAATTTTGGATTATTGATTCTCGTCGCAAAATGTCCGTGCCAGAAAAAAGCCATTTTCTCTCGTAACTGTTCTTTACTATCGGTCATTTTTTTTAGAAAATTAAGATTCAGTTCGTTGTTTTGCTTCTGATTTATTTTTTGAATTTCTCTTTTCTGTTCGGCTGTCGCTTTTGGGTCTGTGTATTCAATGGGTTCAATGTCGGGAGTTTCATAAAGAATAGGAGAGAAGGTTTCTTCATTAAATACTTCCTTCAAAATCGTTTTGATGTTTTTACTTTTCAAATCATTTACTTGCCCAATCTCAGGTCCGAAACCAGCACGCCAAAGAAGATGTTTGTTATTGATGAATGAAGCAGCCATAATCCTGATTTTGTTTTTTGATGATGAAATAAAGTTGAGGTTAAACTGTATAAACAAATATTAATGTTGATTTATTGTTTGCCTTGATGTAAAGTTAAACAACTATTTAAATATTTGTAATTTTAAATGATTGATTTTCATTATTTTATGAAATGTTTAGGCTTTCGTGTTAAGAAGTGTGAATTATTTTGGCATGATTTTTACATCTGCCCTTGTAGTAAAATTTAAAAAATCAGAGTTATGAAAATGTTTAAGCAAACCATTTTAGCAGCTGGAATTTTAACAGCCGGTTTAGTAAGTGCTCAAAGTGCTCAGATGAATAATATGATCAAAGTGGGAGCAACTGCAGGTATTGCTGTTCCTTCAGATAACCTTTCTGCTGCAGTAGGTGTAGATGTGGCGTATCAAAATCTTATTACTCCAGGTTTAGGTTTAGGTATCGCAACGGGTTATACTCATTATTTTGGAAAAGATAACAACGGATATAATAATAACGATGTTGGGGTAATTCCTGTAGCGGCACTTTTCAGAGTGTATCCTAAACAGACAGGATTTTATTTCGGAGCTGATTTGGGCTATGGATTTTTAGTAGGTGATGAGAAAGTAGCAACCAATTCTACAGTAAACAGACCAGATGGTGGTTTTTATCTTAAACCTGAAATCGGGTATCACAACAGAGACTGGAATTTCTATGTACAATACCAAAAAGTTTTTGCAGGAAGCAACGGAGATATCGCATCACCAGCTTCTCAGGACTATAATGTGGGAAGTATCGGAGCAGGATTTTCGTACAATATTCCTTTAGGAAAATAAATACAAAAATATAATCAGTTATTAACCAAACCTTTTCGAGTTTTTGAAAAGGTTTTTTGTTCCCATACAAAAATTACCAAAACAATTATTATATTTGATAAAATTTGCGATTATGAACTTAAATCCAAAATTTCCTCTCTATTTACCGGGAGTTAAAAATACCAATAATGATAATATTTCTATTATCGGAGCTAATTTGAGAGAAGACGTAACTACGATTGCGTATTATATTTCAGGAAATTCCGGGATAGAACTTAAATTTAAAAATAATTATCCTACCAAAGAATATGCATCTTTTTCAGATGTTCTTTCGAAGTTTATTCAGGATTCTCAGCTTGAAAATGTTCAGCGACTTGGGATTTCGGTTCCGGGACCTGTAATAGATGGTAAAAGTCATCCTGCACGTTTGAAAAACTGGAGTTTAGATGTAGAAGAATATCGCAGCAAATTTGGTTTTGAGAAAGTTGATATGCTGAATGACCAAGAAGCTTCTGCTTATGGAATTGGTCTTTTGGATGATTCTGATTTGGACGCAATCTACACAAGCGGTCATCTTGAAAAAGGAAATGTTGCTATTCTTGCACCTGGAAATGGTTTGGGAGAAGCAGGATATTTCTTTGACGGAAAATATTTAAGACCTTTTGCAACCGAAGGAGGGCATTCTGAATTTTCACCAAGAACCAATGTTGAGGTAGAATTTTATCAGTTTTTAAATAATATCTACGGAATTGTAAGTTGGGAAAATGTACTTTCAAAAACAGGTTTATTTAATATCTACCGATTTTTGAGAGATGTAAAAAGACATCCTGAACCGGAATGGCTTTCTGAGCGTTTGGCAAATGGAAACTTCACAGAAGAAATCTACAAAGCAGCAATGCATGAAGATGCGTTGATTTGTAGAATTGCTTTAGACACATTCTTAGAGTTTTTGGCAAGAGAAGCCAACAACCTTACTTTAAAACTGAAAGCTACAGGTGGATTGCTGATTGCAGGAGATATTCCGCAGATCATAAGAGAATATATCGACAAAGATAAATTCTATGAGAAATTCAAGATCAGTGATAAGATGGAAGATATGTTGAAGAACATTCCTATTTATGTAGTTAATACAGAAAGTACAAGTATTAATGGTGCGGCACTTTACACCGCCTATTTTACAGAATAATATAAGCTCCGAAGAAATTCGGAGTTTTTTTATGCCTGATTTTATTCATGTCAAAAAAAGATTTTTATTGATGTACATCAAGATGAATTATTAAATAAGATAATTACATTTGCAGCGTTAATAAACATTTAAAAATTTACAATGAAAAAAATATTCTTATTAGCAGTTTTAGCTAGTGGATTGGCTTTCGGGCAGGCAAAAAAAGTAGTAAGCTCTGATGTTCACTGGTGGGGTTATAAAGTTGCTAAATCTCAGGCAAGTTCTCACGACGGTACCATTACTGTAAAATCTGGAAATATCGTAATGAAAGGAAACGAAATCGTTGGCGGTTCGTTCGTTTTAGATATGAATTCTATCAACGCAACGGATGTTTCAGGAGAAATGCAAGGGAAATTAAACGGTCACCTTAAAAACGGAGATTTCTTCGAAGTTGAAAAATTCCCAACTTCGGCTTTCAAAATTACTTCAGTAAAGAAAAACAACGATAAAACTTACAACCGTACAGTTACAGGTGATCTTACAGTAAAAGGTAAAACAAACCCGGTTTCTTTCCCTGCAAACGTTACAGTGAAAGATGGAATGGTTACTTTAACTTCAAATAAATTCTCTTTCGACAGACAAAAATTTGATGTAGCTTACAAATCTTCAATGAAAGATGTTTTTGTGAAAGATGAGATAGAAATGACCGTTAAGGTGAGCGCGAAATAATTTATTCAAAAAAATATTATTAAAAGTGTAGAAGTTCTACACTTTTTTTTATTTTTGTTGAATTGTAAATAAAATATAATGAAAAGATTACTATTGTTTGTTATGATGTGTGCAAGCATATCATTAGTTTTTGCTCAGAAAAAAGGAGATAAGGTTTCGAAAGTGATAACATCCGAGATCAAATGGTGGGGACATAAAGTGGTAAAAACTAAAGCTTCGTCTCACTACGGAAGTCTAAAACTGAAAAGTGGTAAGTTTAATTTCGATAAAACGGTTTTAGTAGACGGTGAGTTTGTAATCGATATGAGAAGTCTTGTTGTTGCAGATGTTTCTGGTGACGATCAGGTGAAACTGACCAACGAATTGAAAGGAACCAATTTCTTTGAAGTTAAAAAATTCCCTACAGCGAAGTTTCATTTAAAGAAAATCATCCCTCTTGCAAACAGCGAGTACAATTCTACGATTGTAGGTGATATTACGATCAAGAATATCAGAAAAACAATTTCTTTCCCTGCAAACGCACACATTACGCAGTTTACTGTGGAAATTGAATCATCAAAATTCTCTTTAAACAGAAAAGACTTCAAGATTGTTTACCAGAATTCTTTGAAAGATTATTTCATCAAAGACGAAATGGATATTCAGTTTAAGCTTTCTACACAAAAAGTTGATAACGAAAGACCTTTATAAGGTTAAATTTATAATAAAATACAAAGGACTGCTTTTAGATAAGCCGTCCTTTTTTTATTTTAGCTTACTCAATTACTCAAGAAGCGTTGTAATTGTTTAAATTAAAAAGAATCAGGTGAAAATATATGTAATAAGTGGTCTTGGTGCCGATTTTAAAGTTTTGGAACGTTTACAGTTTCCAAAAGAGCATGAAGTGGTTTTTATCGATTGGCTGATTCCTGAAAATGATGAATCTTTTAGTTCTTATGTTGCAAGAATGGGCGATAAAATTGATACTTCCGAACCTTTTTATCTTTTGGGGTATTCTTTTGGCGGAATCATGGTTCAGGAAATTAATCTTTTAAAAGCTGCTGAAAAAGTAGTGATCTTAGGAAGTATTAAATCTGATAAGGAAAAATCGAGGTTGATAAAGATGGGAGAACTTACGAAAATTCCTAAATATCTTCCTGTAAACCTTTTCAATCCTAAGACTTTAGAAACTTATTCTGTTTTCAGAAAGTTCTTTGATCCTAAAAATCCTAAGGTTAATCAGTATTTCAGAGTTACCGATCCGTATTATCTGAAATGGTCTATTCAGCGTATTTCAGAATGGAAATTTGAGCAGAAAAATAACATCATTCAAATTATGGGTGATCGTGATATTGTTTTTCCACTAAAAAACTCAAAACCGGATTATGTTATTAAAGGGGGGACTCATCTTTTTCCTGCAACGAAATATAAAGAAGTTTCATTGCTTTTGAATAAAATTTTCATTTAATTTTAAAATGCTATTAAATTAACAGGGGTTATTGTTTTAAATATGTGTTTTTATGAAATTTATTTTTAATTTTGATGGGGTTAAGAATTAAAATATATAAAATTACTATTTAGTAATTTAAAAAACACTAAAAAAATAAAAAACTCTTATGAAAGTTGGTTTAAAATGGAAAGTTTCATTTGTTGTTATTTGCATTATTGCAATCGGTGGTCTATTCTTCAGACCAGATGTTGATATTCCCAATACCGGAAATTTTCTGAGTGAAAAAGAAATTGTAGGTTCAGACGTAGCCTGGATCCTTGCAGCAGCAGGTTTAGTTTTACTGATGACTCCAGGTTTATCGTTTTTTTATGGCGGAATGGTCGGGAAGAAGAATGTAATTTCGACGATGTTGCAAAGCTTTATTGCTTTGGGAGTAATTTCTATTTTATGGATCGTCGTGGGTTTTTCCCTTTCTTTTGGCGAATCTATCGGCTTTGAGATCGATGGTGTTCATTACGGAATTATTGGAAATCCTTTTACCTATCCATTTTTTAATCATGTAAGTATTTATCCTCACAAAACGATGGCTTCAACCATTCCGTTTGTTTTATTTGCGCTTTTTCAGATGAAATTTGCGGTGATTACTCCAGCTTTAATTACAGGATCGTTTGCGGAGAGGGTTCGATTTATTTCATATTTGGTTTTCATGGTGTTGTTTAGTCTTTTCATTTACACACCGCTTTGTCATATGGTTTGGCATCCAGAAGGACTTTTAAATAAATTTTTCGGGGTTAAAGATTTTGCAGGCGGAACGGTTGTTCACATGAGTGCCGGTTTTGCAGCTTTGGCGGGAGCGATTGTTTTAGGAAGAAGGAAAAATCCTCATCACGAACCGTCAAATATTCCTTATGTTATTCTCGGAACAGGAATGCTTTGGTTTGGATGGTTTGGTTTTAATGCAGGTTCTGCTTTAAGTGCCAATGCAACAGCAGCAATCGCTTTTGGTACAACTACGATCGCTTCGGCTTCAGCAATGATGACGTGGATTTTTTTCGACAGAATTAATGGGCGAAAAGTTTCGGCTTTGGGAGCATGCATTGGTGCGGTTGTCGGTTTGGTGGCGATAACTCCGGGTTGTGGTTTTGTTTCTATTCAGGAAAGTATTTTTATTGGTTTTATTTCTGCGATTGTTTCTAATGTGATGGTGAATTGGAAAGCTTTAAAAAAGATTGATGATACGCTTGATGTTTTTGCCTGTCATGGAGTGGGGGGAATTATGGGAATGATTCTTACTGCTATTTTTGCTCACGGTGAAAACGCAAGTCTTCTTCATGGAGGGTTTGGAATTTTCGCACATCACATGATGGCGCTGATCTTGGTTTCTCTTTTTGCATTTTTCGGGTCGATGCTTTTGTATAAAATTACTGATAGAATTATTACATTAAGAGTAAAGGAAGATTCGGAAGAGCAAGGACTTGATATTTCTCAGCATAGCGAAAGCCTGAAATGGTAGATTAATTTCCTTTTTTCTCTCGCAGATTTGGCAGATAACGCAGATTTTTTTGATGTTTTTAAATCTGCTAAATCTAAATAATCTGCTAGAAATTAAAAATAATAGAAGTTAGTTAATTTTTAGATTAAATAATATATCATATTGCACTTCTACGGAGCGCTTTTTTATTTACATACAATTCTTTTCTACAAAGGTTCCGCTCCTACGGAGCTTCACTAATACACCTTTACATAATGCTCAATATTGTTTTCATTCTAAGGTATTTTCAATGTATATTTGCTTTTCATGAAATTGGAATTTAATTTATGGAATCAATATCGGTTTTTGAAATTATTAAAGTAGGAATAGGTCCATCAAGTTCGCATACAATGGGACCTTGGAATGCAGCTTCGGCATTTATCAGAATCATAAAAAGAGAAAGATCAATTGCTGAGGTAAAAGAAGTTTTTCTTGAATTTTTTGGCTCATTGGCAAAAACGGGAATCGGTCACGGAACCGATATTGCAGGAATGTTGGGTTTGAATGGTGAAGATTTTAAAACCATCGATACTACAAAGATTGATAAGATTGTAGATACCATTAAAGAAACTCAAATCATTAATTTGGGTGGAGAAAAAGAAATTCCATTTGTTTACGGACATCATTTGGTTTTAAATATGTCTCAGACTCTTGATTATCATCCCAACGGAATGATTTTTAAAGCCATTTTTGAAGACGGAACCGAGCTTGTACAGGATTTTTATTCTGTAGGTGGAGGTTTTATCATGAGTCAGGAGAAAAATTCGATTGAGAAACAGTGCGTTCGTACCATCTATCCTTGTCATCACGGTTCTGATATCGTAAAATATTGTGAGAAATTAGGTTTCAACAAAATTTCAGATTTAATTTTAATTAATGAAGAAAGCTGGAGAACGCAGGAAGAAACAAGAAAAGAAGCACTTTACATTTGGGAACAGATTAAAGAATGTATTTATAAAGGAGTCAATAAAGAAGGTATTTTACCGGGCGGACTGAATGTTACCCGTCGTGCTGCCGGAATCAACAGAAAACTTTTAGGCGACAAAATTTATAAAAATAAAGACGAGTGGTTTCAGCAGGTTGTAGATGCTGAAGAAAATTTCACCAATATCAATAAATGGATTGCGTGTTTCGCTTTAGCTGTAAACGAAGAGAACGCAAGTTTCGGAAGAATTATCACGGCACCAACAAATGGAGCGAGTGGTGTAATTCCGGCAGTTTTAATGTATGCTCAGGCTTTTACAGATGCTGTAAGTGAAGATGATATTGTAAGATTTATTTTGGTTGCAGGGGAAATCGGAACTTTATTTAAGAAAAATGCGACTATTTCTGCGGCGATGGGTGGTTGCCAAGCCGAAATCGGAGTTTCTTCAGCGATGGCTGCAGCAGGTTTAACGGAGATTCTCGGCGGAACTGTCGGTCAGGTTTTAATGGCGGCAGAAATCGCAATGGAACATCATTTAGGTTTAACCTGTGATCCGATTAAAGGTTTAGTGCAGATTCCTTGTATTGAAAGAAATACGATGGGCGCAATCAAGGCGATTACTGCGGCAAATATTGCTTTAGAAAGTGATCCTACAAAAGCCAAAGTAACTTTGGATGAGGTTATCCAGACGATGTGGGAAACTGCTTTATCGATGAATGATCGATTTAAAGAAACATCAGAAGGAGGTTTGGCGATTGCGGTAAATGTTCCGGAGTGTTAAAATAAAAGATTAAAAGATCTCAATAAAAAGATCCTGATGTTTTGCTTAAAACCTCGGACGTTTTTAATAAAAGATGCGGACGTTTTACTGAAAACGTCCGCATCTTTTTTATCATTTATTTCTTAATAAAAACAAGATTATTACCGTTTTGAGTAAGATTTAATTGTTTCTTTTCCGGAGCAAAAGCGATTTCTACACCGATATTATCATTTTTAAATTTGTCTCCTTCGGAGTATTCTAACGGAAATGAAGGCTGATCTGCTAACTGAGCAAAAAGATTCTCATCTTTTATGAAGATTTTAAAATCTACTTTAAGGTCTTTAGAATAATAAGTTCCTTCATATTTCTGCAGTTCTTTTTCAGAGACTTTTTTTAGTTCTGTAAACTTTGGATATTCATATTCCTGGTCGTAAACCAGATTGATAATTCCTAAAAAGACCTCTCTGTGTGCTAATTTTTCACCGTTAATAATGGTTGATATCGAGTACTTTTCAGTAGGGCTGTAAGAAACAAGCGAATGAGTTCCTGCTGTGTCGCCACCATGTCCGTAGGAAATTTGATTGTAAAAAGGAACTGTCATTACGCCTAATCCAAAAGGTTTTTCTGATTTAGGGAGCATTTTATCCAATGTTTCTTTTTTTACAAATTTGTAATCAAATAAAGCATTAACGAATAAATTCATATCATAGGTTGTAGAAGTAATATCACCCAAACCGATGCAGTTACGGAAATCAAAATCTTCTACTTCTGTCCATTTTCCGGTTGTATTTTCATACGATTTGAAGATGTTTTTTTGATTGTCTAAAACCGAGAATGTATTCTTCATATTGGCTTTACTCGTAATATTTTCTTTAAGTAAAATATTGTATGGTTTCTTGGCAACTTTCTCTAAAATTCTGCTTAAAAGATAGTATCCTGAATTTGAATATCTCTCTTTTTCTCCTGGCTGAAATTCTACACCGTGTTTTTTAATAGTATCTAAAATAGCTTTGTCACCCACTGTTTTCCCAAATAACCACGGTCCTGCATAATCGCCCAATCCGCTTGTGTGGTTCATTAGGTTTTCTAAAGTTATTTTATTGGCATTAGGGACGTCGGGATAATATTTTGAAAGTTTTTCATCCAGTTTCAGCTTTCCTTTTTCTTCCAATTGCATGAGCATAACGGCAGTGACCAATTTACTGATAGATCCAATCTGATATCCTGTATTCTTGTCCCATTTTACATTAGATAATTGGTCTTGACCGAAACTTTTTTGGTAAATCTCTTTTCCATTTTGGAAAATAGTGATGCTTCCGATCCCCTGTTTGTTTTGGCTGATGTAGTTTAAGAAATCATCAATTTTTGCGGTATTAATTCCATTTTTACTGATTCCTTTTATTTTTTCATCTTTCGGATTGGGTTTTTCTTTTCCATCATTTTGATAAAGACTAAGAGGGAAAGATTTTGAATTTTGCGTAAAAGTTCCTTCAAAATGATCTGTTTTAAACTGACCTTTGTAAGATGCTCCTAAAGCTTTCATTTCAAACACTAATTCATTGTTGATGAATTCGGTTTTATCAACAGGGATTATTTCATCACCTTGCTTCGGACTTTTCGCGGTAGAAAGGTAAATGTTATTTTCTTTTTTTATGTCAAGAACTAAGGGAAGCGTCATTCTGCCTAAATCGAGTTCTCCTTTCCAAGAACCGGTTATTTCTTGGCCGTAAAAAGTCTGTGCTAATACAATTAGCACTAATAGTAGTTTGGTTTTCATTAAGGTAAGTGTTTAGTTGTTAAATATTTGACAAACTATTACAGTAAGGAATGTTACGATACAGAATAGTACAATGTGTTGCCATTTTTTAATGTTTGTTGCAGTTTTAAATCCGTTGTATAAAATAACGATGCTGTAAATTAAGCAGCCAATATTGGCTATTGTAAATAAAATCATCACTGCAAAATCTACAAAAGGAAATATTTCGGTTGGATGGCTCTGATAATCTACGACTCTTTCTATTGCTTTTTTTATGAAATCAAAATTTTCAAAAGGAATAAGAATGATAAGAGGGATTTGAGAAATAAAAACAGTATTTGCAATGTCAATTATTCTTGTTTTTCGATAAAAAGCTTTGCCTAATAAAAATAATGTAATGATCATTACTGCAAAACTTATAGAAGTTGGAATAATTAGATCATAGAAATGAGTTGCCTTGAAGGGTGCAATTCTATAGATGCTTATAAAACAGGTGTTTGTCCAATAACATAATGGAATAATAAGTACGAAAAATAGAAGACCTATGAAAAGTAGGATTTTTTCATCAAATTTTTCAAAAGGATTAAAAATAGTTTTCCAGTTCATAGATAGATTATTTTTTTAGTTGATCAATTTTCTGAATGAGATCATCCATTTTATTTCTCATGGTAGGATAAGAAAGCTCTGCCTGTTTTGCCATTTCCTTAATGCTTCCGCTGGAAAGAAAAAAGTTTAAGATAAAATCCTGTTCATCTCTGTTGAGTTTTAAAAAAACGGGAAGTTCATAATCGCCGTTTACATTGGTTCCGCAATCGGGACATTTCATCTGACTTACATTGAGTGTATGATCACAACTCGGACAAATTATAGGAAGTTTCATTGACTTTTTGTTTTTACAAATGTAATATTATTTTTAATAAAGTTAAAAAATATTTTAATAAAGTTAAAATTTAGTTTTGGTTTAAAACTAAAAAAACTTCCTGATCAGGAAGTTTATATTGCTTGAAAGTCTTTATTTATCGAGAATTCCGCGGATTTTATTGGCGTTACTGATCAGTTCTTCCAAATATTCAAAATTATCTTTTTCTAAAGCAGATTTGAATTTTCTAAGTTGAGAGATATGTTCATTCAAAACATCCAAAACATTTTCTTTGTTTTGTTTAAAAATAGGAACCCACATTTCAGGATGAGATTTTGCCAAACGAACCGTGCTCGAAAAACCTGAACTCGCCAACTGAAAAATAGTGTCTTCTTCTTTTTCTTTCTCTAAAACCGTGTTGGCTAAAGCATAAGAAGTAATATGTGAAATATGCGAAATATACGCAGTATGAATGTCATGATCTTCCGCATTCATGTAAATTAAGTGCATGTCAAGACTTTTCACGATGTTTTCTACCAATTCTAAAGCGTCTTTTGCAGATTCTTCACGGTTGCAAATCACTCCGGCTTTTCCTGAAAAACTTTCAGAAACTGCCGATTTCGGACCGTGGTTTTCTGTTCCCCACATTGGGTGAAACGCTACAAATCTTGATCTTTTTGGATGGTTTCTTACAGCATTTACAATTCCAGATTTTGTAGAACCCACATCCATCACCGTTTGCTGATCCGAAATTAGGTCTAAAACTTCAGGAAGAATTTTCCTCGCCGAATCTACAGGAATGGCAATGATAACCAGATCGGAATTTTGAATTCCTGTTTTTAGATCTGCTTTTTCATTAATGATATTTAAGGCTAAAGCTTCATCAAGATTTTCAGTATTGTTGTCGATCCCATAAATGAAATCTGCTGTTTTTTTCTGTTTTAATTTCAATGCGATTGATCCGCCGATTAATCCTACACCAATGATACTAATTTTCATTTGTTTAAATTTTTTAAAAATAAAAAACCTCGCCAAAGGACGAGGTTTTAGTTATATATACAAGAAATCCTTATCCCAGATCTGAGTTAAAAATTCCGTAATAATATGTCTTGTTTGTATTCACAAGGCAAATTTAATAATTTTTTTTGAAAGCATGCCTGCTAAAAACGTGTTTTCTACATCTTAGAATGAAATTAATTATCCGTCAGTTCTAGTGAAATTCTGAAGAAAATAAGTAGTTTCTTTTTTATAATTGGAATTTTATGTTCTTAAAAAAAATCTAGCTAGGATAAATGGTTATTCATTCTAAATGGTTTTTTGTTTTATAACGGTTTTGACTTTGCGTCCGGGAGATATTTTTTGCATAAAAGTAAAGCATATTTGAAAAGTCAGCATAACGTAAAACCCGTCTTGTGTGCTCTGTTTAATCGGTCAGTTTTAAATGCTTTATTAATCTATCTTCAAGTTCTGTCAAACTTAAATTATAAAACTCTTCTATTGGGGAGTATACCAGTTCATTGTTCACCGACGGATTTTCTAACGCCAAATAATAATCATTGTCTTTGTCGCTAATTGTTGAAATGTAAGCTAAAAGCTGTTTACTTTTTTCAGTCAATCCAATTGCTTCTTTATCACTATCCCAATGGTCGATTATTAAAATATTAGTCGTTCCATATTTAGTCTGAAGGAAGTCAATAATTGAAAGTATTTTTTTGCTTTTGTTTAAGTTCTTATCTTTTATATTCTGTATATAATCCGACACACTGCCACTCCAAAAGCATTTCTTGCATCGTCCATTTTCAAAGTCGTGATTGCAATTTTGGCAGCCGTACAAAATATATGAACACTCTGGACAAAGGTTTGCCATTTGTGAAATGTCTGTATAATAGTCGCTATTACATTCATCACAAGAAGTGATATTTCTAAGCTGATCTTCCATTTTAAATGTTGTCAAAAATGTTATACAAAGGTTCGGAGCTTGGCGCAAGTGGTAGAAATTGAAGCGAAAAATTTCAATTTTGTGACATGGTAAGCAAAAGCCAATTAATTGAATAAATTTAAGAAAAAAGTCAATATAATTGGCTTTTTGCGGAATAGAAAGCCGAATCTTTAAATTCAGCCTTAACCCGCCATTGCACCAAGCCAATGTTGAACTAAACCTCCGGTAGCTTTTCCCTTCGCTGTTTTATTAACTTTGGTAAAACAACAAAAAATCTTTAAAATGGCTACAAAAAAAAATCTCCGGAGGAGTTAAGGGTAAACAAAATTCTGAACCGCGCCTCGAGCGAAGTTAGTGGTTTTGCTGAACTGCTGCAACGCTTTGAGCGGAATATTTCTATCCTGGGCAGGAGCCCCAGAACCTTTGATAATTATTCCCGTCATGTGGCGGCTCTGGCGCTTCACTTTGGAACTTTGCCCACCGAACTGGATCCTGAACAGGTCAAAGATTATCTTTTTGAACTGCAGCGGCGGAGCAGAACCCCTTCGCAATCGTATTTTAAGCATACTGTATACGGTCTTCGGTTCCTGCTGAAAACTGAGGGTTTGCCTTATAGTTTTCTGCACCTTCCCACCATTGCTAAAGTGAAGAAACTTCCTGTAATCCTGAGTCGGGAAGAGATCTGGCGTATGCTTCAGAGTGCCGAACTCCTGAAACATAAACTGCTCATCGGTCTGATATACGGCTGTGGACTGCGCTGCATGGAAGTAAGGAATATCGAACTTCAGCATCTGGATTTTGACCGGAAGATGTTGCATGTTGTTCAGGGTAAAGGGAGCAAAGACCGTTACGTTCCCTTGTCGGAACATTTGATCCGGGGACTGAAAACCTTCATCAGTATTGAGAATCCGGTTCAGTATTTATTCAATGGAAACCATAACAGGAATATTGAAGAGATTGATGCGCTCAGCACAGGGGCTTCACGGTCTGCCAGCAAAGATTTCGATTCCCGCTACAGCCAGCGCGGTGTGCAGTGGGTAATAAAAACCATTTCTAAAAAAGCCGGCATCACCAAAGACTTTCACACCCACACGTTGCGGCATTCTTATGCCACACACCTTTTGGAAGACGGCGTTCCGATCATCATGGTACAGAAACTTCTGGGTCATGAGCGTATTGAAAGTACAATGGAATATCTTCATGTGTGCCAGCTCTCGGACCAAAAACCGCACAGTCCTTTGGATACGGTATTTACTTTATGCAGCAGGAATGCAGGTCCGAAGTAAAGGTGCGAGTGTAGCAGAAGTTCTTCGCAAAATCAATTTATCATCCCAAAACTTCAGCGTTCATCAGGAAAAGACGCTTAGGGCATTGTCCAACTGCCGGACTTCTGCCTTGGGTGGTCATATTGATACGTGTGATGGTTGCGGAAATCTTTCCATCAGCTACAACTCCTGCCGTAACCGGCACTGTCCGCAGTGTCAGGGACACAAAAAGGAAGAATGGATCCAAAAGCGCGAACAGGACCTCTTGCCCTGCAGCTATTACCATGTGGTTTTTACCCTGCCGGAGGAGTTGAATGGGCTAGCAATATCCCAGCCCCAACTCATTTACAAAGCCTTATTTGAGGCCGCCTGGGCTACTTTAAACCAGTTCGGCAAAACCGAAGGCCTTCAGTTGGGAATGATTGCCATACTTCACACATGGGGACAAAATCTGAGCCTTCATCCGCATCTGCACTGCATTGTGCCGGGAGGTGGTCTCACGATGCAGGGAAAATGGAGAAAGAAAGTAAGGACGGATAAGTTTCTGTTTCCAGTAAAAGCGCTGAGCAAAGTCTTTCGGGCAAAGTTTGTGACTTCCTTAAGAGCCTGTGGAATTACTGACCGGGATTTAATGGAGAAACTCTTCACCAAGAACTGGGTCGTATATGCCAAGCGGCCTTTTGGCGGCCCGAAACAGGTGATCGAGTACTTGGGGAGATACACTCACAAAGTCGCCATCAGCAATCACCGCATAAAAGAAGTGACGGATCAGCAGGTCCGTTTTGAGTACAAAGATTACCGCAAAGGCGGCGAAAAAAAGGAAATGACTCTTGCAAACACGGAGTTTGTCCGGAGGTTTTCGATGCATATTTTACCGAAAAGATTTGTAAGGATCCGGCATTACGGCATCCTGAGCAGCAGCTGGAAGCGTGGGAAACTGCAGGCACTGCAATCGGATTTGAAAATCAGAGTTACTGCAGCAAAACCGAAAACTTTGCTCCGGAAATGTCGAAGTTGCAAGGAAGGAAACTTAGTCACTATAGCTGTTTTCGGGCAGCGCGGTCCGCCACCGGAATTTCTTTTCGTTATCCAACCATTGTCTGCAAAATAACCTTTGCGGGTAAGGGAATTTATATGCTGCAGCGAAGAAAAACCTGCAGAAAACCACTCATAAAGGCTACCAAATGCCACAAAAAAAAGCAGTCATTCCAAAAAACTGCTTTGTTACCCTAAATCCTAAAATCGAAAACTCCATAGACGGCCAAAAAAGCTCCCGGAGCTTCCGTTCAACGGGCTTTCATCTCGTGTCCTGCGGACAAGACGAAAGCTTAGTTATTACATACAGTTATATTATTTTGAATTTATTATAACTTTCTACTTTTTTCTTTTCAAAGAATTCGAGAAGTTTTTTTCTGATTTTATTTTCTGTACTTTGATTTTTATGTTCACGACCAAGAATTAATTCAATTGACATTTGAAAATCTGCATTTTTGTCTTTTGATTTTACATAATCTGGAAATCCAAGATTTACAACCACACTTCCTTCTATGCCATTAAAAGATAGTGCATATCTAAATTTAACAGCTCCGAAAATTAGTTTTGGATAATATTCTTCCTTGTAGATAAGTACATGATTTTGTAACTCTTTCCCATTAAGTTTTAAATTATCTATTTCATCTAAAAACAATTTTACATCTTTATGAGATTCTACATCTTCATCAAGATATAAATCTATATCTGTAATCGATTTGAAATCAAGATATATAGTAAAATTACTAGTTAATGAGTAAAAAAACTTTATTCTTGAAGAGTTGTCAAAATGATTAAATTTTACAGAAATAATATCGTCATTTGATTTAATGATTGACTTTGCGAACATTTGCTCTTTTAAAGCATTTAATATTATGTTATTTACTTCAAATGTTTCTTTAGATGTTGAGTCTTGCTGTACTGAAATTTGTATATCGTTATCAGATATTTTTTTTAATGTAACTGCACCTTTGTGATATGTTTTGTTATTCGTCCAATCACCTAAAACATTTTCTCTCTCAATTTGATATTCAAAAATTGCTGTAAATTCATCTTCGAAATAAAAATTAGGATTACCAACTACAGAATAATTAGGTTTATATGTATAGCGATCTTTTATTAATGAGTTAATATCAATATTATTTCCAATTACTTCTTGAAAATCGAAATCATTTTTACAATTAATGGATGAAGTTCTATACTTTACAGTTTCTTCTTTATTTTTTTGAGTTTCATACAATTCTAAAAAGTCTTTTGGAGTAATAATACTTTTCATTATTAAAGGAACTGAGTTGTTTTTCTGATTCTGTCCTAAGAAAATACCTTTTTCCCTTAGTAGTGAATTTATGTTTGCATTTGTTATATTTGATTTAACAAGTAATTGTCTAATAGTATCGCCCTGAGGAAGTATATCTTTATTCATATTCTTAATTTCTAAAGTCAGATGGGAATTTTTTTACTAATAAATTTTCATTTAAAGTATACGTTGGAAAATTTGATAAAGTTTGTTTAATTGAATTGTCGTTTATTAAATAATCATACGTCTTAAAATATAAAACAGTCCTATCTGTAGAATTAAGATGGTCAAAAGTTTTTGCAAATGTTAGAATTTGAGAAAATTGTTCTTCGGAATAATCATCATTAATGAAAATTCTGAATTCAATGTCTTTTCCATTTTGAATTCTTAAAGGAATAATATCTGAATATAGATAGTTCAAAGGAAACGTTTTTCCGAATGAATATTCATGTATCGATGCGAAGTTTAATCCAGAATTATGGTATACAAAATCAACATTTGAAACACCAAAATTTTCTTTGGTTCTAAAAATACTTTCGTATAAAAAATTAACTTTATTATTATCTAAAAGTAATATTTTATCGAAAACTAAATCGTTATCAATTTGAACTTTCGATACAACAGCTGATAAATCAAAGTTTATTGGACTTTTATTTGATAACCAAACCAAAATACCAAAAATGTCGGTTTTATTAACACCAGTAAAACTTTGGTTTAGGTTACTTTTCTCTTTGGAATAATTAAAACATTCCAATGTGTATGCTAAATCTTTAATATGAGATTTAAAAAGAGTAGAAGGATATTTAGGATATTCATCACCTACATATTTTGAAGAAATAACACCAATATCTAAAGTGTAATCTTCTAATGGGGATTTGTAGGTAACTAATCCATCAATTCCATGTGTTGTTTTGTTGTTTTTTGCAGAAGCGTCTTTATGCTTTGTTCCTTTATTGCAATTTATTGAGTTATTCTCTTGAAGTGAATTGTAATTTAGTATTTCTTCAAATACAAATTTCACAATTTTTTCTCCTTTTTCTCCAATTGATTTAGACCATTCTCCCATAAGTTTTTAATAAAGTTCTGTTTGGTATAATTGCATGTAACGTTTGGCTTCACGCAATGCGTCAATCCAAAATATATTTTTTCTAAAAATAAATAATATCCACACGCAAAACAATTTATTTCTACTCTTAATGAAAAAAACTATAATTCTCGCTACAAAATTCTTTCAGAATCTCAATCGAACTGACGAACGAAATAATTGTAAGCATTCCTCTCATCTCTGCTCTTTATTTTTGACCGCTCATCCCGATTTCATATATTTGTTCATTATTCAAAATATGGAGGCAACACAAGATAAAAGGCTTTTTCTCATCGATGCGTATGCGATGATTTTCAGAGGGTATTATGCATTGATCAGAAGTCCGAGAATTACAAGTACAGGAATTGATACATCTGCAATTTTTGGTTTTACGAATTCTTTGATCGAATTAATTAGAAGAGAAAAACCTACCCATTTAGCGGTTGTTTTTGATGTCGGTCAGGCAAGTGTAAGAACAGATGATTTTGCAGAATACAAAGCCAACCGAAGCGAAACTCCAGAAGCGATAAAAATTGCAGTTCCTTATATTCATAGAATTTTAGAAGCCATGCACATTCCTTATTTGGGAGTAGAAGGCTATGAAGCTGATGATGTTATCGGAACGATTGCATGTAAAGCAGAAAAAGAAGGGTATACCACATTTATGGTAACTCCTGATAAAGATTTTGCTCAATTGGTGACCGATAAAATTAAAATGTATAAACCATCATCAAAAGGTGGCGAAATAGAAATTTTAGGTGTCGAAGAAGTGAATGCAAAATACGGGATCAAAGATCCAAAACAGGTGATTGATTATTTGGCAATGATGGGTGATGCGGTAGATAATATTCCCGGATTGGATGGTGTTGGTGAAAAAACAGCCATGAAATTCTTACAGGAATTTGGAAGCATTGAAAATCTTTTAGCCAATACAGATCAACTGAAAGGTAAAATTAAAGAAAAGATCGAGGCTTCAGCAGAACGTGGAATTTTATCTAAAAAATTAGCAACCATTATTTGCGATGCACCTGTAGAATTCAATCAGGAGCAATACGATTTGGAAACTCCGGATTTTGAAAAAGTAAAAATTGTTTTTGATGAAATAGAATTTACCAGATTATACGAAAACCTATATCGTGCTTTTGCTCCCGCTCAAACTGGTTTGGTAACCGGTGATGTTCAGAAAAAAGAAAGCAAAGAATCTCAGGCAGAAACACCACAACAAAAAGTGGCTAAAAATGTCGGGCAACTCGATCTTTTTGCAACCTATGAAGAGCTCGATCAGGCATCTTCCACAAAATCTACGATTACAGACAACGACCATTTATACCAGTTTGTAGACAATCCGAAAGCGCAGAAAATTTTAGTTCAAAACTTATTACAACAAAAAGCAGTTTGTTTCGATACAGAAACGACTTCTTTAAACGAGCTGGAAGCCGAATTGGTCGGAATGAGCTTTTCTTACAAAAAAGGTTTGGCGTATTATATTCCGCTTTCTGAAGATCAGGGCGAAGTTTTGCAAACGTTAGAAATTTTCAGACCTTTCTTTGAAAAGGAAGATTTAATTAAAATCGCACATAACCTAAAATACGATTATAAAGTTCTTCAACAATATAATGTTACGGTAAAAGGAGCAATGTTCGACACGATGATTGCGCATTACCTTTTAAATCCGGACGGAAGACATGGGATGGATTATCTTTCTGAGGTTTATTTAAATTATAAACCCGTTTCTATTGAAACCATTATTGGTAAAAAAGGTAAAAATCAGGGGAGCTTCAGAGACGCAGATCTGCGAACGCAGACCGATTACGCCGCAGAAGATGCAGATATTACTTTTCAGTTATATGAATTGTTTGCGCCACAATTAAAGAAAGAAAATTTAGAAGATCTTTTCTTCAATATCGAAATGCCGTTAATGGAAGTTTTGGCTAAAATGGAATTGGCAGGGATTTCTTTAGATGAAAAATGGCTGGCTCAGGAAAGTATCGATCTTGAGAATGATTTAAGACAATTAGAAGCTAAAATATTTGAAATTTCGGGTGAAGAATTCAATATGAATTCACCGAGACAGTTGGGAGAAGTTTTATTTGAAAAAATGCAACTCGACCCAAAAGCTAAAAAAACAAAAACCGGACAATACGCAACCTCGGAAGATATTTTACAGAAATTATCTTCAAAGCACGAAATTATTCAGCATATTTTAGAATACAGAACGTATCAGAAACTGAAATCGACCTATGTTGATGCATTGCCGTCACAGATTGATAAAGACGACAACAGAGTTCATACCAATTTCTCACAAACCACGGCTGCAACAGGTCGTTTGGCAAGTGTAAATCCGAATTTACAGAATATTCCGATTCGTACGTTGAGAGGTCAACAAATTCGTGGAGCGTTTGTTTCAGGAGAAGGGAAGAAAATTATTTCTGCCGATTATTCTCAAATCGAATTGCGTCTGATTGCCGAAATTTCCGGTGAAGATAATATGATCAAGGCGTTCCAGGATGGTGAAGATATTCACGCTTCTACGGCGGCAAAATTATTTAAAATTCCATTGGAAGAAGTTTCAAAAACGCAGAGAAGTCAGGCAAAAACCGTCAACTTTGGAATTTTATACGGTCAGGGAGCTTTTGCTTTAGCAGAACAAACCGGATTATCGAGATCAGAAGCAAAGCAAATGATAGAGGCGTATTACGAAACCTACCCGAAATTGAAAGCTTATATGGCTGAACAGGTAGCGAAAGCTCGTGAACAAGGTTATGTAGAAACTATTTTGGGAAGAAAACGTCACTTGAAGGACATCAATTCGGGAAATTTTGTGGTGCGGGCTCATGCTGAAAGAAATGCCGTTAATGCTCCTATTCAGGGAAGTGCGGCTGATGTTGTGAAAGTGGCAATGATCAAAATTGATAAAGAACTGGAAGCGCAAAATCTTCAAACCAAAATGCTTCTTCAGGTACATGATGAATTGTTGTTTGAAGCGCCAATCGAAGAAGTTGAAGTTGCTACAAAGCTGATCAAAAAAGAAATGGAAAGTGCTATTGAAACGCAAGTTCCGTTATTGGTTGAAGTTGGAGTAGGGAAGAACTGGTTGGAAGCGCATTAGAAAATAGAAATGAACCGAACTAAAACATATATTTTTATTGTTCTGAGTATTGTAATAATAGTACCATTAATCATTTATTTTTACCCGAATAATAAAAATATTGTTGAAGTTCCAAAAGTAGAAAAATCACAAATTTCGATTACAGATTCTGTGAAAAAAGATACTGATTCTACAGCTATTTTTAAAGATTTTGTAAAAGATTTTAATTCTCACCAAGAGAAAAATATCAATAAATATATCAATACAGATTTAGGAATGATCATGTATTATCATGATGGACCTTATCCTATTATCACAGCTCTTAAGGAAATCGAGTATGAAATAGATTGGCTGAATGCAGATTTATTTGAAAATGTAAAATTTGAAAGTTTTCCAGAATATTTAGGTGATTTTAAGTTTTCTAAAACAGGTTTTTTTGTACAGAAAAATCAGAATAATTTTTTGCTTAAAAATTTTGATAATTCCTACACTTCTCATCCACCATCTTTTTTTAATAAATATAAAAAACTTGAGAAACTCTGTAATTTTTGGGCGATAGGAATAAGCAAAAACCAAAAGAAACAGTTTTATTTCTATTTCAGATTAGATCAAAAAAAGCTCACTTTATTAGGTTTGGAAGTTGATCGGTTGAATGATGTTTTATTTGCTAATTCTGAAGCTTCTTTTATTCCGTTTAAAAATAAAAATGATATCGAAAATTACTTGAGAAATCGTCAATTGTTTTTAGATAAAGAACAAAATGCTACGATAGATTTGGCAAAAAAAGAGATTGTTTATTACGATTTTCCTGCAGATAATCCTTTCATATTTGACCATTATGAAATTGGGGAAATTGAAGAAAATTCCTCAAAAATAAAATCAGCTGAAATAATATTTTATCCAAATGAGTCTAAAGAAGATGGCTTTATTACTTACTTTTCTAATAAAGGTCGATTTGTAGTTTATCCGATGGGTGTAAGACCACCTTACTTTTACGATGTTGTAAAAAAGTGAAATTAGGTTTTCATTATTAATACTCAAACTCAATTCCACCTACATAAACCAAAGAAAAATCATCATTTTCTATAGATTTTGGTGTTGGAATTTGTCCTTGGCTTACGAAAACCAAAGAGTTGATATCAAATTTAAGATTCATTTCATTCAATCTGTTGTATAGAACGGGAAGCCACTGGTCAGCAAAAGAATATTCAGAAAAATGCTGAATGCTTTGTTCAAAGCCGTATTCCATTAAATCCTGATCAAACCAGATGGTGTCTTGTGATTCTGCAAATTTTGAAATATAAGTGTCATCAGATTCTTCTTCGATGTAGTAATTCTCATCTTCCTCTACAAACTGGAAAAAATCTTCTTCCGTTCTGAAATTTCCTACCCAAAAATCTAAAACCTGTGTATTCATAGTATTTATTCAAAGCTCAAAGGTAGGAATATAGTTTTTGTATTCAAAAATAATTTGATTTGTGTTATCTCAAATTTCACTTTCAATAGAAGATAAGTAAAGTTCTAAATCAGATATTTGTTCAGCAATCTCATTAGAATATTCGATTAACCAAAGGATAATCTCCCTATCATCCGAATCTCTTGCTGCATTAATTATTATATTGTCTTGGGTAATCAGATTAAAATAAATTTGTTTAGTACTATCAGTTTGATGAAGTTCATATTTGATTTTTTCTAAATCAGGGCAAGCTTTAAATTGTGTGATTTCATTAAAAAAAATAATGAGAGAATCCAAATGGTTATCGAAAATCCAAAAATTAAATTTATTCATAAAAAATAATTATTAAACCTTCAAAACTCCTCTGAAAGCTCTTGCTGCATAATAAGAATCGGCTCCGTTGTGATAGACAAAAACCGTGTTATAGCGACGGTCACAAAATAAAGCGCCTCCCAATTCTCTGATATCTTTCGGAGTTTTAATCCAGCTTGAAGTTTTCAGATCAAATTTTCCTAAACTTTGTAAATAACGGTATTGCTCCTCAGAAAATAGTTCTATCCCCATTTCTTTGGCAGCCGTTATCACATCGTTCTGTGGTTTATGTTCTTTTCGGGCATCCAGAGCTTTGCGATCGTAGCAAAAGCTTCTTCTGCCTTTTGGGCTTTCAGCTGAACAGTCGAAGAAAATATATTCATCAGTTTTTTCATCATAATCCACAACATCGGGTTCTCCGCCTGAGTTTTCCATCTGATAAAGTGACCATAATTTTGATGGATTTGAATTTAATTTTGCCTCAATTTTTGTCCACTCCAGATTTTCATGACGGCTTTTATTTTTCTCAAAACGTTGTTGCAGAATATCAAGAAGTTCTATGGTTTCTTTTTCGGATAATTGTTTTTTTTGTGGCATTTTCTTAATTTTTTTAGGTTTAAAACTACGGGAACTTAATAAGTTTGTCATTGGGCAGATCGTATTCATAGATTGTGTCGGTTTCAGGATCAATATAAAGCCATTGAAAAGGACTTACTTTATGCTCAAATTCTACATAAATTCCCAAGACATAATAATCTTTCTCATTCTTCTTTTGCTTTTCAACAGAATATCCGAGTTGCTCTTTATTTTTGAGAGAAATTTTTATCAGATCTTTCTTTGAATTGGCGATGTAATATTCTGCAAGCTTATATAAATGATCTAGATAAGTACTGGAAATTTCATCTTCTTTTGAGTAATGATACTTAATCGGCTGATTATATTCTTTTCTGAATTTTGAAACTTTTCCGTCTTTGATTTTTTTTGCTGAAACAATCCATTCAGCATTTTGAGGAGTTCCTCCGTCTCCGGCAATGTAGATCGAATCGTTTTTATATTCAATAGCAATTAAGTCACCTCTCAGAAAACTGCGGTCGTTATTTTGATCATTGATATAACTGATTTCTTCCTTTCCTTTTTTACCGTTGAGCTGCGAATAATCAAAATCGTCATTATAGGAAACAAATTCGATGGTGTCTCGTTGTAAAGAATCTTTTTCTACGGCAATTTGTTGAATTTCTTTTTTTCGTACCGTCTTTTTATCTTTATTTTTTTCCGGACCGGGACTGCACGAAATACAATAGATTAAAAGTGAAAATGCAACAATTTTCTTCATATTATTTTGGCTTGGATCTCAAAAATAATAAAATTTTAGCTGAATTTGAATGTATGATTCTAAGAAATTCTTTTTCCATTTTCAGTTTCTGAAATAGTTTTTTCTAATCGTGAAATCTGTGTTTTCTCTTGTTTGGCGCTCATGATCCAATGAATCATCACTTTTTTGTAAGAAGGAGCCTGTTTTTCAAAAAAATCCCACGCTTTTTTATTGGCTTTAAACTGATTTTCGTATTCTGATGTAAGTTTTGCAGGTTCTTTTTCGTGAGAATAAATCCCTGATTTTTCTTCTTTTCTAAGCTTGAATGCTTCCAAACCAGCTTCCTTCATCAATCCTGCTTTGGTAAGTTCTTCTATTTTTTTAATATTCACAACGCTCCAAATACTCGTCGGTTTTCTTGGTGTAAACCGGATGCTGTAGCTTTCTTCATCGATCGATCTTCTTATGCCATCAATCCAGCCAAAACACAAAGCCTGATCTACAGATTCAGACCAAGTTATTGAAGGCTTTTTGGTTCCGACTTTATAAAAACCTACCAATAATTCTTGTTCGATTTTATGGTTTTTATCGAGCCAGTCTCTGAAATCTTGTGGTGTTGGGAAGAAGGTTGTAGACATTTTATTTGCATTTAGATTGATGTAAATCTAATAGTTTTTTTGAGTTTTTAATTCGTTGAAAATTTTTATTTCTTCTGAATTCAGATTTTGTAGTCTGATTATACGTTTACCGGAAAGCAAAAAAGGTGGGTAGTATATAAAATCTATACTGTATTTATTGATTATTATTTCTCTAAGAATTTGTGGAGACATTGTAAATTTTCGATCCGAATTTGAAAAAATAAGATTAATCTTTCGGATAGGAATAAAGTATAAGCTTCTTGGAAAAATAAAAATAGAATTTTCATTAATCAAAATTTCGAAACTGCACCATTAGATTTTCTGTCTTAAAAGACCATTGCTATCAATAATAAGACCTTTTATATTTTTAATTGTTTGGAATTAGGTTGCTTATACTTTTTAATAATATCATATTTTTTAATGGTAAAAAAAACGGTAGATACAATTATAGAGATTGCTGCTAATGGGAGAAAATAAAGTAAAAGAAATTCAGGCATTATTTCACAGGATATTTTATAGCTTTATTAAGCTCAATAGGATTATTATTTTGGCGGATATATTCCTGCTCTTCTCGAATTAAAGGTACTAATTCTTCAGGTTTACTATACTGTTTTCCTCCGTCTTCATAGCTTTTTATTGTTCCATTTTTCATTTCTGCTCTTATTTCTTGCAAAGGATCGTTATAATATTCAAGAGATTTTTTCAGATATATTTTCTCGCTTATCGGAAGCGGTTTATTTCCATAACGAACTTCCAGAAAGTTTGATGTATCGTATGTCTTTTCTAATTTTTTACTTTTAACAAGACTAAAACTATATTGGTTGTGATCATCTTCTAACAAAACAATAAGCCCCGGTAATCCTGTGAATTTATAAGGACCTTCTGAAAGCGGAATCTCTTTTGTAAACCAAGCCGTCCATTTTCTGCCACCAAAATTTGTAGTTGCTTGCTGAAGATTAAAGTGCAAATATTTTTTAGTTTTATCAGACAATTTCCATTGTATCAAATCTTCGGTAGGATAAGAATAAAGCTGATCGTCTATAAAAGTATAATTGATATTTTTATTTGAATTTTTTTTTCTCGTTACAGGAATTTGGCTTGTCCAATTGGTAAGTTGGGAATGATTTGCTTTATTGATGGAATCTTTTTCCAAGAAAGTATTGTCATAATATTTTGTTTCATTAAGATTAATATCCAAAACCATAAAAACTTTCTGATGTTCAGTTTGAGTAGAATCTTCTTTGAATTTTACCTCGTAGAAAAAGCGGTTGGTTTGTGCAGTACTCAGACTGAAAAATAATACAAGTAGAAATAAGCAACTTTTCATATCAATTTACAATTAAGTTTCTAAGATAATAATTTTCCCCATAATAGGATTTAAATTTGTTTTTTATGTTTAAATATTGGTTTGTATACCTATGTTAAGAATTAAAAAATAATAATTTTTAAATTGAAATTATAGTTGTTAAATTGAATGATTTCTCAGCAGATTAGATTTTTAAAGTTTATACAAATCATAATCATAGATTTAATATAATCAATTGTGGTAGCTCTTATTTTTTGATTGCGTAAATTTGTAAGATGTTCTAAAATTTTAGAGCTTGTAAAATGAAAATATGACTGACAAAAAGTACGCAGAAACTCATCATACCGACAAAAATAACTACGATTATATTACCATTGCCAACGACGAAAATAAAGTAAGAATTTATACCCTCAAAAATGGTTTAAAAGTTTTTCTTGCCCAAAATTTTGACGCACCGAGAATTCAGACCTTTATTCCGGTGAGAACGGGAAGCAACAACGATCCTTCTGATAATACTGGTTTGGCGCATTATTTAGAGCATATGATGTTTAAAGGAACATCAAAAATCGGAACTCATAATTGGGAACAGGAAAAAGTTTTGATTGAAAAAATATCAGATTTATATGAGGAGCATAAAGCTGAACAAAATCCCGAGCTGAAAAAAGAAATTTATAAAAAGATTGACGAAATTTCTCAGGAAGCAAGTCAATATGCGATCGCCAATGAATACGATAAGGCAATTTCTTCTTTAGGAGCAAGCGGAACCAATGCACATACCTGGTTTGACGAAACAGTTTACAAAAATAATATCCCCAACAATGAGCTTGAAAAATGGCTTAAAGTGGAAAAAGAACGTTTTTCGGAAATTGTTTTAAGACTTTTCCACACAGAACTGGAATCTGTTTATGAAGAATTTAACCGCGCACAAGATAATGATTCCCGATTGGTGAATTACGAATTGATGGATGCGCTTTTCCCTACTCATCCAAACGGACAACAAACGACTTTAGGAAACCCGGAACATCTGAAAAATCCTTCTATGAAGGCGATTCACAAATATTTTGATGAATATTATGTTCCTAATAATTACGCAATTGTCTTGGTTGGAGATTTAGATTTTGAGAAAACAGTTGTATTAGTTGATGAATATTTTGGTCAAATTCCATATAAAGAATTGCCAAAGAAAGATTTAATTATAGAAAAACCACTGACTGAAATTGTTGAAAGAACGGTAAAAAGCCCGACAACACCAAGGCTTCAGTTAGCCTGGAGAACCGACAGTTACGGAACCAAAGAAGCGATGCTTGCCGATATTACAGCTAATATTTTGAGCAACAGGGGAGAAGCAGGATTATTGGATCTGAATATCAATCAGACTCAAAAAATGCTTTGGGCTCAAGCGTATTCTTTAGGTTTAAAACAGTACGGATATTTTTCTTTGGTTGCCGTTCCAAAAGAAAATCAGACGTTATCTGAAGCTAAAGAAATGATGTTGGAGCAGATCGAGTTATTTAAAAAAGGAGATTTTCCCGATTGGATGCTTCCTGCCATCATCAATGATTTTAAACTGCAAAGATTAAAAGGTCTTGAAACTGCAGAAGGTCTTGCTACAAACCTTTATGACACGTACATTAAAGGCAGAACCTGGGAAGAAGAATTAAGTGAAATGGATGAATATGCTTCTTTTACAAAACAGGATATTATCGATTTTTCGAATGCATTTTTCAAAGATAATTATGTGGTTATCAATAAAGAAAAAGGAGTTAATGACCAGCTTTTAAGAGTTGATAATCCGGAAATTACACCGATTAAAATTAATCGTGAAGCACAATCAGAGTTTTTGAAGGAAATTTTAGCCGATAAAACGGAAGATATTCAGCCTGAATTTATTAATTATCAGGAAGAAATTAAAACCGATTCAATTCAGGGTAAAAAAATAAGTTTCGTTAAAAACAAATACAACGAAATTGCTCAGGTGCATTTTATTTTTCCTTTCGGAAGTGATCATTACAGAGATCTGGCTATTTCTACGCAGGTTTTACAGTATTTGGGAACAGAAAAATTTTCACCAGAAGATTTAAAAAAAGAATTTTTCAAAATTGGAATCAGCAATGATTTTAAAACACATTCAGATCAGCTTACCATTTCTTTAAGCGGATTAGAATCTAATATTGAAAAAGGAATTTCATTATTGCAGCACTGGATGTATAATGCAAAACCTGATCAGGAAATTTACAATCAGTTTGTAGAAACCATTCTTGAGAACCGTGAAGCAATAAAAAAAGATAAGAACCGCATCATGACGGCGTTGACAACTTATACAAAACTTGGAGAAAATTCAAGATTTTTAGATGTCATTTCAAAAGACGAGCTTGAAAATGCAAAAGTGGAAGCGTTTACCGAACGCATGAAAAATCTGTTTGGTTTCCCGTACCAGATTTTCTTTTATGGAAAAGATTTTGAAGGCTTTAAAAATTATATTCCAAATTATATTTCGACTGAAGATTTTACGGTTTCCGAACCAAGAAAATATCCAGAACAGGAAACTTCAGGAAAGGTGTATTTCACCAATTACGATATGGTTCAGATGGAAATGAGTAAGATTGGGAAAAGCAACAATGTAAATCCTGAAAACTTTGGAAAGATTAATGTTTTCAATGAATATTTCGGTCGTGGTTTATCATCAATTGTATTCCAGGAAATTCGTGAAAGCAAGAGTTTGGCTTATTCTGCTTATGTTTCTTATTCGCCAAATTCGGAGCTGAATCATCCTGATTATATTACAACCTACATCGGAACTCAACCTGATAAATTACAGATTGCTGTTGTTACAATGATGGATTTGATGGATAAATTGCCCGAAGTTCCGGTTCAGTTTGAGAATGCTAAAAATTCTGCTTTAAAACAGATTGCATCAACCAGAATTACAAGAACGAATATATTCTTTAATACGTTGAGGTTGAAAAAACTGGGGATTAACTATGATTTCAGAAAAGATATTTACAATCAAATCGAAAACTTAAATTTTGAAGAAATTAAACAGTTTTATCAGACTGAAATAAAATCAATCCAGTTTAACACAGCGATTATCGGGAAAAAAGAAAACCTGAATTTGGAAGCGGTAGAGCAAATGGGAACTTTTGAGGAAGTAGGTTTAAAAGAAATTTTTGGATATTAAAAATATTCTAAAAATATAAAATTAAAACAGGCTGTTTCATTGATTGAAACAGCCTGTTTTTTGTTGTGAAAAGTTTTCAGATTACATAGAAATTTCTACGTAATTTCCTTCGGGATCCAAAACAACACTTTCGTAATAACCATCACCTGTAGTTCGAGGTTCGCTTTCGATGGTATAGTTATCTGCACGCAATCTTTCTGTTAAATCATTTACGGCTTCTTTACTCCCGACAGAAATAGCGAAATGAGCAATTCCTTTCATAAATCCTCTTTTATCAGGCTCTTGAACGATATCTTGTCTATTCATTAATTCAATCTGTGTTTTATCTTTGCCAAAATCTAAAAAGTAAGATGTAAAACCTTTCTTGGAATTAGTATATTTTTCATTTGACGTTACATTAAAATAGTTTAAATAGAACTCACGCATTTTCTCCAGATCGTCTACCCAAATAGCTAAATGGTCAATTTTCATACGTTTATATTTTAAAATTTAATTGATTTATATTGATAAGAAAGTATAATAATTAAGATCCCGAAAGAGGATGCAGCTAATAATGCAATTCTAAGATCTGTTATCTCCGAAAGCAAACCAATTAACGGTGGCCCGATCATGAAACCAAGGAAACTGATGGAAGAAACTGCTGTAATAGTAATACTTGCAGACATTGTCTTTAATCTTCCTGCTGCACTGTAACAAATAGGAACGATGGATGAAACACCTAATCCTATCAACAGAAAACCGAAAGTTGAGAGAATTAATCCTGGTGCAACTGTAGCTAATAATAATCCTGATGTGATTAATATTCCGCAAAATCTTAAGACAACGGAAGCCTGATAACGGTTTACAAATCGATCGGCAACAAAACGTCCAAATGTCATTGCACCCATACTTGCGATGTATCCCATTCGTACGAAAGTTTCATCAGGTTTTATAATTGTGGAAAAATAAACACTGCTCCAATCGAACATTGTTCCTTCGCAGAACATACTTCCAAATCCTATCAATCCTAAAATAATAATTCCTGAATCTAGTTTGAATGCTTTTTTAGACGTTTTAGCATCTGAATTTTCTTTAATATCCTGACCTAATAAACCACGACTGAATATAATGATTCCAATAACTCCGAGGATCAAAATAATAACTAAATGAGTGAAAATAGAGAATTTTGTTTCTGCAAAAACAGCGCCCAATATTCCGCCTGTTAATCCACCAAGACTCCATAATCCATGAAAAGAAGACATGATGTTTCGCTTGTACAGCGCTTCTAGACTGACAGCTTGTGTATTTACAGCAATATTTGCCATATTCGAAGTAATACCGAAGAAAAATAATATTAAAAACAATTGAGCAAAACTATTTGCTTGAGGAATAAATGTAAGTGCAATTGCATATAAAGTCATTGCAGTTATCAGAATAATTCTGCTTCCGAATTTGTTGACTAAATAACCGGAAACTACCATCATCATAAGTTGTCCTAAAGGCATCGCAAATAATACCTGACCCAATTGACCGTCGTTTAAATGAAGAGAAGATTTGATATCCGGAATTCTGCTTGCCCAACTGGCAAATATCAATCCCATGATAAAATAAAAATAAAAAATACTGAGACGTATTCGCGGTAATTTCTGTTGAGCCATGTTTGTTTTTAAAATTATGCTGCAAAGCTAGTGACAGATTAACGAAAGCAAAATGACGAACGTCATTTTCGTGTTGATTCAATTAAAATTAATAATTTTAAACCCTGATTTTTTTATAATGAATGTGATTAAAAACCTGCTCGAAAAATATAACGTGCAACTTTCTGAGGAATTAATGTTGAAGTTTGAATCGATATTGATACCAAAGCAGTATCAAAAGGACGAAATAATTTTAGAAGAAGGTACAATCAGCCGTTATCTCTATATTGTAGAAAAAGGGTTGGTTCGTCAGTTTTATTATAAAGACGGACGAGATATTACGGAACATTTTTCCTGTGAAGGCAATATTGCAACCTGCCTCGAAAGTGTATTTTTGCAACAACCTACTCGTTTGTTGATCGAAGCTTTGGAGCCGTCTACATTATTTCTTTTGGATTACGATAAATGGAAAAAACTTTGCGATGAATTTCCTGAAATGAATCAGCTATACAGAGCCGCAATAGAATATATGCTTATTGTCTCTCAACAAAAAGCAGATTCCTGGCGTTTTGAAAATTCAAGAGAACGATATGATCGATTTTGCAGAGAGCTTCCTTCTGTTTCCAGACGTGCTTCTGTTGCACACATTGCATCTTATCTGTTGATGTCACCCGAAACTTTAAGCCGTGTAAGAGCAGGAGTTTTGTAATGTAAAATTGTTTTAATTTTTATTTAACCGCAAAAGTGGCAAAAGATTTATATCTTTCTATTTAAAGTTGAAAAAAGCACACAAAACCTTTAAAAATCTTTGATTTTTTATTCTTTTGAGAACTTTGATTATCTAATAATAACTTTATAATTATCTTTTGTATCTTTTGCGGTTAAATCTAAAATTAGTTTAAAGAGACTTAATATAAAAACGAAAAACCCTTGAAGCAATTTCAAGGGTTTTATGTTGAATCTTATCTTTTAGATCTAGATAAAATAAGTCTTATTTTACAACTTTCATCTCATCGATCAGCCATTTTGAATCGGCAAATTTATCGATGATGAAAAGAATATATTTCGTGTCAACCATGATATTTCTGCTGAAACGAGGATCGTAATTGATGTCACTCATTGTTCCTTCCCACTGTCTGTCGAAATTCAACCCAACAAGATTTCCGTGTGCATCCAAAGCAGGACTTCCTGAATTTCCACCTGTTGTATGGTTGGTTGCAGTAAATCCTACAGGAACATCACCACTTTTATCTTTGTAATTTCCGTAATCTTTTTTATTGTAAAGATCGATCAGTTTTTGAGGAACATCAAATTCATAATCTCCAGGAATGTATTTTTCCATAACTCCTGCCAAATGTGTTTGGTAATCGTAAGTTACCGCATCTTTTGGAGTAGATCCTTTTACTTTTCCGTAAGTTACACGAAGCGTTGAATTGGCATCTGGGAAGAATTTTCTGTCTTTATCTGTAGCCATTTGCTGCGCCATATACTTTTTCTGTAACGCATCAATCTTAGTCTGTAAATTTGTGAATTGTGGATCGGCAGTTTTCATATAAGTATCTTTAATACTCATAAACAACTGATAAACGCCATCTTTTTTAATCGTTTTGATCAATTTATCCTGGTTTGAAAATGCTTTTTCAATATCTCCGTTAAGAGCGGCACCATTCACCTGGCTTCTTCCTGTGATGATAGAATTTTTTGATAATTCTTCAAAATTGGTGATGTTCTGCGACTCATTTTTATATTTATCAAAACCAGCCGGTAAAAACTGTGCATCGGTCTTGTTAGCGTATAATGCCAAAAGTTTAGCGGTAACTTTAGAATCTAGTTCAGCGCTGTAATCTTTGTAGAAAGAAGTCAGTTTGTTTTTAAAAGCAGCTGTTCCTTTTTCATCCATTCTTCCCGCTTCCACAGAAGTGATATAATTTGAATACATATTTGCCAACGCAAACGTTTCTGCATTTCTTACAACTTCACTGTAGTAAGCATTGTTTAAAGCATAAGGAGCCTGATCGTTATACAATTTATTCAATTGGTCTAAAGTCGCTTTTACTTCATGATTTTTAGCAACCAAAGAACCTTCGTACATTACTTTTTTCTGTACCGCATTAGATTTTTTCAAACCTTCCACTTCACCGATCCATTTTTTCCAGTAATTGGCTACAGAGGCAAATTTAGAAGCGTATTTAATTCTTGTCGCATCATCAGTACGCATTTTTTCGTCTAAAGTTTTCAGAGCAACGTCACGCACGGCAATTCTTGCAGGATCAATCTCTTTCATGATTTTTTCTACTGCAATCGCAGGAAGATATTCTGTAGTTCTTCCCGGAAATCCGAATACAAATGTGAAATCATTCTCTGCTTTATCTTTTATAGAAACAGGTAAATAATGTTTCGGAACGTAAGGAACGTTGTCTTTAGAATATTCTGCAGGCTTATTGTTTTTATCAGCATAAATTCTGAACATCGAGAAATCTCCCGTATGTCTCGGCCAAACCCAGTTGTCTGTATCGCTTCCGAATTTTCCGATACTTTGAGGAGGTGCACCAACCAAACGTACATCTTTGTAAGTTTCGATCACATAAGCGTAAAATTTATTGCCGTAATACATCGGTTTCACAGAAATAGACTGATAGTTCTCTATTTTCTGAGAATTTTTGTAAATCTCAATATTTTTAGCGATTTGTTTTGCGAGTTCCGGCTCCTGAAGATTATCGGTGTCTTCTAAAATCTGACCAGAAACATCTTTTATATCAACAATAAAATCAACTGTCACTCCCGGATTTGGAAGTTCTGTGCTCATGTTTTTTGCCCAAAAACCGTTAGAAAGAAGGTCGTTTTGAACAGTAGAATGAGCCTGAATTTGCCCGTAACCACAGTGATGATTGGTAAGTAATAATCCTTTTGGTGAAATGATTTCGGCTGTACAACCACCATTGAACTGTACTACTGCATCTTTGATACTTGGTTTTTGTGTATTAAAAATATCTTTTGCAGAAATTTTCATCCCAAGATCTTTCATTTCCTTTTCATTGAGTTCCGTAGGAATCCACATTCCGCCGTATTGCTGAGCAATTCCCCAAGAGAAACTGAAGAACGCAGAAGCAATAAGAATATTACGTTTTATCATTATTTAAAAATTTTGTCTAAAATACGCATTTTAATTTTTTTAAGAAAAGAAAAACCCTTCCTAAAAATAAAATTTAGGAAGGGTCTTTCGGATTATTTTTTTTTGTTAAATATTTTTTCGAATCATATTCGGAAAAAACTTTTCAATATATATAGTCTTCATGTTTTTCGAGTTTTGAAAACAAAAAAAAACATCGTTTGTGTTTTGCTTTCGTTTGCAAAATAAATCAAAAAATATTGAATAAAAAATGAACATAGGTTCATAAAAGTTGTTTTCTGATGCGACTTAAAGCTTGTGGAGTTATTCCGATGTAAGATGCAATATGTTTCAAAGGAATTTCTCTTATAAAATGCGGATATGCCTTTACCAAATTATTGTAACGTTCTTCTGCACTGTGCATGAGTAATGAAATTTCACGCTGAGTTTTTCGTACATATAGATTTTCGGCAGAAATTCTTCCCAAATAATTTCCGACTTTACTTCTTTCGTAAAGCTCCTGAAGATCATCAAAATGAATTCTGTACATCACGGTTTCCTGTACCGTTTCTACGTTATAAGCACAAGGATTTCTAGTAATAAAAGAATCGTAAGCGCTACAGAACATATTTTCTGAAATCAAAGAAAATGTAATTTCTTTTGAAGGCTCGGTAGGATGTACTTTATTCACAAAAAAACGGATAATTCCCTTATCGATAAAATACAGATAATCTTCTACAGTTCCTTCTCTTAAAATCATTGTTTTTTTTGGTAAAACAATCTTCTCAAATTTGTTGATGTGATACAAAGCTTCTTCGTGAGAAAGGCCTTCTATACTATTGTAAATATTCAGCAGTTTTTCCATGAAATCCTTATGGATATTAGTTTTTCGTATTGTAAAAGTAATATTTAATTTTCGTTAAACCTTATTTTTATCGAAGTTAAATAATTAGACTTTGTAGCTTTGAATTTTGAAAAACGCTGTAAAAATAAATTGAATTAAAAATATAAATCAGGATTAGAATTTACATGAAAAAATCAGGCAGAAGATCTCTTTGTTTGTTTAAATTTTTAGGGTGTGAATTATTCAATAAAATTTGATTTTTTAATTGAAATTTTATGTTTTACGATTGGTTTTTAAAACTGAAAAGAATCGATTTTCTCATCATTCATCATCTGCTGAATCAAGTTTTCATGATGATTATTTTTTCCTGTAAGAAGCCAGGTTGTATTGGATGATCCTTTTGAAAACTGCTGTTTTACGACAACGAATTTTAAATGATTCGTTTTAAATAATTCTTCACAATAATCAAGATTTTCTCTGTTGGAGACTGCAATTTTATACTCCCGGATTTTGTGTTTATGATCAATATATGTTTGAAAATAAGTGAGTGAACTCAAAATTAACAAAACCAGAACAGTTCCTAAAAGTGATAAATAAACATATCCTGCACCAACTGCCATTCCGATGGATGCAGTAGCCCAAATTGTTGTAGCAGTAGTAATTCCGTCGATTTTATTGTCGCCTTTAAATATAACTCCCGCTCCCAAAAAACCGATTCCTGTAATAATATTGGCGGCAATACGATCGGGATCATTAACTCCTATTTTTATAGAAAGAATGGTAAAAAGGCAGGCTCCGAAACAGACAAGAATAAATGTTCTTAATCCTGCAGATTTGTTTCTGTATTCTCTTTCTGCACCAATGCAAAGACCGAGGAATACCGAAATAAATATCAAAAGCAATTCGTTTTGAATGGAGTGGTCTTTTAGGAAATCCATTTTTTATAGTTTAATGAAATAAAATTACGATAAAATATCAAACGAAAAGACTGCCTAAAAAGACAGTCTTTAATTAATTTTTTAAATGATTATTTTAATTATTAATCAGATCCAAAAACTGTTGTTCATCAAGAATTGTGATCGTTCCGATGTCTTGTGCTTTCTTCAGTTTGCTTCCTGCTTTTTCACCAACAACAAGATAATTCAGGTTTTTAGAAACGGCAGAGATGTTTTTTCCGTTGTGCTTTTCTACCATTTCTTCGGCTAATTCTCTGGTGAAAAGTGAGAGTTTTCCGGTAAATAAGAAAGTTTTTCCTTCCAAAGCATTCGATAAAACTTCATTCGTATTTTCTCCTTTTTCCAACTGTACGCCGTAAGATTTTAATCTTTCAAGCATTAAAATGTTTTCAGAATTATTAAAGAAATCAACAATACTTACAGCGATTTTCATCCCGATATCTTCTACCTGACATAATTCTTCGGCAGTTGCATTTTTTAAATCGTCAATCGTGTTGAAGTTTTTGACTAATTTTTTAGCAACGGTTTCTCCTACATGTTTAATTCCGATTCCATATAAAACTTTTTCAAAAGGAATTTCTTTTGATTTTTCAATTCCGGTGATGATATTTTGTGCCGATTTTTCAGCCATTCTTTCCAATGGAAGAAGTTGCTCTTTTGTTAAAGCATAAAAGTCAGCCGGATTTTCAACCAATCTTTCTTTATAAAGCTGTTCGATCGTTTCACTTCCCAAATTATCAATATTCAAAGCCTTTCTAGAAACATAATGGATCATTCTTCCTATAACCTGCGGTGGACAATGTAAATCGTTCGGACAAAAATGAATGGCCTGATCTTCTACTTTTACAAGCTCAGTTCCACATTCCGGGCAATTTTTGATATATTCAATTTCTTTGCTTTCAGATGTTCTTTTTTCTGTATTTACACCAACAATTTTAGGAATAATCTCACCGCCTTTTTCTACAAAAACAAAATCTTTTTCGTGAAGATCCAATTTTTTGATGATGTCTTCATTATGCAGTGAAGCTCTTTTTACAATAGTTCCGGCTAATAAAACAGGTTTTAAGTTGGCAACAGGAGTAATTGCTCCGGTTCTTCCGACTTGATAAGAAACACTTTGTAATTCGGTTTCCACTTTTTCAGCTTTAAATTTATAAGCCATTGCCCAACGTGGAGATTTTGCGGTGTAACCAAGCTGTCTTTGTTGTTTTATTGAGTTTACTTTCAGTACAATTCCGTCAATTTCAAAAGGAAGATTATGTCTTTCTGTGTCCCAGAAATTAATAAACTCTTTAATTTCATCTAAATTTTTGCAGAGTTTCGCCTGATCTGATATTTTAAATCCCCAATTTTGTGCCTGATGAAGCAATTCCCAATGCGTTTCAACAGGAATTTCATCTGAAACAAACTGATAAAGTACCGATGAAAGCCTGCGTTTTCTAACTTCACCACTATCCTGCATTTTTAAACTTCCACTGGCTGTGTTTCTTGGGTTCATAAACGGATCTAAACCTTCTTCTTCACGCAGTTTGTTTATTTTGTCGAAGTTTTTTCGGGTTAAATAAATTTCGCCACGCATAAAAAATCTTTCAGGAAAGTCTCCGTTCAGTTTCAACGGAATATCTGAAATTGTACGCACATTGGCTGTGATTTCATCTCCCTGAAAACCGTCACCACGAGTTACCGCTTGTGATAATTTTCCATTTTCGTAAAGAATAGAAATTGAGGCACCATCATATTTGAGCTCGGCAACAAATTCTACAGGTTCGTCAATTGTTTTAATGATTCGTTTTTCCCAGTCTTCCAAATCATCAAAGTCGTAAGAATTATCCAAAGAATACATTCTAAACTGATGCTGAATGGTTGGGAATATTTTTGTGACACCGCCTCCAACACGAATAGTTGGCGAATTATCGTCATGGAATTCCGGATATTGCGCTTCCAGATCCTGAAGCTCTTTTAATAATAAATCAAACTCAAAATCTGAAATACTGGGTTCATCCAACAGATAATAATTTTCATTATGCTGATGAAGTTCTTTACGGAGTTGCTCTATTTTATGCTGAATGTTTTCGGACATGCGTTTTCTATCTTTTCAACAAAAATAATGTAAATAATAGTTTAAAAAAATACCACTATTAATTATTCTGAGAAAATTAAAACTTTGTAATCTTATCTAACGAATTGATAGCCTTGAGAATAATGTTATCGTTTACACTTATTTAACATAATATTTCAATTTAATTAAAAAAATGTTAAAACACCCTTAAACAGATGGCTTACAAAGTCACTATACCTTTGTGCCCAATTAATTTATTATATGAAAAAAGCAAAGATTTTATTGGGACTTCTGTTTTTGGGAGTAGGAACTATTGCCTATGCACAAACAACACAAGCTTCTATTGTGGGGAAAATTACGGGCAAGAAAGTTCAGGAAAAGGTGAAAGTTACTATCGTGAATGAGTCTACCGGTTTTCGTACAGTAACAGAAACTAATTCTAAAGGGGAGTATATTTTTAAAGAAATACCTTTAGGAGGACCTTATACGGTAATCGTAAATGAGGAAAAGAAGGAAGGCTACAATGTGAATTTTGGAGATCAGGTGACTGTGAATCTTGATTTAGATGAAGGCGAAAAAACGATTGAAGAAGTAGTGATCAATGGAAATCTTAAAAATAAAATAGGAAACTTAGGAGCAGCAACTGCCATTTCAGCGAAGAATATAGGAATTTTACCCGTAAACGGACGAAATTTTACTAGTCTTACAGATTTGTCTCCTTTAAGCGGTAAAAACGGAAACTTATCTGGTCAGCTAGGTTCTTCTACCAATTTTACCATTGACGGGATGACGGCGAAAAACCCAACCTCTGCAGGATCTACAACAAGCCGAAGTGGTGCGCCTTTTTCTATATCGATTGAAGCGGTAAGAGAATTTAAAATTACAACCAATCAGTATGATGTTACCTTGGGTAGAAGTGGAGGTGGAACGGTAAGTGCGGTTACAAAATCAGGAACCAATAAATTTTCAGGAAGTGCTTGGGAATATTTGAGAACCAACTGGCTTTCGAGTCCGTATGATATTCGTGGAAACAAGAGAGATGTTGATTTTTCTACTTCTCAGTTCGGGTTTTCATTGGGTGGACCGATTATTAAAAATAAGCTACATTTTTTCGCAGCTTGGGATCATCAGTTAGATTCTAGACCGTTGCAGATTGCAGATATCAAATCGCGTGAAGATGAGTTGAGATTAAATACTACAACAGCGACACTTAATAAATTCCTTGATATTGCAAGAGCAAAATATGGCGTTGGAAATTCTCCACAATTTGGAAGTTTCGATAAAGTAAGGAATTCTGATGCCGCATTTTTACGTTTAGACTGGCAGATTAATGATAAAAACTTATTGACATTAAGAAACAATTTTACTTACGATCTCAATAAAAACGGATTAGGAGACAATACAGCTATTAATGCATTCGAGTCTTACGGAACCGATAAAAACATGGATAACAGTTTGTTGTTAACTTTAAGATCTAATTTAAAGCCTAATATAACGAACGAATTGAAAGTTCAGCATTTATATACCTTTCAGGACAGTTATCAAAGTGACCAGTTGGGACATGCTGTTCCGAGAGCGATTGTAGAAAATATAATCACTAATATTGACGGAAACAAGGCAACAAATATCCAGATTGGAGGTCACCGTTTTGCGCAGGAAAGCTTCAAAAATAATGTGATCCAGATCGTAGATAACTTGTATTACAATACCGATAAGATCAAATATACTTTTGGGGTAGATTTCATGTACACAAAAGCAAGATCTGTGTACGGAAGTGAGGTCAACGGAAGATTCCATTTCAGAGAAAATCCTACAGTGAACGGCGGCGATAATCTATTTAATTTTAACCTGTTGTGCATTTAGGAATTAAACAATAAAAGATTGTTCATTTGGTTCAAAAACCGTATATTTATTTGACTACCAATCATTTAAATACATGAACAATCTTATTCAAAACTACAAAATTATTTTAGAAGAATTGATAAATACTTGCAGTCATATTAAGACTAAACCTCAGATCAGAGTTCCAAAACTTTCTGATTTAGAACTTGTAGCTTTAAATATTACAGCAGAATATATGTCGATAAACTCTGAATTACAACTGTTTAGATACATTTCAAAAACAGAATTAGAACAAAAAATAGAAAGAAGCGTTTATAACAGAAGAAAGCGAAAATTGTTTTTCTACTTAGAAGAAATACGCAGAGTTTTGAGTGCAAAGTTTTCTGATTTTACAAACGTTTTTATTGTTGATTCAACACCATTGGAGATATGTAAAATAAGTAGGGCAAATCGCAGTGGAATTTGTTCCACAGAAAATATTCGTCCGGAATTTGGATATTGTGCTGCACAAAAAACACGATATTTCGGCTATAAATTACATGCTGTCTGCGACAAAAACGGTGTTTTTCATTCCTTCGATTTTTCTCCGGCAAACGTTCATGACATAAATTATCTGAAGGATATAAAAGAAAACTTCAAAAACTGTTTACTGATAGGCGACAGAGGATATATTAGCGAAAAATTAAGGGTTGATCTGTTCAATTACTCAAACATTAAACTTTCTGTTCCAATGAGAAAAAATCAACATGAATTTGTATCGTTTTCGAAAGTAAAATCTAAAATTAGAAAACGGATTGAAACAGCTATATCACAACTGAGCGGACAATTTTTACTACACATCAATTTAGCAAAAACTTTTGAAGGGTTGGCAACCAGAATTACCTCTAAAATCACTTCTTTTACAATGATACAATATCTTAATTTCTTTATATTTAAAAGAAGTTTAAACAAAATAAAAATTAATTTATCCTAAATGCACAACAGGTTTAATTTTAATAATCTTATTTCTAACAGATTTTACAGAGAAGTTCCTTTGGTAGAAGACCCTTCTGTGAAGTCGAGTATTTGGAATGCCGGTATTTATGGTCAGATCCAGACGAAAGTGGCAAAAGGATTAGATTTTATGGCTGGTTTAAGGCTTGATTATGGTGGTTATCCGAAAGCTCAGTTTAATCAGAAATTATTTGACGAAATGGGGATCAGAACTGACAATCAAATTAAATCATTTGTTATTCAGCCAAGATTTCAGTTTGAGTGGAATGTGAATGAAGGAAATAAAGATTTCTTGAAATTTGGAGCAGGAATTTTCTCTTCAGATATCAACAATTATATGGTAATCAATAATTTGGTTTTTGATGGGAAACATTTGGCAACGGTTGACGTTAATCCTTCACAAATTGGTTTGACACCGGATTTCAACAGTTATAGAAACGATTACAATACTGTTCCTACATTATCTCAATATCAGCTTCCGACCATTAATTATACAGGGGAAGATGCGAAAATTCCGATTGTTTACAAAGCAAATATCTCGTATACGCATTTCTTCAACGAAAGATTTAGAGCAGGAGTTGCGGGTTATATGGCTTTAGGAAGAAACAATTACTTCTATTATGACAGAAATATGAGAAAAGATCCTTTTTTCACATTAGATGCCGAAGGTGGAAGAGGTGTTTTTGTTCCTGCTAGTACGATCAATGCAAGTAATGGTGTAATGAATTGGAAAGAAGGAACGATCAACAAAAATTTTGGAAGAGTTTTAGAGCTTGTAAGTGACGGAAAAGTGAATCAATTCTCTTTTGTAGTTGATACAAGTTACCGTTACTGGAAAGACGGAGAAATTACGGCAAGTTATACGTGGTCAGATATTAAAGATAATACTTCGTACAACGGAAACGTAGCGAATTCTGCAACATTGTCAACATTGGTAGAAAGTGATCCCAGAAATCTGAGAATGACCTATTCTGATAACCAGTTCAGAAACAAAGTAGTTTTATACGGAAATTCACCTACAATTGCAGGATTTACTTTAGGAATCAGATATTCAGGAATTGGAGGAACGCGTTTCTCGGTGACTTCGGGAGGGAATATTAATGGAGATTTCGTAGATACTAACGATTTAGCATACATTTTCCCTCAACTGACGCAATCTCTGATTGATGATCCTGAAGTTGGGAAAGCTTTAAAAAATTACATCACAGATTACAATAACCAAATTGCAGAAAGAAACGGCGGAAAGAACGGATTCTACGGAGTTTGGGATGTACGTGTAGCGAAAAAAATTAAGTTTGAAAAAGTTGGAGCTTTTGAACTTTCTGTTGATATTTTCAACCTTGCCAATTTACTTAACAGAGAATGGGGGGTAAACAAATCTTACGGAAATATGTCTTTGTATAGAATAAACAAATTCGACCCGGTTACAAAACAGTTTGAATATGCTAAAAATACCAGCGGTTTAGCACCTTTATCAGGGAATCCTTATCAGATCCAGATCGGAGCAAAATATTCATTCTAAAAAATAAGTACTAATTTTATCTAAAAGTCTGAAAAAGGCTTTTAGATTTTAATGATCAATCGATATTATGAAAAAGTTTATCTTAGGGTTTGCAGTTTTAACGACAGTTTTTATGAATGCACAAACCCAAATTATTGCGCACAGAGGTTATTTTCAGACGCAGCCTCCAACAACGGAAAATTCTATTACAGCATTACAAAATGCTCAAAAACTAAAGATTTACGGATCTGAATTTGATGTAAGAATGTCTAAAGACGGTATTTTGGTTATTAACCACGATGAGCATCACGGTAAAATGGAAATTTCTGAAACAGATTTTAAAGAACTGGCAAAACTAAAACTTTCAAACGGTGAAAAATATCCGACTCTAAAAGACTATTTGAAATCGGGTAAAAAAGACAAGGCTTTAAAGCTTATCGTAGAAATAAAACCAGCAAAGACAGAAGCTTTAGAAAACGAAATGGTTGAAAAAACCGTTAAGATGATTAAAGAAATGAAGCTTGAATCTCAATGTGAATACATTTCATTTAGCTTAAATATCTGCAAGCAGATCAAAAAAATCGCTCCAGATTTTAAAGTTCAGTATTTAAGAGGTGAACTTTCTCCACAACAGATTAAAGACGAAGGTTTAGACGGATTAGATTATCACTATTCAGTATTTCAGAAAAACCCGACATGGATCTCTGAAGCGAATGCTTTAGGGTTAATCACCAATTCCTGGACGGTAAATGACGTTGAAATTTACACCGAATTGAAAAAACAAGGAGTAAAATTTGTTACTACCAATATTCCGGATCAGTTGAAAGACAAATAAATTTATTGTATTATTTAAACAAAAAAATCTGTCTCATTTGAGGCCGGTTTTTTTTTAAATAAGCGTGGTTTGTTGCTCTGTAGAGGCAATGTCTTTGTAGCAAAATTTCCTCTTGCATCCTAAGCTCCGTAGGAGCGACACGTTACTTTGTAAATAAAAAATTGAATAAAATTGTGGTTTTTATTTTCTCAAGAAAAGGCATTAAGTTATACTAAAAATAACTCACTTTTTATATTAAACATAATTCATTCATTTAATACACTGCTAACTAAAAGCTTGTGCATTGTTGTTAATTATGAATTAATATCTCGTTTAGAATTTGTTCAAAATATGTTAAAGCCCTATTAAAGCTATGTTCGTCATAGCTTTCTAATTTTGCACAAAACAAAAAAATGTAGACGTAAAGAAACTTAATTCTTTATCGAAAGCGAAACAGTTAAAGTAGAATACAGAATCGACAACAGAAAATGAGACGAAATGGAATACAATGGAAACATCGATCTCAAATTTGCAAACTTTATTTTTAAATGGAATTCTACAGAAAAATATTCCTAGGAAAAATACTTTCAGATCCTGAACGGTCAAAATATAGGGATGGCGGCTTGGAAAATAAATTAGATTTTGAAAAATACAATATTAAGGTGGAAGTCTATATATTGATCCATTACATCATTTTTACTTTTTATATATTACTTTCAAAAACCAGCTTATTCGTAAGTTGGTTTTGTTTTGATTTGATATAGAATTTCCTGATGATTAATTTTTATTAAATCAAAAATATAAACACTTGTTTGAAAAAATGGTTTCGTAAATTTGCATCATAAAAATTTAAATAATGAATCTAAAGGGAAAAAATGCCATCATTACAGGTGGTGGAAGAGGTCTCGGAAAAGCAATCGCTTTAATTCTTGCGAATGAAGGAGTGAATATAGGAATCACAGGAAGAAACGAAGAAAACCTTAAAATGACTGTTGACGAGATCCAGAAATTGGGTGTTAATGCAGCATACGCAGTTTTTAGTATCGATAATGAAATTCATGTAAAAGCAGGAATAGAATCGATTGTAGAACAATTGGGTGGAGTAGATATTCTAATCAACAATGCCGGGATCGGTGATTTCGGTTCTATTGAAGAGATGCCTTCAGAAACTTGGGAGCAGGTAATCAAAACCAATCTTTTCGGAGTGTATTATGCAGCAAAAGCTGTTTATCCATATTTAAAAGAAAAAGGTGAAGGTGATATTGTAAATGTAGCTTCTACAGCAGGATTGAAAGGCGGACCGAATATGTCGGCTTATGCAGCTTCAAAAGCAGCCGTCGTTTCTTTATCTCAATCAATGATGGCAGAATGGAGAAAGCAAAACATTCGTGTAATTACTTTAACGCCGAGTACAATTGCTTCAGATATGTCTATTCAAGGAGGCTTAACAGACGGAAACCCTGATAAAGTACTTCAGCCTGAAGATTTCGCAGAATGGGTAAGAGATATTTTGAAAATGAACAGACGCGCTTTGATCGCGAATGGCTCTATTTTCTCTACAAATCCTTAATTTAGAAGTTAGAAACTAGATAGTAGAAGTTAGTATTAGAAACACCGAAATTCCCCTTCTTTAAAGAGGTGGATTTTTGTGAAACAAAAATACGGGATAGCTATAAATAATAACAACTTCTACATTAAGATAATAAAATCAATAGGAGCGGGCTTTAGCCCGCTTTTGTTTTGATACGATACATGGCTTCAGCCAAAATATATTTTCTTTCAATTATAATCTTCATGGGTAAATCTCATCGGCTTTAAACTTTTAAATACTTATTTTTGCAACAAATTATTCACATGCAAAATTATTTAGAATTCGATTTCAAGATTTCTCCACTTCAGCCTTGGAACGAAATATTAATGGCAGAACTTATCGAGATAGGTTTCGACAGTTTCACAGAAGAAATTCATGGTATTTTAGGATATATTCAGAAAGAGCTTTTCAAAGAAGAAGAATTGAAAGCGTTGCCTCTTTTTCAAAATGAAGAAGTGAAAATAGAATATACTTTCACCGAAATGCCCAATATCAACTGGAATGAAGAGTGGGAAAAGAATTTTGAACCGATCAATATCGATGATAAAGTATTGATCAGAGCAGAATTTCATGAATCTGTAGAAGGAATGCACGAAATTATCATTCAGCCTAAAATGTCTTTCGGAACAGGTCATCACCCAACAACGCATTTGATGATTCAGCAAATGATGGATATCGATTTTAAAGACAAGAAAGTTTTAGATATGGGTTGCGGAACTTCGGTTTTGGCGATTTACGCAAAACAAATCGGAGCCGGAGATACACAAGCCATTGATATTGATGAATGGTCAGTTGAAAACTCAAAAGAAAATGCTGTAAGAAACGGTGTAGAATTGGATATCGAATTGGGAACTGCAGATAATTTAGGCAAAGAAAATTACGACATTATTTTAGCGAATATCAACAGAAATATTTTGATCTCAGATATTCCAACGTATGTTTCTGTTTTAAATGAAGGTGGTAAATTATTGCTTTCAGGATTGTGTTTCTTCGATGTTGATGATATTTTGGAGGTTTGTAAAGAAAATAATTTAGAACTAAAAAAGAAACTGCAGCGTGAAGAATGGGTAAGCTTATTGCTTGAAAAGTAAATTGTAAAATATTAATATGAAACCATTCATCACTGTTTTATTTGTATGCATCATTCAGTTTTTTTCTGCGCAGGAAGAAGATTATGAGTATGCAAACGGAGTTTTTCATTTTGAAGAAAATAAAACGCAGAAAATTTTTACCGATCTTACGAGAATCAGACAGTCACCAAATGTGAATGCCCAAATTCTCGATTCTTTACAAATGAATCAGCAGATTTTGATCCTTAAACAAGATGAAACGATTTTGAAATTAGGCGAAAGAAGAGCCAATTGGTACAAAATATCTTACCAGAAAGGTGATAAAACATCCGAAGGCTACGTTTGGGGTGGAAATCTTTGTGTAGGTTACAGAACTAAAAACGGATATGATTTTCTTTTTGGCTTAACGAAAACCATTAATAAAAAAGACAAGGAATATCCTGAGATTGTGATCAAGCAAAATATTGCTTCCATTAAAATGGTTGAAGGAAATACACTGATCGATGAGGTTTCTTTCGATACCGGTTCAGCCGAAAGTCTGAGTTACGGAACCTTTACTATTGAGAGCAATCATAAGTTGAAAAATGTAGAATTTACTTTAAAAGCCATGGTTTCTGGTGAAGCCTGTGGAATTGCAAGTTATGACCAATATGTTTTGGTGAAAGATAAAAAAATGATTGTGCTTCCACAGTTGATGAACGTGGGAGATGCAGATGTTTATTATCACAGTGAACAATTTGTTTTTCCTAACGATAAAGGCGGAATTCCCGATGCTTTTATTTTTAAAACGGAAGAGATGGAAAAAGATGAGAAAGAGCGTGAAAAGAAGAAAAACGCCTCAAAAACGTATCTTTGGAATGGTGATTCTTATCGATTGAAATAATTTTAATTATAAATTTGAAAACCACTGTATTTTTGCAGTGGTTTTTATTTTATCTTATCTAAAATTGAATATATATAAAAAGATCCCAAGTCTGCTTTTCTTTCTGAAAAGCCACTGAGATCAATATTTCTAAAAATGTTCAAGACCATTGGCTCCTAAAGCCATATAAAGATTGATTCTTTCAATACGCTGTTGCAGGTCGAGGTCGATGATGTTCATCTCTTTTTTTATCAGGTCTCTTTGTTTTTGGAGTAAGACAAAACTATTATTGCTGCCGATTTTTATTTGTTTTTTCGTTAAATCAACATTCCTTTCCAGTGAAGAAATTGCCTGTTTCTGAAAAACATTTTGCCTTTCTATAGAACTGAGATTGGCTAATGCAGATTCTACTTCATTATAGGCCAAAAGTACTGATTTTGCATATTCTTCTATCACCTGTTTTTGCTTTGAAGTTTTTACTTCAACATTCTTTTTCAGTTTTCCTCCGCTGAAAATAGGGGTTGTTAATCCGCCACCAACTTTTATCAAAGGATTGGAAAAAAGATTACTGATAGCTCCTACATTGGTTTCTGCTGCACCAAAAGCTGCGCTGATGTTGATGGAAGGCAATCTTGCCGCTTTTGCTTCCTGAACTTCATAAAAACTGGCTTCTATCTGAAACTGTTGTGCCATAATATCTGATCTTTTTTCTAAAAGACTCAAAGGAAAATTGGCTGGAATTTCCTGTTTTAAAGCTGAAAACTCTGCATTAACTTTTAATAAACCTTCCGGATATCTTCCGCAAAGCATTTCTAAACTTCTTCGAGATTGCGAATTGGCATTTTTTACTTTTTCAAGATAAGAATTCAGCAAAATAATTTCACTTTCGATGTTGGATAGATCAATTTCATTGGCAGTTCCGACCTTATTTTGAACAAGATAAATTTTCTTCAAGTCTTCAGTCATACCAATATACTGACTGATTTTCTGTTCCTGATATTGCCCTGCAATATTAAGATAGTAAGCTTTGGCTATCATTGCAGCAACCGATTGCTTCAACATTTTTTGTTGAAATGCCGCCGAATAATATTGACTTACACTCACCATTTCAGCCGATTTATTTTTTCCCCAAAGGTCGAGCTCCCAATTGGCTTTTAACTGTAAATTTCCGATGTGAGTTCCGCTTACAAGATTGTTGCTGGTATTTGCCAACGCATTTACACTCGGGTAAAGATTGCTTCCTGCAATATCCATCGACAATTCTATTTGATTCAACTTTTCTTTAGAGATAATAATATCTGCGTTGTGGGCAAGTCCTTCCTTTACTAAAACTTCAAGCTCGGTTGTAATAAGCTCATTCATCCATTGATAAGAAAAATCGGGGCTGTCTGTTTCTTTATCTTGAATCCATTTATCAGGAATTTCGATGTTTGCTTTTATTTCGCTGGTGTTTTTTAAATCTTCTACTTTTTCTGGTGTTGCATTTTTATAACCAATACAAGAGGTTAAAGTTAGTAACAGAACGCTTGCAATACTTATTTTCTTTAGCATTTTAGTGAAGTTTTAGAATTAAGTAATTGACTTTACTGTTCACTCTCACCATCACTTTTCTTATCAAATGTAAAGGTTTAATGTTATCAGAATAAATAACAGCTGTACCTCGCGCACCAACTGTTAATGGTTTTTCTTTTTCATCTAAAACAAATTTTGCAATCAATTTCCCGTCTGTTTCAGGCAATTGTCTCGCGGTATCTGGGATTCCGGCTGTTGTTCCGTTGCCACCAAACATTCCTCCTGCATTGTTCATAATACCCTGGCTTGTTGCATCGATTACATATTCCAGTTTTGCTTTTACCACTTTTCCGGGTGAGGTTTTTAAAGCAAGTTCTACTTCATCACCATTTTTTACAGCTTCCAACTCATTTTGAGAAAAGAATGCAATAATAGACTGTTGTTTTTGAATTAAAACAAAAGCAGATTTGAACGGCGCTATGATTGCACCTTCGTTCAGCTGTACGTTGGGAATAAAACCGTCTGTTGGTGCTAAAACCACAGTTTGAGAAAGATTCCATTTTGCTTGTTCTAATTTGGCTTTGATTTCTGAAACTGAAGCGTTTTCTCCGTTGTAATTAGAGTTGTATTTGGTTTCTAAAGATGATTTCTGAGCCTGTGCTGCACTGATTCTTGATTGTAAATCCTGGGAAGTTGACATTGCCTGTTCCAAATCAAATTTATTGGCTGCACCTGCATTCACCAATTCCTGATATTGCTTTATTCTTTTGTTGCTTAAATTCAATTGAGATTGTAAACTCAAAATATTTTTACGTGAAGCATCAATATCCGAATTGTAAGACGAAACGGTAGATTTCATATTGCTCAATTGCGCTTCCAAAGATTTTATTTCTTGTTGATAAGGCAAAGGATCAATAGTGAATAACGTATCTCCTTTTTTAACTTCCTGATTGGTTTTTACATATACCTTTTTTACTCTTCCTAAAGTTTGAGTAGTAATATCTACGCTTCGGTTACCTACTTTTACATCCGATGTAATAGGGCAGAAGTAATTCAGACTCAAAATAAGAGCAATAGACCCGAAAATTGGCAAGGAATAGACAACAACTTGTGTGTTGAAATTCCAAGGGATTAATTTTAATTTTTTAATGAGAAGCCAGCAAATTCCGGCATATATTCCGATAAGTAATTCTAACATAATTTTTATTCTTAATGATTTTGTGTTTCTTCTGAAAGTGATTGGTTTTCTTCAATTAAAATTTCTTCTTTTCCGTTTGAAGAATTTATATTTTCTGAATCCGAAGAAGGTGTTTTTTCTTTTTTGTAATCGTAGTTTGCCCATATTAAAGCAACCGGCCAAAGAAGACCGCCAAATACCAGTGAAAGCAGGCACATGCTTTTGATGGCGTTTAATTGTGGATGGTTTTTCTTTTCCGCCACTTTTTCAGGATAAATATGAACTTTCCAAAAAAGAAATATTCCGGCAAATGGTAAAATAAGCATGATAAGCCAAGATGCTGTATCTGCGATAGTATCTTCTAAAGTTCCTGTGGAAGCATACGAAAGGCCGCAACACAGGAATACACACAGTATTGTAAGTAATTTTTGCATAATAAAATAATTGGGATAAAAATCCCGGCATATCAGTTAAGATAATACCGAGAATCATAAAGCATGATAAAAAACTAATTTTTAGTTCCGTATTCTTCACGAAGTACACTGCGTAAGAGATCGGCATTTTCATGATAAGTGGTGATTTGCTGTGGGCTTAAAATCTGGTCAAAAGCTTTGTCGGCTTTCTTCAATGCTTTGTGTAGTTTGCGTTGAGCAGTGTTTTTACCTCTATTGTTATTTGCAGAAAAGTAGATGTCTAAATCTTTTCTTACGTTTTCTACTACTTTCTGATTAATGTTGAAAATTGGTGTCAACTGGTCGTTGCTTAGATCTAGCATACGTGCCATAACCATCGTTCTGAAAGTAGCGGCTCTTGCGATTTTATTTTCCTGAAAAAGCTGGAACTGTGCAGGTGAAAGAATTTCCTGTAAGGCAAGATTTCTTTCTTTTAAAATTTTTGTAAAACTTTCGAAATTTTCTTTTTGTGAAGAATTTTGAGCAAAACTTTTTTGGTCTAAATTTTCTACCGCAGCAGCAGCTTGTACATTGATTTCATAAATCTGTTGTGCTTGTAACGGTGTCATATTAAGAAATGACATTTCTTGGGTAATGTAAGTGCCAATTTTTTCTACTGGTTGAGTTTGGGCATTTACGGAGTTACTTGCTAACAGCATGAATAAGCTTACTGAAGCTATTCTTAGAATTTTTTTGTTCATTGTTTTTTTTGTTTTAAATCATACTTTTTGCACAATCAACTGTGATACAGTTTTTTGTACAGTGCAAAATTAAAACGAAGAAACTCTGAAAAACTATTCTTAAGTTATTTTTCCGGTGGCGGTTTTTTTTGTATGCGGGCTGTTAATCTGGATAAAGAATTGGGTGTAATTCCTAAAAAATTGGCAATATACTTACGGTTTGCATTCCTTGTAATGTAAGGGCGATTTTTTAAGAAAACTTCATAGCGAGCGCTCGGAGAATCGCTGCACAATTGCTCTGTACGATTGCGTAAAGTACCGATGATCACTTTCAGCGATTTAATGTAAAACTGAAAAATGCCTTTATGCTGAAAAGCCAGTTCCTCGAACTGATCTTTTGGGAACAACAATAATTGAGTATCCACAAGCGCTTCAATCGTGTATTTTGTCTGCTTTTGGTCGTCATAATATTCCGGAATTCCGGCTATAATAGCGTGTTCCTTTTCTGAGGTGAAAAAAACATTATTTTCGGTACCATCATCAGAATCGAAATACCAACGCAATAAGCCAGTTGTAAGTACAAAAACGTGATCAAATAAATCGCCTGACTCAACTAATTTTGTTTTTTTTGAAAGAAATAGTGGTTTGCCAATTTTAGATAGGGCGTCACGCTCTTCATCGTTAAGCGGATGAAGGTAGTCTAAATTTTTTAATAGTTCCGACGGTGTTGCCATCTTTTTAAAGGTCTTAAATCAGATGATTAAAAATAAAGAAAATATTTGATAAAGAAAAAAGTTAATGAATTAGCAACGAAATCCTTGTTTCTGAAAAGTGTAAACAAGCTTTTAAGATTTTGAAAAAAAAAGTTACAAAACAAAAAAGAACCCACAATAGAAATTGTGAGTTCTTTTTGTGAACTTGGAAGGATTATCTTCGAACCGTCTGATACAAGATTTGAATTGGATTTTGAAATTAAATGTTTGATTATTAGATATTTGTGTTGGTGTTCGGAGAGTTCGAATCCTTTTGCGATATGTTGACGGGAGCGATTTTTCGAACTTTTGTCCTAATATTTTAAGAAGTATAATTGTCAATATATTGGTTTTCAGTATTTTGTGATTTGTAATTCAAGTTCGAATCCTCTTGCCATATTGATTTTTATTAAGTTTTCGGACTTTTATAATAGCTGAAATACATATTTAATAGATTGGAGTTGATAATAAATCAGCTCCAATTTTGTTTATAAAAGAAATGTATTTTTAATTACATGTTTTACAATTTCTTTTTTAACATGCAAGTGAGGGACTGGAACTTTCTTTGTTTTTAACCCTGTTAGAGCCGTTTTCAACCGATGCAGCATTTTGCAAGATTATGCCATAATCTTATTTTCCATGCCTAAAACTGCGCGTTTACGTCTCAACGGAAAGAGAGGGATTCTAACCCATCTCTTCCAAATTACTTTAAACCTATAAGGATGTTTTAAATTACTGCCATGAATTTGCTATAAGATATTTCAGCAGATTTAGGAAGTATATATTTCAGCGACTCCAAAGAACAACTTTTAATTTCTCAAAGGTACAAATTTTCATACTAGTGTTTTAAATATCTATGTAATTGATGAAAGAGGAGGTACTATTGTATCTTAAGGTTTTCCGAATTATTTTTTGTTTCTCCTATTTAGGATTAGCGAAACAGAATAAATATAGTAATTGTAAACCTGCTCTTCTAAAAATACATATATAGCCTGTAGACAGCGCTTAGCAAGATCTCTAAAGATCTTAAATTTACTCAGGACGTCAATAAAATGAGTTAATTAATACCTAAAAAGACGGGGTAGTACCCCATCCAATTTTTATAGATTATTTATTTCAAAGAGATGCTCAATTTGCCGCAGTTTACCTTCTTCCAATGTTGGTACAGATATAAATAATCTTTCTCGTGCCCGGCTAACCGCTACATAAAATATTCTGTGCTCCTCTGTTCTTAAGGTCTGACGAACCAAAAAATCAAAATGTTCCTCTTTTTTCAGAACCACCAGAACATTGTCAAATTCATCTCCTTTGGATTTATGAATGGTTTTACTTGGCGATCTTTCATTATCGATTCTTATGCAAACTGCTAGTTGCTGAAAAGAATAGCGTTCATAGAATTCCTTAGCCCTTCCTCTGGTGATGGCAGGAAAATTATTCCTTACATCAGTGCGCACATGATTGTAGAAATCCAAAAGCGGTTGATCGTGATATTCATCATATTTTGACAAAAGCTTTGAGAGTCCATCCAACGCCATAGCTTTTCGGTCATTTTTGTTTCTGATATGAAGGTAATTATACGACATTTCTTTCAAAGCATCTTTAAACCGCTTTTCTCTTGCAAATTCTGCGGCACTGATACAGGATAAAATTGCATTACGTCTATCAGAATTGTCAATCGCCTGTAAATCCTCTACAAGGTTGTGATCGGGTCTATCTGCTACCATTTGAGATCCGAGCTCGCGTGCAGTAATATTGTCCCATGAAAGGATGGTAAGGTTATCGCCACAAATTCCCTGTGCAAATTCACTTGCAAGTCTATAGTTTCCGATTAGGAGATTACATCTTTCACCTGGAACGTTTCTAAGAGGTTCCTGTCCCATGTCCTTTCGGATGTGGTTGAGGATGCCGACGATTTCATTTGTACTTCTTCGATTGTCGATAATTCTATAATCCTTTAAACCTTCCAAATGATAATCTGTAAACTGTGCGGGTTCTGCTCCCTGAAAGCTATAAATGGACTGGGCTATATCACCGATTATACCGGTAACAGTGCCACTCGCACCGATTAGTTTCAATATTCTGGCCTGGATAGGACTTGTGTCCTGAAATTCATCAATGAAGAAATAGGGATATTTTGTTTTCAGAACCTCTACGATGAAAGGGTAGCGCGTTAGTAGGATATAGGAAAAGTATAATACGTCTTCATGGTGAAGGACTCCTCTTGCCCAGAATAATTTTTTGTAGGACAGCAGATCAGTAGCCAATATATTTAGGCAGTTTGCTGCTCCAAAATTTCTTCGTGTACCATTAGGCATAAAATAGTAAGCTTTACTATTATCTACTGATAGGACAATCTGATCACCATTTAATTTATAGTCTATTGTTGAAAGCCAGTTTGCTAGCCCTGTCATAAAGTAAGGAAGAGCTTTTAATTGATTGAGCGTATACGGATTTCTGAGGTTAGGTGCTCCTGGGTGTTCATCTAGCCACTCGGTAATTTTGCTCCGACTGGCTCTATGTTCCTCATGACCGTCCATTTTTATAGCATTGAAGCCAAATTCTTCGGCAATGGATCCAATATATGGTTTTATGACATTGCTATAAAGAAAGGCATGTATCGTTGAAACTTCGATTCTGTCTGCACCGAACTGTAGCCTTTTTACGATCGTCTCGACGGCCACGTTTGTGTATGTAATACATGCAATTTTTTTTGTTGCACCAAATTTGTTGGAACTTTGAAGCAGATGGCGCATATGATTTACAAGCCAATGTGTTTTTCCTGCGCCAGGTCCTGCAAATATTCTAAAATGCTCCTCAGTATCTATAATGGTTTCTGAGGTAATTGTTGTTATTGGCATATCCAGTGAATTGCTTGTTGAATATAATCAGGTACATTAAAGATCTTTCGTGTTTTATCTTCTGGATTTACTGCCATTTCAGGAAGAAGAAGATTTTCTTCAAGCAATGTTGCCAGTTCCAACGCATTTTCACCCTTGCCTACGGACGAAAGATATCTAAATGCCAGTATTACCTCCTTTCTTTCTTGCTGCGTCCAAGTATTATCAGCTAAACCTTCAAGTGCTGCCCTGAATGTTCTTGAGGCTGGGCTATCCCTCATTCTATTGAGAAGATCAACTTCAGGGCGACCATCGTTGTACCATTGTATTAGATCATTTAATTCATCTTTGTTTGAAATCGACCGAGTTAGAAGGATATCATTCTGAAGGTTGGAAAGCATAAGTTCGTATTCAAATGTTTTTCCATTTTTATGGTTTTGGCCGAAAAACCTAATATTTGGATGAGCTTGGTAGGTCTCCAATTTGTCTTCTATATGATTACGATAATCATATAAAGCTGCGTTTTGACCTACATCAAAGGTGTAGCATTTCCCAAAGCTTCCGTCTGCCTTACGCTTTCTTTCCGGATCCCTGTCTTTTAATACTAATACCATTTTAGGTATCGTAAAAGGCCGGGTTGAATCAAAAATCTGTAGGAAATGATCGAAGTATCTTCCTCCCACTGGAACAATCGCAATATGGTGATCTGCAATATCAATATCGATATACTTCGTTAGTGTTGGAAGTATGACCTGTTCTGCGAGTCCTTCAACAAAAATCACTTTTTGTGCAAACAGCATGTCGGACCTGGTTGCATCCAAGAACCTCTGAACGTAGGCTTTTGATTCCCGGCCTTCGTCATTATCTGCAAAGCATTTTCCTGGATATCCTGCTACGATCTCATTGCCCAGATTATGTAGACATATGATATCATCTAATGAAACAGCCGATGTTATCTGTGTTGAGTGCGTAGTCACAAAAATCTGTCTTACCTTTCGTTCAAGTCTGTTTTCCTTTAGAAATTTCAAGAACTTATACTGCATGGAAGGGTGAAGATGTGCTTCTGGCTCTTCGATAGCCAGTACTGGGAAAACCTTCGCATTGCTACCAAGATATTTTCCATCAGAATTTACCTGCATTTTTGCAAGTAGAAGAGACATGTAGATCAAGTTATTATAACCAAGCCCATTATGTGTAGCAGGGATTTTAATATCTAGCCCCGCGTAGCCAATTATTAGCTTTAGTGCGGAAAAAAGTTCAACTTCAGAAATTCCTCCGTCGAAGTCAGGAGTAGCGTTATTAAAAGTTGCACCTGTCTGCCTTGCATAATTTAATATCTGGTCTTTCCCTGCACGCATCCGGCGCTGGAGTTCCGTAATCAACGCAGCAGCCTGGTCTGAGAAGACCTGTTTTGCGGCTTTGATTTCCGCTACTTTTTCCTCATTTGACTTTACAGCCTCATCTGTTGATTTTATGTCGTAATCCAAAAAGAAATCCAGAATTTCACGTAGCATCGTGTTGCGGCCAGTAAACATGTCTCTTTCAACATCTCTTATTGCATTCAAAAACTGGAAATCAAATTTTTGTAAAGAATCTGAATCCGCTGTCTGTAGGAGGGTAGGATCTCCTCCGTAAATTTTGTAGGTATAGAACCTTAGATAATCCTGCTTAATAACCTGCCATGCTTTGTCTTTCGTTTCACAGTCTGCTAATGCAGTTTCATATTCATCGTGTTTATCTACTGGGAGGAAAAATCTATACGTCAATTTAGCCTCATAATCAGCATTCAGTACAGTTAGCCAATCTGATACAGTGACAAGATCTTCACTATTGGCGGGTTCATCGATACTTTTTTTGAATGTTAAAGTAATAGTTACAGCTGGCGGGTTATTTTTAAGTTGCTCCAATGTCAAGCTTTTAGAAAAATCGTCCATTTCAAGACGTCTGGAGCTTTCACTGTTGATGACCAGACTGATCGCTTTTATTAGGCTTGTCTTTCCGGAATTGTTATGGCCGATTATTACATTTACGCCATCATTGAATAAAATCTCATTATGAGGGAAATTACGAAATCCCTCAATTGATATTTTTGAAATATACATAGGTTAAATAGCTTTCTTATAAAAATAATTAAAATTTTTGAATTGAAAGCTATTTCCTGTCATTCTATTTGACTAAGAGCAAAAGAATAAGATATCAATGGTACTACAACTTTATATCGATAAGATTTCTCACGGTGAAATTGAAATTGCGATGTGAACGGACTCTAAACTTGATAATATTAGATCGTTAGAAAAACGATCTTCTTTCTAAGCTCCTCTGATATTGATTTATTTGACCAAAGAGATGTTAAGCGTCAGGGATTGCAATGAAAACCTTTTCATGCTGAAAAGATTGGAAAGAAAAGCCCCCCGAAGAGGACGCCCTAATAAAGTTCTTTTTATTTTTGCAGAAACAAACGATCATGAAAATCCTAAAAAGCAGTTTTTTCAGACCTAGGAAATGCCAGCACGGTAATTTTGAGCTTTCCCCTGATAAAGGCAGGGAGATCCTGCAGACTTTTATAGACTTTGAGTCAGGACTTCTTGTGGTCAGTACCATCAAGGGCAAAGAGGATTCTTCAAAATCCGGCGTACAGTGTGAAGTAAAGCAGTATCTTATAAATCTACAGTCACTCCAAATTCTTTCCAGCGATGATTATAAGGAATACTTTGACTATGGCCTCAAAGAATCCTACAGCCTCGACGGAAAACTACGGCTTATCTCCCAAAGGATCCATGACAAAGTGAGGAATAATGATTTTTTTGCTGAGAAGCTCTACGATACAGAGATGGGAACACTTATCAGCTCAGGAGAATCCCTGGCGTTTACAGCAGATAGGAGAGAGAACCTGCTGGAAAGACATTATTCCACTTTAAAATTGCAAAAGGAATCCCAGCGCAAAGAGACGGAAAAATTAAGCTTATCCGATCTTGAATCCATTCATAAAGCTGTCCTCAAGAAGGAAGTACCAATTATTTCATTTTTCGATGAGTTTTACTGCTATAAACTGATCTATACCGGAAAGCATTTTGAAATCCTCAGATACAGTATAAATGACAGAGAGTCAGAAAGTATTCCGGCAAAGCTTAGCACCTTTTTAAATATCGAAGATTTCTGGAAAGAAATTACGGTAGACCCCAATTGGTTCAGGACACTTAGTATTGATCACCAGCAATCTCTGCAGCCTTTTGTGCTTTCAAGAGAAGTGATCGAAACTTTCAACAGCTTAAAAAAAGAAAAAGAGCTCAGCTATGGACAGCATGAAAAAATCTATGCATGGGAAAAAGTATTTATCCATCCGGACTTAAAAGCAGGGGAGGTCAAACAGTTCTGTTCAAACTGCACAAAAGAAGTGAAATATAATCCACGTTACCCCAAATATATCTGCAGTATCTGTTCATCGAAAGATAAATACAGTCCGGACCGAATGCTTCTTGAATTTTACAATACAGACCTATCCGGCGGACTGAAGATTGTTTATAAAGACATACACGGCAATGTACTGGGGGAAGATGACTCTAAATCTGAATTCCTCTGCCTGATCGATGGTAAAGAGTTCATCGTGCAGGAAGCAAGGTTCGGCGGGATTGTCATCCAGAGGAAGTAAAACATTACTCTGATGAATTTATTAATGAAAAAGCCCTGGGCTGGGAACCCAAGGCTTTCTACTATATTAACCTATTTTATGAAAAGTAATACTAAAACAGTTATTACTGATTTTAGTTTTCCGCTAATTTTTTTTGACTCGAGGGATACGGTAAAATCTACCTTCAGGGTAAAACAGGCAAATATTTTTTGAATTATCCTTATAAAACAGAAGCCTACCCGGTGACAATCTATCAATTATTAACGCACACATAAGAAAGTTCAGTTTTGCGAGGAATATGATCAGTGACATTACATTGGTATAAAGTGAGAAAACAGGCTATTGAAAAGTGTAGGATGGGAGTAGTCCTATATACATTTAAGTACATTATCACAAAAGTTATGACTGGAATCTAAAGTATACCAAGAAGAAGTTCCCTAGATAAAAAGAGATGTTGGTTCAATAAACATCTCTTTCTATTTGAGATAACTTAGTTTACAGTATGTGCCATTTCTTCTAACGGTATTCTGACTTTCTTCGTGCTCGCTAAATAATCGTTTGCTTCATCACGATATCCAAGAGAAAGAATAACTGTGCTGTGTAATCCTTTTTCGTCAAGACCTAACAGTTTGTCGAAAAGCTCGGAATCAAAACCTTCCATAGGTGTCGCATCAACCCGTAAGTTAGCAGCAGCAACAAGTGCTGTTCCTAATGCGATATAGGTTTGTTTCTCTGCCCAGTGTCTGTTCTGCTCATCGGTTCTACTTCTAAAAAATGAATCAATGGAGACAAATAATCCATCTAACGATTCAATTGATACATTTTTTACCTGAGATGTCAGATAAACTAAATCTTGTACGTTTTGCGTTGTGATTTTGTTATAAGCGGCAAAAACAAAGAGATGTGAAGATTCTGCAATCTGTCCGTTAAATGAATCTGCCTTCAATTTAAGTTTCAGTTCTTCATTTGAGATCACAAATAAGCGATAGGGCTGTAATCCGCAGGAGGATGCACTTAAATTAATTGCGTTAAGAATTAAGTCTATCTTTTGCTCATCCACTTTTTCAGTGCTATACTTTTTAACTGCGTATCGCCAGTTTAAATCTTTTAATAATTCCATTTTGTAAAAACTTTTTTTTCTTTAGCAAAGGTATAATCCGATGGTGACTTTTTGTAACTTTGTGACAAAAAGTAATGGTGACATTTGGGTAACCATCTTAGTAAATTGTATAATTATGGAAAATATCGCTGGAGAAAATATAGACAGCCCTGTTAAAGAATGTAGTTACAATATATTGTGTATTCATGATGCGATGGATGTTATCGGAGGACGATGGAAAGTATCCATAATAGCCTGTTTATGTTATCAGCCTATGCGTTATTCTGAGTTATTGCGTGAAGTAAAAGGTATTTCTGGTAAGATGTTGAGTAGAGAATTGAAAGATATGGAGATTAATCAGTTAATCAGCCGAACGGTTACCAATACCCAGCCGCTATCAGTTGTTTATGAGCTGACAGATTATGGGCAAACTTTGCGGGAATTGACTCTAACTATTTCAAATTGGGGACGTAATCATAGAAAGAAAATCATGGAAAAATAACCAGTCAAAATTTGATTTAGTTAAAGTTAGGTAGAGAAGCGATATTTTCCGCATCCTCTTTTGAAACCTTTTTTCTGGCATTTACCCAAGCAAAAATGTAGAAAGGAATATTTGTTACTTTTTATCTCGTCCTAATTTATCTTTCCACAATTGAAATAAGTTTTAGCATCATTTCAATGACTTTTTCTTTGGTAAGAGGAATAACGTTGTGAACAATGGTATATCCTTCTACAAAAGGTATAAGGAAACTTACAATTTCATCCGGCTTACTGCAAAATTTAGAGATCAGATCAATCATCCAAATACAGTATGTCTTATAATATGTTTCTACAGCTTTTTGCAACTCTTTGTTTCTGGCAGCCAAAGTCCATATTTCTTGGAACATCAAAGTTTGATGGCTTGATTTGCTATCAATCAGCAGCATACTCAGTACTTTTTCCAGGAAAATATCTTTATCCGGGGTGCTGCCTTCAGTTAACATCTTAATGGCATGGGTAAGTTCTTTCTTGCAGCTTTCAAAGTAAAATTCAACCGTGGCGATGAAGAGGAGGTCTTTATCCTTATAGTAATACTGAAGGTTACTTAGCGATATATTTGCACTTTTAGCAACCATTCTCATGGAAAGTTTTTCGGCACCTTTTTCGGTAAGTATATTGATCGTCGTCGATAAGATCTGATGTAGTCGCTCTTCTTTTTTGTCCATCTGGTAAAATTAAAAATAAAATATTAAAAATTAATTATAATTAGGTCAAATGACCTATATTTGCATTAGGTCATTTGACCTAATTTAATATTGCATTATGGAATTAAACAAAAAAAGAATTTTAATTGTTGGCGGTTACGGCCAAGTAGGCAGTAACATAGCGCGTCTGATCAGAAATGAAGATAGAACTGCTGAACTCATTCTTGCAGGTCGAAATCCCCAAAGTGGTGAAATGTTAATAAATGAATTGACAAATGCTGAAACAGCCTATATTAATCTGGATGAAAGCTTTGATTTAAGCGACTTCGGAAAAATTGACCTGATCATTTCCGCATTAGACGATCACAGGAATGTTTTGAGGGAAACTGCTTTAACCAATGGCATTTCTTGTATATCTGTAAGTGAATTAGCCGATCAAATTTCTCCGATGGTATTTCTAAGCTTACATAAAAGGATCTCTGCGCCGATAGTATTTGCCGGACATTGGCAAGGGGGACTATTGACACTTGTAGTCAAACATCTGTCAGCTAGATTTAGCAGGGTAGACAAGGTAGAGATTGCAGGATTATATGATCCGAAAGACCCTGTTGGGCCATTGGTCACCGAAGAAGTAAAAGGTTTCGTCGGTAAGGCACTTATTCGCCAGGATGGGAGCTGGCTATCAGTAGAGTCGAGAGATCATGCGAGATTGATCGATCTGCATGATCATTCACAAGTTTTGGGCTATCCAATGGGTACCTTGGATGTTCCCAGTATCGCAGCTTTTACCGATGCTTCAAATATTCGATTTGATTTTATTGTCGGGGAGTCGATAGGCAGCAGCAAAGGTTTGGGGGCATCGCATGATTTGTACATTGAGATTGAAGGAACTTTATTGTCCGGGGAAAGGACTAAGCTTCGCACGATAGTTTCCGGGCCAAGAGGGAATTCCCATCTCACTGCCGTGGGTATATATTTGATAGCAGAAAGTATATTAGGTCTAAAAGGGCAGTCCGTACAGAAAGCGGGAGGTCTGTATCTTCCTGAAAATATTGTTTCATCGGATGATATTATCAGCCGTTTATCAGGATTCGGAATCAATGTAGTTGAAGAGATCGGTATAAGTTAACTTAGGATCGATTCAGTACAATCTTCAGGTATGAGAAAATCATTAATCATCATCATATTAATGCTTGTAGCATGCAATATAAGTGCGCAGGCAAAAAATGATCACTTAAAACAACAGAAAAAAATGAAAAATGCAACAATCTTACACAAGGCCAATGAATTTGTTTCAGAGGGCGACTATGAAAGTTTTTTAGCTTATTGTACTCCAGGAACAAAATGGGTATTTGTTGGGGAGCGTACCCTTAATGGGAAAGAAGAAGTACGGGCTTATATGAAAGAATTCTATTATGAGCCTCCTGTATTCAGCGTGGAAAAAACTATCGAAGATGGCGATTTTGTGATGGTAACCGGAGGAATCCGACTAAAAAATAAAGATGGACAATATGAACATTTTGATTATTGTGATCTTTGGCGATTCGAGGATGGAAAGATAGCGGAGCTGAAAGCTTTTGTTATCGAGAAAAATAATTTTTAAAGATAGATTACCTAAACACTTCTTGTGGGGATTGCGGGTAGCATGGAACAATGGAATTGTTCCATGCTATCGGACGATATCGAAATAAAGAGAGTTACAATCAATAACTGAATAAGAAAAGTGAGGTTATTTTTAGGCTATTTATAGGACTTCCCTTAGAGAATGAAAATTTGAAAGACAATTAAAATCTTGGAATTTTGAAATTTTTAATTTGAAAGCCACCTGTTTGGTGGCTTTTTGCATGACCTCTTCTATGCGCTCATACTCCATGACATCAACCATGATTTGAGCCCGCGATTTATAGTCCTTCAGTTCCATTATTTTCCGCGTTAGCGATAGGAGCGGCATCCTTTTGCTGGGCGAAAGATATAGCGGAAAGCGCTGCCGATGAGTGTTCGAAATCGGAACGCCCCGGTAAAACGAAATATAGATACTATCGTAATTATTATGATATCTACGTCTTCAATCAATAAAGATTTCATCTTGTTTTAAGTCCTCCGTCTATTACCAATAATTCACCGGTTACAAACTTTGATTCATCTGAAACAATACAGAATCGAATTGTTATTCTATTTCAAGGTTTCAAAGAATGATAATAATGGCAGAAGTAGTTCGAGTGGGCTCCCTCTCTCGCTTAGGGAGACGTTTATTTTTTAACGTCTCTTTTTTTATATTTATTACCAGTGAAGGTGCTGTTTTTAAATTGACCAAAAGGTATTTTAGACAAAGGATCGATGAAGATGGATCGGATTTCGATAAAATAACGATGACCCATTATGAGTAATTTATTTGTAAGATCAATCTTTATTTTGGACCTTTTATTTTGCTGTCTTCTTTCTGCCCAGGGTTCTTCAAAATATATAGAGCTGGAGTGGAAGAATGGAAGCGAAGAAGCAAAGAAAATTATGGTCAGTTCATCTTATTATGATACTATAGAAAATTGGTCTCCATTCAGTAGTGATATCAGTAATCGTACCTATTAGTTATAGGTGGACTGGGGCACGAAGAAAATGGATGTACTGTACCTAGAGGCATTTGCTAGAGTGAGCGGACTGATTATCTCTTAGAACAGGGCAAGCTGGAAATAGTATGCCATAATCATGAAATAAAGGCAGAAGATTATTGAAAATTCAACCTTTTTCAGGCTTTGGATAATGATTATTTCACTACATTTAAGCTCAACTATTAACACGATACTATTTAGAATTATGAACAAACTTGATGCTGTTATGGTAGAGGATTCATTTCTTCTTACAGCTCTACAAAATAAATCTGCGGAAAAATTGGCATTTAGTGATTATATGGATATTTTTCTTGCTTTCAAAAGATTAGTAAGCCAGCATGTCAAATTTATCTGCCAGGTTTTTCCTGAATACACACCACACGAGGAAGAGTTTCATCTTCGCCGTTTACTTGGTCTGGCCGAGGAGATTTTGGGACATGAACTTATTGAGCGGCTCAATGCGGCCGAGCTACTGATCCTGTGTCTGTCAATATTTGGACACGACTGGGGGATGGCTGTATCACAGGCCGAAAAAGATGCCATAGCAGACCGCCCCGGTAGCAGCCCTGAGGAATATGCGCTGCTCAATTCCGAGCATAACCGATTTGCCAGACATCTTGAAGTTTTTGGCGAAAAAACTGATAAGATTTCAGATTTCACATGGCAGGAATACATTAGGAAGACCCATGCGGAAAGAAGCGCACAACGAGTTAGAAAATACTTTAAGACGATTGATAATGGAATAGGAGAGGCAGCCGCGAGAGTGTGTATCGGACATTGGCTGGATTTCAAGGAGCTCAGGGATCAGGATGATTATCCATTGAATTATATTGTTAAGGGCGAACGGGTAAACCTCAGGGCGGTAGCTATCTATCTTCGCCTGATTGACCTTTTTGATATCACCAATGAACGCACACCTTATGCGATCTATAAATATACAGCACCACAGTCATACCGTTCCAAAATGGAGTGGTCAAAGCACTTCGCGATAAATTCTCTTGCCACTGTGGCATTTCAGAATGGGCGTCTGATACAGGTCGATGGGCAGACCAATGATTATAAGGTCTATGCCGAACTAGAGGATCTGCGAACTTTCTGCGTGGAGCAGCTTGTGGGCTGTAATGACTTGCTGAAAGATGATCCAAGCGAAAGATACTATCTTAATATTTTTGATATCAAGTGGAATGTTCGGGCATTGGGATTTGACCCTATCCTAATTAAATTTCAGTTCGATAGAACCAAAATGTTTGATGTACTTAGCGAAGAGATTTACAGTGGGGACAAATATGTATTTATCCGTGAGCTTGTTCAGAATTCAATTGATGCCATCCGCATGCGTAAGGAATGGATCGAAAAAAATACAGGTGCGACCGTGAGCAATTTTGGAAGAATTTCAATAGAGGTAGAAGACGCAGGGGATGATCTCTTGACCGTTTCTATTAAGGATGATGGAATCGGAATGGATCAGTATATCATTGAAAATTATCTGAGTATTGCCGGAAAAAGCTACTATGGAAGCGATGAATTCAAACAGCTGGGGTTGGAGATGGATCCGATTTCCAAATTTGGTGTGGGTATCCTGAGCTGTTTCATGGTTGCCGACAAGGTCCATATCAGTACCTTTAAAGATCCACACATTAAAAGTGACAGTAAGGTTATAAATATTGATATTCCCCACGTTGACCAGCAGTTCCGGGTATCTGCAACCAACCACGAGTACGAGCCAGTGGGAACCACAGTAACGGTTTATGTTTCAAAGAATAAGATCAGAGGCAAAGTTGATGAAGATCCACGGATTGATATCACTTCTTATCTGAAAAATCTTACGGGATATATTGATTTTCCGATATATATCAAGGAAGGAGGCAAAAGTACTGTTATTGTTGACCCGCTCGATAAAACAGATAGTTACCCTGGATATGAAGTTCACAGGTTGGATACCGCAATTGATTTCAGCAAGATTTTTTTACCACAGAGCCTGAAACTTGCCAGGGAACATTTCACGGTAAAACAGATTTCGATCCATGATGATCTGAAAATGGAAGGGGTTACCGGATCCGTCAGTTTTATAATTCCGAAAGATCCATTTTTAAAAATTGCCGGTTATCCCAGCAACAAACCCGAATATTCACTGGTATTTCCAGGAAAGAGGACGCAAGACAGGATAGTAAAGATAAGATCCATCTGGAGTTCCTACAAGCACGCAAACCCTGGCAGAGATTATCCATATGGACAAAGTTCATATTCGACCGAACCTTACAAGGTTTACCTAGACGGAATTTTGGTTCCAAGAGCGATTCCGCCAACTTCCGTCGAGGGAGGTTCCTTTGAAGGACACCTGTCAGAGGATTTCTTTGATTATTATCCGATGGAAAGGTTTGTTGTTCCCCAATTGCACGTGCAGTTTATCAAAAATGATATCAGGCAGACAAATATTTCCAGGACCGAGATCAGGCAGCAGACATATTTTTGGGACGAGGCTTTAGCAAAGAAACTCTATCTGTATATCATTGAAATACATAAAGAAAAGCTTATGGATCCTGATCTGAAGAAAAGGATGATGTATATCAATTATCTGATTTTCTTTTATCGCGTCCCACTTAGCGTAATAATTAAATTCATCGGTCTGGAGAATGCCCCCCTGATGACTGTTAACGAGCAGGGAATCCTAAAATTTGATACATGGAAAAACCATATGGGCCGACCCGTCCATTTTCAACCGTCTTATACCTACTGGTTTAGGGAAATGGTCCTGAAGGAGTTTGACGAACGGCATAAATTGGACGAGAATCTGCTGGACTGGAGAGGAGATACCTTTGTTATCAGTGATATAAGCTATCCTGAGCTTTATAAGAAAAAAGGCTCAGTGCAGGCTATTACGGGAAGTCTTCTGGCTCAGTCTTATATATTCCTTAGCCACACTTTTTGTTCATTCCGCTTTGTGGAATCACCCTGGTTTGGTGGACCGCCACTGATCCAGGCCAGATGGGATCCTTCGGTAGCGACCTGTTCAGCTGAATATTTCGAGATATTGACGAAGGCGGCAGAAAATATCGAGACCGTGGAAGAGGAATATTTCGGGCAGCTGCTATATGAGATCCGTGAAGAGCTTCATGAATATATCGATGTATTCCCACAGATCGGTCCATTTCAAGAGCCCTACGAAGATGCCATGGGTTATGGCACGGGAATACTAAATCAGCGACATCCTTTCACAAAAAGATTACTTCGGATTTTAGCGAACATCGCAGTTCTTGAACAAAAACCAATAGCAAGCTCGGCAGAACTTGCGCAATTGATAGACAAGGTCATGGAGTTGCCATTTTTTGATCATAATACTTATTTTGACCATGAATTTTTACTGCATGAGACCAATATGGTAATCGATGAGATCAATGTTATGATCGAAAGTGGACAGCTGATAAAAAATTATGAACCCCTGGAACATCTTTCGGTTGAAGTTTTTGTGGAAGAGACGATTTTCGAGACGGAAAAAGGGAGTTACTATCAGTTTTTTAATATGAGTGACACAGAAGATTATGGTTTAAATCCTTTTTATTCACATTCGTTGTAAATGAATGTAAGTAATATGCTTCGTCTTTTTCCGTAATTGCTGCACTGTTTATAACGATACAATCTGTACTGTTTTTTTTTGGTCTTTGTGGTTCTACCTGTGCAGCACAACACTGCAGAGATTCTGGAATTTGCGACTGAATGTGGCGAAATTTTCGGGATAGCTGGAGTTGAAGTAGGATATCAAAATAACGTAAAAATGATCAATATTTAAGAACATGCTTTTCTGGACGAAATGCTTAACAAACTTAGTGGGGAACAGAAACCTAATTTCGGAACAATGACGCCTCAGCACATGATCGAGCATCTTTCACTTTTTGGAAGATTTTCCAACGGAAATGAGCCACAGACAAGCTATTATACGAGTGAACAGGAGAGTCTAGTAAAGGAAAATGGTTATTAAAAAAAATATATGCCAAAAGACTTTAAGCACCCTGTTCTGCCCAAAGACATGCTTTTATTACTAAAGTGTTCAACATTGGCAGATGCCATTGGAGAATTGAATGTAGAGCTGGGGGAATTCAGGGAGTATTTCAGAAAGAATCCAGAGGTATACCCTGTAAATCCCATAATGGGTGAGCTGAACTTTAGTGAATGGGTGATATTTCACAACTGTCATTTTACACATCATTATAATCAATTTGGACTACTGTTCTATAAAGAAAAAGAAGTAAATTTGCTCAGGACAAAATAATGTGGACAAAACAGTCCGATGCCCAGTTTGGGTGCAAACAGGACTGTTCTTTAGATTTGGTGCCTCTTCTTGGGAAACTAGCGGTAGGTGCAATGATGATTGCAGCCGGCAGTGGTATGCCTTTAAGCTGCTGGACGATGTTGATTGTTGGTTTAGGGAAGGCATAAACAAAAAAAAATAAGATAACTATGCCAGAATTCAGATTTTCATTACCTGCCATAACTGCGCTATATAACGATCAGTAACTGGCCTACAATCCAAGACACTCTGTGTTGGTAACGGGAGGACCGGGCAGCGGTAAGACAGTTGTTACCATTTTTAGGTTTTTAAGGGCTATCGGTGAGGAGCAGGAGATTATGCTTTTTACCTTTAACCGGACACTGATCTATACGATAAGAGGAATGTTAAAAGCAAGTGCCGAGGAACTTTTTGGTGAGCTTAATGAAGATCAGATTGATGATATTGTCAAAAATAGGCTGTCAACATTTTATCAGTGGCATAAGGACAACGTCGCTTATTTCAATGAAGATGAAGACAGCGATGTTATGGGTGAGAATTTTCGGAGGTATATCCGAAAAAAACGTAGTCAGCAAAAGTTTGATGAACTATTTTATGATGAGGGTCAGGATCTTCCGGGCAATGTTTACAATAATACTTTTGACCTGTCAGAAGTAGTAACGGTAGGAGCTGACAGGGCGCAGAATTATAGAGAATTTTATCCACCTGACGAGGTAGAAGACATCATTCTGGACAACCTGCGAAAGCAGTTTAGAGCTGACCAGCAATATCTTGGCGGAAACTACAGAAATACGAGACAGATATTTGATCTGGCGAAGAATTTTGTACCAGATGATCTCCGTGTTCAGGATATAGATTCTTCGGAACTGTCACCTGGTAACCGACCTGAGATCAGAATCGGACTTTCCCATGGGAAGCAGATGGATTTAATTATAGAAATTATTGAAAATAATCCAAACAGTAACATCGGAATCTTAGTTCACTTCGGAAACGAAGTGGAGACCATAAAAAATGAACTAATATCCAATGGCTACAGATGTGATGAAGACGCCCCGGTAGAAAAGTCCTTTTCGTATTATTATAACGAGATGAGTGCTGCGGATGAGGAAGTTTTAAAGCGAAAATTCCGGACACCTTTCATAACGACCTATGAATCATGTAAAGGTCTAGAATTTGATATCGTGATCATGGCTTTATTTGAGCTTTCCAACAAAGCAATGATAACTAAGAACAGAAGCGACAGATTTTATGCCACAAGAAGTCATTATTATGTTGCGGTGACAAGGGCCAGAAATGATATTTTCATTTTATGCAACAGAAAGCCAGATGTACTGGATTTTTATAATGAAAATGCCCAGCAGGATATCCTGGAGGGTTTATAGTAATTCAAAAAAGGAAGATTAAAAATGGCTAAAGGAAATAGAAGAAATAAACCCGTTGATAAGAAAGATACAAAAAAGCCGCAAGATAGCAGAAGCTTTTGGGAGAGGGCTATTTCGCCTAAAGATAAAGAAAACAAGAAGGCTTCAGATATAGAAGAAAGAAATGTCGATGGCGGGGAGCAGGTTGCTGGTCAGGCACAAATAGACCACGATATAACGACGGTAAGAGATGAAAAAAAGATATCCGTGGAATCTGAACAAGAGACGTTAGATAATGTTGGCAGGTCCATCATGCTGCAAGAAACGAATCACGGGCCCGAGAATGATGTAGATGACTCCGCTAGGGACTCCAAGACTGACAATGGTCAGGATGAGCAAAGTCAGAATTCTGAGCTCTTGACTATGCAGCAACAAACTGAAACCAAGGAGAACAAAGATGGATTATCAGATAGTGGGGCTATGGAAGTTCGAAAGGAATTTTTACAAGGAAGTATTTCTTTTGATGTCGATCGAAATGATAAAGCAGATTATGGGCCTACTGATAAGAGATCAAAAACTGACCGAAATAACGTGGAAATGGACAAAATCAATTTTGATCTATCAAAACCTGTTTATGTGGAGATCCATAAAGGTAATATATTTCATTATTACACTTCGGGACAACTAATGCCTTCCAGTTATGTAAAGAACCGGGCGTTTACCGATATTCAGACTGTGAACGGAAACTTTCTTGTTCTGTCCAACAGTTCATCACATTCCTCAAGCGATCATATCCTACTGGAGATAGATGTATTACAGATAGAAAATCAGGATATTACGGTCTTTGATAATTTTGCGCTTTTGGCTGTACCATTGCCAGTTACCAGAATAAAAAAAATAATTGTTCAGAGCAATGATCTAAAAAGTGCTATTCTCAATGATTCGCTTCTGTTCAATGGAGGATTCATTCCTGAGGACATAATAATTGTCAGGGAGGTCGTTTTCAGGCAGCAGTTCAACTTTAAAAGTTTAGAAAAAAAGGGAAGTGAAGATTATCAGTCAAAAATTGATAAATACGACCGAATTCTTGGCCTTTTGGCTTTTTTACGCAATTATGATCTTTTAACCGTTGATAAGAGCAAAGTATTTAGGAGTCTTTCTCAACATTTTTTCTATGCTATGCAGGTTCTGGATGAAGGATTCGGAGTTGAAATTGTACAGAAAAATACTATTTCGGAATTTTATAGTTACCTGTTCAATGAAAATTGTCCACCTGACAAATCGCTCTTAAAATGGCTTTTTGCAAGGGTTCAGATAGAGGAAAATTTTACCGATGCAGATACTTTGGACTTTGGGAAGATCCTGAAAGCCTCTGGCGAGGATTCGCCAGCTGTTAAACGTGTTCTTTCACTACTTGTGAGTAACGTTGAACGGAAAAAGGCGCTAAAGGAAGTTGAAGAGTCCAAGCAAAAATCGGCATTGCCGCTGTACGTATTTGCTTTCCTGAGAAATTACGGAAATCTTAACGGAATAGAAGTTGCCAGAAGGGATATCGCATCCGTTTATTCACGTTCATTCGGTGAATATGCATTTGCGGTTCTTGGATATTTTTATGGTTATAAAAATTTAAGAAACAGTGAGGAGCGACTTAGTTCCTCTAACCTTGCTTTATCCATGGTCAAAGGGAAACAGCCGATCAAATTCCAGCTGTCCACCCGTTTTGATTATGTGGTTATTGAACTAGTCTACCGTTTTGTATTTGAAAGTCTGGTCGGTATTACAGCTGAGACTATCAGGATTAGGGAGGATATTGAGGATGAAAAGGTAGGAAAGAAAATACCGGGCGAAAATTTCCCTGTTTTTGAAAAACTTCTTTACGGTAAACTTTACAGTAGTATATCGTTCGTTGATCCTTTTGAAAAGTTTATCGAACAGATTTCGTTTCTTCCACAGGAGATTCCGTTTTCATCAACATTTGGAACGTTCTGCCATAAAGCAAAAATAAAGATTCTACCGGTGAGCATAACTGAGCTTGGGGATGCCGCTTACTTCCTAGACCGTGTTTTTTTCGCCAAGAAGGATCTTTTACGTTACCTGTACGACAACAGGGACAAAATTGACATGGAGGAAATGCAGCTGAGAATTCAACTTGAAAAAAAAATAGTCAGTAGATAATGATTTTGCAGGATTTTCAAGATACAATTCTTCAGCTGAACGCACAGGAGATCATCGGGCACATCTCCATAAACAGAGCTAGTCTGAAGCTGATGTTCATCAACCTTGATGTCAATAGGGGAAATACGGATCTTGCAAATCAGATTCTGGTACTTTTAAGTACCATGCAGCTTGATGATCAGACCGAAGGATCCGAGGAAATACAGTTTTTATTCAAAGAACTGGGTTTTTATTTCAAGAGAGCAAATATACTTGCCTCGGTAATGAACTGTTCGAACCATATTGGTGAAAACATCTTTAAGAATAGACTCAGGGCATGGATGCACCATAGGCAGTATAGAGATGCGGAATCGCATTGTAGGCTTTTTGGGAAGTATCTTGAAAAACTATCATCGGCGATAACTGATGGGGTGGAGGATTACGAAAATGACGTACTACGTGATCTATACACCTATCACGTGCAGACTGCTGCTCTACTTGAGGGAAAAGGCAAAATAGCTGCACTGCATACCTTCGAAGAACTCTTTGAAGATCCTGATTTGCTTCAACAGTATCCTATACTTGAGATCTACCAACAGAACCGCCAGCAGTTTACCGCAGAGATAGCGATCGAAGATGAAGTTAAAAAAATTTATGAGCCTTCTATTTTCACAGAAGCGCTGTTTAACAATAAGTTTCTTGATTATCTCCGTAACCATCCCAGAACGGAATGGCATGAGATTTTGCTGGGCTATGACCAGTATACCGTCAGGAAAAAGATCATTAATTTTGGGCAGGCACATTTTGATGATTTATATGGCCATCTGACCAGTAATGATATTGTTAAACTTTACTGTTATTTTAATATGCGCAAACATTACTACTCCTCCTTGTATTTGTTTGACCGTTTCAACCATATAGCTCGATTTCATGGGACAAACGGCAGGATTAAGTTTATTGATGTAGGCTGTGGTCCGGCTACTTCGGGCATAGCACTGGTAGACCATCTCTATTCGGATAGTGCTGAACTTGTTTCTTTTGACTATTTTGGTGTCGATTATTATGGGTCGATGCGTGAGGAGGCTGAATACATGATGCAGAACAGCGCATATAACGATCAGGGTACGACGTTTTATCTTGCCGATCTTGCAGAACTGGGCTATGAGCTGCTAGACAACGCAAATAGCATTTATATAAATACCTGTTACCTGTTTGCAAGCGACAGTCTTAATGAGAATAAACTAGCAGAGGATGTGATGCACATTAGAAAATCTAAGCCTGATGTACCTTGTTACCTTCTGTTCCAGAACAGCACGGACCCTGCTAAAAATGTGAAATATAACAATTTTAAACGACTGCTGAGATATGTGGAGCCTCCCATATTTTCGACTACTGCAAGGGTCAGTTACAATAACAGAAGGAGCAGCATGTTTGGTCCGACACACGAGGATGTATACTTTGAAATTTTAGAATTAACTTAAAAATGTACGATTTATTTAATCCACTACCGGATGATATGGACAAAATCCCATCAATAAATGAAGGGATAGATTTAAGTGTAATCAGAGGACTTGGATATATTCCCAATTTTATCACAGGTGCAGAGGAAAAAAATCTTTTGGAGTCCATTAACAGGGAGCCATGGCTGAATGATTTAAAAAGACGTGTTCAGCACTATGGTTATAAATACGATTATCGTGCGCGCTCGTTGAATTATTCCATGTATCTTGGGGATCTCCCGGCATGGGTAGATCCTGTTGTTCATAAAATGCGGCGCAGAAATTTGATTGATCAGAATTTTGATCAGTTAATTGTTAATGAATATCTCCCAGGACAGGGTATTGCCGGGCACGTTGACTGTCATCCATGTTTTGGAGAGACTATCTTTGCACTCAGTCTAGGGTCAACATGCCTAATGGATTTCATCAATATTGAAAGTAAAAATATAGTTTCACTTCTTTTGGAGCCTAGAAGCCTGTTGATTATGTCTGAGGAAGCCCGTTACAAATGGACACACGGTATCGCCGGGAGAAAGACTGACGTATATAAAGGACGTTCTTTTCCTAGGAAAAGCAGGGTTTCGCTGACTTTTAGGAAAGTTATTTTCTAAATTAGTTTTGGCTATTGCAGAGCTGTGGAAACCAAATTCAAAGAAACCGGATAAAAAAATAGCTACTAGATGCCTAATACATATTGTTTTTGGTCTAAATAATCAGTTCCGAATTAAAGGTGGTGATCAAACTAAAGTTTTCATTAAGGAATTAAGATTTAATTAGTCGAAATTGCCAATATAAATTGTGAGCTTCAAAATTTTATCATTTTGTAGATCATAGATTCCCTAAAAAACAATTCCTCAGGTATCTAGATCAGATTTACACATCACATTAACATTTAACGGGGACCTGATAAAAGCTGGATCGAATTCTTACTCAAAAACGGAAAACTGGTGAGTGCCTTCGATTTTTTTAACAAGGGATTGAACATTGATTGGTATAATACGCAAAGTAAATATACAATTCATAATTGTACGGTTTATTGTTTCTTAGAGTTAATACTTCTAGAGTTAAAATCGGCATACTTATCATAATTGTTGAAATTTCAGCCAATTAAATATTGTGTCTACTCAAAATTTGTTGATAATAAAAATGGATAGCCGTAATACTTTACTTTTTGTTTTTAATATATTTGTTTAAGAACATCTTTTTTAATCTATTACTAATACTTTTTGTAGCCATTTGAGTGAAAATTTAAAACCTGATTTCAACTTTGTGAGTGTTCTCAGTGAGAACGAAACCTATAAGCTTCTTTTTCCCGCAAAAGAGGTGGGAATGGCAATTGTCATACTTTATGAGAGAATTGTCAATAAGGAATTTGATGACGACAAGTTCTCCGAAAAAGATATCCATACGGCATTTGAGGAAATTTATCAGACCAATATGCGGTATCCCAAAGAAGTGTACAGTGGTCATATTATGGATCTTCAGGAATATTTTTTGGATTATGATCAGGAAAAGCAAAAGTATTATTTTAAGGATTATGCCAATAAATTCTGTTTGCATGCAAAGGATACGCTGAAGGGCGCATTTAACCCCACAAGAATTCAGCAGATATGTTCCCATCTGAGTTCAACACTCAAAAATTCGGATGATCCCAGATTCTGGCTCGAGGAAACGTTTAAAAAATTTGAACCGGACCTCAGGGAGCAGCTTGATTTTTTGGACCGTCAGATTGTGCTGTCCGTTGAGGATTTAAAAAATGAGACGAATTTTTCGGATCATAGTTTTATTGATGTACTTGTAGCCACACAGGAGCGGTTGTCACAATCGCAAGCACATGTGCAGGAGCTCCGTTCGGCGTATTCAGAAACCAATAATATCCGTGCTACCTTGGATAATATAGATTTTACTGATCCGGTAATCAATGATCTGATCTTGGAGGTTCATGCGTGCCTGAGATACATCAATGACAGGCTCAATTCACTCGACCGGAAATTAGACCGTATTCAACCCAAGGTCCGCAAATTATTTTCCACATTGAATAAGCCTTCGTTTAGTTCAAAAGTTGAGAAATTTATAATCCATCTTCTGAATGAAAGTGTTTTGGAGAATAGGAATATTGTTTTTCCCGGAAACATTAAGCCACCACAACTGCACATCGATACACCTGAATTTACTATTGTAAGCAGAGATAAGGAGCTATTTCCACCAAAGCCGAAGGAAAGAAAAACATATGTTCAAAATGAGGAAATCATACAGGAGAATGTAGAAAAGGTCAAAAGGGAAATCCGGGAGATGGAAGTTATTGGCAAGTGGGAGAAACTGATATTTGCGGAGCTTGAATTAAAAGGCGAGATCAGATTATCAGCCTATTTTTTTGAGATACTGAGAGATTCCCAGAGCAGCCAGATCGCGGTAACTGTTTTGTTCAACGTTATAAAGCAGGTATATGCCAGTGAGGGTAAATTTAAACTGTTAACAGAAAAAACTCTGCAGAGAGATTCTGAACATAAAAATATTGGATTATGGAAAATGTCAATTATCAGGACATAATGCTCGATTTCCTCTATGATGAGGAAGCACGGGAAATTTTTGCCACAATTGATTATCAACTGAAGGATGGCGTGCATTTTCAGGATAGCGGGAGCCAGACCAGATACTTCGCCTATATACAGCGGAATATAAAAAGTCTTGTGAATTATTACCATAATTTTTTTGGTGTGCGGCTGAGTGAGGGGGGCGAGAGTCCGGACAATTATTTTTATTTGGATTTCTATGGAAATGACCGTGGGAAAATTTCCTCCAGGCACCGTAATATCCTTAAAAGCGAATATGTGATTATCGGCTTTATACTTTATAAAATCGTATATATTGACAATGATTTATTGCTCGACTCTGTCCAGAGACTAAAGGAAAAGATCCGGATCGACTATGATGATTATAAAAGGGGCATTTATTATCTGATCGCAAAATCAAAAAATATCGGTCCCGGCAATGTAAATGACACGATGTTGGATTCCACGGTACAGTCAGCTCTGATCGAGTTCAAAAAGATCGGATGGCTGATTTTAGAAGGCGATGAATTCACCGTGCTACCGGCGTTTGATAGGTTGATAAAGATTTATGAGGAATACATTGTGGATATTGATAATACGTTAAATGAACTGAAATGAAAGATTATCCGCGAATAAAAAGACTGTCAACATTAGGAATCATCAGGCATCAGCACTTTGACTATGAGTTCGGTCCTTTCAGAACGGATTTTGTCGGGGAAGGGGGCGCAGGTAAAAGTATGATTTCCGATCTACTTCAGCTGATCTTTGTTGGGGTCCGTTATTTCCATTCTCCCACCAAAGGTAGTGGTCCCAGAGAGGCTAAGACTCTGGTGTTACGATCGGAGGGAAAGGGTACTGATATGGGCTATGCATTTTTGAGCCTTGAGCTCAAAAAGAACCAATATGTGATCGTCGGGATATATCTGGAAAGTTCGGGCGCTGCAGAGATGTTCATTGTTCAGCAGGGGAATAATTTTGAAGCCGATACGAAGCTGGCAACGTTTGGCCAGCTGCTCGGTGTTGCTGAATTCCAGCGGGATAATTCCATTTTGCCCATCAATGAATTACGTGACCATATCATTGATAATTTTAACCTGACCTGTGAAAGCTGGGAGAGGACCCAGACCTACCATAAGATTTTATTTAACAATGATATTCTGCCGCTGGATCTTTCGGTAAGTAACCAGGCATTGCATAATTACGCAAGGATTGTTCAGGCTTTTTCGCGGGAATCGCTAGATATGGATAAGAGTGTCAGCTTGCAGTCTTTTCTGTTCGGTGATGAGAAAGAAAAAGAATTTTATAACAGGTTTGAAACCACGGTTGAGGAGCTGCAGGGTGATGAGAAGCAGTTTCAGGATAATGTCGCGGAAATAGATAAGCTTAAAATTAAGCAGCAGAAACTCAGTGATCTGCTCGATCTGAAGGTTTTAAAGGAGCGTCTTTTTAAAGACTATATCGAAGCCGAGTATGATTTCCTGGGCCAGCAACAAGATGGTCTATTTAAGGAGCTCGAAGAATTGATACTAAAATATGAAGAAAGCACCAGGCTCCTTCCACTTCTTGAATCTGTTCTTTTAAAAAAAATGGAGGAAATAGCACAAGAGCAACCTGTAATTGAGAAACGGGTTGAGGATGCTCTTGTTCTAACAAAGGAATGGACCGATAAACGTAAGAAAAGAGGTGATTTCTTGCGCTGGCTGGATGAGCTGGAAATTTCTGCCGAACAGGTTCTGGCCAAATACGACAGCTATCAGGAATCCAAGGATAATATCCGAAAGATAAATGAACTTGAAGCGCAGATTCAAAAGAATAAGATATCAACAAACCTGCTGGCCAATTATTCGGGAAAAGCAGTACTTGTACAGATTCAGCATAGTTGTGACCTATTGCAACAGGAAATCGAATTTAAAAATAAGCTTCGGTCCCTAAACAACCTGGATGAAGCCACTTCTATTGCCAGATGGGCTCTTGAAACAGACAGTGTTTTGAATCAGAGACAGGAGGGAATCATCAGAATGTTCCAGAATCAGGACATCAGGGTCGATCAACCGCAGGATAAGCTGTACAGATATCTTCCGTCGCCGGAGATATTGATTCACGGGGAGATTCCAGTTTATAGCGAAGATGAGCTTGGATTTTGGCTAAATCTCAATGGTGTTCTTGAATTTATTTCAAAAGATTTTGAACCTGTGTTCAATACCGGAAACAAAGATGACATTAAAAAATATTTCGAGGTCCAGACCAGTAACATTGCTAAGGATATACAGGGTTTAGAAAAGAGTTTAGCAGATTTAAGTGTTCTTTACAGGATTCTTGAAGAACTTGGAGATGCCGATGAATATGTTAAAGCCTGGGGGGCAAAGTGGGAGCTGGATGTGCAATTACAGTCTCATGAACTGTTTGCGTTAAAGAAAGATGAGCTTGTCGATCATTTCAATTTGGCGAATGATAGTGAAGTGCCGGCAAAAGCAATGCAGTATGAAAACTCCTACAAAACATTAAAAAAGGAAGAAAGTGAGTTGATAACCTTATCAAGCAATCTATCCCAACTGGAGAAATCTTTCATTGATGCCATATCCGATGAACAAGTTGTAGGCATAAAAAGTAAATGGCGTTTTGATTCTGCAGAGCAGCCTACTGTCCTTAATGATCTGGTCGATGCTTCAGATAATGCGGAGTTTTATGATGATTTTTTCGGGATTTACAAAAATCAGGAGAAGAATTATGCTGGTTCAGAAAGGATTAAAGAATTGGATCGACTGATAAATGAATTAAAGTCGAAGAGGAATGATGCATATGGTAAGTGTCCGGAACTCTTTGTTTCAACCTATGTTCCCAAGATCAGGCAATATGAGGAGGTTGAGCAATTGCGTGAAGATTGTTCTGCAGCAGAAAATAAATATATCGTCAAATATAATGTCATTGCAGGGGAAAATTTAAACAATAATTTCAAAAGATTCGAGGATTCGGGAGATTTTCAGGCTTTGTGTGCAGAGATCTTACCTCCCGAAATTCTAAGTGATGAAAATATTTTGGAAAAAGATGTTATTGAAAAAATAGGAAAGTATCTGGCTGATATAAATTTAAAGAACAAGAAATTGAATTCGCGTAAGCTGAATAAACTGGCTTCGATTATTGAAGATGTCTGGCTTGAAGTCAGTACCCAGTTAAACATCGCACGACAGATTCGGAATTTTCTGAACGATGATGAGAAAATAATCTCCGGCGGTCACAAGGCTACCTTGGCTGAGATAAAAGACAATTCACTTTCAGCCGACTGGATGCAAATCTTTGTTGAGAAGATTAAAAAAGATGCTGAGCTTGGATCTGACGAGACTTTATTTGAACAGGAGAAAGGGATTACAAATGAGCTTGAAAAGTATCACTCTTTAACCGATAAACTTCAGCAGGCCTATTACCGCTCGGGCGGTGACCGAAACCTTAAACCCAAAATAAAAGATCTCTTAAATCCTAAGTCGTATTATGGACTTAAATTTTCAATGGTAAACAGTTCCGGAAAGAAAAATGATGGAAGTAACAGTCAGACGTATTCTGCAATTGCACTTTTGTGTATTGCCAAGTTAGCATTACTTGACAAAAAATCTGGCAGTAAAGACAAGGATGCAATTCGTTTTATGGCCATTGATGAAGCAGCAGGTTTGGGCAAAAACTTTGATATGCTATATAAAATAGCAGAGGCTAATGATTATCAGATTATTTCTATGTCAATATCTCCCCATAAGATAGATGCAGCCAAGCAGAATATCTACCTCCTGCATAATAGTGTGGAGGACGATGAGGTAAATTATGATCCTGTCCCAATATTTGGTCTACTTGAAAACGGAACAGTATGAGAACAGTAGAGTGGAAATATTTAAGAGGCCTCCATGAATTATATGTAGGTGGTAAAACAAGGTTAAAAATACTGAACAACAGTTATATTGAAAGGATCATTTTTACGCAAAAAAAGCTTGTAAGATATCAAAAAGGAAATCACTTAGTTCTCGAGTCCTCGAGTAGGTTTAAACCTTTTTATGAAAAAGAATTTTTGGAAACTTTTCTCTATTACAATAAGTTTTTTGAGGAATCAGGGCTGGAGAATAACAGTAAGAAAAATTTTACTGAACAAGATCTGAAGGCTTTAATATTTGTATTTTACAATAAACAAGAGATCAAAAAGAGGATGACCACCAGAAAAAAGCTTTCAGCGGAGCTTTTTAGAAAAGAAAACTCAAAGTATATCGAGAACAGGCCTTCTTTGGAGAAAGCGATATTGCAACTTTTAGAAGTAGATGCATTTCCTGAAAATGATCCAAAAAATCATCAATGGAGATGGGTCGTTGACTGCCTGGAGCCGCAGGTTATCGTACTGTGCGAAAATCTGGATTGCCTGAAGGTACCTGTTGAATACAAAAAGAGCAACATTGAACTCTGGTACGTTGGCGGTAATAATACGAAGCCCCTGCAAGACATTTCGGCAGATAAGCTGGGCCTGCCCATCTATTATTTTTGTGACTGGGATTATAACGGCCTAGATATCTATTGCCAGGTGAAAAATATTTTTAAAGAAAAAGGAAAAGATATAATACTCATTGAACCTCCTAAAAATGCTAAAAAATTACCAGTCACGGTAAAACATCACAAAAGTAAATGGAGCCAGGAAAAGCAATTTTCAGGACTTGACCAGTCTCATTTTACGATTGGGCAGATTGAGGTAATTGATTCGCTTATTTCAAAAGATGAATGGATTGAGGAAGAATCTATTGATTTAATAGAATATTTAATATTCGCGTGTAGAAACTAATGACTCATTAATTTTAGTTTGTTAAGATTTTGTATGTTTTAACCAATATAAGGAGTTGTGGCAAATTCGTGGTAGATAATTTTTTTTACTAAGTCATTGATTAATAATGTTTAATTGCATTAGATGGTAATCTCTACACAGATTCGAACCATTCTTTTCAGAATAGTATAAAATTCCACTATTTAATCATTTTCAAATTACTGCCATGATTCTACAATAAATATAAATCATGCTATTATCTAGTAGAACAGAATATGACCGAAGCATAAATATTTTTTGTTAAAATATGTATGTAAACTCGTCAAATAATTTGTTCTATTTTTCGTTTAAATATATAGGAGTTCTAACTAAAGGACTTTAATTAATACCACGCCATGCAAGCCGTTTATCTGTACATACGAGTCAGTACTGATGAACAGGCTGTAAAAGGATATTCCCAACGCAGCCAGCTGGATCGACTTGTGCACTATTGTAAAGATCACAATCTCATTGTTACCAAAACTATTTTCGAAGACTATTCTGCGAAAACATTTAACCGGCCAGAATGGAACAAATTGTTCGCTGAACTTAAGCTCATTAAAAATCAATCTTCACTTATTCTCTTTACTTATTGGGATCGATTCAGCCGCAATATTATGGACGCTTACAAGATGTTAGAAAGATTGCAGAATATGAAAGTTTCTATTCAGGCAATTGAACAGCAGATAGACTTCTCAATTCCGGAAAGCAAAATTATGTTGGCAATGTACTGGGCTACTTCTGAAGTAGAAAACGATAAAAGAAGCCGTAATGTACGTTTGGGAATGCAAAAAGCAAGACTGGAAGGAAGATGGATTAACAAAGCTCCTCTAGGATATAGAAATAAAATAACATCTGATGGAAAAAAATATATAGCCCTCTACGAACCGGAAGCATATATTATCCGTGAGGCTTTTACAGCTATAGTGAGACAAAGTAAATATTGTTTAACTGAAATATACAAGGATGCGTTATCAAATGGGCTTCATTGCAGTAGAAGTGCATTTTACCGGCTGGTAAGAAATCCTATTTATTGTGGTAAAATAAAAATTCCGGCATTCGAAGATAAAGCTGAAAGAATTGTTGAGGGTGCTCATGAGCGTCTTATACCTGTCGTTTTATTTGATCAGGTTCAAAGAATAATAAAAGGCGCAGATTTAAACCATTCTAAGAAACTAACTTCAAAAAGGATAGTCAATGAAAATTTAATTTTTAGAGGAGTCCTACAATGTCCTAATTGTGGAAATACGCTTACAGGAAGTGGATCGCAGGGACATACTAAAAAATATTATTATTATCACTGTGTGGGACTCTGTTCATACCGGGTAAGAGCCGACCTTATCAATTTAAGTTTTCTCTCATTTCTTAAGAACAATAGAGTGGTAGAACCATTTTTAGAACTTGCCAATAGTATCTCAAAGGAAATTTACGGTGAAGAACATCATGATTATATTCAGAAAAAAGAGGAGATAAAGAAAGAAATGGAAAAATTGATTGATAGGGGATTCAATGCACAAAAGCTATTTTCAAATGGGAATATTGACTATGATGATTATATACTAATAAGAAGTCGTTGTCAGGAATCTTTAAAAGATAATACTGATAAGTTGAGACAGCAGGCTTTAAAAATAGTGGCTGAAAAACATACAGAAAAGGGAACTGATTACATAATTAACCACTTAGGGGAGTTTTATGAAAATTCAGATACTATAACCAAACAGAGAATTATCAGGTTGTTTTTTCCGGAGAAAGTAAAAGTAATAGAAGGGAATATTGGAAAAATGCTATCAGAAAGTGTTAAGACTATATTTGGATTAACTGCTTCAGCTTCGAAAATAAAAGAAATCCATGGTCAGCAGACAGAGCAAGCAATAGTTGAATTTTTTAAAGAATTATATTTTTTAGGGTATGAACAAAACTTAAAAAATATCTAAAAATTGATTGATTAGTTTTTGATTTTTCAGAGTAAAGCTGATATTTTAAATTGTATTTATATAAAACGCTGAAAAACAATATTTTATATGGCATTTGAAGTGTTCGAAATCCTGTATAGATAACGTGATGGGCTTGTCTTTTCGAACTTTTTGCTCCACAGAAAAAAAATGATTTTGGTATTTATTTGATTTTCAGTTATTTAATATTTTTGAAAAAGTTCGAATCCTGTCAGGTTCGTAGCAATAATATGGAGCTTTAATCGAAAAATCGTCTTAAAAAGATAAAATATTGGTTTTTTAAGAAAAAATTTTTGCTTTAAAAAATAAGGTAAAAGGGTGAAAAATACTCTAAATAGACTGAATAACAAGTATTTATAAATAAAATGACACCATTTGGCCTAAATTGTCCTAATGGTGTCATTAAGTGAGCGCGAAAGGATTCGAACCTTTGACCGTCTGCTTAGAAGGCAGATGCTCTATCCAGCTGAGCTACGCACCCATTAAATAATTTTGAGAAAACTATTAAAACAGTCGGGGCGGCAGGATTCGAACCTGCGACCTCCTGGTCCCAAACCAGGCGCGATGACCGGACTACGCTACGCCCCGATTAAAGGTCATCTTAACAAGAATTACCTTGTTTTTTGTGGGTGCAAAGATAGAATATTTTTTTGTAATTCAAAATAAAATTTGCAATAATTTTTCGTGACTATTAGAATTTTATTTTTTTGCTATCATTATGATGTTAATAATCATGGATTTATCTGAAATTAAAAAATTAAAAGAATTTTATAATTTCACTTTGATAATATAGTGTTAGTGATTATAATTAAAAGTTGGGAAAGTTAAATTATCTTTTTTATGTAGTACAGTATTTTAAGATATATCAAATTGTCTTTAGAAAATTACTCGAATTGTGCTGAATGATCGATTTGAAGCTGCTTGTGTAAGCTTGCACGTTTTTATAACCTTCTTTATATACGATTGCAGAGATTGTCAATTGATTAACGCAAAAACTACAGACTTTAATTATATAATAAAACATGACATCTGCTAATATAAAAATGACAGAAAGCAGGTCCGAACTATTTCAAAAAATTAATATCTTTTCTTCTATTTAGAATATATAATTTATAATAAATGTTTTGTTTTCTTGTGAAATATTAAAAAAAATATCTTCGATTTTGATCCTAATAATTATTTTCTTTTTAAACTAAATTATTTTAATTAAAAATAATAAATTGATAATGTGTATGTTATATTTTTTTTAAGAGAAAGATTACTTTGTTGAAAAACTTATATAAAGAATTAATATATTTATCTTTCAATTATTGATAATCAAAAATTTAACACAAGATGAAAAACAATTTTTTTATTATTTTATTTCTTTTCTTCTTACAGACGGCTTTTGCTCAGCAATATAAAATGCCTGTAATTTATGTGAGATCGTTACAACCAGCGCAATCAGAAATGGATGCAGTAATGTGTAATGATAATAATGTCAATACACTTTATCATTCCGGATATAATTTAAGTACTGCAATTCCAGATCAATTAAATTTCAATTTTTCCAATCGAGTAAAAAGTATAAATAAATTGATATATAAGCCAAGGCTTTCTGGTACTCTCGGAATTTGGACAAGTGTAAAGATTTCATATTCTACACAATCAAGCCCTACAGTTTTTACTACAGCAACCGGAGTTATTTCTTGGGCGGCTAATAATACGGCTAAAACCATAGATTTGCCTACAGCAATTATTAATCCTGCCGTTATAAGAGTAGATGTTTTGAGTGCTCAGAATAATTATTCAACCTGTGCAGAAATGGAATTTTATTCTTCAGAACAAATGGATCCTGTACAAACAGAATGTACACTTGCAACCAGTGAGTTTGCAGCTTATACAGATATTCAAGTATTACCCTTGGTTACAGGATCAGTTGCTTCAAGTTTCCAGCCGGGTGCAAACATTCAGTTGTCTTTTGATGGTGATGTTAGCACAATTTATCATTCCAATTGGAATGGAACAGCAGCCAGCTTTCCTATTTCTTTGACTTATAGATTTAATGGACAAACGGCAATGAATTATCTAAAATATACGCCAAGACAGAATGGTGAAAATGGTTTTTTTGGAAATGTGAAAATAAGTTACAATACTGTTTCCAATCCCACTTATATTGATCTTTTAACACAAAATTTCGCACAAACAGGCACAAGTAAAACGGTGATTTTTCCTTCCACAATTACTCCATTAAATGTTAAAATTGAGGTTTTAGATGGCAAAAATAATTTTGCAAGCTGTGCTGAAATGGAGTTTTTTCGAACAAATCCAAATGGTTTTAATTCTTCGCTGTATTCTAATTTATTTAATGATAGTATTTTTAGTACACTAAAGCCTTCTGTTACTCAGCAGGATATTAATGCTATTACCTCACCATTCATAAAAGGATTAGCTCAATGTTTGTTAAATAATACCTATAATAAGAAATACAGAGTTCAGACATTTAGTTCTTATAAAACAACTGAATCTATAAACAGTCAATATAAAATAGGAAATTATAACGGATTTGAAAATCCTACAGGAATTGCATTTCAATCAAACACGACAGCAATTATTTTTGCAAAAGATATTACAAATATAAATAGAGCTTATTTAAAAATAAGAGATTTTGCTACAGAAGGATCTTCTTCTTCTCAAAATTATTATGAATTGAAAAATGGATTAAACATTATTGAGATTAAGAATGCAGGACTTGGATATATTGCTTATTATACTGATGATGCAAATGCGGTACCTATATCGTTAAATATCACAGCAGGTATTGTAAATGGTATGTATAAAAAAGGTACAACATCTACAGAATGGGCAGAAATGTTAACCAATAATGTTTATCCAAAAATTGATATAGAAGGTTATTACACAAAACTTGTAATTGATAAGTTTGCTGTAAGTAATTTTCATTTTACAACAGCGCAACCTTTAATTGATAAGTATGATGTAATTGCAAAGTCTGAAAGAGAAATGATGGGCTTTTTTAAGTTCAATAAAAATTTTAAAAACAGACAACTTGTTTATACTGAATCTTCAGGAGGTTGGTTTGCGGGAGGTTTAGGCGTTCATTTAGATCTTTCTTGGGGACTTTCAAATTCGACTTCGGCAACTGGGTTTAGCCTTTGGGGGGTCACTCATGAATTAGGACATATAAACCAGATAAGACCAGGCTTGAAATGGATTGGAACCACAGAAATTACAAATAATTTATATTCATTGTGGGCATATTACAATTTGTATTCACCCACAGGAACTAACCGGTTTACAAGGCTAGAAGGTGAAATTGCAGATCAAACAGCTTTTCCTAAAGTTGCCGGGAACAGATTTGGAGAAATTATTATTCAGACACAGATTAATGGGAATAATATTATGGATCAGTTCGGAACAAATTATGCGAACCCAACTGATGCGTATTTTAGAAGCCTTGTTCCGTTTTGGCAATTAGAATTATATTATCAATTAGCAGGTGCTTCAAAAGGAGCTCCAACCCTTGCTTTTGATTCGGATATGTCAGATGAAGATATACAATCTCCAACAACCCCTGTTTCGGGAATAGATTATGCACATTGGTTGGCAATAGTAGCTGAGAAAGTGAGAACTACTGATGAATCACAACTCACGCAGGGGCAGTTGGTTATGAATTTTGTAAAGAATACGTGCGATGCGGTACAAGAAGATCTTACTGATTTCTTCACAAATACAGGATTTTTAAAACCTATTAATGCCACACTTTCAGATTATACAACCGATCAGCTTACGATTACACAAAGTATGATTGATGATACTAAGGCTTATATCTTAATGAAGGGGTACACAAAGCCGGTATCTCCGGTGATTAATTATCTTTCGGCAAACAGCTTGAATGCTTATAAAAATCTTCTTCCTGTTTCTGGTGTTACAGGGATTGGGGTTCAACTGATAAACAATGCACAAGGTCAGTTCTTATTGGTAAATAATTCTCAGTGGAGTAATGCTGTTGCATTTGAAACTTATGATACAAATAACCAATTAATTAGTGTTTCTATTGTAGGAACAGGAGATACTACATTGGCAAATACATATGTTGATTTCCCTTCCAATGCTGTAAAAGTTTATGCTGTGGGATACGACGGGCAAAAAATTCTGGTTTATCCGACAAATATGTTAGGTGTTAATGATATTAAAGTAAATAATAACAACATTATTATTTATCCAAATCCTCTAAAAAATGGACAAAAATTAGTTATTGATATTAAAAATTCAAAAGAAAACCTGAAAGCAGAAATGTATGATATGACAGGTAAGTTATTTATTTCTGTAAAAGGATCTTTAAAAGGTATTAATGAGGAAATTAATAATCAAATGCAGAATTTAAAAACTGGAATTTATATTATTTCAATAAATGATGGAACTAATAAATATCAATCCAAGATTATTAAAGAATAATATTTTATATATATGAATTAAAAATCCTCATGTGAAAGCTTGAGGATTTTTAATATTTTAAAGATATTTTACAGTTTCTTTTTAATTAGATGCAGTAAAACACATTGCAACGTTCTACATAAAGATCAAAAAATGCACTGAAATTTTCAATTAATTAAAATTATATTAACCCCCAATTTAATATCCTCGCTAATCCTGAAGAACAACTATTAGCTCATAAAAATAAAAAGACTCACAATCTTTATTGTTAGTCTTTTTATTTGTGAATGAATAATTGTCGAATTGTTTAATTCTTCACTTTTTGTAAATCTATTTCCGGCGAAATGCCTTTCATTTTTATGCTTTGCACTTTACCTTTTTATCTAAACTAAAGATGGGAAATATCTCTGTACTCTCATGTAATGACAAAAGTGTTTGCTTTGATTTCCTTTAAAAAAATCTCAACTCTTCCAAACCATTTATCTTTATATAGCCGATTAAAGCTTCATTTTTAAGGTTGTATTTATGCATACATTATAATGTACCCAATCGTCTTCAAGCTAAACAAAATTAAGCCTGGGAAATTTCATCAACGTCTAAAGTTCCGGCAGAAATTATGTCGTTTCAGATTGATATTATGGCAAATTTATATAAAATAACCAAGCTAATTTTGTAATATCAATTTTATAGAACATCATGAAAAATAAAATAAGAGAGGGTTTTTCTTACATCCTGTTGATAATAAATGTGTTAGTTTTGGTTTTAGTGTCTAGTAATTTGCGTTCTCCCATTACTTCTGTAGGTCCGGTTCTGAATCAAATTAGTAATTCGCTTCATTTAAATAATTTGCAAAGCAGTATGCTCACGTCAATTCCTCTCATGATGTTTGCGAGTTGTTCGGTTTTGGTGAGTAAATTTTCGCACCGTTTCAGTATCAATCGATTTTTATTATACGCATTGATTATTTTAAGTTTCGGGCTTTTTATGCGAGTATTTGGCTCGGTCTGGACTTTATTTACTGGGTCAGTATTTATTGGCTTAGGAGTTTGTATCGGAAATGTTATTACGCCGGGTTATATTAAAAATAATTTTCCGAAACAGATAGGTTTAATGACCGGTATTTTTGCAGTCTCTATGAATCTTACTGCTGCTTTGGCTTCAGGATACAGTGTGAGTCTTGGTGAATGGACAGGATATGGATGGCGTGGTTCTTTAGGAATTTGGCTCGTAATTGCATTGTTAGCATTGTTTGTCGTAGCTGTAGAATTGTTGCTGAATAAATCTAGAGTACAACAGACTGGGACTTCGCTTGTTAAATCTGATTTTAATATGTTTAAATCTAAACAGGCTTGGAATATCAGTATTTTTATGGGACTTCAGTCTTTAGTGTATTATTCATTAATCTCTTGGCTGCCGGCTGTTCTTGGCGATTATGGAATGCAGGGAAACGAACCGGGTTGGATTTTATTTATCATACAGATTTCGATGATTCCAATCACTTTTGTAGGGCCAATTATTGCAAATAAAATGAAAGATCAAAAAGCGATGATCGTTTTTATCTTTATATTGATGCTCACCAGTGTTTTGATGTTTGCCTGGTTGAGATCAGAATGGATTTATGTAACCGCAGTATTATTAGGTTTATCAAATGGTCTTTCATTTAGTTTATCAATTTTATTTTTCTCTTTACGAACAAAATCCAGTGCCAATGCAATTAAAATTTCAGGAATGGCACAATCTGTAGGGTATTTGATAGCAGCTTTCGGACCAGCTATTTTTGGTAAATTACACGATTTTGACTTCTCTTGGAAGTGGTCTTTTTACTTTTTAGGACTTTCGATTACAACAATGTTTTATTTTGGAATGAAAGCGGCAAGAAGAAAATTTGTAGAAGATTAAATGAGAAATTTTACAGCTGAAAAAGAATGGGGGGATTTTTCCAATAATTTGCTAAATAATATTTGGTGAATTATTTTAGAAAAAAATGATTTAGCAAAATATAAAAAGTTCAAAAAAATAAAAAAACTCACAATAGAAATTGTGAGTTTTGTGTGAGCGCGAAAGGATTCAAACCTAAGACCGTCCCGATTAAATCGGGATGCTTTATTCATTTGAATATTTGTCGAAAGATTTTAGAAGAAACTATGCGGTAAAATATAGTAAGTTCATTAAAACAAAAAAACTCACAATAGAAATTGTGAGTTTTAAGTGAGCGCGTCAGGATTCGAACCTGAGACCGTCTGCTTAGAAGGCAGATGCTCTATCCAGCTGAGCTACGCACCCATTGAATAGTTTTGAGAAAACTATTAAAACAGTCGGGGCGGCAGGATTCGAACCTGCGACCTCCTGGTCCCAAACCAGGCGCGATGACCGGACTACGCTACGCCCCGAGAATAATAAGTGCGGAGAGTAAGGGATTCGAACCCTTGGTACCGTTTCCAGTACGCATGTTTAGCAAACATGTCCTTTCGGCCACTCAGGCAACTCTCCTAAATAACGTCTTTTTGAATGATCGCTGCTCCGTTATTGCGAGTGCAAATATAGAACAGATTTCTTTATTTACCAAATAAATTTCAGAAAAAAATTGTGTATTTTTACGCTTATAAATGATTAAAAATTTAAACTAATGCGTAAGACATTATATATCATAAGCTTAAGTACACTTGTTTTTTCATGTACGTCACAAAAAAATATTAAAAAAAATACGTACCGCTCGAAAACTCCAGTCTCACAACCAAAAACTGTCATTAATTCTACTTCTCAGGAAAAAATTAAACCACAAATAACAAAAGAAAGTGGAGTAGAGTTTTTTACTACCAATATTGCAGATATCACTAAAAATGATAATACGGCAAGTTACGGTTCTATTGTTTCGGCAAAACCTGCAGGATATAAAGTGGTGAAGACCCATTTCCCCGCAATTGCACAAAATTTCAGACAAAAATATCTGATTCTTCATTACACCGTTTTACCGGATGATAAATCGGTAACAGTTCTTACTCAGCAAGGCGTTAGTGCACATTATCTTGTAAATAATTTAGGTGACAATGAGATCTATCAATTGGTAGACGAAAACAAACGTTCTTATCATGCAGGAGTAAGTGCATGGCGTGCAGATAAAAACCTAAACGACACCTCAATTGGAATTGAGATCGTCAATATGGGATTTACAGCTGATGCAACTGGAGCAAGAACCTTTCAGCCTTTTAGTGATGACCAAATTAAAAAAGTGGCAGCTTTGGCTAAAGATATTGTAACCAGATATAATATTCCTGCAACCAATGTTTTGGCGCATTCAGATATTGCCCCTTTAAGAAAACAAGATCCGGGTCCACAGTTTCCTTGGAAAAAATTGTACGACGAATATCAGATAGGAATGTGGTATGACGAAGCTGCAAAACAAAATCTTTTGACTTTAGCACAGACTGATGTTTCAACGAGATACAATGACTCTCCGTTCATCTTTTTGGTTCAGACTGCATTGCAGAAATTTGGTTACGAAATTTATCCTAACGGAAAGTGGGATGATGCTACCAAAAAAACAATTGAAGCATTGCAATATCACTTCAGACCTCAAAACTACGATGGGATTATGGATGCCGAAACATGGGCAATTCTTCAAGCTTTAAATCAAAAATATCCTACAAAATAAATTTTTAAAGCGCATCTTTACGGTGCGTTTTTTATTAATCAAATAATTAAACTATTAAATAATATTTAATGGAAAATTTCAGACAAGAAAGTGATTTACTCGGTGAATTAAATGTGCCGTTAAATGCTTATTACGGAGTTCAGACTCAAAGAGCAATAGACAATTTCAAAATTTCAGGACAGCTTTTGTCATCATATCCGGAATTTATTAAAGGTTTGGCGTATGTGAAAAAAGCGGCTGCTAAAACCAATTATGAATTAGGTCTTTTAGATCAGGATTTATATTTTAAAATTGCAGAAACCTGTGACGAGTTAATCGGTGGATTATTCCACAGCGAATTTCCGGTAGATATGATTCAGGGTGGAGCAGGAACTTCTATTAACATGAATGCTAATGAAGTAATTGCGAACCGAGTTTTAGAAAAATTAGGTAAAAATAAAGGTGAATACGAATTCTGTTCGCCAAACGATCATATCAATCTTTCGCAGTCTACCAATGATGCATATCCTACCGCAATCAAAATGGGATTGTTGCAGATGAACGAAAATTTAGTGAAAAAATTGGTGGGAATCGTGGAAGCTTTCCGTGAAAAAGGAAAAGAGTTTCATGATGTCATTAAAATGGGAAGAACGCAACTTCAGGACGCTGTTCCGATGACGATGGGACAAGAATTTGAAGCATTTGCAGCAACTTTAGAAGAAGATATTTCTAAATTAAATAACAACGCCAATCTTTTTGTTGAAGTCAATATGGGTGCAACGGCAATTGGTACCGGAATCAACGCTCCAATCGGTTATGCTACGCTTTGTGCTAAAAATTTAGCTGAACTGACGGGATATCCGGTGATTTCTGCTCCAGATTTGGTTGAAGCAACTCCAGATACAGGTTCTTATGTGATTTATTCTTCAGCAATGAAGCGTCTTGCGGTGAAACTTTCTAAAATCTGTAATGATTTAAGATTGCTTTCTTCAGGACCTAGAGCCGGATTATCTGAAATTAATCTTCCGCCAATGCAACCCGGTTCATCGATTATGCCTGGAAAAGTAAATCCTGTAATTCCGGAAGTGGTTAATCAGGTTTGTTTTAAAGTGATTGGAAATGATTTGACAGTGACTTTTGCTGCTGAAGCCGGACAATTACAATTAAACGTAATGGAGCCCGTTCTTTCGCACGCGATTATGGAAAATATTCACTTCTTGTGTAATGCTCTAGAAACGCTTCGTGAAAAATGTGTCATCGGAATTACTGCCAATAAAGACGTTTGTCTGAATATGGTAAAACACAGCATTGGAATTGTAACTGCTTTGAATCCTTACATCGGATACAAACAGTCAACAAAAATTGCAAAAGAAGCTTTAGAAACCGGTAAAAGTGTTTATAATTTAGTTCTGGAACAGAATCTACTTTCTCAGGAAAAATTAGACGAAATTCTGGACCCTAAAAATATGTTGAAACCGCACAATAAATAATATTAACGATAATTGATAAATGATAATTGATGCAAGCTAATTGTTGAATTTTATCATTTATCAATTGTTATTCATCATTGGTAATTTACATTGAAATTTTTAATCATAATTCCTGCACACAACGAGGAAAATAATCTTCCGTTTACTTTAGATTCTTTACAACAGCAAAGTTTTAAGGATTTTAAAGTAGTAGTGGTGAATGATGGCTCGACTGATAAAACTTCAGAGGTCATTAAAAAATACGCTGACCGAGATTCCCGATTTGAAACCATTAATTTGGAAAAATCCCTGCACCAACCAGGTTCAAAGGTAGTTGCGGCTTTTAAAAAAGGTTTAAAAACCCAGGATTTGAATCAGTTTGATGTTATCTGCAAGTTTGATTCGGATATTATCTTGTCTGAAAATTATTTACAAACTGTCGCAGATTCTTTTGTGAAAAACCCTGATTACGGTTTGGTTGGAGGACTATTATATGTTGAAAAAAACGGAGAATGGGTGTATGAAGGAAATTCCAACAAACATCATGTTCGTGGTCCGATGAAAGCGTATCGAAAGGAATGTTTTCTTCAAATGGGTGGTTTGCGTGAAACATTGGGTTGGGATAATATTGATGCAATTCTTCTGCAAAATTTAGGGTGGAAAGAAGTTGTTCTTCCTGATTTACACGTAAAATTAATTAAAGTAAAAGGTGCAGATTATACCATAAAACCAGCTGATTATTATGGACGATATTTTTATTTCTTAGGCTTAAATCGCTTCCTGACTTATGTTGCGGCAGCAAAAGAATCTGCAAAAATAAAATCGCCTTCTTTTTTATTTCAGATTATCAGTTCGTACGAAAAATGCAAATCTCAAAATCTTGAGTTGAAAATTTCAAAAGATGAACAAAAAGTGATTAATGAGCAGCGTTGGAATCAGTTTAAGAAGAAATGGTTTAAAATGTGATACATTTTAAATTTCAATAGAAATGGGCGTGTCATCCTGAGCTTGTCGAAGGAAGACCATATTTTTAATACAATGAATACAATTGGCTTTAGCCAAAACTTAAAATCTAAATTTCACTTTGAAAAAAATAGCTTACATAGAAATCGATACCCACGCAGAAATTGCGGCCGATTTTATGAATTTGATGAACGATTCAGAAGAATTTTCTGTGGATTATTATTTTTCAGAAAGAATTAAAAATCAGATTCAAACAAGTGACGAAGCTGTTTTTTTATCAGATAATTCGATGATTTTAGACCAGCTTAAATCTAAGAAATATTACCTGATTATTATTGGAACAGTTCATCGTTACTTCAATACTTTTTTGAATATTACCAATAAATATAAAACAGCTGTTATTGTTCATAATCTCAATTTTTCAAAGGCTTCCAAATTAGGTTTAATCAAAAATGTTTTCAAAGAAGATGTTATTTACCGATTGAAATTATGGTGGAAGGAAGGTCTTTTTAATACATCAAAAGTTTATAAAAAATCAAAGAATCTTTTGGTTTTGGATAAAGAATTTTCTTCGCAGGAATGTCAGTTTTTGCCACTTTTTTACACCAAAGAATTTCCTCAAAATAAGAATGAAAGATTCACTGTTGTAATTCCGGGCGGAGTTTCTCAAAAAAGACGTGATTATCAACATGTTTTAGAGGTAATTCAAAAAGCTGAAAGAGCGAAAAACATTGAATTTGTTTTTTTAGGTAAAGCAAAAGGAGAGGAGCTTGAAGCGATTGAGAGAATTTCTAATCAATTTAATATTACCTATTTCAAAGAAAGAGTTTCGCAGCAAGATTTTGAAATGTGGATGAAAAAAGCGGATGTTTTGTGGTGCCCGATTCAGCAGCAAACAGAATTTTTCAGCCAAAAAGAAGTGTACGGAAAAACAAAAATGACCGGAAATATTGGGGATGCAATAAAGTTTGGTAAAATCGCTGTTTTCCCCGCAAATTATACTTCAAATCTAGATTTTATTGTTCCTGAAAAAGAAAATGTTATTGAGCAGTTTTACGAATTGCAGAATGCTCAATATGATTTTCAGAAAGAATACAGCAAACAAACAGTTCTTGAAAATTTAGAAAATCTTCTTCACAAGCTTACTTAAATTTCAAAATACTTTTAAAGAATTTCATATTCAGATAATCTTCGATCGGGAATATTTTGGTGAAATGATTTCCAATAAATATAAGCACTAAAACAACAGCCGGTTTATAAATAAGATTAATGAAATTATTATCAAAAACAGGCAAAACAATCGCCACCGTAATCGCTAAAGTACAGATAATCGAAACGAAAATCATTTCAATAGAAAAAGGCGAAACCTTAAACACGAAATAATTGAAAATAACTTTAATAAGATTGTAAAGAGTAACCGAAATTGCGGTTGACAGCGCAATTCCAATCAATGAAAGGTCGGTGTGGTTGATGAAATACCAGTTTAAGCTAATCGTTAAACCAGCCAGTAAAAGCATTACGATAATATTGAATTTGTAATATCTTGAAAGTGAGATAATATTTCCGTTAAAACCTGTCGCTAAATCCATTAAAACTGCAGAACCCCAAATCCAGATAACCGGTTCGTACATTCTTAATAAATCTCCTTTATTCGGCATGAAATGCGTTAAATAAGGGAATCCTACCATAATACAGCCAAACAAAACAGCTCCTAAAAAATAAATAGTTAACGATGTTTTTTTATGAAATCTGTCAAGTTCTTTCATGTCTCCATCGGCTAAATTTTTTCGGATAATCGGCGCAGAAATATTAAATAATCCCAATTGTGGAATGGAAATCAATGAAATAAGTGCCAATAAAATGCTGTAAACCGCGATTTCTTCTTCACCAATAAATTCACCGATCATATAGTTGTTGATTGCCATATGATTTCCGAAAGTTCCTAAAAATCCAAAGAAACTATACGCCGCAAATTCTTTGTAAAAATTATCTTTTTTAAAGTAATCTCTGCTGAAATCAAAGTATATTTTGTCAAGTTTATTGGTGTAATAAATATATCCTGTAAGCATTAAAGCAAACATTCCGAAGAAAAAAGCTAATGCAATCTGCTCTGAAAACTGAAAATAAAAAAACAGACAGAAAGAACCTAAGTTGGCTAATTTCGGCAAAAGATTGTCGAAGATATTAGAAACAACAATTCTTTTATAATTGGAAATATATCTATTGAAAATCGCACATAAAGAAAGCGTTAAAACAAGCGGCAAAATGTATTTTTTGCTTTCCCAGATTTTCATTTTTGTAAATTCGGGGAAAAAGCTTGGGATAAGGAAAAAAACAACCAAAAAGATTAAAAAATTAATATAAACCAATGCTAGAGAAAGAGACAACATATTTTGATGTTTGTCGTCTTCATGAGCCTTTCCAAAAAACTTCACATTCGAATATGAAATTCCCAACACCACAAAAGGAACCAGCATTTCTGCAGCAGACATGATGTATCTTAGTTTTCCGTAAAAAAAGAGGTCGTTGGTGAAAATAAAAATGGAGAACATCCCGATCAACGTCGCGACGTACCCGATAATGGAATACTTAAAACCCTGCCTTGCTACTACACTCATATTTAGATTTTAAACGTTTTTGGGAAAGAAAATGATATTGTTGATGTAGTCGGTTTTATTTTTTTCGTCGCTGATGTTTTTTAATAAAATTTCTTCAGTCAGTTTTTCGAGGGTAAATGTTTTTCGGTTTAGATAATGCGCTTCAAAACCCCAGTTTTCAACTTCGAAAATCTCGTTCCAAATGGGTTGATCGTGGTGTCTTTGTTCCATTTCAACCATTAAGGTTGGTTTGAATTTTTGTATGGTATCTTTTCCGCCAAAAAGAGTTTTCATTTCGTTTCCTTCCACATCGATTTTGATGAAATCTATTTTTTTGATGTTTTTAGATTTCGCCCAATCATCCAGCTTTACAACTTCTACGGTTTCTGTATAAGAGTTTTCTTCGTCTTTTTCTTTGTAAGAAGTATTTAAAGTGCCTCTTGAGGCAACCATTTTTCCTTTAATGATCGGAACTTTAAATTGTGCCGTCGTATTTTCGTCAGAAAGTGCCACAGAAGAAATATGCATCGTCGGGAAAAGTCTTCTCAGTCTGATGTTGAGTTTTTTATTAGGCTCAAAAGCGTAAATATTCTTGTGATTCAGCTTGTTTTCAAACTGGTAAAGAAAAGTTCCTACATTGGCTCCGATGTCAAAAATTACAGCATCGTTTTTTAAATATTCTTTGATCCAAACCAACTCTGGCTCTACATTACGGCCTGAAAAATTTTCTTTGGTGAGATTTTTTAAACTTTTAAAATACCTCTGTTTATAAAAACTTGGACTGATGTACTGTAGTTTTTCTGCGAGTTGCTGGTATAAAGACATTGTATGGAAATTTGACGACCAGCAAAGGTAATGAAAAATGTTAAATTGTTGTTAAAAATATTTAATTGTAATAGGTTGATTATCAGTGTTTATTTTGCTTTTGTTTAATTTTTAAGATTTGAAATTGAGGTATCTAGAAAATCATTCAAAGGTTTTGCAGCTTCAAATATTTTTGAAACGTTTTTTACAGCATTTTTATCAGAAAGATCTTTGTTGGTGATGTTGTGAACTCCAATGAAACTTTTTAGTTTTAAATATTCTCCCATCGGATCTTCTTTTTCAAAGCCTTGTGGAACGTTCTTTAGTTTGTGCTCCTGATCGAGTTCCTCATAATATTTTTTGAAATCTTTATCATCGATTGCTTTCAGGAAATCATCTTTAAAAAGAGAGATTTCTTTTCTGATTTCTTTTAAAACAGGTGAGTCCGGTAAATAAATTCCGCTTCCTAAAAAAGATTTCCCGGGTTGTACATGAAGATAAAATCCTGCTTTTGTATTTATCTTACCCATTCCAAGTGAGGCTCCGAAATAGTTTTTGTATGGCGTTTTGTCTTTTGAAAATCGGGTGTCTCGGTAGATTCTGAGCAAAGATTTTTTAGCATCAAGTTTTAAAATAGTTTCATCAAACTTTCCCATTTCGCTAATCAGCTCTTCAGTGAAATCCTGAAAATCTGATTGTGCTTCAAGAAAAAGATTTTTATTATCATTAAACCATTCTCGGTTGTTGTTTTTATCAATAAGTTTTAAAAAATCAAATACTTTGGATGAAATCTGAGATGCCATATTTTAAATTTTAATCAAATGTAAATAATAATATTCAAAATAAATACCCATAGAATTTTCATTAATTCATAATTATTACTCTACAAAATGTATTATTTGCTAATTGTGATTATTGTTGAAAAATTTTTAAATTAAAAATAAAAAAGATGTAGTTTTTTTGTCTAAATATAAAAATGATTGTGGTTTTCTAAAATAAAATTATCAATTCGTTAATATTGTATAATTCAATATCCAAATAAAAACCGTATCTTTGCAAAAATTTTATAATATTTAATGAATTTATTTACGGAGACCAATTTAAGTCCTGATATCCTTAAGGCCATTGGCGAACTGGGTTACGAAAGCCCGACAGAAATCCAAAAACAGACTATCCCTTTCATTCTTTCAGATATTCGCGATCTAATCGCACTTGCGCAGACAGGGACAGGCAAAACAGCAGCGTTTTCGCTTCCGATTTTGGATATGATTGACGATACGAGTCGCAAAATCCAATTTTTGGTGCTTTGTCCGACACGAGAATTATGTCTTCAGATTACAAAAGACATCAAAAATTATTCAAAGTACATGCAGAACATCAAAACTACAGCAGTTTACGGTGGAAGCAGTATTATGGATCAGATTCGTTCTTTAAAGGAAAAACCACAAATTATTGTGGGAACTCCTGGAAGAGTAATCGATTTGATTAACAGAAAAGCATTAGACTTTTCAGCAATTCACTGGTTGGTTTTAGACGAAGCAGATGAAATGCTTTCAATGGGTTTCAAAGACGAGTTGGAGACCATTATGAAAGAAACTCCTGAAACAAAACAAACTTTCTTGTTCTCGGCAACGATGAGCAAAGAGGTGGAGCGTATTTCAAAAAATTATTTGACAAAACCTCACCGTATCTCTGTGGGTTCTATTAACGAAGTTAAAAAGAACATTAAGCACGAATATTATGTGGCTGGTTACCGTCAGAAAAAAGAGGCTTTGAAGAGATTAATCGATTCAAACCCTAATCAATACTCAATTATTTTCTGTAGAACAAGAATGGAAACTCAGGAAGTTGCCGATTTCTTGATGCAGAATGGGTATGCAGCAGATGCTCTTCATGGTGATCTTTCTCAAGCGCAGAGAGATACGGTAATGAAGAAATTCAGATTGAAAAATATCGATATTTTGGTGGCGACTGATGTTGCAGCTCGAGGATTAGATGTAGATTCTTTAACTCACGTTGTACATTATTCTTTACCAGATGATCCTGAAGTATTCGTTCACAGAAGTGGTAGAACGGGTAGAGCAGGAAAAGATGGTATCTCTATTTCTTTAATTAAACCTGAAGAAAGCAGAAAATTGAAGCAGATTAAATCTGTTACAAAGATTGAGATCGTTGAAGCTAGAATTCCCACAGGTGAAGATATTGTAAAAGCTCAGGTTGCAGGTGTTTTCGAAAACTTGTTAGAAGTACACGAAGATTTCTTTGAATTTGATGATTCATTGATTCCTGATCTTTCTGAATTTACAAAAGAACAATTGGTGCACAAATTACTTCAGTTCCAGTTAAAAGATCTTGCTTTGTACTACAAAGACAGACATGATCTTCTCGAGCAGAAAATGAGCAGCAGAGATGATGACAGAGGAGGAAGAGACCGCGACAGAGGAAGAGATCGTGACAGAGGAAGAGATCGTGATAGAGGCCCAAGAGGAGATCGTGACGGAAGAAGCGACAGAGGAAGAGGTGATCGTGGTGGAAAACCTAGACAAAGAGACGAGAACATGACTAGATTTTTCTTCAATCTTGGTAAAAAAGATCAGTTGAAAAAATTAGATGTTTTAGAAATCATCAACAAGGCTACTTCAAGCAAAGGTAACAAGAGAGCTGAAATTGGTAATATCGAAATTCTTGAGAAATTCTCATTCTTTGAGATTGAAAAATCTTATAAAAATGAGCTTTTAGGAAATATCCAATCAATGAAGTTCAAAGGAAAAGATATGAGAGCTGAAGAAGCTAACTAATCTTATTCATACCATATTAAAAAAGCCGGCATTTTTTGTCGGCTTTTTTGTTTATATTTTATTTAAACAATTGTTTAAAATATTGATTCAAAGGCTTGTACAAAGATGCAGGTTGATAGTGGTTTTTTATGTGAACAAATATTACTTCAATGTGAACAAAAATTAACGCTGGATGCTTTTTGGTGACATGGTTTTTTAGGAAATTTGCACACGAATTTATAAATACTATAAAATGGGCATTGGTAATATTTTCCACGCTTTTCAACCGAAAGATAAAATCTTCTTTGTACTTTTCGAAAAAGTTACAGATAACCTGGTTGCTATGTCTAACGATTTTAATCATGGAATCAAAGATTTTGATCTGAATGATGATTCTATGTTAAAATTGATGAGCGACTACGAGCACAAAAATGATGAGCTTACTCACGAGATTTTCGTTGAATTGGGGAAAAACTTCATTACACCTTTTGATCGTGAAGATATTCACACTTTAGCTACAGGTTTAGATGATATCGCAGATTATATTTACGCTTCTGCTAAATATATCTTCCTTTACAAATCTCCTTTGATGAAGGCTTATGCAGATTTTTCATTATTGATTCACAAAGCTTGTCTTGAGATTCAGAATGCGATGAAAAACCTTAAAGGTTTCAAAAATATGGAGCAGGTGAAAGAAGCTTGTATTAAAGTAAACTCTATAGAAAATATTGCAGATGATCTTCTTTCAAATTCTATGGTAGAATTGTTTGAGACCAATGATGCAATTAATATTATTAAAATTTCATCAGTATTAAATTACCTTGAAGTAGTAACCGATAAAGCAGAAGATGTTGCCAATACAATTGAAAACATCATGATTAAATACGCATAAAACAATATAACAGAAATGGAATTTCCTATTTTACTTACGGTTATTATTGCTTTAGCTTTAATCTTCGATTATATCAACGGTTTTCATGATGCGGCAAACTCTATTGCAACCATTGTTTCTACTAAAGTTCTTACACCGTTTCAGGCGGTACTTTGGGCAGCGGTTTGGAACTTTGCAGCTTTCTTTATTGCTGTTTATATTATCGGAGAATTTAAAATTGGTAATACAATTGCAAAAACCGTCAACGAAAACTTTATTACTTTAGAAGTAATTTTTTCAGGACTTATTGCGGCAATTGCTTGGAATCTTTTAACATGGTGGTTTGGTATTCCTTCATCATCATCACACACTTTGATTGGTGGATTTTTAGGAGCAGCATTAATGCACGCTTTTCTGTTAGATTACCGCGAAGTTGTTGCAAGTCAACCTGACTTAGGAATGTTTGCTACGCTAAAAGAAGCGATGATGAAAGTAACCACACAAGATGTTGTGAAATTTAGCAAAGTAATTCCTATTTTCTTATTCATATTCTTAGCTCCGGTTATTGGGATGATAATTTCAATTATCATTACTTTAATTATCGTTCATTTATATAAAAAATCAAATCCGCATAAAGCAGATAAATCATTCAAAAGACTTCAGTTGGCATCTTCGGCTTTGTTCAGTTTAGGACACGGTTTGAATGATGCTCAGAAAGTAATGGGGATTATTGGTGCAGCTCTTATTTACTACCACGTAAATATGTTGCAGGATCCTGTTTATTTGAATATTGAAGCGGCAGAACGTTTTAATTATTTCTCTAAACATTACATGTGGGTTCCTTTGGTTTCTTTCATTGCCATTGCATTAGGAACAATGAGTGGTGGATGGAAAATCATCAAAACAATGGGAACCAAAATTACAAAAGTAACACCATTGGAAGGAGTAAGTGCTGAAACAGCAGGAGCAATCACGCTTTTCATCACTGATCACTTTGGTATTCCGGTTTCTACAACACATACCATTACAGGGTCAATTATTGGAGTAGGTCTTACGAAAAGAATCTCTGCGGTACGTTGGGGAATCACGGTAAGCTTACTTTGGGCTTGGGTTTTAACAATTCCTATCTCGGCGATTGTTGCTGGAGTTACTTATTTGATAATTACCTATTTCTCATAAGCGAAAAATTTTATCACAATACAAAACTTTGTCCGTTTGGGCAAAGTTTTTTGTTTTACAACCCCTGAGAAAATCGTATTTTTGTTCAAATTAAAATCTTTTATGGAATTCTTAGACACCTACCAACAGATTGTTGCTGATGCTATTACTAAATATACGTTTAAAGACAAACCTACAGAGCTGTATGAGCCGATGAATTATATCATCTCGCACGGTGGAAAACGTCTCCGTCCGATTATGGTTTTAATGGCTTGCGACTTGTTTGGTGGTGATCAGAAAGAAGCGATAAAGCCGGCTTTGGCGATTGAGTTTTTTCACAACTTTACGTTAATTCATGACGATATTATGGATGAAGCTCCGCTAAGAAGAAATAAGCCGACTATTCATACCATTCACGGTCTTAATACTGGGATTCTTTCAGGAGACGGTTTAATGCTTAAAGCCTATAAGTTTTTTGAAGATCTGGAACCTGAAATTTTTAAAGCTTGTGTAAGAATTTTCACTCATACAGGTTTGCTTCTTTGTGAAGGTCAACAATATGATATTAATTTTGAAACTCAGGAAAATGTAACGTTTGAAGATTATATCAGAATGATTACTTACAAGACCGGAGTTTTGAGCGCATCTTCTTTTGAGATTGGAGCAATGATCGCTAAAGCACAGTTTAAAGATGCCAAAGCAATTTTCAATTTCGGAAAACATATCGGTATCGCTTTCCAGATTATGGATGATTATTTGGATGTTTTTGGTGATCAGGCTCAGTTCGGTAAAAAACATGCCGGAGATATTTATGAAAACAAAAAAACAGTACTTTATCTTTTGGCAAGAGAGCACGGAACTGAAGAAGAACGTAAAGAATTAGACTATTGGTATTCTAAAAAAACTGATAACATCGATAAAGTTTACGGTGTTGAAAAGATTTTCAGAAGAACAAGAGTTGACGAAAAAGCATTACGCTTAATCGAAAAACATAATGAAATCGGACAAAGCTATCTTGCAAAAATAGATGTTCCCGAAGAAAAGAAAAAACCATTCTCTGAACTTGCAAATTACTTGTTGAGAAGAGAGAGTTAAATTTAGATAGTAGATTTTAGGTTGCAGGTAGTAGTTTCCTATAACCTAAAATCTGCAACCTTTTACCTGCAAAATGAAATTCCGTACAGAAGTTGACATACAATCATCGCAGCAAAAAATTGAAATTGAAGATAAAATATTTTCAATAGGCTCTTGCTTTGCTTCGGAAATGTCAGATTTGTTTCAGAAAGGTCAGCTTCAGACGGTAAATAATCCTTTTGGGACGATTTTTAATCCGTTTTCGATTAACAATTCAATAAAAAGGCTTCATGATTCAGAGTTTTACTACGAAGACGATTTAATTGCGTATAATGACGAATATATTTCTTTGGATCATCATACCAATTTTGATACAAGATACGTTCACCAGACTTTAGATAAAATCAATTCGAAAATAGAAGAGGGAAACCGTTTTCTGCAGGAATCCAATTGGGTGATTATTACTTACGGAACTTCGTTTATCTATGAATTTGAACCTAAAAAAAAGCTGGTTGCGAATTGTCACAAAATCCCACAAAAATTCTTTGAAAAAAGACTTTTAACTTATCAAGAACTCACAGATTCTATTTACGATACAATCATTAATCTTCAGGATATTTGTCCTGAAAATGTCCAAATTTTGTTTAGTGTTTCACCCGTTCGTCATACAAAAGACGGAATGATTGAAAACCAATTGAGCAAATCTAAGTTGATAACGGCGATTCATGAAGTGGGTTCACAATTTGAAAATTGCCATTATTTACCGATTTACGAAATCTTAATGGATGATTTGAGAGATTATCGGTTTTATAAAGATGATTTGATACATCCTAATTCACAGGCTGTTAATTATATTTTTGAGAAATTTGGTGAAGCTTATTTTTCTGATGAAACCAAAGATTTTATTAAAGAAAATTTTAAAATCAATAAAGCTTTGGAACATCGAACAGATGATGAAAAAGACCCGAAATTTATCGAGTTTAAAGAAAAACTGAATCTGAGAATTGAAGCTCAGAGACAAAAAGTAAAACACGATATATTCAAGGTTTAAAGTTCAATGTTTAATGTTAAAACCTAATGTAATGATTGATTTTACAAAACTCGATTATCTGAAAATAGGAAATGAAAAGCAAAAAAGAGCTTACGAAATTCTTACAAAATATAAAATTTTCGAAAAATTAGACAATTATTCACCACTTTTAACTGGTACAATTCCCATCGAAATTGATATTGAAAATAGTGATTTGGATATTATTTGTGAAGTTGATTTTAGATATGAAGAAGATTTTCTGGAAGAAATAAGCTTAAGTAAATTAATTCCGTATGAAGTTGATGTTATACTTGAATATCCAAATTTAAATGATGAGAAATGTATTACTTTAAATTTTATGTTGGAAGAATTTCCAATCGAAATTTTTGCACAAAATAAACCGACAATTGAGCAAAATGCTTACCGCCATATGATTGCAGAATATAAAATTTTGCAGGAAAAAGGAGAAGAGTTTAAACAAAAAATAATCGATCTTAAGAAAAAAGGTATAAAAACCGAGCCGGCTTTCGGAATGCTTTTAGGTTTAGAAAAACCTTATGAAGATCTTTTAAAATTTTAAAAATAATGATTGATACACATACGCATTTATATGCAGAAGAATTTGATGAAGACAGAAAGGAAACGATTCAGAGAGCTTTAGATAAAGGAATTACAGAGTTTTATCTCCCGGCTATTGACTCAGAATCGCACGAAAAAATGCTTCAGTTGGAAAGCGAATATCCTGATCAGATTTTTTCGATGATGGGATTGCATCCTTGTTATGTAAAGCCAGAATCTTGGGAAAAAGAACTTGAAATTGTAAAGAATTATCTTGACCAAAGACATTTTCCTGCGATCGGAGAAATTGGTATTGATTTGTATTGGGATAAATCGACTTTAGATATTCAGGTAAAAGCTTTTGAGCAACAGATTGACTGGGCGATAGAAAAAGATTTGCCCATCGTTATTCACACCAGAGAAAGTTTTGACGAAACTTTTGAAGTTTTAGAAAGAAAAAAACACACAAAACTTCGAGGAATTTTCCATTGTTTTTCAGGAAATTTAGAGCAGGCAAAACACGCTTTAGATTTAAACTTTATTTTAGGAATCGGTGGAGTAGTGACCTTTAAAAACGGGAAAATTGATCAGTTTTTAAATGAAATTCCATTAGATAAAATCGTTCTGGAAACAGATTCTCCTTATCTTGCTCCTGTTCCTTTCAGAGGAAAAAGAAATGAAAGCTCTTATCTTGATCTGGTTGCCGGAAAATTGGTAGATATTTATCAAAAAGATTTTGCAGAGATTGATAAATTGACGAGTGAGAATGCGAAGAGAATGTTTCAAAGAAATTAATTGAACGATTAATGAAGAGTACTTTGTTTAAATTTTTAGAAGATTCAAGAATGATGAAAATAATTATTTTTATCATTTACTTCATTATCAATTTTTTATTTTTAGTAAAATACGGCTCTCGTCAGGAAAAAGTGCCCATTTTATTTTTGGCTGTAATTTTTATTCTTATTCATGGAATATTCTATTTTAGTTATCATTCTATTGTAAATAAATTAAAACTAAGCTCAAAAACTATTTATGTTTTAGTGATTGTTACAGGTATTATCTATCTGTTTTTATCACACCTTACCAAAGATCCTTATGCCCTGAAGATTGATCGTTGGCAAACTGTCGAATATTCGCTTGATTACTGGCTTCATGGAAAATATATTTACAGCACCAGAAATTTTATGGGAAATGTTCCTTCTTATTTGCCTGGTCAGCTTTTATTTTTGGTGGGTTTTTATCTTATTGGAAATGTAGGATATTTGCAGGTTGTAAGTTTAGTGCTTTTTAGTTTTGCTGTCATAAAAGAATTTAAAACCAACAACATCCGTTTATTAGGGATTTTGATGATGTTTTTTTCTCTTTCTTTTATTTATGAAGCGGTCTGTAAAAGCGATTTCATTTCGTCTTTTATCATAGTTTCTTTTTTTATTATTTATTGGAATAAAAAATATAAAAATAATTATTTTCAGAAACCTTTACTTTTAGGTATTATTTTGGGTGTCTTATGCCTTACAAGAACTGTGGTGATTATTCCTTTAATTCTTTTTTTATGTAAACCATTTTTTATGGCTTCGTGGACAAAGAAAATTAAGTTTACTTCAATGTATCTTACCACTATTACCTTATTGCTCTTATCAATACTTTTGCCGGCTGAAAATTTTGATTACATTTTAGCTTATAATCCTTTAGGAATGCAAGGTCAGTCTAATATTTTTATCATCTTAATTTTTCTTTTATTATCTGTTCTTTTATCATTTATTGTAAAAGAAATCCAACATATTTTTTATCTGTCAACAATTCTTGTGTTTAGTTTAATGTGCAGTCACATTATCGAACAATTGTTAAGACAAACAACTTTTAATTATCTCAATATTACTTATCTCGCAGCAGCTTTACCTTTCTGTATCATAAGCTTTTGCTTTCTGTCACAGAAAGAAATTGCAGATAACAGTCAATTATAGATTCAACAAAAAAGCCTTCCAATCGGAAGGCTTTCATTTTATTTCTTTCTAGAAAAATTGCTTTTATTCTTTGGCTTTTTAAAACCGACATCTTTTCTCTGTTGACCAGGATTTGCTGGTTTTGGTCTCGGTGTAAAAGGTTTGTTGTTAGAATCTCTTTTCTCAACAACCAAATTATCGGTGTGATAAGGATGATCTTTTACGACAGGAATTTTCATTCCGATCAGTTTCTCTGTATCTTTTAAATTTAATAAATCTAAACCATCAACGAAAGAAAGTGAACTTCCTTCAGCTCCGGCACGACCTGTTCTTCCGATTCGGTGAACGTAAGTTTCTGCAACGTCCGAAAGCTCGAAGTTGATCACATATTTCAGTTCATCAATATCAATTCCTCTCGCTGCAATGTCTGTAGCCACCAAAATACGTGTTTTTCCTGATTTAAAATTATTTAAAGCATTCTGTCTCGCATTTTGAGATTTATTACCGTGAATCGCTTCTGTCGGGATATTAGCGGCTTGTAGTTTTTTAGCAATTTTATCTGCTCCGTGCTTTGTTCTTGAAAAAACTAAGACAGATTCAGAAATTTTATTTTGTAAAATATGAGAAAGAAGATCCAGTTTTTTATCTTTATCTACAAAATAAATAGATTGTTTAATAGTTTCTGCAGTAGAAGAAATTGGCGTTACAGACACTTTTATAGGAGTATTCAGAATAGAATCTGCCAATTTCTGAATTTCTGTAGGCATTGTTGCAGAGAAGAAAAGAGTCTGTCTTCTTTGGGGTAAAAGTTTAATAATTCTTTTTACATCGTGTACAAATCCCATGTCAAGCATTCTGTCGGCTTCATCCAAAACAAAAATTTCAAGATTTTTAAGAGAAATAATTCCCTGTGCAATAAAATCTAACAATCTTCCCGGAGTTGCTACCAAAATGTCAACACCTTTTCTCAAAGCTGCCACTTGATTTCCCTGTTTTACACCACCGAAAATTACCAGTTGTTTTAAGGGTAAATTTTTTCCGTATGCATTGAAGCTTTCTTCAATTTGTATAGCCAATTCTCTCGTTGGAGTAAGAATTAATGCTTTAATATGATTATTTTTCGGTCCTTTTCTTTCTGTAAGGTTTTGCAGAATTGGGATAGCAAAAGCCGCTGTTTTACCTGTTCCTGTCTGTGCTGTACCAAGTACATCTCTGTGTTCTAAAATCGATGGAATCGCTTGTTCCTGAATTGGAGTTGGTTTTTCGTAACCTTGGCTTTGAAGCGCATCTAAGATGGGCTTAATTAGTTTTAAGTCTGTAAATAACAAAATATATATTGCGTATTAAAATAATGCGGTCGAAGCAGTATACTTCATCATTTTTTAGCAGATCTGCCAAAAATTTTAACAGAATTTTTAAGTAATATCAATTACTATTTGGCTGAGAATGCCGCGAAATATGTTGCAAAGATAGTTTAAATAATTTTAAGTGTAATTATTGAACCTTTTCCCACTGCTGATTGTGCTTTAAATTCTCGAAAAATTGGTAAACTGTAATCAGTTTTTCAGTTCCTCGTTTTCCATAATCTTCGATGTTTTTAGATGATCCGTCATTAAATTTTACTCTAAGATAAGAAGTCGGCATATCTGTAATATTCCGTGAACCGTATTTTTCATTAAGACTTTTTATATCTAAATCGTCAAGAAGTGTAACCAGTTTTTTGTAATCAGCTTCTTTAATAGTTGTTTTGAATGTTCCTTCTCTGGGTTTACTAAATTCTCCTTTTGAAAACTCTTTCGAAAAATTAAAATGTTCGGCTTCCAAAATAGCTGTTCGGTCAGGATTGATGGTCATTTTAAAAATAGGGCAAGAACCAAAACAAGCTCCAGCTTCATATTCTATGGTTGAGTATTTTGACGAAGACATTTTCTGTGAAGAACATGAGAACAGAAAAATTATTGTCAATAAGCTTAATAAATATTTCATTGTTTTTTATTTAATATAAATCTTTCAATAAGTATTCCAAATAAAAAGAGAAACCTTTTGAGTTTCTCTTGTATGTTTTAATTAAATCTATATCCTAAACCAGCTTGCAGAAAACCAATTTTTGTTTCAAAACCATTTTTGTGTGTGTCAAAAAAGTTGAAGTTGTATCGCGCGTCAACAAAAATTTTATCTGTTATTTTATATTCTGCACCAAGAAAAGGGAAGAGGTTTAGCGTTTTATAGCCAACTAAATCCTGAGAATCTGTACCATTTACAATTTCATCGGTTTTAACTTTTTCAGAAAGATTAAAACCGAAATTCATTCCTGCAGAAGCAGAAAATTTTGGAATAAAATAGTATTTTACTGAAACCGGAACCTGAATCTGAGTAAATTGATAATTAAAATCAACATTTCCCATTTCTACAATTTCGCTGCCAATAAGCTGTACCAAAGGAAGAGAATCTGTACCGCCAATCTGAGTGTATAAAACTTCAGCCTGAATGCCTACTTTTGATGAAAGAGGCTTTTCTGCTACAAAACCTGCATAGAAATAAGATTTTGAATCTAATTTGTCATCAAAAAATTTCATGTTTGATAAGGAATAACCTGCTTTTACGCCAAATTTAAAATCTGCATCAGAGGTAGATTCTTGAGTTTGAGCACTAATAAGTCCCGAAATTGTGACTGAAAGGGCTAAAAAAAAATTCTTAGTCATAATTTTTTAAGTTTAATTTAAAAATGAAACGGAGAATTATGAAAGAAATTGTGCTGTAATCAACGATTATAGCACAATATTATTTTTATCCGTGAAGCCTTTTCCAAATAGCATCTTTCAGTTCCGTTAAACCTTCTCCGGTAACACCCGAGAAAAATAACGGTTTTTTGTTTTCCGGAAATTCTGCGGCGATTTCTTTTTTCAGTTCATCATCCAAAAGATCGGCTTTAGAAACAGAGATAATAAAATCTTTATCTAAAAGCTCAGGATTATATTCTTTCAATTCGTTTTCCAAAATTTTAAACTCCTGAAAATGGTGTTCAGAATCTGCAGGAATTAAGAATAATAAAATTGAATTTCTTTCAATATGTCTTAAGAATCTGTGACCAAGACCTTTACCTTCTGCAGCACCTTCAATAATCCCCGGAATATCTGCCATTACAAAAGATTTGTAATTTCTGTAATCTACAATTCCTAAGTTGGGTGTTAAAGTCGTAAATGCGTAATTGGCAATTTTTGGTTTTGCAGCAGAAACTGAAGCTAAAAGTGTAGATTTTCCTGCATTTGGGAAACCTACAAGACCTACATCAGCTAAGATTTTAAGTTCGAAAATGATATACCCCTCTTGTCCGTCCATTCCTGGTTGAGCAAAACGTGGAGTTTGATTGGTTGATGATTTGAAAAATTCATTTCCTTTTCCACCTTTTCCACCTTCCATTAAGATGATTTCCTGACCATCTTCCAGAATTTCACCTACAACTTCTCCTTCTTCATTTTTAGCAATCGTTCCAATAGGAACGTTGATGTAAACATCTTCTCCGTATGCTCCTGTTAACTGGTTTTTTGCTCCGTTTTGTCCGCGTTCCGCTTTTACGTGACGGGTGTATCGAAGGGGAAGTAAAGTCCATTCATGGGCATTTCCTTTCATGATGATGTGTCCTCCGCGACCTCCGTCACCTCCATCAGGACCACCTTTAGGAATATATTTTTCACGGCGAAGATGGGCAGAACCCGCACCTCCGTGACCGCTTTTACAATGAATCTTTACGTAATCTACAAAATTTGACATATATTTTTAACTTAGGATTTAGGGCTTAGAGCTTAGGATTTAGCGTAAATAACTATTACCTAACCCCTAAACCCTAATTCCTTATTTTACTTTTTCTACTTCAGCAAAAAGTTTTTCAGAAATCTCGTTGATTTCTCCTACACCGTTGATCTCTACATATTTACCTTGTTGTTTGTAAAGTTCGGCTACTTCTGCTGTTTTTGTGTAGTATTCTTTTATTCTGTTTTCGATAATTTCTACATTGCTGTCATCAGATCTTCCGCTGATTTCACCTCTTTTCAGTAATCTTTCAACCAAAATAGAGTCTTCAACAACTAAAGAAAGACAAACATCGATATTATCATTCAGTTCTTCTTTTACAATTTTTTCCAAAGCTTCTGTCTGCACTGCAGTTCTAGGATATCCGTCGAAAATAAATCCTGCAGCATCGCTTGGTTTTCTGATTTCGTCAATCAGCATATCTGTTGTTACCTGATCCGGAACCAATTCTCCTTTATCGATATAAGATTTTGCCAGTTTTCCCAATTGGGTATCATTTTTCATGTTGAATCTGAAAAGATCACCTGTTGAGATTTGCTTTAAATTAAATTTCTCGATTAAGTTTTGCGCTTGAGTACCTTTTCCACTTCCTGGAGGACCGAACAGAACAATGTTTATCATAATGTTGTTTTGCTTTAGGCAATAGGCAATTTGCTTTTGGCGATTTGCAACTTTGCTTTCAGCTTTTTTAGTTATTATTAAATTTATTTCTTTATTTTACTTTTTTAAGCTAAAAGCTGTGAGCTCATAGCCAACAGCGTTTAATGGTTGATTTGTCCGTCTTCCAATTGGTATAGATTCGATAGGTTTCTTCCTAATTCATCATAATCCAATCCGTATCCTAAAACAAATTTATTTGGAATTTCTTTTCCGATATAATCTAGCTTGAAATCTTTTTTATAAACATCCGGTTTCAATAAGAATGAAGCAATTTTAACAGATTTCGGACGTTGTGTTTCATTAAAATATTTAAAAAGACTTTCAACAGTATTTCCTGTGTCTACGATGTCTTCTACAAGAATGATGTGACGGTCTTTTACATCTTTTGTCAGTTCCATTTTCTGATACACAATCCCTGTAGATTCTGTTCCTGCATAAGAACTCATCTGGATAAATGCGATCTCGCAAGGTCCTGGGTAATGTTTAAGAAGATCTGAAAAAAACATGATAACACCGTTTAAAACACCAATGAAAACAGGTACTTCGTCTTTGTAATCTTCATAGATTTTTAGAGCGGTTGCCTTTACAATTTCCTGAATTTCGGCATCCTTTAAATAGGGAACAAAAGTTTTGTCGTGAACTTGAATACTTTCCATAAAATTTTTCGTAGGGCGCAAAGTTACGGATTTTAGATTAAAATATTTTGTAGTTTTTGCTCATGTATTATTATTGATATTATTTTTATGAAGATTGATCTATTTTAAATCTTATCTTTAGTGTTATTTTAATTCAGAATTTCTTCTAAATTGAATCCATAAATTTGTTGCTGTGAAAATTTTAATCATAGAAGACGAAACAGAATTGTCTAAAAGTATTGCAGAATATCTTTCCGGGGAAAGTTATTTGTGCGAATTTGCCACGACTTTTGCGATGGCAATGAATAAAATAGAAATATTCCAGTACGATTGCATTGTTTTGGATATCATGCTTCCCGATGGAAACGGATTGACTATTTTGGAAGAATTAAAAAAACAGAATAAACAAGATGGTGTCATCATTGTTTCCGCAAAAAATGCTTTGGAAGATAAAATTGTAGGCTTACAGTTGGGAGCCGATGATTATTTGACCAAGCCTTTCCATCTTTCTGAACTCATGGCGAGAATTTATTCTATTATCAGAAGAAAACAGTTTAATAATTCTAATATTATTATTCAAAACGAACTTCAGATTGATATTTTAGCTAAAACGGTTATGATTAACAATCAAAATATTGATCTTACAAAAAAAGAATTTGACCTGCTTCTTTATTTTATAGGAAATAAAAATAAAGTCATCTCTAAAAGTACTTTGGCAGAACATCTTTCGGGTGATTTGGCAGATATGCTCGACAGTCATGATTTTGTTTACGCTCATGTGAAAAACCTCAAAAAGAAATTATACGATGCAGGTTGCGAACATTATCTTAAAACAGTTTACGGAACCGGCTATAAATGGGCCGATAATTAGTTATAAGTTATGAATGATAAAAAGAATATTTTGAAAGATAAGAGCTTTATTTTTGTAATAAGAATTGTAAAACTCTACAAATACATTGTTATACATTAAAAATATTAAAAATGATTCGTAGCGCCATTATAGCAACAAAATCGAAAAACTTATAATTCATAACTTATAATTTTTAATGAAACCGCTTTTAAGTAAAACCACAAAACCATTTATTATCTATGTACTCGTTATTTTGTTAATGAGTATTCCCGTTTACTATTTTATTGTAGATACAATTTGGCAGAGTGAACTCGATGAGCACAACAAAACGATTGCAGAAAAAACGGCGTATGAATTTAATCATCTGAAATTGTCTGATGAAGCTTTGGATGAAAGTATTGAGCTTTGGAACAACATTCAGCCGGAAACGAATATCGAAAAACTTAAATTCGACAATAGAAAAAGAGATCAATATTTTACTATTGAAAAAGCCGAAACTTTTTCTGCGGAACCTGAAATAGAACGTTACCGTTGTCTGGAAAAAGTAGTTTACATCAATAATAAACCTTTTCTTTTTACGGTACAGACCAATATTGAAGAATCTCGTGAAACCATTGCAGCGATTGCGCTCAACACCGCATTTTTCTTTGCGATTATTGTTGCAGGACTTTTAATTCTCAATAGGAGAATTTCGGCGGTGGTTTGGAATCCGTTTAGAAATACATTGGAAAAGCTGAAAAATTTTAACCTGAATCATCAAAGTAAAATAGAGTTTGAAAAAACCGATATTTCAGAGTTTGAAGAACTTCACCAGTCTTTATCTAAATTGATAGAACACAGTATTTCTGTCTATAAAACCCAAAAAGAATTTACCGAAAATGCATCCCACGAATTACAGACGCCTTTGGCAATTATTAAGCACAAATTAGATATTCTTCTTCAGGATAAGGATTTAACTTTAAAACAATACGAAATTGTAGAAGATATGAACAGAGCTTTGACCCGAAGTTCCAGGATCAATAAAAACCTTTTGTTGCTTGCTAAAATTGAAAACAGTCAGTTTGATACAACTGAGAATATTCTGCTGAATAATGTAGTTGAGCAAAGTATTGAAATATTGGAAGAACATTTTCAACAAAAAAACATTAAAGTACAATCTTCATTTGAGGCGGAAGTTTTTGTAAATGGAAACATGAGCTTAACAGAGGTTTTGATCAATAATTTAATCGTCAATGCGATTCGACACACGACTCAGAATGGTTTTATCGATATAAAACTGATGAACTCTTCTTTTCAGATTGCCAATTCCGGAGCGGAAAAACTCAACGAAAATTTTTTGTTTAAAAGATTTTCTAGGCTTTCTACAGACAGTAACGGAAGCGGTTTGGGTCTCGCCATTATTTATGAAATCTGCAAATTTCAAAATTGGAAAATCTCTTATACCTTTGAAAACAGTCAGCACATTTTTACAGTAGATTTTTAAAATTCTAAATTAATTCTAAATTGAGCAACACCTTTACACCTTAAAAAGTAAAGCATGTCCTCAACAAAACTTTCAAATCTTACAGAAAAAGTATTTAACAGTAGATTTTCTGCATTTTTCAGTATTCTAAGTTTATATATTTTATTGTCATTTTTAATAAGAGTGGTATTTCTTATCTGGTCGTCAAAAGATGTAGATTTTAATTTTATTTATATTCTTAGAATATTTTTTACAGGCTTGCTATATGATTTCGTTTCGGGATCATTATTCTTATTTCTTTACCTTTTTTATCTTTTAATTTTTCCAAAAAAATGGATAGGTTCTTTATTTGACAAAGCTTTCACTTATTTTTATTTGGCAGTTATTCTTTTGGTTCTTTATTTCAGTCTTTTGGCAGAAATTCCGTTTTGGGAGGAGTTTGGAGCAAGGTTTAATTTTATTGCAGTTGATTATTTAATTTACACTTACGAAGTTGTAGAAAACATCAATCAGTCTTATCCGTTGCCTTTGCTTATCGCAGTTTTAATTGGCTTGGTTGCTTTGACGTTTTTTATGATGAGAAAATTTAAAGTTTTTAAAAATATATTTTCAGATAAAGTAAACTTCAAAAAACGTTCATTTTTTGTGATTCCTGTAGCGATTTTCACGATTGTTTTGGGATTTTTAATGAAAAATAAATATGCCGATTTCAGCAATAATCTTGTAGATAATGAGCTTGGAAAAAATGGGGCATTTTCGTTTCTTGCAGCTTTCAGATCAAATGAACTTGATTATGAAGCCTTTTATCCTAAAATTTCAGATAAAAAAGCATATTCAATTTTAAAACAAAATCTTTTGCAGGAAAATCAAACTTATACTTCTGCTAAATTTGATGATATTTCGAGAATTACAAAAGGTGATGGAGAGCAAAAACCAAATATCGTTGTGGTTACTATCGAAAGCTTCAGTGCAGAGTTTTTAAGTGCATTCGGAAATAAAGATCATCTCACTCCCAATTATGACCAGTTGGCAAAAGAAAGCATTTTCTTTACCAATCTTTATGCAACCGGAACCAGAACTGTTCGTGGAATGGAAGCGCTTACTTTGTGCGTTCCGCCAACTCCTGGAAACAGTATTGTAAGACGACCAAATAATCAGGATTTATTTTCTGTGGCAACTATTTTAAAAGAGAAAAAATACCAACCTTATTTCATTTACGGTGGTGATGGTTATTTTGATAATATGAATAACTTTTTCGGCGGACAAGGATTTACGATTGTAGACAGAGACCGCGGAAATCCTTTATCAGAAAAGATAAAAACTGAACGTTTTCAAATAAAAGATGAGGAAGTGAGTTTTGAAAATGCATGGGGAATCTGCGATGAAGATCTATACAAACAGGCAATAAAATATGCAGATAAAGAAAGTAATTCAAATAAACCGTTTTTTGAGTTTATTATGACAACATCCAATCATAAACCTTATACATTTCCTAACGGAAAAATCGACCTTCCGCAAGGCGAAAGAGATGGTGCTGTAAAATATACAGATTATGCATTAGGAAAATTTATTAATGATGCAAAGAAAAAACCTTGGTTTAAAAATACTGTTTTTGTAGTGGTTGCAGATCATTGTGCAAGCAGCGCCGGAAAATGGGAAATCAATATTGCGAAACATCATATTCCTGCGATTATTTATAATCTTAAACAAAAACCTGAGGAAATCAACCGACTGACTTCTCAGATCGATCTTATGCCTTCGCTTTTCGGATATCTGAACTGGACCTACACTACCAGTTTGTACGGAAAAGATATTAATAAAACCAAAGTAGGAGAGGAGAGAGCTTTTATAGGCAATTACCGTACTTTAGGATTGCTTAGAAACGATCTTTTCACCCAAATTGATGACAGAAAAAGAGTGAAGCAGTTTACCGTGTCTCCAACCGATAAATCTTTGCAGGAAGTTAACTTTAAAAATGAAGATCTTGTTTCTGAAACAATTTCTTATTATCAAACTGCAAGTGAAAGATTTAAAAATGGTAAAATGAAATCGAAATAACATGCATGGATACGCGAAATTTCTAAATTTCTTCTAAATTGAGTTGCAACTTTGTATCATAATAAAGACTACAAAGTATGTTTACGAAAAGTTTCCTTCCCATTTTACTATTTGCATTTTTAGGATTTCACAAAACGTTTGCACAAGACAGTTTGATGCAGAATGCAGTTCAGGATAGTGCAAATATTTCAAAACTTGATATTGAAGATAAAACGCATCAATTCAGCTATAAAAAACTGATTGTTCCGGCTTCGTTTATTTCTTATGGTTTGGCAAGTTTAAGCATCAAAGAACTCAAACAGCTGAATTCTTCTACAAAAGACGAAATTAAAGAGCATCAACCCGATCACATCAGACTCGATAATTATACTCAGTTTGTACCTGCTGCAATGGTTTATGGCTTAAATGCTTTTGGAGTGGAAGGCAAACATAATTTCAGAGATCGAAGTATTATTTACGGAACTTCGATGTTGATTACTTCAGCAATTACAGTTCCGCTAAAACATGTAACCAAGGAAGAAAGACCGGATGGATCAAATCATCTGTCTTTTCCTTCTGGCCATACTGCGGTTGCTTTTGCATCAGCGCAGTTTATGTTCAGAGAATATAAAGACACCAATTTTCTGTTGGGAATTTCGGGGTATTCATTTGCTGTTTTTACCGGAGTTTACAGAATGCTGAATGATAAACATTGGTTTGGTGATGTATTTGCAGGTGCGGGTTTTGGAATTTTATCGACCGAACTTGCGTATTGGTTATACCCAAAAATCAATAATCTTTTAGGAGGAAAAAAGGAAAAATCACAAGTGATGATTATGCCTTATTATCAAAAAGGAAATGCCGGAATTGGTCTTATTAAAAATTTCTAAAATTTAAAAATGATATTCAATATAGCACTTTTGTTTTTTGGAACTATTCTCGCATTTTGGATAAGCGCAATCTGTGGCGGTGGCGCAAGTCTGATTTTGATTCCTGTTCTCAATCTGTTAATTCCGAGTTCTGTAGTTCCTTTTTCTTTAACGATCGGAACTTTTACAAGCTCTGTATCTCGAATTGCCGTTTTCAAAAAACACATTAAATGGCAGATTTTCTTTTGGTTTGTGCCTTTTTCCATCCCTTCGGTTTTATTGGGAGCTTGGCTGATTAAATACATTAATCCTAATTATTTGCAGTTTATTGTCGCTTTTTTTCTGATTTTAAATCTTTCCGAATTGTTTAAATCAAAGAAAAAAGAAATTCAGGAACAGAAAGCCTACCCGAAATTTATATTAATAATCATCGGGTTTTGTGCAGGTTTGGTTTCAGGAATTACGGGCGCAATAGGATTGCTTTTTAATCGATTTTATTTACGTTTCGGACTTACGAAAGAAGAAATTGTTGCTACAAGAGCCATTAATGAAGTTTTTCTGCATTTTATAAAACTCATTATTTATATTTCTCTCGGTTTATATTCTAAAACAGCATTATGGTTAGGTTTAACGATTGCAGTGGCAACGGTGATTTCTTCATTTACAGTGAAGTATATTCTGCCTTACCTCAGCGAATTTCTTTTTAAAAAAATTGGGTATGGAGCGATGGTTTTTTCAGGATTTCTATTGTTGATAGGAACTTCCGAAAAAATAATTCAGCAGGACAAAATTTCTATTTCCGCTGCTCAGCAAGAATCTGTAATCTCATGGAGAAATACCGATTTTGTAATAGAATTTGCTTTCGATGATGTCTTTGAAGTTGAAAGACCTATAAAATCTGACGAATTGCCGGATCATATAAAACCAAAATACAATTCTTTACTCGGGGAATATGATAAAATTTATCTTGAAAAAGTGTACTCATTCGGTAAGAAACATGCGTACGAATTTTATTGTTATCAGGATAATAAGTTGGCTAAAAAGCTGGAGTATGAATAGAAATGAAAATTCTTAGAATGTATTATTTTTCAAAGATTTTGAACATTATCTTCTAATCTATTCTTTATTTTTGCAAAAGAATTAAACGACTAAATTGTTGATTCTAAAATATGAGCAATACATTTTCTGATAACAATCAAGTTGGAGTAGTTTCTTCTTTTCCCGAATTAATAAACACCAAATTCAAAGGAACGGTGAATGCAATCTGCTGGACTCGAAGTTTGAATGGAGATTTTGAAGAAATTGTTTCTAAGCTTCAATTAAAAGAGAACATTACAGAAGTTTCTATTGAAGATCTTTTAGCTTTAGAACTATCAGAAAAAGGAATGTTAGCAAGAGAAATTATTTTAAATGACTTAGAGCTATTAACAGATTTCGGAGCATTGCCGTCCCTCAATTTGCTTAAAAACTACGAACGAGATGAAGATTTTGATTTCATTTCGACAGATGTATATTCTTTTCATGTAGATCGTTCGCCAATTGGTACCGATACTTTTTTATGTACTTATCACGGCGCAGCAAGCGATATTATACCTAACGATCATGTTGAACAAAAAATTCTGATACCAGAAATCAGAGAAAAGCTTAAAGAGCTACACGACGGACCAGAGGAAGAGTTAGAAGACTTTTTTAAAGAAAACTTTTTCGATCTTCATTATGAGGCAAAACCTGATGCAATTCCAACAAATTTAGGAATAGGAAATCTTTGGCGATTGGCGGTAGATCATCCTTCACAAGAGCTTTTACCTTGTGTTCACAGAGCTCCTGTTGAAAATGATGGGGAATATCGATTGCTTTTGATTTGTTGATTCATTAAAAAACCACACTTTTAGATGTGGCTGTATTTTAATGTAATTTGAACGTCTTTTACTTACCAATACGAAAGTAATAACATCTTATTATCAGTTGTTTACGTAAAATAGTAACATGGTAGAATCAAATAAATTTTTTTAGAAATTTTTCGATACAGTATCTATAGAAGTGTTTATTAATGGTGGTTTACATAGATTGAGGTGTACAAAAGTGGTACACGATTAAGATGCTGCAACATCTTTTTTTTCTACTTTTCCGCACGAATCTCGTCACGTTAAACACTTGTAAACCAATATTTTACAATATTTTATCTTAAATTTAAAAATTCATTTGTACCACTTTTGTACACCTCCAACCTTATAAATTATTGTAAATTAGACAATTAACACTTCCCGAATGCGACAGTGATAATTGATACATTTCGCCTGTACACCTCAATTTTCATCTATTTTTAGAACGAAAATAATTTAAAATTCTAACAAGTATAGCTCAAATTTTCTATTAAAATGTTTTAATTAATCTACTTATCAATTCTTTGTTGGATTTACTAACTCCAAAATCTTCTGATAAATTTGACCATTTACGAAGTGCAGAAGTTGTTTGCTCAATAACATTCTCTATGAATTCTTTTGATAGTTTAGCTTCCTTTCCTAATTTAGTAAGATGTTTGACGGTAATATTTCGTCCTTCTCCCATTACCATAGTGCTTTGTTCTCCACCTGGTCCAGATGAGAAAGTAAGGTCGTAAGCGGGTGATAATTTCCATTCTCCAAATTCATTCATCAGAAACGAAAAATTCTTAGCATGGTCGTCTCTATTGTGCGCCATAACATTGAAAACTGCTAACCGAAACATTTTTTCTACTTCTCGAATGTCTTTGGTTAAAACACTCGTCAATGATAATAAATCTTCATAATCAAGAGACGGAAACCTAAAATTACTATGAACGAGTCCACTCACCGTATGCATATGGAGACGCTTATTTCCTTCTCTATCAAAACGCTTTACAGCAAAATAGCCATTACCTTTTTGTGACGGAAACAAATGGACTTCAGGCATTTTAATTCCTGCATCTACAGCCATTAAAGCGTAAATGTATTCTATTGATCCAGCATCTTTTCCATCTAATGAGTTTGGAAATTTCACCATCCAAGGTTCAAAATTATCGCTTAACAAATTCGCTCCGTAGGATATATTTTTTCTCTCTGCATCAACGCCGATCAATGCTTTTGGTCGTGCTCCAGCAGAGGATCCGTTCAAAGCCAAAAGTTCTGCGATCACTTCTTCTGAATCACCTTGCAAAACGTCTTCTGTTTGAGTAGCCAACACGTCCAAATCAATCATCTCATTACTACTATCTGGACTTTGATCCGGCTCATAAATCAATGCGCCCATACCGTGCAATCCAACGTACGCTAAACGGTCAAGTGGTGAAATATCAGATGAAGAAATTCCTTCCGAGCGAAGCATACGATCAAAGAGCAATCTTCCCCAACCGTCGGGCAAACTATCATTGAAAACACCAGCCAAACCTTCGAAAGGATCTCTTGGAAGCTCTATTACGTCTCGTTGCAAAGGAAGTTTTATAGGTGAAATTTCTAAATTGGTTTGCAGAAATTCTTCATCGTATTGAAAATAGATGATGCCATTACGAATTGCCAAACGTCCAACGGGTTGAATTCCAGAACCAAAATTCAATCCTACTTTTATTTCTTTGATGGCTATTTTCATTTTCTATTTCCTCGTTTTTTAATAGACTTTTCCTCTGATTTTAATACATCATCAATAGATTTAAAATTGTTTTCTTTCGGTTTTAAAGCATCAACCATTTCTTCTAAACCACCAACAACAGAAAGCAATTTTAAAAATGAATCTAATGAGATCAAGCCTTTTTGTTCAAATTTTCTGAGAGTTGGTAAAGGAACACCCGATCTTTCGGCCAAACCTTCCTGTGTCAGATTCATTTGCAATCGTCTTTTCCGGATATTATCAACTAATTTTTTTTGAGTTTTTGACAAAGGAACAAATAACATAATAGTGGTATTTAGTATAATAATATAGTAATAAATGATATTATTGTATTACAAATGTACTGAATTTTCAGGTATTTATATTGTAAAATAAAATAGAAATTTAATTAGTAAGTAAACTAGATATTAATCAAATTCACCTGTATGAAGTTTAGTTATTTACTAATCTAATCTCTTGCAAATACATTTTATTATAAATTGAAGATGTTCTAATTTTCCAATCTAAAACCTGCGCAACTTCTACTGATCCTTCATTGGTAAAATATTCACTATAATTTGTTTCAAGTTGTTCAGTGCTTAATTCGGCAGGATAAATGAAATATGCTGGAATAATTATGTCTTTAGAAATACCCAATTCTTTGTAAATGCTATTTAATCTTGTATATCCTGCCAATTGTCTGGCATCTTCCATAGATGGATTTCCGCTCTTGTAACGGGGTTTATATTTTGCATCAACAATCGCTTTTAAACCGCAGTTAGTATTTAAAATAAAATCTGGCTCATGTCTATTGTATTTCTGGTGGTATTTAACCTCTCCCTCATATGGAAAACGTTCTCGTAGTTTTTTGAAAACATATAACTCAAAAAGTTTGCTCATATCGATCCAAAAAGGTGGATGTAATGATTTGTCTGTGTCTAGACTTTTTGCGATATTATGATCGGTTAATGCCAATATCTGATTGCCCAATTGAACTGCTTTATTATAGTTTTTATAAAAAGGATTTTTTTCCTGATACTTCAGATTCCTAAATATTTTCGGGCTAACTTGATAAAAACCACCTGTACAATAATTTAATAATTCTGTTAGATTTCTGTGTAGTTCGGAATTTTTAGAATACAATTCTAAATGCCCCAAAACTTTAGTTAAAACATAATTTATAAACTGATTAACCTCTGTGTCAATTCCAAATTCTTGATATTTACAAACGGTCTTTGTAATCTGATTTTTTAAAATGTTTTTCTTTATTTGTTCACCAACCAATACTTTCCCTCGAATTCTACTGTTTAAATTTTCTACTTTATCGTAATATGATTTTCTTAGTCCTTTTCTAACTAAGTCTTTTACCACAGATAAAAATTGAGCAATGAGAAAAGGTGTTAATAAAGGTTGCAAAGTATTCTCAATTTCTATCCATTCTTCATCGAACTTGGTTGTTAATAATCCATCCAAATGATCAAAATTTTTAGGCTCTTGTAATGATTCTAAAAGAATTTTCACATAATCTAATTTTATTTCTTTGGTATTCATTTTAGGTTCTATGTAAACACTTAAACCCATTTTCGGAAACCTATCCAAACCAATATAGTAGGATGAATTTATATTACAAGAGTACTTTTTTTGTATTTCTTGTTGGTTTTGATCTAGATTCAGTGATATAGAAACATAGTTATTCTCTTCATCAATTGCAATACAATCATCTAATATTGGTTGATTGAAATAAGATTCCCATTCATTAATTACCTCGAAAAGAAATAAATGGTCTTTTCGTTCATAAAACTCAATATGTTCTGAAATTTTAAGCACTTTCGGCATTTGCTTTTAATGTTTTGATAACCTCTCTTGCTGATTCTTTTAAAATTCCATCTTTGATATATTCTTCTAAAATAGGAATTATTTCATATTGAATTCTGGTTGAAAATTTTTCCGGAATCAAAATTTCTTCACCCTTATCATTCTTATCCTTTTTCTGAATAAAATAAGAATGACCTAACCAAACATCTTGAGGTTTAAAATCTGAAAACAGTGTATCAGCTGGTATTAAATCTACCATTTCATCACTTATGTATTGATCATAATTTTTGATAAATAATTCGCTAACTATCTTGAAAATATCATCCTTAAAAATAATTTTCTCATCTGCTAATTTCTTTGGCAAAACATCTACAAAGGCGAATCTTCTTCTAATCGCATAATCAATATGTCCAACAGATCTATCTGCCTTATTCATCGTTCCTATAATGTATAAATTTGGAGGAAGGATAATTTGATTTTTGTTTTGAAGTGTAGAATCTTCCACTGCATACATAGAATCTACTGTCTTGCCTCGATATTCCAGAGCATATATTAATTCGCCCAAAACCGAGGAAAGATTAGCACGGTTAATTTCGTCTATGATAAGGATGTAAGGCTTCTCTACAACTTTCAAAGTATCAATTTCTGGTATGGTTTTATCTTTTATAAATTTTAAAAATGCTTGTAGAATTAATACATAATAAGTAGCATGTTGTCTTGCAGATCCTGAAATATTCATATTTTGGGATAAATCTTTTCGGATAGAGTTACCATCAAAGTAAGCTTTCTTTATATCCTTAAAGAGCATTCTATGTTCGTAACCTTTCCAATTTGCACCAATATATAAAAATGCATCCTCCTCTAAATCAACAATATTGACATTATCAGTGAGTTTAAAATATTTCTCATTATTTAAATCTTCTGCAATCTTTTCAACGAAATAATCAAATTGTTCATCTATCCATTTTTCTTTTGAAATTTGTGAAACTTCTTTTTTTGAATCTTGATAATTTTGCAAAGCAACTTCGGCAAACTTACCGAGGGCTTTATTTATATTTTTGTACTCAATTTTTTCTCCTTTGGATTCTGCCACAATACCTCTCACAAAATCTTCATAGGTATAACTTGGGTGAAATTGAATGAGTTTAAATTGTTCACTATGATTTTAATGGTTAGTGTTATTTGTCCTTTACCACCAACATAGGCAGTTCCTTTGCGATTTCAACCAATTCAAGGTCATATGCAGAAAGTTCTTTTTGAATGCTTTTCAAATCTTGAAAACTTGAGAATTTCAGATCGACTTTTCCCAGATAGCCTGTTTCATCTATTACAGGTAATGTTGTAATATCGTTGGTTGCTAGGGAGGATAGTAAAAAATCAAGACTGACATTTCGGAGCATATAAGGAGATTTCAATACATTTCCGATAGGTTCACCACCTTTCGATGCCATCTTATCAATACCTGAAGTCCTTCTCAGAACTAAGCATTTAACAGTTTTCTTTTCGATATTCCCAACATAATTGGAATTTCATTGACATACCTAAGCATTCTAGTGTATAGATTATTAGCTTCTTCTTTTGGAACAATGTATTCAATGCTGTACAGCTTCTCAAAATTCCCACCGGTTGTAGTATTGAAATCGATGGCTTCGGGATTTTTTAAAAGATTTATCAGACGTTTATCCGAAAATTTATCTCCGAACTCTCGAAATAATTCATACGAAATACCTCTGTAGATATTCATTAAGGAAAAATTGGTAAACTGTCTTCCATAAATGATTTCTCCATCTCTATGAAACCCTGAACCAAATGGAATTGCCCGTATTCTTCCTTTAGCGAAAAGATTATAACCTAAAATGTTACTCAGTTTTTCCAGTTCAAAATTATCAGAAAGCATCAGCGGACGTTTTCTATCTATCTGAATGACCGTCTGCAAAGAAGATGTTTCATTTTTCAATACCTCTGTAATGGTTTGTTCATTGACTTGTCCGCCATCTGTGGTATTGATGATTTTTCCGTCTTTTATCCAAACAATAAAAGGGACAGCAGTATGAGGAAACATCTGATTTAGCATTTTGTCGTCCACGACTGATAAAACACTTTTGTAACGCTGTCCGTTGGCAGAGCCAAAGAATTTTTCAATCGTTGCCCCGTCTTGGTCGGTTACTGCTATTATGTTAATCTTATCACCGAATTTCTTTTTGAGTTCTTCCATTTGTGGGAATTTCTTCAGACAGGCACTGCACCAGGTAGCCCAGAAATCCAGCAGGATGAGCTTGTCTTTATCTGCGGTAAAGCTGAAGGTTTTTTGTTGGTGGTTGACTACTTGTAGAGGCTTTGTCCAGAAGCTTTCGGGAAGAGATTCTCCTACTTTAAGAGATTTGTTTTGAGCAAAGGATGTGTTGGCTGCCACAAGTGTAAAAACAAGGGACAAAAGTCCCCTGCAAAAAATATTTTTCATACTTTTGAATGGTTTAATTCGTTAAACTTGGCTCTTTCCTGCTCGGCGTCAACTTTGCGGAAAGGGCTTTTCTATTGGTTTCTGGGTTGATTAATTTTTACTGTCTGTTTCGTGTGATGATTTTTTGATAGACCTTTCGGGAGGAAGCCCTGCCAGTGCACAACACTTCCTGCCAGTACAGGTCAAAATTTGAATATGAATGAAATTTGTGTCTCGTGAAAGCTGTTAAGCCGCAATGGATTGTACACCCCATTGTATAATGCAGTCTGATACTGTATTTTGTGGAAGTAGCTTAGAATTAATTGTAGAGAAAGGCGGACAGCATCGAAAAAAAAACAGCGTGAAAATCTCAACATTATCCGCTTTTGAGGCACTGGTATACCTTGCAACAGATAAGAGGATGAGACTCACGCCGCGGTCGTGAGCCTTCTGCTTATCTTCTCGTTGCATAAAAATTACCAGTTTTCAAAAGCGAGATTCTAAGCGAATAGCTTCTATATTTCTTTGAAGTATCGCAAAAGTACATCTATTGTACTTTATATTTTACAAATATAGTAAAAATATTTAATGGTAACTTATAGGTATCCTAAAATTTAATTGTAAACCGGGAAATTTACAAATAAATGACAGAATTAGAACTTATCAAATCGCAAAAGGCTGTTGGTTACAGAATTTTCGAATTACGAAAAAAGATAATCAATACTGAGACTGGCAATCCTATTTCACAAGATGAATTAGGACTAAGGACTGGTTTGACAAAAAAGACTATAGGGGAGTTAGAAAGGGGGAATACTAATCCTGAATTCAAGACATTACTAATAATTTGTAAAGAGTTAAATGTTACTCTCAGAGAGTTTTTTGATTTTGATGTCAATGAATATTTTAAGCTCTCGCAATTAAAGCGTTACTAATTACAGGTGGGATTTTTTGTTATGGCACCGCCTATCAATTATGTTTAAAGTTGTCAAGCATATAAAGATATAGGTAATTCTTTAAAGAAAAAAAGGAAAGAAAAGAAGTTAACACAACAACAAGTTGCCAAATTAGCAGGCAATATTGACCGTTCAAAAATCAGTGATATAGAAAACGGAAAAGAGATTTTCTGTTTTCAACACTCTTAAAGCTATGTACTACGGTAGATACAAGTATTTTCGATATTTTATCAAGTAAAAACTAATCATAAATATACTAAAATTATTACGTCTACTAAAGCGACTATGATATAGACGTTAGATAATATAATTAAAAAAGTAATGAGTAGTAAGCTTTTAAATAGAAGTTTTTTGAATACTTTCCGTCACCGAATGAATATTATTTCTGCAACCTTGTATCTTCATATTTTGCCCTTTCAGTTTTCAAAGACACCAACCAATCCAGATACATATTTTCAGGCATACTACGATAACCTATTTTATGAATGTGGGCATATTCTTTATTCATCAGATCAAACAATTCTTTGGCTTTCGGATCGCTTAATATAGCCTGAATATCTGTTGTAGCTCTTTCATCAGTTTTTGGAACTGCTTCGTATAGGTTTCTACTTGTAGTAGCAAAGCATTCGCTAAATATGGATAAATTTGTATTGCTCTTTCTTCACATTTTATCGGAAAACTCCCATCATTGTCAGGAATTTTTTTTTGTACACCTATTATCTGCACTTATTTTTTGTCATCTAAATTAAAGTCATTTAACAAAGATTGTCCGAGTTCTTTATTCCAAAAATCGTTATCATTTAAGATTTCATTTTCTATTTTATTTTGTTGGTCGTCGCTTGGGTATTGCATATTTTCAACAACCTTTATTCTATTTCCTAAAAACGAGCAAATTGGAAAATAAGTTAAATCTTGAGGAATATTTAATATACCTTCTTTTGGATTAATTAGAACATCACCTAATGTATTTTCATCACCGTAATTTTTTAGAACTGCCCAAAAAACAAACTTGTTGAATTTGCCATAAATTAAAAGGCAAGTTTGTGGTTCGTTATCAACGATAGTCCCATCCATAACTCTAGTTAAGTAGAAATCTACTCCTTTTAAATCTGTTGGATTTTCTTTAACTCTGTCGGTTAGTAATATGCATATTTTGTTAAAGTTTTGTGGAATTGTTGCATTTAATAAATATTCACGCCACTCTTTTTCAGCATTTATAATTAGATCATAATACCACTTGTGACTAAGATCTTCTTTGTCAAGTTCTGAAATTAAAATCCGCCATAAAAATGAAACTGTAAAATAATAAAGATTTTCATCATATTTTAGAATGTGAACTCCAGCTAAATATGGTCTGAAAATTTTCTCTGCAAACCACTTTTCTCTCTTCGAAAAATCCTGTTCTGCATCTCGACCTAATAGATATTTTTTTATGCCGTCCTGCTTTCTTTTGTCAGGTTCGATAAAACTTCTTAAATATTTTGAGCCCGTTTGTTTTGTGTAGTTGATAACAAATTTTGGAAAAATATGACTTTCTTGAAGCTCAGTTTCTAAATGATAAAGTTTACAAATTCCTTTCATAGTTTGTTTGTGTATATGTTTGTTAAAATTGCAGGTAACTTTTCGGGTATTCACGATGGTGAGGAATCGAAGTACAAATCTTTAATTCTGCACAAAAGTTCAATCGAAGAAATTCTATTGAACTTTGCAGTTTCGCAACACTATAGCAGAACCCTTGTTGAACTAAACCTCCGGTAGCTTTTCCCTTCGCTGTTTTATTAACTTTGGTAAAACAACAAAAAATCTTTAAAATGGCTACAAAAAAAAATCTCCGGAGGAGTTAAGGGTAAACAAAATTCTGAACCGCGCCTCGAGCGAAGTTAGTGGTTTTGCTGAACTGCTGCAACGCTTTGAGCGGAATATTTCTATCCTGGGCAGGAGCCCCAGAACCTTTGATAATTATTCCCGTCATGTGGCGGCCCTGGCGCTTCACTTTGGAACTTTGCCCACCGAACTGGATCCTGAACAGGTCAAAGATTATCTTTTTGAACTGCAGCGGCGGAGCAGAACCCCTTCGCAATCGTATTTTAAGCATACTGTATACGGTCTTCGGTTCCTGCTGAAAACTGAGGGTTTGCCTTATAGTTTTCTGCACCTTCCCACCATTGCTAAAGTGAAGAAACTTCCTGTAATCCTGAGTCGGGAAGAGATCTGGCGTATGCTTCAGAGTGCCGAACTCCTGAAACATAAACTGCTCATCGGTCTGATATACGGCTGTGGACTGCGGTGTATGGAAGTCAGGAATATCGAACTTCAGCATCTGGATTTTGACCGGAAGATGTTGCATGTTGTTCAGGGTAAAGGGAGCAAAGACCGTTACGTTCCCTTGTCGGAACATTTGATCCGGGGACTGAAAACCTTCATCAGTATTGAGAATCCGGTTCAGTATTTATTCAATGGAAACCATAACAGGAATATTGAAGAGATTGATGCGCTCAGCACAGGGGCTTCACGGTCTGCCAGCAAAGATTTCGATTCCCGCTACAGCCAGCGCGGTGTGCAGTGGGTAATAAAAACCATTTCTAAAAAAGCCGGCATCACCAAAGACGTTCACACCCACACGTTGCGGCATTCTTATGCCACACACCTTTTGGAAGACGGCGTTCCGATCATCATGGTACAGAAACTTCTGGGTCATGAGCGTATTGAAAGTACAATGGAATATCTTCATGTGTGCCAGCTCTCGGACCAAAAACCGCACAGTCCTTTGGATACGGTATTTACTTTATGCAGCAGGAATGCAGGCCCGAAGTAAAGGTGCGAGTGTAGCAGAAGTTCTTCGCAAAATCAATTTATCATCCCAAAACTTCAGCGTTCATCAGGAAAAGACGCTTAGGGCATTGTCCAACTGCCGGACTTCTGCCTTGGGTGGTCATATTGATACGTGTGATGGTTGCGGAAATCTTTCCATCAGCTACAACTCCTGCCGTAACCGGCACTGTCCGCAGTGTCAGGGACACAAAAAGGAAGAATGGATCCAAAAGCGCGAACAGGACCTCTTGCCCTGCAGCTATTACCATGTGGTTTTTACCCTGCCGGAGGAGTTGAATGGGCTAGCAATATCCCAGCCCCAACTCATTTACAAAGCCTTATTTGAGGCCGCCTGGGCTACTTTAAACCAGTTCGGCAAAACCGAAGGCCTTCAGTTGGGAATGATTGCCATACTTCACACATGGGGACAAAATCTGAGCCTTCATCCGCATCTGCACTGCATTGTGCCGGGAGGTGGTCTCACGATGCAGGGAAAATGGAGAAAGAAAGTAAGGACGGATAAGTTTCTGTTTCCAGTAAAAGCGCTGAGCAAAGTCTTTCGGGCAAAGTTTGTGACTTCCTTAAGAGCCTGTGGAATTACTGACCGGGATTTAATGGAGAAACTCTTCACCAAGAACTGGGTCGTATATGCCAAGCGGCCTTTTGGCGGCCCGAAACAGGTGATCGAGTACTTGGGGAGATACACTCACAAAGTCGCCATCAGCAATCACCGCATAAAAGAAGTGACGGATCAGCAGGTCCGTTTTGAGTACAAAGATTACCGCAAAGGCGGCGAAAAAAAGGAAATGACTCTTGCAAACACGGAGTTTGTCCGGAGGTTTTCGATGCATATTTTACCGAAAAGATTTGTAAGGATCCGGCATTACGGCATCCTGAGCAGCAGCTGGAAGCGTGGGAAACTGCAGGCACTGTAATCGGATTTGAAAATCAGAGTTACTGCAGCAAAACCGAAAACTTTGCTCCGGAAATGTCGAAGTTGCAAGGAAGGAAACTTAGTCACTATAGCTGTTTTCGGGCAGCGCGGTCCGCCACCGGAATTTCTTTTCGTTATCCAACCATTGTCTGCAAAATAACCTTTGCGGGTAAGGGAATTTATATGCTGCAGCGAAGAAAAACCTGCAGAAAACCACTCATAAAGGCTACCAAATGCCACAAAAAAAAGCAGTCATTCCAAAAAACTGCTTTGTTACCCTAAATCCTAAAATCGAAAACTCCATAGACGGCCAAAAAAGCTCCCGGAGCTTCCGTTCAACGGGCTTTCATCTCGTGTCCTGCGGACAAGACGAAAGCTTAGTTATTAGCTGATGTTTTTCTTAGGTTTAAAATTACTAAATAAATAACCTAAAATTGCTCCAATGATTGTCACTAAAAGCGAGAAAATGATATTAGAATAAGTATTCATTTTATCTTCTAACTTTTCTACTTTAAGGTTGTTTAGTTCCTTTTCTCTATCAATTATTTGATTTAATCTTTCAAAATGATTATCTATTTTTTGTAACTCAAGAATATTCTTAGGGTCTTGAGTTATTAATTTTTCAATATTTATTAATCTTTTCTTAATTTGTTCGATTTCTATATCTGTTTTAGTAATAGTATCCTTTTTTGAATCAATGATTGACAGCTGAAATTTTAGCTTTTCAAGTTCTTTATAAATATTTGAATTTACAATATCATTTTCTTTCTTAGTCTTAGTATTATCAAAATTAAAGATGTCCAAACTTTGAGTCAAAAGCATTGCAATTATAAGAGAAACAATTGCAGTTGCTAATGTTGTGGTTAAAACATTTTTCTTATTAATGTTTTCTTTTTTTTCTTCTTCTATTATAGATTCTAAATCAGCTTTTTCATCGGCTTTTCGTTTAGAAATTAAAGTTTGAAAATTCGGAAATTCGTCCTTGCTAACATTTATCAATTCACTATTGAAAAGTGTATAAATAGAAAAATCGTCATTCGTCTCATTCGGTGTTACAACATAGAATGTAGCATCTTTTTGACTCAAAACTTTTTTATATAAATTATAATTTTCAATATCATCATTAGAAATATTGTTTCTAAAATCTATTAATGCTATATAATTATTGGTTTTTGTATCTAAAATGGCTAAGTCTGCATAGATTATACCTCCTTTATCAACATAGTGATAATTCAATAAGAAAGAGTCATCAGGAAAATTTTTATCTGATTTTAAAAATTGAATAAATTTATTTTTAATGAAGAGTTCTGTCATAAAATATCAGCTAACGGTTAGCGGCTTTGCGAAGGAGCGGATTAGAAAGACGAAGCTTTCAATATTTGCTAAATGTAGCAAAAGCATTTTCTTTTTGCTAAAATATGAAAAAAGGAAATATAAAATGCTGTTGCGACTAAAAATGATCAAAGTTTCTATATTGCCCTTAACTCGCCATTTCGCAAAACCGATGTTGAACTAAACCTCCGGTAGCTTTTCCCTTCGCTGTTTTATTAACTTTGGTAAAACAACAAAAAATCTTTAAAATGGCTACAAAAAAAAATCTCCGGAGGAGTTAAGGGTAAACAAAATTCTGAACCGCGCCTCGAGCGAAGTTAGTGGTTTTGCTGAACTGCTGCAACGCTTTGAGCGGAATATTTCTATCCTGGGCAGGAGCCCCAGAACCTTTGATAATTATTCCCGTCATGTGGCGGCCCTGGCGCTTCACTTTGGAACTTTGCCCACCGAACTGGATCCTGAACAGGTCAAAGATTATCTTTTTGAACTGCAGCGGCGGAGCAGAACCCCTTCGCAATCGTATTTTAAGCATACTGTATACGGTCTTCGGTTCCTGCTGAAAACTGAGGGTTTGCCTTATAGTTTTCTGCACCTTCCCACCATTGCTAAAGTGAAGAAACTTCCTGTAATCCTGAGTCGGGAAGAGATCTGGCGTATGCTTCAGAGTGCCGAACTCCTGAAACATAAACTGCTCATCGGTCTGATATACGGCTGTGGACTGCGGTGTATGGAAGTCAGGAATATCGAACTTCAGCATCTGGATTTTGACCGGAAGATGTTGCATGTTGTTCAGGGTAAAGGGAGCAAAGACCGTTACGTTCCCTTGTCGGAACATTTGATCCGGGGACTGAAAACCTTCATCAGTATTGAGAATCCGGTTCAGTATTTATTCAATGGAAACCATAACAGGAATATTGAAGAGATTGATGCGCTCAGCACAGGGGCTTCACGGTCTGCCAGCAAAGATTTCGATTCCCGCTACAGCCAGCGCGGTGTGCAGTGGGTAATAAAAACCATTTCTAAAAAAGCCGGCATCACCAAAGACGTTCACACCCACACGTTGCGGCATTCTTATGCCACACACCTTTTGGAAGACGGCGTTCCGATCATCATGGTACAGAAACTTCTGGGTCATGAGCGTATTGAAAGTACAATGGAATATCTTCATGTGTGCCAGCTCTCGGACCAAAAACCGCACAGTCCTTTGGATACGGTATTTACTTTATGCAGCAGGAATGCAGGCCCGAAGTAAAGGTGCGAGTGTAGCAGAAGTTCTTCGCAAAATCAATTTATCATCCCAAAACTTCAGCGTTCATCAGGAAAAGACGCTTAGGGCATTGTCCAACTGCCGGACTTCTGCCTTGGGTGGTCATATTGATACGTGTGATGGTTGCGGAAATCTTTCCATCAGCTACAACTCCTGCCGTAACCGGCACTGTCCGCAGTGTCAGGGACACAAAAAGGAAGAATGGATCCAAAAGCGCGAACAGGACCTCTTGCCCTGCAGCTATTACCATGTGGTTTTTACCCTGCCGGAGGAGTTGAATGGGCTAGCAATATCCCAGCCCCAACTCATTTACAAAGCCTTATTTGAGGCCGCCTGGGCTACTTTAAACCAGTTCGGCAAAACCGAAGGCCTTCAGTTGGGAATGATTGCCATACTTCACACATGGGGACAAAATCTGAGCCTTCATCCGCATCTGCACTGCATTGTGCCGGGAGGTGGTCTCACGATGCAGGGAAAATGGAGAAAGAAAGTAAGGACGGATAAGTTTCTGTTTCCAGTAAAAGCGCTGAGCAAAGTCTTTCGGGCAAAGTTTGTGACTTCCTTAAGAGCCTGTGGAATTACTGACCGGGATTTAATGGAGAAACTCTTCACCAAGAACTGGGTCGTATATGCCAAGCGGCCTTTTGGCGGCCCGAAACAGGTGATCGAGTACTTGGGGAGATACACTCACAAAGTCGCCATCAGCAATCACCGCATAAAAGAAGTGACGGATCAGCAGGTCCGTTTTGAGTACAAAGATTACCGCAAAGGCGGCGAAAAAAAGGAAATGACTCTTGCAAACACGGAGTTTGTCCGGAGGTTTTCGATGCATATTTTACCGAAAAGATTTGTAAGGATCCGGCATTACGGCATCCTGAGCAGCAGCTGGAAGCGTGGGAAACTGCAGGCACTGCAATCGGATTTGAAAATCAGAGTTACTGCAGCAAAACCGAAAACTTTGCTCCGGAAATGTCGAAGTTGCAAGGAAGGAAACTTAGTCACTATAGCTGTTTTCGGGCAGCGCGGTCCGCCACCGGAATTTCTTTTCGTTATCCAACCATTGTCTGCAAAATAACCTTTGCGGGTAAGGGAATTTATATGCTGCAGCGAAGAAAAACCTGCAGAAAACCACTCATAAAGGCTACCAAATGCCACAAAAAAAAGCAGTCATTCCAAAAAACTGCTTTGTTACCCTAAATCCTAAAATCGAAAACTCCATAGACGGCCAAAAAAGCTCCCGGAGCTTCCGTTCAACGGGCTTTCATCTCGTGTCCTGCGGACAAGACGAAAGCTTAGTTATTAGCAGAAGTTTTATCTTTTGTATGCCCAGCTCATTAGTTTATTTATTGAGTTTAAGTTATTAATGTAATCATCATTGTTTCCATCATAAATTTTTAATTCTATTTCCTTGCTGATAGAAATTGTATTATTTATTTGTGTAATTATTTTGTCCAACTCTATATTAGGTAATGGAAGAAGTGCTGTAAAACTTCTTTTAGATTTTTCTGAAGTTAAATCAAAAACAATCATCACACATTCTAAGCCTTTATTCATCACAAAATATAATCCTGGTTTCATTTTATTGGTGTTGTATCCCCAAAAATTCTCTGGATAAATTCTTTTGGCTGGATTAAAAATTTGTTCTCTAATTAAGTCGTAACTTTTATCAATTATTAATGAGTATCCAGTTTTTTGGAAAAGTATTATAAATGCAGTTTTTAATATCGAATATTCTAAATTTTCAGGTATAACTCTACTTTTTAGAAAATTAAAATCAATGATTTTATCTTTTCCAACTTTTTCCATTATGGGATTAAGTATTTTAGGGTTGTTATTTTTTGCACTGTGGAAAATACTCATTTCTCCCTTTTCATCAATTGAAATAGTTGTTCTTAAAGTCACACCATCAATATTTGTTAAGGCTTTAAATTCTGTGTTAGGAAGAAATAATTTATTGTCTAACTCCTTCATTCTTTCTGCAAGATGAAAATCAATTTTTTCCCCAGCTTCATTATTACACTTTTTACAGGTCAATGTGTTAGCTCTTCCACCTAGAGATTTTGGTGGTGCATCTTCGAGTGTTAAGAAATTATTTTCATCGATATACATTGACATATAGTTTTTTAGACAAAGTGGACATAAGTAACTGTCTTTTTTGCTTGACACTAATTGGTTATCTTTTAAGAGATTGATATTATTAATGTATTTTTTGAAAATTCGTTTTCTTTGTGCTTCGTATCTTGACATAATCTTTGGATTAAATTTCTACTAACTTCTAAATTTACGCATTGCGTCAATCTGATGTATATAACTTTCGCAAAACTATTCCTACCACTAATATAAAATTTCACTATCAAACGGATAAACACACAAATGAGTAATATTCCTTCATAAAACATTGTTTTTCAATATGTTTTTATAAGAATACAAAAACTCACCTCTCTGTTTTTCAGAACAATTCTGTCTGTATCCAAGGTGGTTTTCTTCGTTTTTTCTGTTTCGTGTAAGTTCTCCTGCTGTTCTGTACCATCCAAAATATTTCCAGATGGCTGATTAAATGAATCCTGATGAGTGCCGCAATGGTAGAAAATGCCTTTTTGCTCTTTGATTTTACACGTAGAACTTGCAACAGTAGCTGTGCAATCAGGGTACACCAAATTTGGGTTTTGATGCCGTTTTCTGTTTCGGAATAAAAATAATGTAACTGGAAGTTTTGTTTGAGTTTTTTGAACAATAGTTCAATGTTCCAACGAAGTTTGTACAAAAAAGCGACTTCTTCCCGGCTGATTTCAAAATTATTGGTGATAAACTCAAAAATCCGCCCTTTATCATCCCTGTAGTTTACTTTTCTGAGGCATAAAGTCTTTTGCTTATTGTCTTCTTTGTAAATGAGATGAACGTGCTCTTCCAGCAAAACACTGGATTCTCCGTCTTGCAACTCTTGTCTGAAGAGTTCTTCCTCTACTTGATATACCGCATTTTTCTTCAATCTGCACACAAAATTGACTTGTTGCTCCGTCCAATGGGCAAATTGTAGGTAATGATTGTAAGCTCTGTCAAAAACAATCATGCTGTGGGCTGCCAGATTCAAATACTGAAGAAAATTTTTGTCGTGCAGTTTAGCTTCGCTGATTTTCACAAATTCAGGCGTATCGCTGTGGGCATCTGTCATCATGTGTACTTTCAGTCCGCCTTTTTTCTTTCCTTCGTTCTTGGGGTTTCTGCCTACTCCTTTCATAATGTCTGAAAACAAGCGTATGGTACTGGAATCGAAGATGAAAAGCTTGGCAAAAGAAACATTATCAATACGGCTGACCGACAAAACGGACTTGAAATGTTCCAATAACATAAAATAGACATCCTTGAAAAATTCATTGTCCCTGCCCCGAAGCCCATAGCCTGCCGTGCTCTTGGCGGGAGATTTTTCCATTCCCAAATAATTGAGTTTCCCTGCCAAACCTTGCATCCCATCGCATATTTCACCCATAGAATCGCATCGGCTGAATATGCCGAAAAGCATCGTCATCAAATGCGTCCACGAATCAAATGTTTTATAATATCGGTCTGATTGATGCTTGTTAACCAATAAATCAAACTTGTTGCGGGGGATAAATTGCAATATTTGTTTGAAAATTGGCTGACCGACTAAATTCTTTTCTGTATTTTTATGGCTCATATTTTTAGTGTGTAGTAAAACTAAAGTATGAAAAAAGGAGCTACCTGAACAGATGGCTCCTTATATTTTTTTGTCGGTTAGTAGTGATTAAATTTTATTATTAATGTATCCCATTGTAGCATTGGTATTGCTACTGATGCTTGCGGGATTGCCGATAACCACAGAATGATCAGGAATATCGAAATTCACATAAGCGTTCGGTGCGATCAGAACATTGTTGCCAATTGATATTTTTCCCACCAACACCGCGTTTGGACCAATCCACACTTCGTCACCAATTACAGGAACGCCCTCATTTTTTCCACGGTTGGCTTGGGCAATCGATACGCCTTGTGCGATGTTGCAGTTTTTTCCAATTTTCGCTTTTGGGTTGATCACTACGTTTCCCCAATGTCCCAAATAAAAACCCTCTCCAATTTGTGTTTCCGGATAGATTTGGAAGCCGTATTTAATTTGATGATGCCTTAAAACTAATCGCCAAAACATTCCTAATACAGAGTTTTTCCTGTAATGCTGGGTTTTCCGTAAGATATAGATAAAATGCAAGTTGGGATTGATGCATTTTGCCCAAATTTGCAAAGGAGACAGCCAATTTCCGCTTTCCCTATAAAAATCCTTCTGGATACTAGTGTGATTACTTTGCATAAGACAAAAATAAAGATTATCGATGATTTTTTGAATGTGTTGCACAGATTTTTCGAGGGTAAATGGCATTTGGTAACCTTTCATATTTTCCAGGTATTTGTCGAAAGATTCGGGATTTTCAAGTGCTTTTTTCATTCCATCATAAATTCCCTGTTCGGAATTTTCTACAATAAGTCCTAATTTTCCGTTTTCCAGCATTTCGCTAACTCCCGAAACTTCGGTGGCGATAATTTTCTTTTTTAAAGTAATTGCTTCAAATAAAACCGTCGGAAAACCTTCATATCTCGAGCTCAGAACAAAGAAATCCGCATTCCGAAAGTGCGGATAAGGATTGTCGGTAAAGCCCGTCATATCTGCAGTATCGACCACACCAAGATCAGATTTCAGTTTTTTGATGTTTTCAAAATCATAACCATCACCAACAATTTTGAGTTGGTGATTAAATCCTTCTTCTAGAAGTTTTTGATGTACTTTCAACAATCTGTCGAAACGTTTCTGCGGAAAAACGGTTCCTACAGAGACGAAAACGGGTACTGCGTTCGATACTTCCTGCTTTTCTCTTCCGGCTTTTTGCAAAATTTCTTCAGTATCCAATGGATTATAAACGCGGACAATCCGGCTCTTTTCATCCTCATTCTTTGCGAGTGATTCAAAATCTTTCTGAATATGCTGGGAAATCACCATTATTTTATCAAAACCGAAAAACTTCTGGATTTCGTTGTCGGTGTAGTTGTGAAAATGAGTTTTGCGTAAATCATTATGAATCCAGACGATTTTTTTTGAATTCTTTAATGGCGAATTTAATATTTCATCGCGAAATCCGTGGATTGCAGCAAATTCGATGTCGTATTTTTTATTCTTTAAAATCGTGGAGTAGAGCAGTTTCGGAAACTTCTACAAAACAAACTGATACATCACGCGGAAAACTTTTACCGGAATATCCTGAAGCCGGTTGGTGGTAATCATCTCGCCTTTGTTCAGGTAAATAACATTAATCCAATCTGGGATTTCACTCAGATATTTTCCGGAATACAAATTCAGTAGAAGATCAATTTCGTATTTATCGTCCGGAAGTTTTTTAAGAAAAGTCGCCAAAACTTTTTCTGCGCCGCCATGACGCAGAGAACCGATTCGGACGAGGATTTTCTTTTTTTTCATGCTAAGGAAACCGTCTTTGCAAACTTAATTTTCATCAAATATACGTTTAGTCTTTTTTAAATTTTTATTTTTGCAGCAAATTTTAATGGAAATGGAAATTGATCTTGAAAGAATCACCGAGATGGAAAATGCCTTGAACCAAACCGACCAGTTGATCAAGGAAATGGAAAATCTATTGAAAAAATGGGAAGAGAACCTACCCAATTACCAAAAACTTTATAGTTATTACTACAGCGAAGAATGGAGCAAAGATTTCGAAGTGGCGAACGAAAATAAATTTCCAGTCGGTTTCCCGCACGGTGTTTTGAGTGAAGATGCGGCTTACAATACGTTGGGAGATTTCCGCGAACTGTCGCTAAGAATGTTGAAAATTGGCGTTAAGGGCGTGGAGTAGAATTTTTCACAGGTTTGTAGGTGTGCGGAAGATTTTTTTGGAGATAATCTTCGAGTGCTTTTCGGTTTTGTTCCAATTCTCGCGGATACATCACATTGTTCGTCAGCAATCGTTCGCCATATTCATCAATAGTACAAATGAATTTCGCGGGACTTCCAACATAAACCGAATTATCTGGAACAGAAGAACTTACTACGCTTAAAGAACCGATAATACAGTTGTTTCCTATGGAAACTCCCGGCATGATAACACTTCTTAAATTCCATTAGTAAGTGCAACAATTAAGTAAGAATATTCTCTCTTTTGAATGAAGGCGTAGCCGAAATGAAAAAGAGAGAATGTCCGGGACAAACTCTCTTCAAAGAAATGTTTATCTTCGTTTAATAACGACAAAAAACGATGGGATATAAACATTTAACTTTATCACAAAGATGCGAAATTAAAGCGTATCTTAAATGCGGAAAATCACAAACTTTTATCGCGGAACAACTCGGCGTGGCAAAATGTACTATTGGTAGAGAATTGAAGAGGAATCAGGGCAAAAGAGGAGGCTATGACCCTCACAAAGCTCAAGAGTCTGCTGATATTAGAAAAGAGAGATTCTGCAAGAATAGGCGATTTACCAAGCCTGTTAGAGATTTTGTAGATGATAAATTAACCAAAGAACAATGTTCTCCGGAACAAATTGTGGGCTACTGCCAGAAGCACGAAATCCCAATGGTAAGCATTGAACGGATTTATCAATATATCCGGGAAGACAAAAAGAACGGAGGTACATTGTATACGCATTTGAGACATCAACTCAAACATAGAAAACGACCTGTTTCAGGGAAGAAAGAGGTGATTAAAAATAAAAAATCTATAGATGAAAGACCGGAAATAGTACTCACTAATGAAGAATTTGGACATTTTGAAGTAGATTTAATCGTTGGAGCGGAGCATAAAGGAGCTATCGTTACCGTCGTAGAGCGGAAAACCAAATTCCTGTTCATGAAAAAATTACGAGGAAAGAATGCCAAAGAACTGTCTAAATCCTTGATTGATTTATTATTACCTTACAAAGGATGCATCAAAACCATAACAAGCGACAATGGAACGGAGTTCTCAAGACATGAAGAAATCAGTAAAAAACTGGAATGTGAATTTTATTTCGCTCATCCTTACTCATCGTGGGAAAGGGGGTTAAATGAAAATACCAATGGACTCATTAGGCAATATATTCCAAAAGGAACTTATTTTGAGAAAGTTAGCCATGAGAAAATAAAAGAATATCAATATAAAATCAACCGTAGACCTAGATTAACATTAAATTTTGAAGAGCCTAAAAACTTATTTTTTAAATTTGTGCATAATGTTGCACTTGCTAGTTGAATCCGTCCTCATATTTTTAGTGTGTAGTAAAACTAAAATATGAAAAAAGGAGCTACCTGAACAGATGGCTCCTCATATTTTTTTGTCGGTTAGTAGTGATAAAATTTATTTTGATGGTTTGATTGTTTGGTACTTACAAATATTTTTATCTTTAGTTTTCTTTGGATTGACGAATGTTTTGTTTTTTGATAACCACAAATTTAGATAGAATAAACTCCACTTCTTACTACAGAACTTAAAATACTACCTACAGTAAATCGACAATCAAAAGATCTTTTTAATTTCATCCTTAAATCTCAACAAACCTTTCGCTTTATTTGGATTGTTTTTAATCCACTGTTGTATCTACTTATTATTCCTGTTCAAGATTTATCATTTAATTTTCTTCCTATATTTTTTGTCTTTTCACCAGCAATATCTTCAATATAACTGTACGAAATTCATATTTCTTTATCCTAAAAAAAAATATTTCTAAAACAAAAAAAACGAGTTCCGAAGTTTTTTCACCCTTTTCGCGGAAAAGGCAAGAGAGTCTTGGTAGTACAAAATGTAAATTTTGTACGTACAAAGACACATCTTGCTATATAGTTTTCATAAATTAAAAATTATATTTTAGTCTACCTTAATTTAGACTAGTGGTCATAGATGATTTTAGTCTAGTTTCGGTCTTTTAATAATTGGAAGATTAGATAGCAAAGAACTTCCATTAAAGTGTGAAACATCAAGGGTATTCATATTTTTTTCGAGAGTAGATTGCCAATTCAAAATAGGTCTTCCTAATGAATTTTTCCAATCTGCTTCTTCCCATTTGTGAAATTTTTGAATCAATAGATCATCTAACATTTCTGAATAGTCTTTTAAAGTTTTTGCAAATTCCATAAACTGTTTCAGGCTAGGATATTTGGAATTTGAATTATTCACAATAATTTCCGGCTCCAGAATCTGATCTAATTCTTTAATAAAATCTTCTTTTATTTCAGTTTTTGCTATTACGTTTGGTGAGTCATTTACTTTTAAAATGAAACGATTCGGAAAACCACGATTTCTATTGTAATCTAAAAGTCCTAAAAGTTTGAGTTTATTTTTCGCAGTAATAATCGTTTGTCTGGAAAGCCCCAGTTCTCTTGCCATTTGATAGTCTGATAATACAATTTCCTTTCGCAGATCTTCACATTTGTAGAGGATAAAAGTGAAAACAGCTATGGTATTTGCACCAATTTTATTTTTTGAATTTAAATCAAAAATTTTTTCAAATAAGTTTACGTCAAAAGTTTTAGAATTTTTCATCGCTTAAATCTCGGTTTAGACTGGTTTTCAACTGCACTGGTTTGTTGATTAAGGTATTCATTCAAATCTTTAAAATCTGAATATAAAACCCGACAATCTTTCGCATTTTGTATTTCACTACTAATGATTTCAACAGCACGATTTCCAGCTTCATCATTATCTAAATAAAGCCCCACTTTTTCATATTTTCCTAGTGAACTTTTAATATTATGAATCATCGAAACAGAATTCAAAATGAGATAATCAGAAGGTTCTTTTTTTAATTCATTTTCTAAATTTTTAAATGAAACAAAATCGAAAAAACCTTCGAAAATCCTAACTGAATTTGAATCGTTTTTAATTGTTGAAATATCTTTTTTGCCTAAACAAATTTTGGAGTACTTATTGCGAATTTCGTAACCGCCAGAATCGTTTTTGAAGCCAATTCCGAAATAGTTTTTATCGTTCATTCGGTAATGAATTTCGTGTAAAAATTGGGTATGATTTCCCACTTTTCTCTCATTCAAATATTCTAAAAGTCCAGGATGCTGAACATTTTTAATTTCAATGATTTTATAATTTTTAGAAGGATTTTCTAATTTACGATTAGAAAGATTTTGCTGATGAAAAGAAGAGAAATTCTGATTTTCTGCCCAAAGTAAAACTTCACTTACTGATGCATTCAAATATCTTTTCATAAAATCGATATTTTTTCCGCCGATTCCTTCAGAGTACAAATACCAATAGTTTAGACTTTTATTAATTTTAAAAGAGGCGTGGTTCTCTTTGGCAAATGGATTGAGAAACCACGCTTCTTTTTTTGATTGTTTCGTGGGAAGGTGTCCGAGAGAAAGGAGGACTTCTTCCAACGGGATTGTATTAAATTGTTTGCAGTTCATTTTTTAATTTTTCTGTGATTTTTGTTTAAAAGACTTACCTAATTACCAAAATCTTGATAATCAAAATAATAAATCCAATTATTCAGCTACCTTAAATCACCTACTTACCAGAATTTTCTTTTATAGGTAAGTTCAAGTAGATTTAAACAACTGGACCTACCTTAATAATAAATTGGTTTTCAAATATTTAAAACTTTTAGGTAAGTAGGTAAATGATTATGTATTATTAAAATTAATTTGCGATTTTCGATCGAATGAGGTAACCGTAAATTTGTCTTTGCGGATGTTTAACTCTGGGAAATTTGAAAGACGATAAAGCTCTTCCGATTTTCAAATGGTTGAGGCGAATTCCGTGAGAATTGAGATCAATTATCACTTCTGTGGCGGTTTTAAATTCTTCTAGATTGTCAGATGCTTCATAGAACTTACTTACCATTTCCTGTTCTAAAGTCATTTGAGTGAAGCGTTCATTGCGTTTTTCGTTTTCGGAAATATCTGCTAAAGTGAGTTCAGGATTGTAATTTTCTCGTTTATAAGCGTTGAAATAAGCTTGAGACCAAACTTTATCAATATCAATTTCAGATGAATAATTGAAGTTGATTTTCTCGATGACTTCAAAAATAATCCAACGAACACTTCCTGATTCGTCTGTTAGAAAGTCCGTTTTGTTGGTAGAACCAACAAAACTGCAAATTCTTTCCAGATATTCAGCTTTCCTGGCATAAGGCAATCTTTCGTTGATATGCGTTTTTGAGATCATCGCTTTCAAAGAATTGATGTCAGCTTTTGCCAAAACCGAAAGTTCATCTAAATTGACAATCAAATTTTTGCACAATTTTATTCTGCTATCTTTATCCAAACCAATATCTTCCGAAAGGTAATTCGTTAGTTTTTTAGGAATAAAAAATCTTAAGAATGTTGACTTTCCACTATTCTGAATGGTATTTGCCAAGACCAAACAATGTTTATTGATTTTCTCTTTTTCTAAAGCACAAAAGACCGCTCTTGTAAACCACTTTTCAACGTGATACAAAAATTTTTCATCATCGTTAGTCTTCACATAACTGCATAATTTTGAGATATGATCTTCGCCATCCCAATCCTCCAAACTTTCAATATATTCTGAAATAGGATTATACTGTTCTATCAAATGGCTTCTGACTAAGATCTCCAACTTATTAATCGGTATATTAATTCCAGATTGAATAAGCTCTATATACAATGAGTTTAAATTTAAATCTGTCCATTTTTTATCTTGAATCAGTTTGATTTCAAACTCCAGAGAGATGGTGTTAAATCTTAATGAATACTTCGAATTGAGATAATTTAGAGTACGATCAAAAATAGTTTTGCCTTCTGTACCATTTTGATACAGAGTATTTTTCTCTTCCATAAAAACATCTGGGTATTGTGGAAATAGAAACAAATAATTATTATATTTGTACTTTACTTCCAAGTAAAACAAAGATTTTAAGCCTAACTACTGCTATAGTTAGGCTTTATTTTTTGCGTAAAGAAAATTCTATCGCTTCTTGTTGAATTTCATCATTTGATTTATGGCTGTTTTTTAACAACCATTCGTCAATTTTTTTGCGTTCAAAAAATAGAACTTTCCCGTTGGGCTTAGAAAAAGGAATACTGTGCGAATGAACTAATTTGTAGATGTAGGATTTCTTGAATCCCGTATAATCTGCAAGTTCTTCGACGTTGAGAATTTCCTTTAAACCGAAAATATGTTTTTCAATTCGGTTGAGTTTGTGCAGAATGATTTCGTTATTTTCCATTGCTTTCGTTTAACAAATTTAATGAAGCAAAAGTCATCATAGAAAATCATAAAAACAATAGAGTCAAACACTTAAAGGCGAAATAAGAATAATATGGATTAATCTGGAATTTCAAAAGTCTAAATAAGAATAATCTGGATTAAAATAGATTCAGTACAATTTTACTAACTAAAATATTACTCTACCTAAAAATATATTTTTTACAGTTCGATATTTAGTTCTGGGATAATCTCAGCGGCTTCTTTCATTTTGCTATCCACAATTTTAGCATAAATCTGCGTCGTTCTCAATTCTCTATGTCCTAATCTTTTGGAAACTGTATAAATATCTGCACCATTTTCCAGAAGTAAGACAGCATTCGTATGTCGAGCTGAATGAAATGTAATATGTTTCGGAACCGCAGCACGATTGCACCAGCGGATAATTTCAGTATTGTAGGTCATTCCATATTTTAAGCCCTTGAAAACTCTTTCTTGCGGATCTTGTCTTTCACCCAACAATTCTCTGGCTTGTTTTGAAATATAGAGATATTCTACACCCTCTGTTTTTTCTTGTCTGAAATTGACTCTAGAAATATCACCTTCATCACGAACTTCTTTCCAAATCAAAGTATTTATATCCGACCAACGTAATCCGGATAAACACGAAAAAAGAAAAGCTTTTTTCAAAACCGGATATTTACATTCCGCTTTTGCTAATCGTTGTAGTTCGTCAAAAATCAGATATTCCCTTTGGCTTTCAGCCTGCTCAAATGATTTTATTTTTGAAGCATAATTTACTGTCAAATATCCATTATCAAAAGCATTTCGAAGTGCAGCCTTAAATTTATTGAAATATGAATATTTTGAATTTTGAGAAAGTGGAATTTCACTTCTGGTGAGAGCGTCCTTTTCAAAATATCGGTGAACTTTTTTGACAAACTTTTCATCAATTTCATCGAAAGTCATATTCTTTGAAACGATTTTTTTTAAATGTTGCAAAGTAGAATACCAGTTGCCGTAATTATTAGAAGAATCCTGCAATCGTTTTTCATCTGTCAACTCTTCAAAATATGTTAAAAAAGTTCTTTTACTTTTCACCGTATCTTTTAAGTCGTAACGTCCTTGGACATATTCAGCTTTTTTGATTGCCAAAATACTTTCGGCAAGAGCCATAGCTTCTTTATTTTCTTTTTTTTCCTTAGGCGTTTTAGGTTCGGGGTGCAAATATAGTTTCAAGTACTCAAAATCCCGCAAATGAATTCTTTTTCCTTGTACATTGGTGGAAGAACCTTTGTAATACTCAATGAAAAGACTAATCCTTCCATCAGCTAAATTTTTCTGTTTTAAAGTGATATTCATACATTTTATTTGAGGTGTACATTTGTACACCTCGTGGCTAATTTTAGTAGCTCAAGGTGTACACCAGGTGTACAAATATATAAATAAACTCCAAAAAGAGAAAATAAAAATTATATAAATATCTGATAGTCAACTAAAAGGCAGAAAAAGAAATCAAAGAAAAGCTAATTTATTTCCCGATACAAAACTTAGAAAAAATATTCCCCAACACTTCATCATTCGTCACTTCACCTGAAATTTCTCCGAGATGTTCTAACGCATTTCTCAACTCATAAGCTAAAAGCTCTGTTGAAATTTGAAAAGTAATGGCTTCTTTCACTTTATTCACTGCATCCAAAGATTTTTCTAAAGCTTCATAGTGACGTTGGTTGGTGATGATCACGTTGCTTTCTTCAGATTTTAGCTGTTCTACGTAAGACGATAGTTCGTCTTTTAAATCTTGCATATTTTGATTTTCAACTGCCGAAATGGTAATGAAATCAAAATCTTGTGAAATTTCCTTTCGGAAAATATTTTCGACTAGTTCATATTGAGAAGGAGAAACTTCATCTATTTTTGTTGCGCAGATAATCAATTTTAAATCATCTCTTTGCAAAGATTTTATCATCTCGATGTCTTCAGAAAAGTTTTCTGTGGCTGCATCGGCAAGGTAAACAAGAATGTTGGCATTTTCTACTTTTTCTTTTGCTTTTTTTACACCGATTGCTTCGATTTCATCGGCAGTTTCACGTAAACCGGCAGTATCAATTAATCTGAATGCATGACCTTTTATGTGAAGTATTTCTTCAATGGTATCTCTCGTCGTTCCGGCAATATTGCTCACAATTGCTCTTTCTTCTTTTAGCAAAGCGTTGAGAAGGGTAGATTTTCCTGCGTTTGGTTTTCCAATAATCGCAACGGCAGTTCCATTTTTAATAGCATTTCCGTATTGAAAACTTTCAATAAGAGAATTTAATTTAGTTTCAATTTTATCAAGCAATTGATTCAGAGCGCTTCTGTCTGCAAATTCTACATCTTCTTCAGCAAAATCAAGTTCTAATTCGATTAAAGAAACAAAATTTAATAAATCGGTTCTTAGAAAAGAAATTTCGTTGGTGATTCCACCTTTTAGTTGGTTTAGTGCTACTTTTCTTGAAGCTTCATTTTCTGAAACGATCAAATCAGCAATCGATTCAGCCTGGCTTAAATCAATTCTTCCATTCATGAACGCACGCATTGTAAATTCACCGGCTTTTGCCATTCTTGCTCCGTTTTTAATTAAAACTTCAAGAATTTTTTTTGCAATATGTGGTGAACCGTGAAAAGAAATTTCTACAGAATCTTCAGCGGTAAAGGTTTTCGGAGCTTTAAAAACAGAGATCATTACTTCGTCAATTACCTCATCGCCATCTTTTATAAATCCGTAATGAACGGTGTGCGACTGCACTTTTTCAAGATTTTTACCGTCAAAGATTTTAGCTGAAACAGAAATTGCATCATCCCCGGAAATTCTGATAATTCCGATGGCTCCGATTCCGTTGGCTGTAGCAAGTGCGCAGATAGTGTCATGATTCATTTTGCAAATTTACGGTTTTAAATGAAAATTTTTTATGCTCATTTGCAAACATATTTTTTCGGATTAAATTTTACCTAAAACTATTTTATTTAAGCTTTTCACCCAGTGAATATACTTTTTCAATCCATTTTTTGCGTTGCTCTTCTTTTGCGTTTTTAATAATTCCTATATAAGTAACTTTTACAGGTTTTATTCCACAAAATTCTAAGGTTGATTTTTTGAGCTGATTGATACTTGGTCTTCCATAAAATATCCTGTAATACCAACTTGGTTGATCTAAAGTTGTAATGATATGTGCGGTTTTTCCGGTAAGAAGCTTATCCCACCAAACTGAATTTTCACGATATTTAAATGATAAACCGGGAAGAAAAAGACGGTCGATAAAACCTTTTGTAACCGCAGGAAGTCCGCCCCACCAAACTGGATGTACCCAAACCAAATGATCTGCCCATTGTATAATTTCCCAGGCTTTTATTAAATCGGGTTCTAATTCCATTCTTTTTTGATAACCAAATTGTAGATTAGGATTGAAATCAAGATCGCGGATAATGATCTCCTTTATTTCTGCTGCTGAATTTTCTGCTCCTTTTTTATAAGCTTCGGCTAAAGCGAAATTAAATGATTCTTGATTGGGGTGCCCGTTGATCAATGCGATTTTTTTCATGATTTAATTATTTGAATACTCTGATTCTTTCATACAAAATTATGCATCATACGTATCAATGAAAAGGACAAATGTCTAAAAAGAAATTTCTTTCCTGATGCGACTTAAATGTCTTTGGGTAATGCCTAAATAAGATGCTAAATATTGCAGAGGAATTTTTTGGATATAATCCGGTTGATTTTCAATTAGAAAGGCATATCTCTGAGCTGCATCATCCCGTTGAAGCTGGAAAAAACGTTTTTCAAGTTCCAGATATTCCTGTTCGGCAATCATTCTGAGAAATTCGCTCCAATCCGGATTTTCAGATGCAAGTTCCTGAATTTTTTCTTTCTTAATGACGAGTAGAGTAGCTGCTGTAATAGCCTGCAGATTTTCTATGCTTGGTTTGTCGGAAATAAATGACGAATAAGAAGCCATCAAATCATTAGGAAATCTAAAGCAATAGGTATTGTCTTTTCCTTCATGCGAAGTATAATAAGATCTGAAGATTCCTGATTGTATAAAAGCGATTTCCCTGCATCTTTCGTTTTCTTTCACAAAGAAATCATTTTTGGCAAGCGTTCTTTCTTTAAAAAAAGTCAAAAGATGATCTATTTCATTTTCAGAAAAAAGGTTGAAACTTTGAAAGAACTGCCGAATCATTTCGTAAATAAATTAGGTTATTAATTGTAACAAATTTAAGTAAAGATTCGCACTAATAAAAAAACGTCACCTCTATTAAATAGAGATAACGTTAAAGGATATTAGTTTTTTAGTATATAACTGTGATCGGTTTTGCTTGCACAAAAATAGCTGATAAGAATTTATTTTCCTTCAGGATATTCCTCATAAATAATACCGTAAAAATACGGTTGCGTAAAATGAAAAATCGTCCTGCAAAGAAATTTGCAGGACGACTAGTATAATTTATATCAGAATAATTGATAATTTATTCTTTTAAAACGGGCTCACAAGTGATAAAAACCACTCTTTCACTTCGCCTTCCAAATGTGGAGCCAATTTTTCTTCACACGTTTTATGATAAGAATTTAACCAGTTGATTTCATCTTCAGAAAGAATTTCTTTTACAATATCATTTTTAAAGAACGGGCAGAACGTTAATGTTTCAAACTCGTAAAATGTACCGTGAATTGTAGTTTCAGATTCTTTTACGGCAATCAGGTTTTCATGACGGATTCCATAATCGCCTTCCAAATAATATCCCGGCTCATTTGAAACGACCATTCCAACCAAAAGTTCCTGCGGATTCATATCTTTTCTGATATTTTGAGGACCTTCGTGAACGTTCATAAAACTTCCAACTCCATGACCTGTTCCGTGATTGTAGTCTTTTCCGTGCATCCATAAAGGAAGTCTTGCGATCGCATCCAACTGAACTCCTCTTGTTCCTTTTGGAAATTTTACCATCGATAAACGGATCATTCCTTGTAAAACCAGAGTAGAGTTGGTTTTAAATTCTTCAGAAACAGCTCCCAAAGCTAAAGTTCTTGTAATATCTGTTGTTCCTTCTAAATATTGACCTCCAGAATCAACCAAAATACTTGCGTCATTGGTCACTTCTTTGCTTCCTTCGCTTTTTGCAGAATAGTGCATCATTGCGCCGTTATCTTTATATCCAATGATACTTCCAAAACTTTCACCTACAAAATTTTCGCCTGCAGCACGGAATTCTCTCAGCTTTTTACCGATAGAATATTCGTTCATGGTTTCTTTTCCTGCATTGTGCGTTAACCAGTAAAGGAATTTTACCATCGCAACACCGTCTCTTACCATTACTTTTCTGAAACCTTCCAATTCAGTTTCGTTTTTTTGAGCTTTCATCAGATTTCCCGGAACAGCAGCTTTTACAAATTTATTGTCAATTTTTAAAGCTTCAAAAATCGATTGGTTGCTGTTTGGTGAGACTAAAACGTTTTCGTTTTTAATCGTTCTAAGATGATTGTAGAATTCTTCGTAAGGCATCATTTTCACGAATGATTCATCCATTTGTTTTCTTGCTTCAACCTCCATTTTTTCAAGGTCTGTAAACAAGATCGCATCATTTTTAGTAATTAAAATATATCCTAAAAACACAGGATTGCTTTCTACATCACTTCCTCTTAAATTCAAGGTCCATGCAACATCATCAAGACTTGAGATCACATGAACAGTAACTTCCTGCTCTTCCATTTTCTGACGGATTGCAGAAATTTTATCGGTAACAGATTTTCCTGCTCTGTCAAGCGGATGTACAAAAATTGGATTTTTTGAAGGAGTGCCTCTTTCTTTCCAGACTTCTTTTAATAAAGGAGAATCTACTAAAGTTAAATTTTTTGCGTTCAGTTTTTGGTATAAAAGTTCCCAGTTTGAATGGGATGTTGCCAAAGCATTAACTGCCACTTTTCCGTTGGCTGGAATTTCAGAGATAATCCAATCGATATAATTGGGTGTTCCTTCCATTCCGTCTTTGAAAAGGTCGATTCCTGAACCAGCCAATTCAATTGGAGCCTGAGTGAAATATCTTCCGTCTGTCCAAAGTCCAGCTTTATCTTTAGTAATTACCACGAAACCTGCAGAACCGAGAAAACCTGAAAGCCAGGCTCTTTCTTGCCATTCTTCAGGTAAATATTCGCTCATGTGAGGATCTGCAGAATATACTATAAATGCATCAACATTATTTTTCTGCATTTCTTCACGAAGCGCAGCTACTTTTTCCTTTGAAGTCATTTTTTTATCAATTTTAAAGATGGAAAGTTACGAATTAATGCTGATTTCAAGATTAAAAAAACGGACAAAGTTTGGATGGATTTGTTGGATGTCGGAAGCGGGAAGTTAATTGGGAATATAGATTCAAAACTTTTGATTTATCTCTTTATAAAAATCTTTAAAGGCTTCGACTTCGCTCAGCCTGACAATTGCAATTCTAAATATTACGTATAGAATTAGAGACGCAATCATCAGCGAAGTCTCCAGCTTCCCTCATCAAACATCCAGTCTTTTCACATACCACATCATATTCTTCATTACGGAAAATTTATTTTTTGGAAAGATTATTGCAGTATCGGCAATATGGGAACGCAAAACTATAATAACCACCGAAAATTTTATCCGCCGCATCATTTTATTTACCTGCCATTGTTGCTCATCGCAGAGATCTTTGGAGTTTATAAAATCTTCGCAGATTCAGAAAACCAACTGTTATGGTTGCTGTTTTCGATCGTCCTATTTTTAATTCTTTATTTGGGAATTATGGTGCGTCAACATTACGCATTGGGACTGCAAAATCGTTTGGTAAGACTTGAATTTAAACAAAGATATTTTGAACTGTTCAACAAAAGATCAGATGAGGTGGAAGAAAAGTTGAGTTTCGGTCAAATTGCAGCTTTAAGATTCGCTTATGATGAAGAATTTAAAGAGCTTTTATATAAAGCTTTAAAAGAAAATATTTCAGGAGATCAGATCAAAAAATCGATCAAAAAATGGAGACCAGATCACCATCGAATTTAGAATAATTAACAACCTAAATTATATTACTATGAAAAAGTGGACTTTATACAGCATGACTATCCTTAGTTTAATGCTACTTACGAGCTGCGAAGCAGTGGAAACAATCTTTAAAGCAGGAATGTGGTGGGGAATCATTCTGGTTGTAGGAGTGGTAGGAATCCTAGTATGGCTTTTTTCTCGGGGTAAAAACTCATAACCAATTTTTATGGAACAATCAGACTTAGAGATTATTTCTCATCTTAAGCCATCGAAGATTGTGAAAATTATGAAAGATCCGGTAGCTTCTGCAAAGGCAGTGAATCTTATTTACACTTCCGATGCAGAAACTTCCGGAATTATTCGCAGGAAAAGAGGTAAAAAGTTTCAGTATTTTAAAGAAGGCGAAAAGATTAAAGATAAGGAAGAGATCAAGCGTATTAATGGTTTGGTAATTCCTCCGGCTTGGGAAAATGTTTGGATCTGTGCTTTAGACAACGGACATCTTCAGGCAACAGGTTTTGACGTAAAAAATAGAAAACAATATCGTTATCATTCCTTGTGGAGCGCTCTGAGAAATCATACCAAATTTTACAGAATGCTGCAGTTTGGTTATGCTTTACCGGAAATCCGTCTGCAGCTTGAGAAAGACTTAGCTTTAAGGAATTTTGAAAAGCGAAAAATTCTGGCTTTAATTGTCAGTTTAATGCAACGAACCAATATTCGTATTGGTAATAATATTTATGAAAAACTCTACGGTTCTTTTGGTTTGACCACTTTAAAGGGAAAACATGTAAAAGTAGAAGGACAAAAAATTAATTTTTCATTTAAAGGGAAGAAAGGAGTAATGCATAATGTCAATCTTAAAAGTAAAAGACTGGCAAAATTAATTATGAAATGCAAAGAAATTCCCGGGAAAGAATTGTTTCAATATGTTGATGACGAAGGAAAAAGACATTCTGTAGATTCTGGAATGGTGAATGATTATATTAAAGAAATTAGTGGCGAAGATTTTACGGCAAAAGATTTCAGAACTTGGTCCGGAACAGTGAATGCTTTAATTGCCTTTAAAGAAATCGGCTACGCTGAAAATAATTCTCAATATAAAAAGAAAGTAAAAGCTGCATTAGATATTGTTGCGGAACATCTTGGAAATACAAGTACGGTTTGCCGAAAATATTATGTTCATCCTTTGGTGATCAATTTATATGAAAATAATTCCATCAAAAAATATCTTGATCAGCTTGAAATTATTGAAGAAAATGATGGTAAAGCCGATTTAACACAGGAAGAAAAATTGGTTTTAAAAATTCTTGAAACTGAGAAAATGTAGGCTATTCCAAGACTTTAATGTCCAATAATAGTGGGTGGAAGATTTTCACCTTCATTCATTTCGATAATTTGTGCGTTTTCATCGAAAGAAACATCAACAGCTCCCGACAAAAATCTAGATAAATTTGTAGCACATTTTTGATCAGGTGATGTAATTTTAAATGGACGATGGCCCATTTGTACGGTTGTACTTCCATCATTCATTTTCATAATCTCATAAGTGCCTTTTATTAAACTTTTACAATTTTTCTGATTAATATTAATCTGAAATCGCTTATTATCAACGAAATTGAACACATCAGGTTTTGTATTGCTTTTATCTAAATAAAGCTTGCCTTCCTTATAGTTTTTCATGTTAAAATGCCATTTTGAGCCTTTTAGAGTGCCATTCAACAATTGATCATCAGGAATCTTATATTCTTCTATTTGTTGTTTTACAGGAATTTTCTCAACATTTTTTTTCTTATGCTGTGCGAAAATATTTTGTGATAAGCATAAAAGAATAAAGATTATTTTTTTCATTTTCTAGAATTTTAATATCTATCAAATATAATCATTCTCATAAATAATAAAACTGAAATAGTTTCTATCGATTTTCAGTCCAAATTAAATGTTGTAAATTTGTAAAAAGCAAAAATTAAACAATACAACTCATATGTCAAAAGCAATTTCGCAAGTACCATTTGCAGTAAATGAGCCGGTAACTTCTTACGAACCGGGATCAGCAGAAGTAAAATCTCTTCTTGCAACTTACAAAAAAATGTGGGCAGAAAAGATAGAAATCCCAATGGTGATCAATGGTAAAGAAGTAAAAACAGGTAATACTGTAAAACTTCAGTCTCCACAAGATCATGCACACGATTTCGGTTTTTATCATAAAGGAACGATGCAGCATGTAGATGATGCAATCAATACTGCTTTAGCGGCAAAAAAAGCGTGGAATGACCTAGGTTGGGAGCACCGTGCTGCAATTTTCTTAAAAGCAGCTGATCTTTTAGCTGGACCTTACAGAGACGTTATCAATGCAGCAACAATGATTGGACAATCTAAGAATGTTCATCAGACTGAAATTGATGCAGCTTGTGAATTCATCGATTTCTTGAGATTCAATGTAGAATTTATGACAGAAATGTATTCTGAGCAGCCGGTTTCTGATGCAGGAATCTGGAACAGAGTAGAGTACAGACCATTGGAAGGATTCTGTTTTGCAGTAACTCCGTTCAACTTTACAGCAATTTCAGGAAACTTGCCAACTTGTATGGCAATGCTTGGAAACGTTGTAGTTTGGAAACCTTCAGACAAACAAATCTATTCTGCAAAAGTAATTATGGATGTTTTAATCGAAGCGGGTCTTCCTGCAGGGGTTATCAACATGATTTTTACAGACGGAAAAGAAACTGCTGAGAAAGTAATGGCTCACAGAGATTTTGCAGGACTTCACTTTACAGGTTCTACAAAAGTTTTCCAGGGAATGTGGAAAATGATTGGTGATAATATTCACAACTACAGAACGTACCCAAGGATCGTTGGTGAAACTGGTGGTAAAGATTTCGTTATCGCTCACCCTTCTGCAAATGTAGAAGCTGTTGCAACTGGTTTGGTAAGAGGTTCTTTCGAATATCAGGGACAAAAATGTTCTGCAGCTTCAAGAGCTTATATTCCTAAATCTCTTTGGGCAGACGTAAAAAAAGTAATGGAAACTCAGATTGCTTCAATTAAAGTAGGTTCTCCGGAAGATCCTTCAAACTTTGTGAATGCAGTGATCGATAAAAATTCTTTCGAAAAGTGTAAAGGCTATATCGACAGAGCAAACGCTTCTAGCGTTGCAAATGTCATTATCGGTGGTAAAACTGATGATTCTAAAGGATGGTTTGTACATCCAACAGTTATCGAAACTACAGATTCTCAATACGAAAGTATGGTTGAAGAAATTTTCGGTCCTATTTTATCTGTTTTCGTTTATGAAGATGCAGATTGGGCAGAAATTTTAAAAGTTGTAGATTCTTCTTCTCCATATTCATTAACAGGTTCAGTTTTCGCACAAGACAGATATGCTGTAAATGAAGCTTTCAAAGCATTGGAAAATTCATCTGGAAACTTCTACATTAACGATAAACCAACCGGTGCAGTTGTTGGTCAGCAACCTTTCGGTGGAGGTAGAGCTTCAGGAACAAACGACAAAGCGGGTTCTAAAATGAACTTACTAAGATGGACTTCTGTAAGATCGATTAAAGAAACTTTCGTTTCTCCTAAAGATTACAAATATCCATATCTTGGTTAATAAATGATAAGTAATGGGCAATAAGTAATTGTTGTTCGTTAATATATACAGCCTCGGAATTTTATTTCGGGGCTTTTCTATTTTAAGATATTAGACTTTTTAGATTAAATATTTTGAATGAAAGAGTCCTGAAAGGACGATTTATCAAAGCATCGGGTAAAGCCCGATGAAATAATTAATAATCAAGTATAACAAAAAAAGTGACTCATTTGAATCACTTTTAATTTTGAATAATATGTAAATAAATTTACCAGTCTCTTTTCTTTAGAATCAAATAAGATCCGAAAATAAATATAGCACACCAAACTAAACAAGCAATAAGACTTTCTGTAGGGTAAGTAAATTCATATTTTAAACCCATCATTTTTGCCATATTTAATCTCATCATAGGATTTGGAATTAAACTAGACATGCTTTCTAATGGTAAGAGCTTACTGAAGAAAAAGCTATTTTGGAAAATTTCGTTTCTTTCTGCAGCCTGTGTTCCTGCTACTTTACTATAAGTTTCAATTCCGCCAAGAATAGATTCTCCTATCCAAATCACAAAAAATGCAAGGAAAACAAAAATCGATTTTCTCAATAGGATCGATAAAAACATTAAGAAACAGAAGAATGAGAACAGTTTTAAAAAATAGTTTCCAATGAAAAATATTTCTTTATAAACTAATGATGATTCAGTAGTTGTTGAATATTGATATCCTAAAAACATTGTGATTGCAAAAACTAAAACAGTAGAAATTAATGTGAAAATAGCAATCGTTAATAATTTGGAACCAATAAATTCTTCTCTGCTCAAACCATCAATTGTATTTTGTTTAAACATTCTGTTACTGAATTCCTGACAAATAGAAAATACAATGATTAGACCAAGGAAAATCTTTAATAAAGCGACAGTCCAGGTTGTAAAATTCCAAATCTCAGGGAAATTGTACATCCCTTGTTCTTTTAAATTAATTGTGCTTCCGAAAAGTTTTAAATCGATCAAACCAATACAAAGGAAAACAACCAATATTGCAAAATACAGTATCGTGAAAACCTTAAAAGGAGTGTAATTCAGATTTTTATAATATTCTAATTTTAATAATTTCATCATGATTAATTAGTGTTTTTTACAAGTTCAAGAAACTGATTTTCAAGCGATTGTTTTTTCTTTGCTAAGTGCGACAAGAAAATACCTTTTTCAGCAAGTTTCTGGTTTAATGTGGATGCAGAAATTGAGGCATCATCACGAACCTGTGCTTTTACGAGTTCACCTTCTGTAGAAACTGAAGTAAACCATTGAAGTTCTTCCAAAGCGTGCAAAAGGGCCGTATTATTATCTGCTTTTAATTCAAAAAAGCCTTGGTTGCTGGTAATTTCATCCACTCTTCCCGAATAAATGGCATTTCCTTCTTTTAAAACAATTACATGACTGCAAATTTTTTCGATTTCATCTAAAAGGTGACTCGCAATAATGATGGTAATACCTTGTTTTGCAATAGTCCCGATAATTTCTCTGATCTGAATAATTCCTTCAGGATCTAAACCATTTGTAGGTTCATCTAAAATTAAAACTTCAGGATTGTTGAGCAAAGCAGAAGCGATTGCCAAACGTTGCTTCATTCCTAATGAAAAGGTTTTAAACGCATCTTTTTTTCTTTCTAAAAGTTTAACCGTGTTTAAAACTTCATCAATTCTCGAAAAAGGAGTTCCTTTGATTTCGGCAACAATTTTAAGGTTGGTTTCCGCACTTAAGTAAGGGTAGAAGTTAGGTTGCTCAATAATAGCTCCGATTTTTTTTAGCGTTTCAGGAGTTGTTCCTTTTTGTCCAAACCAAAACCAGTCACCGCTTGTGGGATTAATGGTTGAAAGAAGCATCCCGAAAGTAGTAGATTTTCCACTTCCGTTGGGACCGAGAAGACCGTAAACATTACCTCTTTCTACATCAAAAGAAATATTGTTGACTACGACTCTTTTGAATTTTTTCGTCAGATTCTTTACTGATAAAATTTTTTCCATGTAGTATATTGTATGTACTATGAGTTTCTCTTTTTTGTGAAATGTTACAAAGAAGATTAATTTTAATATAAATGATGAATGATGAATGATGAATGATGAATGATGAATACTTTTAGCTAACAACCAATAACTAACAACCAACAACCAATTTTTTTCATTAAATTTGATTTAAAGATGTTTGTATGAAGTTAATTGAACTTGCAAAAGAATTAAAGGTTTCTGCAGAAGCCATCAAACAGTTTATTCAGGATTTTGATCTTGATTTGATTGATTGTATTTCGACTCAATTTGAAGTGAAAGAAGATTTTGAAAAATTTGCCCGTGAAAATGTAGATTTTTTGAAACTATATGAAAAAGATTTAGATGAAAATAAAACCGTTGAGCAAATTGCAGAAACCATCAATCAGCCTAAAGAAAAAATAGAAAAAGCCATTGAAGAAAATCCGTCAAATATTTTTGATAACGGATTGTTTCGTTCTTCGATTTCTAGTTATGGAATTGATCAGAAATTAGGCGGAAATTATAAGTTTGTCTACAATTATTTTGGAAATAAAACCAAGCTTCAGCAAAGAGATTTTATCGGTTACCGAGATCTTTTCTTTTATATTTCAGATGTTTTGGAACCGTTTTTAAATCCTCAGCAAACCAAAGACTGGGGAATTCACAAGCCTGCAGGAATTATTTTGTACGGACCTCCAGGAAGCGGAAAGATATTTTGGGCAAATAAAATTGCCGAAATCATTAATTATAAATTTAAAGAAGTTAAAAAACATTACCTAGGTACTTCATTTATTGACGGAAATCAAACCAATTTCAATGATTTTTTGGTATCGATGATGAACGAAGATAGAGTGTTGCTATTCCTTGATGATTTTGATGAAATTATGATGGAAAGAAATGCTGAAAATAATGTAGCTTCCTGCAATCTCGAAACTCAGGAGATTATTCTTCATCACGTATCAAAATTTGAAAGTGAAGGGGTTTTGATGGTGGGTTCTGCCAATTCTGTTGTTGATATTAATGAAGAAATTCTTGCACCCGGAAGATTTGATGTTTTAGTTCCTATATTTCCACCAAATGCAGCCGAAAGGTCAGAAATCATTCTCTATTCAATGACCAAAAATCTGGATAAAGATTCTTTGCTTTTCAAAATTCTTAAAAATAATAAAGCAGATAAAATTCCTTTCTGGACAGAAACTGTTGCGAAAATGAAGGTTTTCAGCAATACAATGCTTATCGATTTTACTCAAAGTTTAAAAAAGAGAATCAAAAACCGTTATCAGAGAACAAAAGATGAAAAACTAAAAATTGATGAAACTCTTCTCAATGGTGCTTTACGTGATGCTGCTGCAAAATTAACGGAAGAATATCTCAATCAGATTGCTCAGTTTTTAAATGATGTAATTATCAACAATCTGGATGATTTCCAAATGAGAATTCACTCGCTAAAAGCGGAACTGGAAACCTATCAAACGGTGGAAGAACCAAGGAGAGAAATTGGTTTTATGCATAATGATGAAGATAAGGCATAATCTGAAAAATGTATAAATTCACCATTTTATTTTCTTTACTGACGGTTCCGTTGGTTGCATTTGTTATATTTTTTGGCGGCGGCGGTCACGGAACTTATATTCCTTTTCTTGTGCTTTTTCCTTTGGGATTAATTGGAACTTTTGTATCTGATAATATAAAAATTTTGTTTTTTGTTCTTGGGCTGTTTCAATTTCCAGTGTACGGTTTTTTAATGGATAAATTTAAAAGTAGGAAAACATTTCTGTTTATTTTTTTATTTCATATTTCTATCATACTTATTATTTTGCTTTTTAAGAAGAATGAATTTCTTTATCACATCATTCACTATTTTCTTTTTAATTTTAAATCATAATCTTTTTCGTGTTATAAATTATTCATAGTGTTTGTTTAATTATTGAGATTGTCGTTTTTATTCTGAGTATTTATTGCTTGAAATAATTAAAATTATTTGAAATATTAGTTTTTAAGCAATTCTATAAGCGGTGAGTATATGTTGAGTATGTACTTTCAGTGCATAGAGTAGCACTTTTCAAAGGTCATCTAATATATTTGTTGATGTTTTGATTCTAACGAAAACTTAGATCTATCAAAAAAGTTAATCAACATTAAATATAAAAACTATGAAAAGAAAACTACTTTCTCTTGGTGTAATTCTAACTTTGGCTCAGTTAAATGCACAGACTTATCAAACATTAGCGGTTTCAGGATTTAATGCAGATGTGATTGCAAACGGAGTTGGTCCATCTTTGAATTCTACAACGATGAGCTTAGATAAAGACACCGATAATTTTGCTTATATGTCGAAAGATTTTAAAGTAAATTCTTCGGCTTCGGCTTTAACGTATGGTTTGCCGGAAAGTGGTTTGATTACTTCTGCAGTTTCTACAACCAGCGGGTTAACTTATCAACTCGCCTCTTACTCTGCAAATAATTCTTTAAGACTTCCCAATGCAAATGATATTGGTACGCTCACTTTAGCAACGCCAAAAGCTGCAAATATTCTGTATGTTCTTGCTGTAAGTGGAAGTGGCTCTTCAACAGGAGAGATAACAGTAAACTTCCAGGATGCTACAACTCAGGTTTTCTCGGCGGTTAATTTTCAGGATTGGTATGACGGAACAAGTGCTGCAATTCAGGGAATTGGGAGAATTAACAGAGCTTCCAATGCTTTAGATGCAGGTGGTGGAACGAACCCCAGAATTTATCAGATTCCTTTAGCAATTAATGTTGCCAATCAATCTAAAATAATAACATCTGTTACTTTCAAAAAAACTTCTACAGCGGTAACGGTCATTAATGTATTTGGGATTTCCGCACAGGTTGCACAGCTTTCTGTTTCTGACGTTAAAAAGGCTAAAGACAAATCGGTTTATCCAAATCCTTTTTCGAATGAATTGAATTTAGCAGATATTTCAGATTTAGTTTCCATCGATATTTTAGATTTTTCAGGTAAGACTGTAAAAAGAAATATTCAGCCAGAATTAAAATTAGACCTTTCATTTTTAGATAAAGGAAACTACATTCTTGTTCTTAAAAATAAGAACGGAACTTCAACTTCTCAGAAAGTTGTTAAGCATTAATTTGGAGTTTTTTTCACTTTGATTATTATATAATTTACACGAAAATCATTGTGGAACAAGCCGGTTTTAATTAATCGGCTTGTTTTTGCTTTTATAAATTAATAGTTATATTAAGTCGGTTTAAAATAATTTTAACTTTAACCGCAAAAGAAACAAAAGACAATTATTGAGCTATTATTAGATAATCAAAGTTTTCAAAAGAATAAAAAATCGAAGATTTTTTTTAGGTTTTTGTGCGCTTTTTTCTTTATACTCATTAACTTTAAATAGAAATATCTAAATCTTTTGTTCCTTTTGTGGTTAAATAAAAAGTCTAAACAAGTTTTTCAATGAAAATTTTTTGAATTTTATATTAAATCTTAATGCCTTTCAAGCTCAATTTTCAAACTTTTAATTACTTTTTTAACATTACCAAAACTCGTGATTTTATCCGTAAATTTGCTTTTCAAATTTTTTAGTTTTGATTAATAACGACCAGATAAAAGAAATTCAATCTAGAATTGAAGACCTTCATAAATATCTTCAGATTGATAAAAAGAAGATAGAGATTTCTAATGATGACGAAAAAACAGCAGCTCCGGAATTTTGGGACAACCCTAAAACTGCTGAGGTTTTTCTAAAGCAGCTTCGTTCCAAGAAAAAGTGGGTAGAAGAATATGAAGAAATCAATACTCAGTTTGAGGATCTTCAGGTTTTGCTTGAGTTTGCAAAAGAAGACCCTGATTCTGAAAAAGAATTGGATGAATCTTTTCCTCAATTGTTAGAGAAAATAGAAAATCTGGAGTTTAAAAACATGCTTTCTAACGAAGGTGATGAGCTTTCGGCTGTTCTTCAAATCACTGCAGGAGCGGGTGGAACTGAAAGTTGCGACTGGGCTGCAATGTTGATGAGGATGTATAATATGTGGGCGGAAAAACAGGGCTATAAAATAAAAGAACTAAATTTTCAGGAAGGTGAAGTTGCTGGTGTGAAAACCGTAACGCTGGAAATCGATGGCGAATATGCTTTTGGTTATCTTAAAGGTGAAAATGGCGTTCACAGACTGGTAAGAATTTCTCCTTTTGATTCTAATGCAAAACGTCATACAAGTTTTGTTTCAGTGTATGTTTATCCGTTGGTGGATGATACGATTGAAATCAATATTAATCCTGCAGATATCTCATTTGAAACCATGCGAAGCTCAGGTGCGGGTGGACAAAACGTAAACAAAGTAGAAACTGCGGTTCGTCTTCGTCACGCACTGACAGGAATTATTATTGAAAACTCAGAATCTCGTTCTCAGCTTCAGAATAAAGAAAAAGCAATGCAGCTTTTGAAATCCAGATTGTATGAAATGGAATTGGAAGAACGTCTGAAAGCCCGAAACGAAATTGAAGCCAACAAAATGAAAATCGAGTGGGGAAGTCAGATCCGAAATTATGTGATGCATCCTTACAAATTGGTGAAAGATGTACGCTCCGGTCATGAGACTTCGGATGTTGATGCCGTGATGAACGGAAATCTTACGCCATTCCTTAAAGCGTTTCTGATGGCCGATGGAACGGCGGTTTCAGACGACGATTTAGACCTATAAAAAATCATGTTTACATTTTTGTTAAAATATGCTAATATATTTTCAGCATAATTTTATTAAGCTTATTTTTGTTCATCATCATTACATATGGAAGAATTCAATAGCTGGAGAGATTTATTAAACCCCGAGTTTTATATCAACATGGGTGGGTTTTGGGTAATATTGTTTATCATATTTGCCGAAACAGGTTTATTTGTAGGGTTTTTCCTTCCGGGAGATTCACTGCTTTTTGTTTCTGGGATTTATGCGGTAGACATTATTTCTAAAACATTTGGTTCTACAGGAAGTGACTTTTTAGACACCACCATTTTGGCAAGTGCAGTCGCTTTTGCTGCGATTGTGGGTAATCAGGTAGGGTATTGGTTCGGAAGCAAAACTGGTCCTGCTTTATACAAGAAAAAAGACACGATGCTTTTCAAGAAAAAGTATCTTTATCAGGCACACGATTTTTTTGAAAAAAACGGAGCTTTAGCAATTATCATGGCAAGATTTTTACCGGTAGTAAGAACTTTTATGCCAATTGTAGCAGGAATTGTGAAGATGGATAAGAAAGCTTTCCTTCGTGATAATATTATCGGAGGTATTCTTTGGTCTTTCAGTTTAATTTTTGCGGGACATTATTTAGATAAACTATTCCTTGATCAGTTTGGTATCAACCTGAAAGAAAAATTAGAGTTTATCATTATTGTAATTGTTTTAATTACGACTGTTCCTGTGGTTCTGAAATTTATGTTTGGAGCACCAAAAGGAAATCCGAAACTGGAAGATGAAGTTTTGGAAGATTTGATTGACAAAGAAAAATAATCAATTTAAAAAATGTAGAAAATAACCTGCAACAAAATTGCAGGTTATTTTTTTTGCTTCTAAAAAACTGACTATCATTTTTTAGCGTAAAGATTCTATAACTTGGGCAGATTTTCAGCACAAATTATCTGCAGAATCTGCATAATCAGCGAGATAAAAAGAAATAATTATATAAGATTTTGGTACATGAAATTTATTTTAACCGCAAAAGAATCAAAAGATTTTACTAAGTTTTTAATTAGTCAAAAGTTTGCAAAACAATTAAAAATTCAGGTTTTTTGGATTTTGTAAACTTTTGAATTTTAATTTCTAATCCACTCCAGGATATTAGGATAAATAATACTGTCTCTTTTTTTCTTGTTAAAAAATCTCGGTGCATGTCCGGTTTTATCCATAAAAACCAGTTTATGCGGAATATCCATTTTCGTTAACACAGAATCTAAAGCTAAACCTTGTTTCTGATTCACCAAAAAATCCTGATTTCCCTGAAATAAAAGCGTCGGAACATTTGTCACATTCGCTATCGGACTTGCTTTTTGAAAATCTTCAGACAAGTTTTTACGGTTAAATTTAGTTCCCACTACTTTTTGAATACTTCCTGAAGTATATTTTGAATAAAATGATTTTAAATAATCATGAGAATAAAAATCTGTCGGCCCGCTGAGAGAAATAATTTTCTTGATTTTATCAGGATTTTGATAACCGTAAAGCAGTGCTAAATGTCCTCCTGCACTTTCTCCCAAAAGAATATAATTGTTCGGACGAAGTTCTGCTTTTTCTGAAAGCGCATTGAATTTTTCGATCACAGAATTAATATCTTCCAACTGATCTTTGTATGTAAGATGTTTGGAAACCAGGCGGTAATTCATATTAATACTCGGAATATTATTTTCAAAAAGCATTTTCTGAATTTGAATCATGTGTTCTTTTCTGCCATATTTCCAAGCGCCGCCGTGAACAATTAAAATAACAGGAGAATCTTGTGGATAATCTGCGGGAAGAAAAATATCCATTTTCTGGCGTTTGTGTTCACCATATTTCAGATTATAAATTTTCTGACTGTCTTTTCCCACCCAAACTCTGAATTTAGAATTGCATGAATTTAATACCAAAGCAATTAATCCTAAAACAAAGAAATGGTAATTGAGAATCAGCTTTTTCATAAAGTAAAGGTAAGGAGAATTTGATTTCAATGGTTATCAATACCTATGATTTTTAGTATCTGTTTAATTTTTTTACCCTAAAATTTCAAATAATAATTGAGACGGAGAGATGACGAAGCGATGACGGAGAAACCTCGGAAGAAAAACAACTTCAAAAGCAATAAAATATTCTGACTGTTTAAATTTTAATCTGAAAAATTATTCAGACAAATGAGATTTAAAAATTCTCTAAAACCAATTAAAATCTATATTTTTGTAAGACTTAACACTTATTAAAAAAATATTAAAATACTATGGCGTCTGGTTTTTTTGCGATTTTAGATGATATCGCTGCTTTGATGGATGATGTTGCTGTAACAAGTAAAATTGCAACCCAAAAAACAGCAGGTATCTTGGGCGACGATTTAGCGGTAAACGCAGAAAAAGCTACAGGTTTCCTTTCTTCAAGGGAAATTCCCGTATTGATGAAAATTATGAAAGGCTCATTTATCAATAAACTGATTATTGTTCCTTTTGTTTTCCTTCTGGAGTGGCTGTATTCGCCTGCAATTAAAATTATTTTAATTATTGGTGGATTTTATTTAGCCTATGAAGGTGTCGAAAAAATTGTCGAATTTTTATTTCACAGAGAGAAAAAAGGACACGAAGTAATCGAAGAAGCCCAGGATGTTGAAGAAGACGGTGAGGCGGTAGAAAAAGCTAAAGTGAAATCTGCAGTTACCACTGATTTTATTTTGTCTCTTGAGATTGTTATTATCGCATTGGCTGCTGCAAAAGATGGTTATCATGCACTTAAATCGCAATTTGATCCGTTTCTTGTAGAAATTGTTACGGTTTCTATCGTTTCGATTATTGCAACTGTTGGTGTTTACGGAATTGTGGCTTTGATCGTAAGAATGGATGATGCAGGTTTTAAATTAATTAAAAAAAGTAATGACAAAGGCTTTTTTGGTAAATTAGGACATTTGCTTGTAAAAGCACTTCCTTGGGTTATTAAAGCTTTGGGAATCATCGGAACTATCGCGTTGATCTTGGTTGCAGGTGGAATTTTTGATCATAATATTGATTATCTACATCATGCATTACCAACTTGGAGTGAAATGCTAAAACAGGTTCTTTTTGGTTTAGCAGGCGGATTGATTGCCCTGTTTTTAATTACCGGAGGAAAGAAAATTTATACATTAGCAACAAAGAAATAATTGTTAGATCTTAATAAAAAAATCCTGCTTCAATCTTTTTGAGCAGGATTTTTATTTTATCTAAAGTTTACCTCCTTCAACCATTTTTCTATTTCAGAAAAACTTTGCGAAGCGTTTTCTACCCAGGGAAAATGCCCTGCTTTTTCTACGAAAACCAATTTAGAATTGGGTAATGTTTTGTGAAGTTGTTCGGCAAATTCAGGTAAATTATTGGTGTCTGCTTTGCCATTGAGAATCAAAGTTTTTGTTTTGATCTGCGAGAATTTTTTCTGTTGATTATAGTAATATTCCAGCATTTTTTCAGTTTGAGGCATTTGTCCGTTCATTGGTTTTCTTCTTCCTGCTTTTGAGATTTCTTTCATAATCGGAATTACTTGTTGTGAAGATTCTTCATCATAACACCACCATTTCAGGGGAGCTTCAGATAAATCTCTTCCATCAGGAGCTTTTTCAGTTTTGTTGGTATACATGTAATCCCAGTCTTTTACGACTTGCGAAAACCATTCAGATTCTTTTATTCTTTTGTTTTCCGATTCTTTTCTTCGGTTGTACACATCTTCCGGTGATGCAACTAAAGAAGTTCCTGTCAAGATCATCCCTTCAACATGATTCGGGTATTTTAAACTATAAAGCATGGCAATTCCGCTTTGATCAGAATGGGCAAAAAACCAAATCTTATCGGCATTGAGTCTCTTTCTTAATTCTTCAATTTCCACAACACTTTTTTCAAGACTGTAATCTTCTATTTTAGTTGGAGCATCAGATTTTCCGGTTCCGCGTGAATCATAATAAACCAGAGTGAATTGCTTTTCTAATGGTTGTAAAGTTAATTCATAGCCTGTTTTTCCTGAATTCGGATGTCCAACAAGCATTACCGGACCGTTTCCTTTAATGGTATAACTGATGTTGATACCGTCAATTTTTTCTGTGAAATTTCCGTTTTTAAGCTGTTGTGCTTGTGTGAAAATTATAAAAAATGTGTTGAAAAAGAGTAGGGCATTATATTTAAATCTCATAATTATTTACAAATAAAATACTTTCAAATATATCTAAATAATATGAATTATTATGCTTTTTTCTATTTATTGCTAAAATGAGCAGAAGAATTATTTGCCTTAATAATCAATTTTAAATATTTACTTTTGCAAAAGTATGAATCTTCAAAAACGGTTTGATTTTATTTAATTATGGGTAGAAATTTATCAATTGATGTTTTAAAAATCATACTGGCTTTTTTTGTCGTGTTTCTGCACATGAATTTTTTGAAAGAAACCTATCCTTTATTGAGCTATATTTTGGTAAACGGCCTTTTTAGACTTGCAGTTCCCGTTTTTTTAGTCATTACCGGATTTTATTTCTTCCATATTGACACTGCAAAAAAACTCAGGAAATGGCTTTTCAGAACGTTTCTGTTGTACGCAATCTGGATGTTGATTTATATTTCTTACTGGAAAGATAATGATGAAATTTTACTAACAATCGTTTTCGGATATCATCATTTATGGTATTTAATAGGAACCTGTTTTTCAGGACTGATTCTCTATTTTCTCAGAAACCAAAACTCACGAATATTGATTGCTTTGGCGATGTTTTTATTCTTTCTCGGCTATATTGTTCAGGTTTTAGGAAATCTACATTATTTAAACGCTGAATCAGATTCACTTTTGAATGATTATCTGCTTTACCGGAATTTTCTTTTTGTATGCTTCCCGTTTTTAACGATTGGTTTTTTGATTAACAAACACCAAATTGATCTTTCAACATATAAAAACTCGTCTCTGTTGGTGATTTTATCAATTTTATGTGTAATTGTTGAATCTTTTTTCAATTATAAATATATCAGTAGCGAAAGCACAGATATATTATTTTCATTGATTTTTGCGAGCCCGTTGCTGTTTTTGTATTGTCAGAAAATATACATTAAAACTACCTCAAAAATTTTAGCCAGTTTTTCTACAGCAATATATGTTGTACATCCGCTAATTATGAAATCTGATTTTTACGAAGAAATTGAGTCTTTCAAAATCTTGATTTTTTTAGCAATTTTAATTCCTGTAAGCCTTGGTTTGGTCTATCTTAATAAGAAATTGAAGTATTTACTTTAAGCTTTATCCCAAGTATTTAAAATAAAAAAAGACAACGAAATAATATAGTTGTCTTTGTATAAATTAGTTCATTTCGTAATTGATAATAACCATTCTCAAAATGAAATGTACGAAATCTTGCTCGGCATCTCTTCTGCTGATGAGTCGGTTTTTATAATCGTAAGATTTAAAAACTTTTATTAATCTCAGATACGTTTCAAGCTCTTCATCTTTAATTCTGATTTTTACGTGCCCGTCTTTTCTTTTGATAATCTGATCATCTAGAGTTCTTACTCTGAATAAAACATCGCATAATATTGGTTTTACGCCACCATATCTCTCCACAATATTTACTTTGAATGCATCAAAAGTAATAGCATGGAAAATTAGTTTAGGTTGAGAATCTGGTGTGCGAAGTTCAAGCTTGTAGTTCATGAGAGGTTTTTTACAATATCCTTTTTACAAGGAATATATCAAATTAAATATTGATGTAAATTTAAAAATAAAAGAGACTTTAAAAAGCCCCTTTTTAAATTTTTTTTAGTTGAATAAATCTTTTACTTTATCGAAGAAAGTTTTTTCTTTTCCAGACGGTTCTGCTACCATTTCTCCGCTGCTCATCTGTTTCTCGAAAAAGTCTTTTTGGTCTTTGGTCAATTTTTGTGGTGTCCAGACATTAATGTGAATAAACATATCTCCTTTACCATAACTGTCGATACTCGGTAAACCTTTTCCAGCTAATCTTAAGATTTTTCCAGATTGTGTTCCAGGATCAACGGTAATTTTTACTTTTCCACCAACGGTAGGAATTTCTTTTTTAGTTCCCAAAGCCGCTTCAGCAAAAGAAACATATAATTCCTGGTGAAGATTATCACCTTCTCTTTTGATCGTGTTGTCTACTTCCTCTTCTACAATCACCAAAAGATCTCCAGGAATACCGCCAAATGGCGCATCATTTCCTTTTCCTCTTACATTCAATTGGATGCCGTCTCTTGCACCTGCAGGAATGTTGATGGTAATTTCTTCTTCATCTTTTATTAAGCCTTGTGCATTGGCTCCTGCAGGAATTTTATCGGCAACTTTACCGATTCCCTGACAAGTTCCACAAGTAGTTTGTGTTTGCATCTGTCCGAACATCGTATTCATCACCTTCATCTGAACTCCGGCTCCGTTACATGTAGGACAAGTTTTTGAAGTGGCTCCTTCTGCCATCTTCATTTTTTTTACTTTAAGAGTTTTTTGGGTTCCGTTCACCATCTCTTCAAGATTCAGCTTGATTCTGATTCTTAAATTAGAACCTTTCACCTGTTGACGACCACCGCCGCCACCAAATCCTCCGAAACCGCCGCCACCAAAAATATCTCCAAACTGGCTGAAAATATCTTCCATGTTCATACCGCCACCGAAGCCGCCACCGCCAAAACCACCGGCACCACCTACTCCGGCGTGTCCGTATTGGTCATAGCGAGCTTTTTTGTTATCGTCGCTTAAAACTTCGTAAGCTTCTGCAGCTTCTTTAAATTTATCTTCAGCATCTTTATCACCGGGATTTTTATCTGGGTGATATTTAATGGCCATTTTTCGGTATGCTTTCTTTATTTCGTCGGCACTCGCAGATTTGCTGACCTCAAGAACCTCGTAATAATCTCTTTTTGACATGATATATTATAATTGATGATTGATAAATGATAGTTGATATTTAAATTTTAAGTGAAAATTTAAATCAATTACCACTCATCATTTATCATTAATGAATTTTAGTTTCCTGTTACAACTTTTGCAAAACGAATCACTTTATCTCCTAAAGTATATCCTGTTTCGATAACGTCTACAATTTTCCCTTTCAAATCTTCAGAAGGCGCAGGGATTTGAGTAATTGCCTCATGGAAGTCTACATTAAAGCTGTCTCCGGCTCTTACTTCCATTACCTTTAAACCTTTTTCGGTAAGCTTGTTTTTAAACTTGTTGTAAATCAATTCAACACCCTGAAGATCTGCCTCATTACCATTTTTGGCAATTTCTTTTAAAGCTCTTTCAAAATCATCCAAAATACCCAACATAGAAACCATCATTTCTTGGTTGGCGTAAGTGAAAAATTCCATTTTCTCTTTTGATGTTCTTTTTTTATAGTTTTCAAACTCAGCGTACAGTCTGATGTAACGGTCTTTTTCTACTGCCAAAAGTTCTTCTGCGGTAGGCATTTCTGTCACATTTTCCTCAACTGTTTCTTCAGTCTGTGTGATATTTTCTTCCTGATTATTGATATTTTCTTCGTTGATATCCTGATTTTCCATATTTCAATAACTTTTTACATTGTTGTTTCACAAACATTCTGCCAAAGAAAAAAGAATGACATTTAGGCAGAGTTTAGTTGGTGGTTGATAGTTGATAGTTGTTGGTTATTAGTTATTAGTTATTAGTGAATGGTTGATTATTGAATATTGTTTTTTTAGTTCTAATGCTGGTCTGTTAATTCCCCTCCTGTGGAGGGGTGGCGAAAATTTCTTTGAAATTTTTGTCGGGGTGGTTAAATAAAGTGAGTTTTAAAATAATTCTATGATTTAAATGCTGTATTTAATTGTTTACAACCCTATTTCCTAGCCCCGATTACAGCAATTGTTTGAGCTCGTTTTTTTGTTTTTGGCTGCGGCGGCTTTGCCGCCGCAGCCAAAAACAAAAAAACAGCGAGTGCGGAAAGCGGGAACAGCTTCAAAAACAATCGACGAGAGTCGAACAATTCCTAAAAAATTAGTAATTATTCTCCGAAAAATGTTTGGTACAAAAGATAAAGATTTAAAATAATGATAACGACAGAAATAAACCAGACACAGATTTTTAAGAATGGTTTATTGACAAATTCGCCCATTTTTGCTTTATCATTGGTGAAAATGACCAAAGGAACCACTGCAAAACTTAGCTGCATCGACAAAATAACCTGGCTTAAAACCAAAAGATCTGTCGTTCCGTGCTCTCCATAAATAATGGTTACAATTAATGCTGGAATTACCGCGATCAATCGGGTAATTAATCTTCTCAACCAAGGTTTTAATCTGATATTTAAAAATCCTTCCATTACAATTTGTCCCGCAAGAGTTCCGGTTAATGTTGAATTTTGTCCGGAAGCTAAAAGAGCAATTGCAAAAGCGATACTTGCCATAGAAGCTCCTAAAATTGGAGTCAACATTTTATAGGCATCATGAATATCGGCAACATGTTCATTTCCTGTAGTATGAAAAGTTGCAGCTGCTAGAATTAAAATGGCTGCGTTTATGAAAAAAGCGAGTAGTAAAGAAACTGTACTGTCTAAAGTTGCAAATTTTATGGCCTCTTTTTTTCCTTCCCTGTCTCTTGTGTAATCACGGGTTTGTACAATGCTGCTGTGTAAATACAAGTTGTGGGGCATTACGGTCGCACCCAAAATTCCTATTCCAATGTATAGCATTGCCGGATTGGTGATGATTTCTTTTTGTGGAATTAATCCTCCTAAAATCGCATTTATTTCAGGTTTCGAAATAATAATTTCATACCCGAAACAAACCAGAATAATAAACATTAAACCCGCAACAATACTTTCTATCCAACGGAAACCTTTTGCCTGAAGCAGTAAAATAATTAATACATCAATCGTGGTAATCACAATTCCCCAAGTCAGTGGAATTCCAAATAATAAATTTAAGGCAATTGCAGAACCGATAACTTCAGCTAAATCACAGGCGGCAATGGCAATTTCACAAAATACCCAAAGAATGAAATTGGTGGTCGGTTTAAAATGATCTCTACAAGCCTGCGCTAAATCTCTTTCGGCCACAACTCCTAGTTTTACCGACAAATGCTGCAAAATCATTGCGAAAATATTAGAAATAAGAATTACAGAAAGTAGAGTGTATCCAAACTGTGATCCACCTGCAATATCGGTTGCCCAGTTTCCCGGATCCATATAACCTACTGCAACCATCAATCCAGGACCTGCAAAGGCAAGATATTTCCTCCAAAACCCTGATTTTTTAGGAATAGAAATAGAAGAGAATACCTCTGGTAATGAATGGGATGTTTTATCTTTTCGCCAAGCGTTTTTCATATTGAATTCAGTCATTGTTAGAAATGACTAACAAATTTAATTAAATAAATGAAATGAACATAAAGTTCTCATAAAAAATCCCGAAAAAAAACTTTCGGGATTCATTTTATATTTTAAAAAGAAATTATTTTGCAAATCTGACAGACATTTTTCTGTCAACTGCTCTTTCTTCGTTTGAAGCTGATGCATCAACTTTAGCAAATTCACTTCCGTATCCATCGGCAGCAATAACCTGTGCTCCTACACCTTGTTTTCCTAACCAATCTTTAATGAAATGAGCTCTGTCTGAAGAAAGCTTTTTGTTCTTAGCTTCATCTCCGGTTTTATCGGTATAACCGCCAATTTTTATTTTTGCATCGGGATATGCTTTTAGAATCGCTACTAAATTTTGTAATTGTCCTTCAGAACCAGCTTCTAAAGCATTAGCACTTCCAATTTTGAAATTTACATGATCAAAATCATACCATTTATCTTTTAAAGCTTCATCGTTTGCTGCATTTTTGTAGCCATCAGATTTTAAGAAGGTAATCATTTGATCTTCCAGTCCGCCTTTGTAACCTTTCAATGCCATTCCGTTTAAATCGATATCTTCATCAACTTTGGCGGTCGTCATTGTAGTTGTATCGTTTTGTGTCGACATCGTATCATTTACAGTATTTAAGCTGTCACCTGAAACAGTTGTTGTAGTCGTAGTTTCTTTTTTATTGCATTGCTTCCATAAAAAGTAGGATGCTGCAATTAAAAGTAACAATGGAAGAAGCCATTTCCAGATAGATCCGCCTTCGGAAGGAGTCGGGTTGTTTGGGAAAGTACCGCCATCTGAAACGCTTCTGGTAACTTCTACTTTCGGTTCTTCGTGTGGAGTTGATGCAATAGTGTCGTTATCATTGTCAAACTTATAACCTTTTGCCCAATCACCAACATTTAAAGATGCTAACGAAAGTCCGGCTGGTAAAAGTGTAGAAACAACTCCTTTCTGATCATTTAATAATGATGAAATGCCAGATTTGTCTAGATTATTTTCTGCAGCATATTTTCCTACAGAACCTACTGTTGCACCGGTTACTAAATTTAATAACGAAGATGAAGAATTGTTGCTGATTCCGGCATAGGTTGCAATGGTATTGATAATTCCACTAAGTTTATCACCGAAAATTGATGACAATAGTCCAGAAATCATAGAATTGTTAGACGCGGTGTCTAATAAATTCCCCAAAACACCTTGCGAAGAAGCATTGGAAACAGAATCCAATACTGCAGGATTGTCAGAATTGTTGGCTAATCCGCCTACAATCACCGGAAGTAAACCCGAAACGGCTTTAGAAATCCCGGCTTCACTTTCTCCAAGTTGCGATGCAGCCTGAGAAATAAGTGCAGAACCTAGCTGCCCTTTGATAAGATCAATGATGTTTAATGACATATTAATTTATTTTGAAGTTAATGTGAGATAAATTTAATCAAAAATCTATCCAAATCATAGGTTTTAAAAAAAAATCTGCAAAAATTCTTAAAATTTTTGCAGATTTAATAATTATTATGTTAATTTTTTAGTAAGCTTTCGCAAATAAAACTCTTCTTTTTGATGGTTTCCCAGAGATCAGAGAAACACCTTCTTCAATATCATCATCTAAAGGAATACATCTAATGGTTGCTTTGGTTTCTTCTTTAATCTGCTCTTCTTCTTCAACAGTTCCGTCCCAATGTGCGTAGATGAATCCTGGCTTTTCTTCTAAAACTTTTTTAAACTCATCATAAGAATCTACTTTTGTGAAATTGTTTTTTCTAAACTCATAAGCTTTAGTATACATATCCTGCTGAATGGTTTTCAATAAATCTTCGATATAAGAATCTAAACCTTCCAATGGACGCGTTTCTTTCGTAAGATTATCTCTTCTTGCGATTTCTACAGATTTGTTTTCTAAATCTCTAGGCCCCATTGCAATTCTCAACGGAACACCTTTCAATTCGTATTCTGCAAATTTCCAGCCTGGTTTGTTTTGAGTATCATTATCAAATTTAACTGAGATACCTTTCAGTTTTAATTTATTTTGAATTTCTAAAGCTACCTCACTAATCTGATTTAGTTGCTCTTCTCCTTTAAAGATAGGAACAATTACCACTTGGATCGGTGCTAAAGTCGGAGGAAGTACTAATCCAAGATCATCAGAGTGTGTCATAATTAAAGCACCCATTAAACGGGTAGAAGTTCCCCAAGAAGTTGCCCAAGCGTGTTCTATTTTTCCTTCTTTGTTAGTGAATTTTACGTCGAATGCTTTTGCAAAATTCTGTCCAAGGAAGTGAGAAGTTCCTGCCTGAAGCGCTTTTCCATCCTGCATTAATGCTTCAATACAATACGTTTCATCGGCACCAGCAAATCTCTCTGAAGGTGTTTTTAAACCTTGTACAACAGGCATTGCCATAAAGTTTTCTGCAAAATCTGCATATACTTTGTTCATTTTTTCTGCTTCTTCTACCGCTTCGTCTTTGGTAGCATGAGCGGTGTGGCCTTCCTGCCACAAAAACTCTGAAGTTCTTAAGAATAGACGGGTTCTCATTTCCCAACGCACAACATTTGCCCATTGGTTGATAAGAATTGGTAAATCTCTGTATGACTGAATCCAGCCTTTATAAGTATTCCAAATGATTGCTTCAGAAGTTGGTCTTACGATAAGCTCTTCTTCTAATTTAGCTTCCGGGTCAACAATTAATTTCCCTGGATTATCTGGATCGTTTTTTAGTCTGTAATGCGTTACTACAGCACATTCTTTAGCAAAACCTTCAGCGTTTTTTTCTTCAGCTTCAAACAAGCTTTTGGGCACAAAAAGCGGGAAGTAAGCATTAACGTGACCTGTTTCTTTGAACTTTTTGTCCATCTCATCACGCATTTTTTCCCAGATTGCATATCCGTATGGTTTTATAACCATAGAGCCTCTCACGCCTGAGTTTTCAGCCAAATCAGCTTTCACAACCAATTCATTATACCATTTGCTGTAATCTTCGCTTCTTGAAGTTAATTTTGCCATTAATTTTTTTTTAATATTTTAACTTTTCTAAAATTATGTAATCTAAAAATAAAGATCTATTTTTGATAGATTTTTGTTACCAATAAGTTGGTATATTTTTGGTACAGAATGCAAATATAATTTAAATTAAAAATTTTTACATTATCATGAAAAGAAATATACATAAAAATTTACTTGGAATGCTAAAATCGAAAGGTATTTTAGCCGTTGCAAGTGGATTGTTGTTAATGTCTTGTGGTGCACAGATGGGTGGATATAGCGAGACTGATGGGGTGTATTATGACCCAAATAAAGATACGTTGCCGGAAGGTGTCATCATCAATGGTAATGAAGGAAACAGAGTAGGAGAATATTATGATTATTATCAGGATGACTCTAATCTGGTTCAAAACGCTCAAATAAATGCTGCTCAACAAGATAATCGTTACAGCAACTGGAATAACTCCAATTGGAATAGTAATGCTACCGATTCTGACTGGGGTAATTTTGCAGGAAACGAAACCAACTACTACGACAATTCGTGGGGAATGATGGGTTGGGGTTCACCTTGGGGTTGGGGCGGAGGCTTCGGTTCTTATTGGGGATCTGGTTGGGGCATGGGAATGTCTTTTGGCTGGGGTAACTCTTGGGGATGGGGAGGCTACAATCCTTATTGGGGAATGGGCTGGAACTATGGTTGGAATAATTATTGGGGATATAATCCTTACTGGGGTGGTTACTACGGAAATCCTTATTGGGGATGGGGTGGTTACTATAACAGAATTCCTTATGCAAGAAGTGGAGCAAACGGTAGATTTGGCACTTCTGGACCTGGAGCTTACAGAACGAATAATTCTGCTTTAAAAAGCGCTTATAATAACGGAGCTGGTTTCAGAAATAATAATTCAAGTATGAGAGCTGGTTCTTACAGACAGCCTACCAATATGAATAATGGAGGGTATAGAACTAACAACGGAGGTTATCGTAATCCTAATAATGGCATGAGACCTAATATGAATAACGGTGTAAGATCTACAAGACCAAACTATAACTACAATCAGCAACAATCTCAGCCAAGATATAGAAATGAAAGTACAAGACCGAGTGATAATGGAGGTTTCAGATCAGGAGGTTTTAATTCTGGAAGTAGCAGTGGCGGTTTCAGAGGTGGTTCTTCCGGAGGCGGAGGAGGTATGAGATCCGGCGGAGGCGGCGGTTTCAGATCAGGTGGTAGATAATATTCAACTTAATAACTATTAAAAAAAATAATGTTAAAAAAATCTCTAGTATTAATAGGTGTGACTGCAGCATTCTATTTGCAGGCTCAGGATATATCAACGATAAGAAATTCAATTGATGTTTATTCAAACACACCAATGGTTGGATCATCAAAGTTTAATGCAATGGTAGGGTCTAACGGAGCTTTGGGAGGTGATGCTACATCGCTTCTTACCAACCCGGCAGGTTTGGGTGTTGCAATTGCAGGTGATTTTTCCGCAACTTTATCCGTTACAGGTAATAAAAATACAAGCACTTTAGCAGGATCTTCAGTTAATTATAATATTACTAAAGGAAATCTTGGAAATGCAAGTGGTGTTGCAGCTTTTCAGTTGATGACAGAAACTCCTTGGAAGTTTATTAATTTGGGAGCAAGTATTTCTACACAGTCACTTGAAAACTATGTAGAAACTGGGGGAAATACCAATATTTCGATTCCCAAAAATCTTGTTGACGGTTCAGGAAATGCAGTGGTAGGTAATCTTGCTTATTTGGGGCATGCTTATAACAGATACGGAACTCAAACTAAATTTAATCTTGGGGTAGGTGCCAATTACAACAACTCTTTATATCTTGGTGCAAGTATTAATATGCATTATGCAGATTTAGAGCAATATGACAGTGCCAATTTTGGGTTAGATTTAGACAATACAATCTATTCATTTGATAAACAATACACTCCTTTTTCTGAAAAATCAAACGGTTTTTCTGCGACTTTAGGGGTAATTGGTAAGATTACTAATCAGTTTAGATTGGGAGCTTCAATTGAAACTCCAACATGGTGGAATATAGATAGAATCTACTCAGATTATTATACAGGATCTGACGGATTAATTTATTATGATGATTTTACTGAAGACAGATCTTTCAGATCACCTATGAAAGCTACTTTAAGTGGTGCTTTTGTTCCTACAAAGAATTTTGCAATTAACGTAGATTATACTTTGGGATTAACGAAACCTAAATATAAAGTTCAGGGTGCTGCAGAAACTGAATTGAATTCTTTCTTTAGCGATTCATACAAAAATTTATCAGAAGTAAGAGTTGGTGCAGAATATAGAATCAAAGCTTTCAGATTGAGAGGTGGTTATTCTTACGCTTCAAGCCCGTTTGACGCAATGACGATAAGTGCTTATTCTAATAATGGTCAAGCTGGAGATACTAATTACAGCGATTTGATTTTAGGAGCAAGAAACACAATTGGTGCAGGTATCGGATATGATTTCGGTAAATTCTATGTTGATGCAGCATATCAAAACATCAGTTCTAAATATAAAAATCCTTTCTTAAGCGGAAACGAAAGCTTCGGAACAGGATATTATTCAGGCGATTTTGATGTAGCTACGCCAAATTCAGTAGTTTCAGATGTTAAGAATATCAGAAATAATTTCTTCCTAACTGTTGGTTGGAAATTCTAAAATACTATTTCTAAAATATAAAAAAGGCTTCGGGAAAATTTCTCGAAGCCTTTTTACTTTTTTCTATATTTTTTATTGTACTTCAAATTAATCAGCTTTGGAAATTTTGCCACGAATGCATAAATTATTAATATGCTCAAGAAATATTCGTGCATTCGTGGCAAAATTTAAATTTAATGATGATGTCCTACATGCGAATGATCATGAAATAAATGCATCATTAAAGCTAATGAAACTCCCAAAATAACCAATCCTATTTTAGACCAATCAATATTGTGGTTTTTATTACTTTCAAATATAATAACAGAAGAGATATGCAGGAAGATTCCACCTACAATAGCTAAAAAATAAGGTTGCCAATCTGGATTAAAATAGTTTCCTAAAAGCATTCCAAACGGTGATGCTAAAGCAAATAACGCAACAATTAATATTGAAGGATAAGATATTTTTGAATTTGTTCTGTTAAATAAAAATGCTCCCAAAATAAAAGAAATAGGCAAGTTATGAAACAAAATTCCCAACAGATAAGGTGAAAACGGGTTCGTTTCATTCGCCAAAGGAATTCCTTCAATAAAAGCATGAATAAAAAGTCCGACCATTAATGCCATCGGAAGAATATTGCTTTCTCCATGATGATGAAAATGCCCATGCTCGAAACCCTTCGTCAAAGCTTCAAGAATCATCTGCAGCAAAACTCCGCCAATAACGAAAATCCCAAGATTACCAATGTCTGAAGTATAAACCTGCGGGAAAACTTCATTTAAACAAATGGTAATTAAAAATCCGGCACTTAAGATCAATAGATTTTTGGAAAATTTTTCTTTTTGTCCAAAATATTTACCGAGTAAAACTCCGGCAACAACACTTAAAATAAGAAGAATGAAAATCATTATTTTTTCTTAAATAAATTGATACAACGTGGCGAAACATCTTTATTGAAATCATTCAATTGATAATCTCCCCAGATTTTAACTCTTTCAAAACCGCTTTCTTCAGCATAGTTTTTAATGGTTTCCAAAGTATGAAGCTTTACTTTTTCGAAAAAATGATGAGATTTTCCGTCTGCTTCAAATCTTATATTTTTAATAATATGCCTGTCTTCGATTTTTTTAGAAATTTTAAAATCAATTCCTTCTCTGCTGATAACGGTTTCCGGAACTAAAGAATTTCTAACGAACTCTTCATTCAGATAATCCAAAACAAAATAGCCATCTTTTTTCAAAGCATTGCAAACCGATTGAAAAACTTTTTTATCATCTTCTTCATTATCAAAATATCCGAAGCTTGTAAAAAGATTAAAAACCGCATCTACAGGATCGTAATCAATAGGATTTCGCATATCGTGAACATCAAAAATCAACGTTTGGTTTTCAAACTTTTTATTATGTTCAATACTTTGGCGGGAAAGATCTAATCCCAATACATCGTAACCCAATTTATTAAGAAAAACCGAGTGTCTTCCCTTTCCACAAGCAAGATCAATGATTTTTGCCGATTGAGAAAGCTCTAACTCTGAAGTAAGCTTAGTGATAAAATTTTCAGCTTCTGTGTAATCTCTGTTGCTGTATAATAAGTGATAATAAGGGGTATCAAACCAAGATTCAAACCATTCCATGATGCAAAAATAGTGTTTTTGATTGATGGTACATCGTTGTTGGTTGATGGTTTTTATAAGATAGAGCGATTTCTATCAACTATAAACTGACAACCAACAACTAAAATGACTATTTTTGCAAAATGGATACAGAAAATCTAAAAATTCAGATAAAAACATTCTTCGGATTAGAACCTATTCTTGCTGAGGAAGTTAAAAAACTAGGGGGAAGAAATGTAGAACTTAAAAACCGCGCAGTAAACTGTGAAGGTGATTTAGGTTTTTTATATAAAGTCAATTACGCAGCAAGAACTGCATTAAAAGTTTTGGTGCCGATTGACGAGTTTAAGGCTTATAACGAAAGCAAATATTACGATAAACTTTTCAAATTTGAATGGGACGAATTTATGGATGTCAATCAGACTTTTGCCATCGATTCTACCGTAAACTCAGAAAGATTCAGTCATTCTCAGTTTATGACTTTTAAAATGAAAGACGCCATCGTAGATTATTTCCAAAATAAATACGGAAAAAGACCAAGTATTGAAACAAAATCTCCGGATATCAAATTTCATTTGCACATCGACAGAGAATTGGTGACCATTTCACTAGATTCTTCAGGAGATGCTTTATTTAAAAGAGGTTACAGAAAAGAGCAGGGTGAAGCTCCAATCAACGAAGTTTTGGCAAGCGGAATGCTGCAATTGGCAGGTTGGGACGGAAAAGGAAATTTTCTTGATCCAATGTGCGGTTCAGGAACGCTTTTAATTGAAGCGGCAATGATTGCTTTGGATCTTCCGGCACAGACTTTCAGAAAAAGGTTTGGTTTCCAAAACTGGAAAAACTATGATGCCGATTTATTTTCAAAAATAAAAGAAGTAAGAATCAATCGTGTGAAAGAATTTACAGGTAAAATTGTAGGATACGATATCGACGGAAGAATGCTGGATGCAGCTGATGCCAACATAGCTTCTGCAGAAATGGAAGATGTAATCGAAGTAAGAAGACAAGATTTCTTTGATTCTAAAAAAGATTTATTCCCGTTATTGATGGTCTTCAACCCGCCTTACGATGAGCGAATTTCTATTAATGATGATGATTTTTACAAGAAAATAGGAGATACTTTCAAAACACATTATCCAAATACTTTGGCTTGGTTGATTTCTTCAGACCTGGAAGCGGTAAAGAAAATCGGACTTCGACCTTCAAGAAAAATAAAACTTTTCAACGGAAAACTGGAAACCAGATTTTTACAGTATGAAATGTATGAAGGAACGAAAAAACTTCATAAATTAGAGAATAAAGAAGAATAAGAATATGCCTTTTAATATTTTTGATGGCTTAGATGCGCTTGTAGATTTACTGACTTTGGATTTTTCTAAAAATTCATCTTCAAAATCTGCAGGCTCTAAAAAGCCTTCAAAAAAATCAAAATACACAACAGAATTATGGAGTGGAAGCTTTCTTGTGATCGCTTCCATTCTTTATTTTATTGTTTTTAAAGATCCTTTTCCGGAAGAAAATTATATACAAAGTGTACTAATTTGTACTCTTATCGGTTTTGCTATTTCTTTTATTCTGTTTTTTTCACTTTATCATCTTGGGCTTTTTTATTTTAAAAGTCTTTTTAAACTTATTTTTTTTAGTGGTTCGGTAATTTTGTTGGTGATTTCTTTTGTACTATTCATTTATTACCAATCAGGAATTTTCTTTTAGAAAATACTTTTATTTCTTTTACAAAACAGTTTAAATTTCTTCTTTTTTCTGCCAAGGAAATTTACCCTCTACTTCAACCTGAATAGAAATGCTCAGAAAAGTACGGATGAGCACAATTAATCCTAAAGCTAAAAGCCGATCAATTGTGGGTTCAGTAACTACTGTTGCGATAATATCTCCTGCAACAAGAATCTCAAGACCTAATAAAATTGCTTTTCCTAATTCTTGCTTTAGTATTTTATAAGATCTGGGATTGGTACTTTGAATAGAAAATAAATACTTTATTAAAGCGATTACTGCTCCGGCGAAAATTGTAAGTACCCCGATAACTTCAATAATTCGGGCAATATAATCTATATAAATTTTAATTTCTTCCATTTTGGCGTAAACATTTTAAGAGAAAATTAAGATACTAATTTTAATTAATTTTTGACCTCCAATAAGTTTTAAAGATTTGAAAATGCAAAAATAAATCTGCGTAATCAGCAAAATCAGCGTAACAAATTTTATAAATCAAATTAATTTAAAATGTTCTTTAAAAGAAATTTAAATAAGAAATTATTATTGTGCACTTTTTGTCATATTAGAAAAGTCTTTGTATGCTTAGTTAAGTGAAATCGAAGATTAGACGAAGTCAAACGCCTTTGCGAGCTTAAAAACAGTGAATTGTTTAAAGAAATCTTTGCGCTCTTTGCGTCAAAATTTTTATTATGATCAAAAATGATAGACATATAAGAAATATTTAAATCCACAAAATAACCAACAAACTTCCCACAGAAATAAGCGCCCAAAGCAAAACACCCTGGATTAAAGGTTTAATTCCAACAGCTTTTAAAGCAGTGATGCTCATGTTTGAACCAATAAGAAATAAAGTAAGGGTTAAACCTTTTTTAGCAAGAAAAACGATGTTTCCGGAAATAGCTTCCACAGCAGGAATATAAGAACTTGCTACAATTGCCAATACAAACAAAAAAATGAAATAGGGGATTTTTATTTTACCAGTCCCATTCTTTTTATTAATAAAAGCAAAGAGTAAACTTATAGGAATAATCCACAATGCGCGTTCTAATTTTACCGTCGTTGCAATTTTAAGAGCTTCATTCCCAAATTTTGAAGAAGCACCAACAACCGAACTCGTATCATGTATCGCCACAGCACACCAAAGTCCAAATTGATGCTGATCCATGTTTAAAAGATGTCCTAAAACAGGAAAGAGAAATAACGCAATAGAATTGAGTGCAAAAATAGTCGCCAAAGAAACTGAAGTTTCATTTTCGTCAGCGTTTATAACCGGAGCAATTGCAGCAATTGCACTTCCGCCACAAATTGCAGTACCTGCAGAAATTAAGGTAGAGGTATTTTTTCGTATTTTCAAAAACTTTCCGATAAGAATTCCTGCACTTAATGTGAGAAATATGGATGCCACTGTAAATACGAATCCTTCTTTCCCGGCTTTCATTGCTTCGTGGATATTCATTCCGAATCCTAAACCAACCACAGAAAATTGTAATAGAAAATGAGTGAGTTTCCCCTGATATTTTTTAAACGAATCCGGAACAATTGACGAAACCAAAAATCCTAATACCAATGCTAAAGGAGCATCTATAAATGGAAGTAAGCAAATAAATAAAGCAAAAAAGAAAATAAATTTTCTGAGCGAAGGTGAAATGTTTTGTATCATAACGATGAATTTCTTTATACAAAATTCAGAAAACTAAATCACATTCATTTATGATAAAATATTATCTATTATTACTTTATGTTATTGTTTAAAAAGTTTAAGAACAGTTTTGGAATATCTTTTAATGAACCATGAAGTTCTACAGAATAGAAGGAACGCAACATTTCTAAGTTGTCGATATCTAAAATTTTTAGTTTTCCGGCAAGAATTTCGTCTGTTATAGAATAAACGGAAACAAAACCAATGCAATCTGATACTTTTAAATACGATTTTATGCTTTCGGTACTTCCAAGATAGGCTTCTGTTTGAATGTCTTTTCTGTGAATTCCAATTTGTTTTAAATAAACATTCAAAACATCCAAACTTCCGGAACCTTGCTCCCGAAACACCCATGGAAACTGCAAAATATCATGAACAGAACAACTGTTTCTTTTGGCTAAAGGATGATTTGCATTTACGGTACACACCAATTCATCTTTTCCAATTTCGGCATATTTCAGCTGAGATTTTCCGGAAATTCCTTCAATAAATCCTAAATCAATTTTTTTCTGAATCAGTAAATTCTCAATTTCTTCTGTATTATTGTTGAATAAAGTAATCTCGATTCCTTGATGTTGAGAAGCAAATTGTGCAAGAATTTTTGGAAGAATATATTGTGCAATGGTTGTACTTGCTCCGATTTTAAGGGTTCCGTCATATTTGTTTTTAACCTGATTCATGACGAACTTTCCTTCTTCGTAAAGATTCATAATCTCTTCTGCAAAAGCCGAATATTTTTCGCCTTCCAAAGTTAATTTCACGCCTTGTTTGGTTCGTTCAAAAAGCTGAACTCCCAACTCATCTTCCAAAGTTTTGATGTGTTTACTCACTGCAGGTTGCGTGATGAATAAAGCTTCAGAAGCTTTAGAGAAATTCAGATGTTTTTTTACTTCCAGAAAAACTTTTAGTCGGAAATCTGACATGAAATTTTTTTATAAAAGTAACTATTTTTTATTTTTAACAAACAATTCAATTCTACATTTGCAAACTGTCTCGCAAAATGGTTAATTTTGAAAAATTTTCAATTTGAAACCTACTATTTCCATCGTTGTTGCTATTTTCAACCGAAAAGATGAACTTTTCGAGCTATTAAATTCACTCAATTCTCAGACTGATAAAGACTTTGAGGTGATTATCGTTGATGATGGTTCTTTGATTGATTTACAACTGACAATCCATCAATTCGAAGAAATTTTAAATATAAAATATTTCAAAAAAACCAATTCAGGACCTGGTTTATCGAGAAATTACGGCGCAAAAAGAGCTTCAAATGATTGGTTGGTTTTTGTAGACAGTGATGTGATTGTAGAGAAAGATTATATTGAAAATATTAAAAAAGATATTCTTACAATTCCTTGCGATGCTTTTGGTGGAGCCGATAAAGCGCATAAAGGTTTTAATCTGATGCAGAAAGCGATTTCCTATTCTATGACTTCTGTTTTTACAACTGGCGGAATCAGAGGAAATAAAAAAGCGGTTTCAAAATTTCAGCCGAGAAGTTTCAATATGGGCGTGAAAAAAGAGGTTTTTGAAAAAGTAGGTGGTTTTTCGGAGATGAGAATTGGTGAAGATCCGGATCTTTCAATGACGCTTTGGGAAAATGGTTTTACCACTGCTTTTTTTGATACTATTGCAGTGTATCACAAACGAAGAGTAGACTTTGGAAAGTTTTCAAAACAGGTCTATCAGTTTGGTTGTGCAAGACCGATCCTTAATCAAAGACATCCTGATTACGTGAAAATTTCTTTCGCATTTCCAACTTTGTTTTTGTTAGGTTACGTTTTAGGATTTATTGAATATTTTATGTTAGGAAAAGGTTTTATCCTTTCTCTTTTCGGGTTGTACACTTTCATGGTTTTAATTCATGCTACCATTGTTACTAAAAATATAGCAATTGGCGCAATGGCGGTGATTTCAACGTATATTCAAATGTTTTCTTATGGATATGGTTTTTTAAAATCGTGGACATTATTAAATGTTTTAAAAATGAAACCTGAAGATGCATTTCCGAAACATTTTCATAAAGTTTAAACTATAGTTTGTCATTGGCTACGCCGAATCTTTGATTTCTGACGAAGGAAGAATCTCAGCGTATAAAAAGATTCTTCACTTCACTTCGTTACGATCAGAATGACATTAAGAATCCGAAATTTTCAAGAAAAATAATAAAAGCTGTCAAAATTTTGACAGCTTTTATACAATAATTAAAATATGGATGAAGTGATTTCATGGTTTAGAACGCTTGTTTTGAGCATGCATTCTTTCATCTTTTCGTAGGTACGTTCGATATCGTGGTCGAGACCGATTGAGAATCTTATTAATCCGTCAGAAATTCCCATTGCTTCACGTTCCTCTTCAGGAATTTCTGATGAAGTTGAGCTTCCGGAGCATGAGAATAATGTTTTATAAAAGCCTAAACTTACCGCTAAATAACCTAGGTTTTCCTGCTGCATCATTTCCATCAATTCGTTGGCTTTGTCTGTTGTTCCTGCATCTAAAGTCAGTAATCCGCCAAATCCGTATTCTTCATGCATCATGCTTTTCATTAATTCATGATTTTTATGAGACTTTAAACCCGGATATGAAACTTTTAAACCATCTTCCTCAAATCTTTCAGCTAAAAATAAAGCGTTGTGACTGTGCTGTTTCATTCTGATATGAAGCGTTCTTAAATTTTTAAGAATACTTGCCGAGCGGAAACTGTCCATTGTAGGACCCAAAAGCATACACGCTCCGTTGTTTACATTTTTGGTGTCATTTATGAATTCCTGACTTGCACAATAAACTCCACCCACAGTATCACTGCTTCCGTTGATGAATTTGGTTAAACTGTGAATCACAATATCTGCTCCCAAAAGAGTAGGAGAGATGGTAAGTGGAGAAAAAGTATTGTCTACAATAAGTTTTAGGTTATGTCTTTTGCAGATCTCTGAAAGTTTTCTAAGGTCGGCAACTTCCAAAAGAGGGTTGCTTACACTTTCGCAATATATAATCTTTGTGTTTTCGTTAATAGCATTTTCTATAGATTCAAAATTATTGATATCTACAAATGAAGTTTCGATCTGGAAAGGCGGCAGAAAATTTTTCATAAAAGCATACGTTCCGCCGTAAATTGTTCTGCTTGAAATAATATGGTCACCCGATTTGCAAACCTGCATCAAAACAGAAGTGATCGCACCCATTCCTGAAGCGGTAACATTGGCAGCTTCAGTATTTTCCATTTTTGCTAAAGCCTCAGAAAGGTAAAGGTTCATCGGAGATGAATGTCTTGAATATAGATAACAACCTTCTGCATTACCTTCGAAGGTATCAAACATTGTTTTCGCTGAAAGAAAAGTATACGTTGAGCTGTCAGAAATTGAAGGATTTACGCCTCCGAATTCTCCGAAATACTGAAGGTCCTGTATTTCATTTGCCGCATTGAAATGGTTCATATTTTTTTGTTTTAAAAATGAATATTTCCAATGCATATAACAACTAAAATTTAAATATTTAGAAAATAAAACTATTAAATATTATTTTTGTAGAATTTAAGTTGGTTATATTTGTTTTATTATAAATTTTAGTAAAATATTATCTATGACTTTTGATGAAACCGATAAAAAACTATTGCAATATTTACAGGAAGACTGTAAGCAAACCACCAAAGAACTGTCTTACAAGCTTGGTCTTTCGGTTACTGCGGTCTATGAACGCATCAGAAAGCTCGAAAATTCAGGTGTAATTTCCAAATATGTAGCTTTGGTTGACAAGACAAAAATTGACAGAAAATTTTTGATTTTATGCCATGTGAAATTAACGCAGCACAAAAAAGAATATGTGATGCAGTTTGAAAAAGAAGTAATGAATCTACAGGAAGTCACCGAATGCTTCCATGTAAGTGGCGATTACGATTATATTTTGAAAATCTGCCTGAAAGATATGGATGATTACAGGAACTTTATGGTGACCAAACTCACGACTTTGCAGCATATTGCAAGTACACACAGCTCTTTCACGATCTCTGAAGTGAAAAATACAACCAAAATTATTTTGTAGTATACCATCGAACGTGGTTATTATGTTTTTGGCAGCTTTTTCCGCCTTCCGCTCCCAATCTTTTTTGTTGGTTTCGACAAGCTCAACCAACAAAAAAGGATTTCCGCTCAAGTCGGGCTGTAAAGTGGTTCGTATTTTAGAATTTAGCTTTAAAATTAAACTAAAACTCCGTTTTTAGAAGTGATTGCATCTGGTAAATCTTTGTCACCTCCCATTTGTAAAAGATCAACTTCTATACTTCGGCAAATTGCAAGCATCGGAATGTCAAACATCAATCCTTCGAAAGGATTTTCAGAATAATCACCCACCAATTCCATAATAATATAGATCCAGCCAATCGTAATACAGAAAGGAATAGAAGCCCAAATCCCCCAATCTCCTAGCTTGGCAAATTCGCTCACCAAACCTAAAGGAAGCAGCATAATAAAGATAACGTTAAAAACAAAAGCGGTACTCGCAAACTGCCTTGGTAAAGGGAATTTTTTAATTCTCTCGGCTTGTCCCTGCAAAGTATAAAATTCATTAAGGCAATCTTGTAACTGTATTTGGTTGAATTCTGAAATGGCTTCCATATTTTTCAGCTCATTCACATCTTTCGATTGCTGAGCAATAAGGTAAGTTGCAAAGTTTTTATAATGATTTTGTAGCTCAGCTTCTTCTTCAGATAAATATTTATTGAGGAAAATAGGAGTTCTTCCGTAATCCGGAAAACCTGCCTTTATCAAACGATTTCGTTTGTGATCGATGTTTTTGAAATGCTCTTCCTCTACTTTAATATGCTCCCATTCAGCTGGAACCAAAAGCTGCTCACGAAAAGCATACAGCCATGCAATATGACGGTGAACAATTTTTTTCTTGCGGTCTTCAATATCAAACTTTCCTAAATTTTCATTGTTGGTATCAAAAGCATAAACCATAGTCGCAAACGAACGGCTTGAATTGACAATTCCGCCCCAAATTTTTCTGGCTTCCCACAACCTGTCGTATGCCTGATTATTTTTAAAACCGACCAAAAATGCTTCTGCTGTACCAATCAAAGCGACCGGAACCCAGGGAATAATCATCCAATCCCAATGAAAAACGTGAAAAAGTACTGCAATCAAAGTACACCAAACAGCAATTAAAATTAAGTGGAATCCTGATAAGTTAAGAACCTGCCTGTAATTGACGTATTTTGTAGTGATCATTTAATTGTAAAATTTTTGTATAACCAAGTTAGCAAAAACCGTACAAAAAAACCTCTAAAAATTTTAGAGGTCTTATTATTTATTTTTTGTCTGAATTAATATTTCAGCATTTCATCAATTTTCTTCGTAAGCTTTTCGGCATTTGGAAGCATTTCTTTTTCCAGAATTAAATTGATTGGAACTGCAGGAGTATCAAGCGATCCTATCGTTTCTACAGGCGCATCAAGATATTTGAAGCAGTTTTTAGAAATACGGTGTGCAAAGGCTTCAGCGAAAGAATTATTAAGTTGTTCTTCCGTTAAAACGATACATTTTCCGTGTGCTTTTACTCTTTCAAAAACTAATTCTTCATCCAATGGAATAAGAGTTCTTAAGTCAATTACTTCCACTTTTCCACCGAAGTTCTTTACGGCTTCTTTTGCCCAATAAACTCCCATTCCGTAAGTTATTACCACTACAGTATTTCCCTTTTTAATTTCTTTATCATCTGCTTCAATTACTATTTTTCCTTTTCCAAAAGGTAAAATATAGTCTTCAGCAGGCTCAATCGTTTTAGCATCTTCAGTTCCGGGAACTTTGCTCCAGTATAAACCTTTATGCTCTAACATAACAACAGGATTCGGGTCGTAATAAGCTGCTTTTAATAAACCTTTGAAATCAGCTGCGTTGCTTGGATAAGCGATTTTAATACCCTTAATATTCGCTAAAATACTTTCAACACTTCCACTATGGTAAGGTCCACCACCGCCGTAAGCTCCGATCGGAACACGGATGATATTGCTTATAGGGAATTTACCCTGACTTAAATAACTAGATTTTGAAATTTCCGTGATCAACTGATTGATTCCCGGATAAATATAATCTGCAAACTGTACTTCAACAATCGGTTTCAAACCAACTGCGCTCATTCCGGTTGTAGAGCCAATGATGTAAGCTTCCTGAATTGCTGTATTGAAAACTCTTTTGCTTCCGAATTTCTTCCCTAAAGTTACTGTCTCACGGAAAACTCCACCAATTCTTTCACCAACATCCTGTCCGTACAACAATGCTTCAGGATGTTTCCACATGATTTCTTGAATAGCGTGAATAGCTGCATCTACCATCACGATTTTTTCTCCACCTTCCGGTTCACGAGTTCCTACTTCTTCTGTGATAGGAGTTGGTGCAAAGATATGTTGCATCACTGTTTCAGGCTTCGGGTCTTCAGCTTTTTGAGCTTTTTCGAATGCTTCTTCAGCTTCAAGACGAGCTTTTTTAGTGATTTGTTTTAATAATTCTTCATCAACACCAGATTCCAGCAATTGATTTCTCAGAATTTCTCCCGGATCTTTTGCTCTGTGCTTCGTTAAATCTTCTTCATCTCTATAGAATTCTCTTCTCACTCCGGAAGTATGGTGACCAATTAAAACTGTTTTTGCACAAACAACCAAAGGTTTTCTTTCTGCTCTTACAAAATCGACAGCTTTTTTCATCACTTCGAAGCTTTCAACGAAATTTGTTCCGTCAACACGCATTCTTCCCAAACCTTCAAATCCGGCTACGAAATCATAGGCATCACAAGTTCTTGCTTCTTCTTTGGTAACCGAAATTCCCCATTCATTATCCTGAACCAAGAAAATAATAGGAAGCTGGTGTAAAGCTGCAAATTGCAACGCTTCACTTACTTCACCTTCAGTCACAGAATTGTCTCCAAGACTACAAACAACCACAGGATTGTTTTCAAATTGCTGTAAATTAAAATCCTGAATATATTTTATTCCCTGTGCAACACCCGCAGTCGGAATTGTCTGCATTCCGGTTGCTGAACTTTGGTGAATAATTTTTGGTTTGTCTTCATCTCTGCTAGAAGGGTGAGAATAATAAGATCTCCCCCCAGAAAAAGGATCATCTGCTTTAGCTAATAATTGTAACATTAATTGGTAAGGCTGAAAACCTATTCCCAAAAGAATGCTTTCGTCTCTATAATAAGGAGAAACCCAGTCTTCTTTTTTTAATTGGTAAGCCGTTGCCAACTGAATAGCCTCATGACCTCTTGATGTGCTATGAACATATTTAGTAACATTTCTGTTCTCTTCATAAATATCTGCCATTGCTTTTGCAAGCATCATGTGATTGTACGCTTTAAGCAAAATATCTTTTGAAACTTTCTCGTGAAGTGTATTTTCCATAGGAAGCAAATATACATAAAAAAACAAAACACTAACAAGTGTTAGTGTTTTGCGTAAAATTATATCTGAGTTATAATTATTCTTTGATAACTTTCTTAGAAATAACGTCTTTATCAGTTTTTACTTCAATGATATAGATACCATTGGTGTAAGAAGATAAACTAATTGTTTCTTGAGCGCTATTGATTACTCCATTTTGTAATTTCTTACCAGATAAATCATATACTGTGTAGCTAGATTTTTTAGGTGCTTTTAAGATGTTTACAACATCTTTTGTAAGAGTTGGTGCGATAACAATTCCATTTGTTGGATTTGTAGCATCTTTTGTTCCTAAAACTTCATTGAACCCTGTAACAATTATAGAATAGTTTTGAGGCGTTAATATAGGAGTTGTAGCATTATTTACAAGTGTCCCTTTATTGGTAATTTCTATTTTATAAGTTCTACCAGCCACTGGATTATCTATAACTACTTGCTCTACATTGTCTACTGTATTGTCGCCTTTTGTAGCTGGAGCCATTGGGTTATTCGCATCCAATTTCCAAGGTTGGTATATAGTATTTGTCGTAGTGTCAATGATTCTTAGATCGAGGTCATTTACTAATCTTGAGGATCTATTATTATAAATGTCGCTAATAAATTCATCAGGATAATCAAATTGAGGATCAATCCAAGTTATAGTAACCTTTAAAGGTTCAGAACCAGAAGCTTTTATTGTTTTGGAGTTCATTACTCCGCTAGTAAGCGTTTCATCAGTAAATATGATAGAATTATTTGATTTTCCAACTAGTAATTCAGCTCCTCTCTTTGCATCGATGAAACCCCATCCAAACCATGGATCTGGACCTACGTTTCCAGCTTCCAAAGCAGAATGAATCATTAGGGTTTTAGCGGAAGCAGCATTAAGTTCAATATTATTGAATAATTGTTTATTGATTTGTGTCCAAAGACCAATAATTCCAGTAACTACAGGAGCTGAAAAAGATGTTCCACTTCCGCCTGCATATAGAGTAGCACCATTAGTATCAGTCGATGGATAATATACATTAGTTCCGGTAGTAGATATGTCTGGCTTAATTCCTCCATCATCTCTAGGCCCAGCACTACTATAACTCGACCTAATTACATCGCTAGCCTGAGTATATTTAAAATTATTACTTGTAATAATATCAGTTGCTCCTACTACAATGATATTTTTCGCTAAAGAACCAGGACCAATACAGTCATGACCTAAAGCACAGTTATCGGCAGGTAAGGTTGCATTGGCTGCAAATGTAACATAGTTATTTCCACTTTTGTAATATTTTGGAGCGGTACCAGATGTTGCATTAGGTCCCATACCAAAATAGTTTCCTGCAGATTTAACAATAATGTAAGAAGGATTGTTATAAACTATATTATCATAATTATAATCATTACTCCAATATGTACCATTTAAGTCAAAAATTAGTCCGTTTTGTATATAGCCATCCCAATAATAACCAGTAACAGGGTAAGGCGAAACACTACTATTGGTTTCTCTCCATCCCGCATTAACGCCATAAGAATGATTAGATATTTTAGGTTGTGCAATAAGAATTTTATCAAAAACAGTACTCGGTGCTAAATTGTTAGGAGCTGGTAAAGTAGTTGTGGCAAACCTATAATTATCCATAATAGAATTAATTGCAATTCCCTTTGTATTTCCTACAGATACAGGTGGTGTTCCTGTAGTTAAATTCACACTTCTAGAACCGATAAACCCTGAAACACCTGTTGCATGATCTGAATATGGTTGAGAAGAATCTTCTTTGTTGTTAATTCTTGCTACACCATTTGTTGTATTATTGAAAGCTGCATGTGATGCAGCTGCTCTACCACCGTCAAAAACAGTGTATTTAATACCTTCTCCATTAAAAGTACCTGTTAAACCAGCTATACTCCCACCAGCATTTAAGACATCAGCATTAGAATTTGAAACTTGTCTTGTATCATCAAGTTGGTAAAAATAAGGTTGGTTAAGATAAAAGCCAGCAAGGTTTGCTTTCTCTTTTTCTATTTCTTTTAAAACTTCTGGAGATTTATCAGCTCCATAACGTTTTGCAACATAAGAGTCAAATTTAGCATTGTTCTCTCTATTCTGTCTTTCAAAATCTCTCTTTAGCGCATCGTTACTTTGCGCGCTCATAAGAGAAATTGCCAATGTACTTATTAAAAGTAAATGTTTTTTCATGATAGATTATAAAAAATTATTACACGATTATGAGTGACAAATATATGAATTAATAACTTTCTGTGAGTAAAATTATTAAATTAGTAAAAAAATATTTAGTTCTTTTATTAAAATTGTTGTTTTTGATATACTTCTTATGATGTTAAAAAAGGGAGTTGTTTTTATAAAGTTATCAGAAAAAATTATAAAAATTGAAGTAACTTTACATTCTCTTTTTTTAATAAAAGCTAGAAAAAATACATGTATTTAGTTTTTGACACAGAAACCACAGGTTTACCAAAAAATTTCAATGCTCCACTATCAGATTCAGACAACTGGCCAAGAATGGTGCAGATTGCTTGGCAATTACATGATGATGAGGGTAATTTACTTGAAAATCAAGATTATATAATAAAACCGGAAGGGTATGATATTCCCTTTAATGCTGCTAGAATTCACGGTATTACTACTAAAATTGCCAATGAAGAAGGTCGTGATCTGCAAGAGATTTTAGAAGAGTTTTCTAAAATTTTGGAGCGCGTAAGAGTAGTTTCCGGACATAATGTTGAGTTTGATTACAATATTGTAGGTGCCGAATTTTTCAGAAAAAATATTCAGGATAATCTTCAGGAAAAACCCAAGGCCGATACCATGATTCTGGGGACAAATTATTGTCAGCTAGGTGGTGGAAGAGGTGGAAAGTATAAATCTCCAAAATTGGAAGAGTTATATGAAAAGTTATACGGCCATAAATTTGATGAAGCACACAATGCCGCGGCCGATGTAAATGCTACAGCTCAGGTTTTCTTCGAAATGATGCGTATCGGGATTATTCCTGCTGAGGTTTTGAAAACTTCGGAAGACCAATTGGCTTATTTCAAAACTTTGCATCCAAATCCTATAAAACCTTTTGGAATAATTATCAGAAGGCAGGTTGCGGATTTCAATAATAAGAAAAAGCAGTCTGATGTTGGAAGTATTGATGATATTGATTTAGGAAGATATTTCAACTTCGATAATAAAAGTGTTTTTTCAACATTAACGGCAACTTCAGGGATTAATGATTTAATAAAGAAAGCTTCAGAAGAAAATTTTCCAGCAGTCGGAATGGTCGATTTGGGGAATATGATGGGGGTTTTCAAATTTGTTTCAGCAGTTGAATCTACCAATTCTGACCGTTTAAAAAAACATAAAGAATTTTTAGCAAAAAAACAGGAAGCTGAAGAAAATGGAACGGAATTCAATGAAGAAGAGCCTGTTTCTGAGCCTTTGATTCCTGTTGTAGGTTGTGAATTTTATATTTCAGACCGTTATGAGCAGAAGCAATTTACCAAAGACGATCCCGACAGAAGAACGCAAGTGGTTTTGTTGGCGAAAGATTTTAATGGATATAAAAATTTAGCAAAACTTTCGAGTATTGGTTTTCTTAAAGGATTTTATTTTGGAGTTCCAAGAATTAGCAGAGAATTAATTGCTGAATATAAAGAAGGGCTGATTGCTTTGACTTCGGGAATTCATGGAGATATTCCTGATGCGATCCTAAATACGGGTGAGCAAAAAGGGGAGGAGCTTTTTAAATGGTGGAAAGATACATTTGAAGATGATTTTTATGTTCAGATTCAAAATCATAAACTTCCTGAAGAAGAGCATTTGAATGATGTTTTATTGCATTTTGCTGATAAATATAATGTTAAAATATTAGCCCAGAATCAAACTTATTATACCAATAAAGATGATTCTAATATTCAGGATATTGTAAGCTGCATTAAAGATGGCGAAAAGTTGACAACTCCTGTTGGAAAAGGCTTTGGAAAAAGAAGAGGTTTGGCAACCGGAGAATATTACATTAAAAATTCTCATGAAATAAAAGAAGCTTTTCTCAATTATCCCGATGCATTTGATGCGTATGAAGAATTTACGGCAAAATTCAGTCCTTATACTTTAAAGAGAGATGTACTCTTGCCGAAGTTTGATATTCCTGAGCAATTTATTCATGCAGAAGATGAGATTGATGGGGGGAAACGTGGAGAAATGGCTTATTTGACGCATTTAACTTATGAAGGCGCAAAAAAAAGATATGCTGATACAGGAATTACTCCTGAAATTAAAGAACGTCTTGATTTTGAACTTGAAGTTGTTGCTAATACAGGTTATCCCGGTTACTTTTTGATTGTACAGGATTTTTGTAACGAAGCCAGAAAAATGGGAGTTTGGGTTGGTCCTGGACGTGGTTCTGCAGCAGGTTCTGCGGTTGCTTATTGTACGGGAATTACCAATGTAGATCCAATTAAATATGATTTGCTATTCGAGAGATTTTTGAATCCGGAAAGGATTTCAATGCCCGATATTGATATCGATTTTGATGATGAAGGTCGTGACAAAATCATCAAATGGGTTGTAGAAAAATATGGTAAAAATCAGGTAGCACAGATTATTACTTACTCGGTTTTGGGTGGAAAATCTGCAATTAAAGATGCGGGAAGAGTTTTAGATTTACCGATTCCTGATACTAATAATATTGCAAAATTAATTCCTCCAAGTCCGGGGATGAACATCGCAAAAGCTTTATCGAAATACGATAAATTAAAGCCTGAAGAGCAAATGCTTGTCGATGAGATGAAGTATGTTCTTAATACTCCCGGTGATGCGCGTCATGATGTTTTGTCAAGCGCAAAAAAAATGGAAGGCTGCATCAGAAATACCGGAATTCACGCTTGTGGAGTGATTATTACACCGGAAGATGTGAGTAATCTGGTTCCGGTTACAATTGCTGCGAAAGATGCCGATATTTTGGTTTCTCAGTTTGATAACTCGGTAGCGGAAAGTGCCGGACTTCTGAAGATGGACTTTTTAGGTCTCCGAACTTTGACGATTATTAAAGATGCTTTAAAAATTGTTAAAGCCAGACATGGAGTTTATATTGATCCGGATTTGATTCCTTTGGATGATGCTAAAACCTATCAGTTATTTAAGGAAGGAAGAACGGTTGGGATTTTCCAGTATGAAAGTCCAGGGATGCAAAAATATATGCGTGAGCTGAAACCGACGGTTTTTGCAGATTTAATTGCCATGAATGCTCTTTACAGACCGGGTCCTATTAAATATATTCCGAGTTTTATCAACAGAAAACACGGAATAGAAGAAGTAGTCTATGACTTGGATGAAACTGAAGAATATTTAAAAGAAACCTACGGAATTACTGTTTATCAGGAGCAGGTAATGCTTTTATCTCAAAAATTAGCCAATTTTACAAAAGGTGAAGCCGATACTTTGAGAAAGGCGATGGGTAAAAAGCAGATTGAGGTTCTAAACAAGATGTATCCAAAATTCATTGAAGGAGGAAGAAAAAACAATTTGAATGAAGAAAGATTAGAAAAAATTTGGAATGACTGGAAAGCTTTTGCAGAATATGCTTTCAACAAATCTCACTCTACTTGTTATGCTTTAATTGCTTATCAGACTGCGTATTTGAAAGCGAATTATCCTGCAGAATATATGGCGAGTGTAATGAGTAATAACATTAACAATACCGAATCGATTACCATGTTTATGGAAGATTGTAAAAGTATGGGTGTTGATGTTTTGGGACCTGACGTAAATGAATCACAATATAAATTTTCGGTAAACGAAAAAGGTCAGATTCGTTTTGGTTTGGGTGCGATAAAAGGAATTGGGGAAGGTCCGAGTGAAGGAATTACCAAAGAAAGAGCCAATGGAAGGTTTAAAAATGTTTATGATTTTTTCGAAAGAATTTTACCTTCTCAGATGAATAAAAGGGTAGCGGAAAGTTTGGTTCTTGCAGGAGCTTTTGATGAATTAGGCTCTTTCCATAGAGGTCAGTATTTTGATATTGATATGTCGGGAAAAACTAATTTGGAACGTTTAATAAGATACGGACAAAGTTTTCAGGAAAGTAAAAATGAAATGGAACATTCTCTTTTTGCTGATTTTGCCGATGAAGTTCAGATTGAACAGCCCAAATTAGCACCTTGTCCGGAGTGGCCGAATATGCATAAGTTGAATAAAGAAAAAGAAACAATTGGTTTCTATCTTTCGGCGCATCCGCTGGATGAGTTTAAATTTCAGTATCAGTTTATGCAGGGAAGTCTTTCTAAAAAATCTGTTTTGGAAAAAGAGGAAGAAGCGAAAGTGGTAACTGAAGAAGTTCCAATTCTTGAAAAAGATTCTGTGGATGAGGTTGCAGATTTAATTGAAATTGTGTCTGACGAATTATTAACGGGTGAAGAAGAGATTATAGAAGAAGTGACTAAGAAAGCAGAACCAAAGGGTGTTTTCGGATTTTTAAATCTTGATGAAGTTGATGCTTATAAAGAACAGGCTTTTGCAAATAAACAAGAAGAACTGTTTGAAGAAAAGAAGAAAGACTGGAAAACACTACAGAAAGAAAGAGAAAATGGTGGTGGCGGAAAAGAATATACTGTTGCCGGTTTGATAACAGAATATGTTGTGAAAGATGGCTTTAGAAGCGGTGAAAAAGTGGCTTTTGTAACATTGGAAGATTATTCTGGATCGTATTCTTTCAGGTTAGGAGATCGTGATTATATGAAATTGAAGGAGAAACTCGAAGTGCAACGTTTTGTGATTTTAAAAATAAAATTTGCCCAGGTAAAAGATGGAAGAGTATTCGTTAATGTAAATGAAGTCATCGAGTTGCAGGAAGCTTTTGAAAAATTTGCAAAAAGTATTTCGTTGGTAATGGATGTGATGGACTTCAGGCCGGAAGATCTCAGTTTCTTTAGAAATTTTTTGAATGAAAATCAAGGAAATCAAAAGTTTAAATTTTACATTAAAAATATTGAGGATGATTCTCATATTGAAGTTCAATCGATGAAACATTCGATAAATCTTAATGGAGATTTAATTAAAAATATTCAGCTTCTTAATAAATATGAGTTTTATCTGAACTAATATTTGGCAATAGATATATAAAAAAGTCGCAATCTAAATCAGATTGCGACTTTTTTATATATTATAAGTAATGAAGTTTTTTGAATAATTATTGTTAAATAGATTGATTGTTGTATTGAATTAATAGTCTAATAATTAATTGTTTATAAATAATTTTAATTGTGGAGTGTTGATTGTAATTAAATGTTTGTTTAATAATATTTCATCTATTTCACTACATTGTTAGTATGTTTTTAAAAAATTAACATTTTTTTTGAATTATAATGTTAATAATTATTAATTTAGCCATCTAATTTTAATTTAACTGAGTATGAAAAAATTTTTACTAACGTGCATGTTAGCTCTAACTGCTGGAGCTTATGCACAAGTAGGACCTCCTTCAGCTGTAAATCCAAATGCCAATAATGGTTATGGTTTTACACAATCTTCGGGAGCCTACACACCACTTTCGGCCAGCCGAACTATTTGGCAATCTGGAGCAACTCTTTCAACCGATGCTATTTCCAGTTTGGTAACAATACCATCCTTTAAGTATAATGGGAGGACGTATAATTCTATTTTTATTAGTAATAATGGGTTTATCACTTTTGGTACAACTCCTAGCGTAGCAACAACCACTACAGGTCTATCAGCTGATTCATCTGCTCCAAATACTATAGAAGGGGCAATTGCTGGTTTTTCGGCGAATTTAGTGAATGCTAATACAACAACTTCTGAAATTGCTTATGAAACGGTAGGCTCTAAATTTGTAGTACAATTTACAGATCTCAAAGTAAGCGGAGGTTCTGCTACTCAATTACTTAATTTTCAAATTCAATTGGATTCATCAAATAATTCAATTGCTATCGTTTATGGAACTTGTGCTTCGGGAAGCGCAAACGGAACAGGGCAGATTGGATTAAAAGGTGCAGAGGCTTCTGATATTAACAATAGAGTAGGGGCTGATTGGACCTCAACAACAGTTGGTACAGCAGCTACATCAAGTGTAACATTAGGGACTACTGGCGGAGCAACAATACCGGCATCTGGACTAACCTTTACATATAACCCAGGAACTTGGATTACTGCTCCAACTACATATGCAACAATTCCTTTTACTGAAAATTTTTCTAATTGGGCAAATGGAAATTCAACACTAGATTTACCTAATGCCTCATATTGGAGAACTTGGCCATCAAGAGGCGATAACTCTTGGAGACAAAGTGATATTTCTTTAAGTGGATTTACTTCAGCTTCGGGTTGGAGCTCAGTCAACGGAACCGCAACAGTAGCTTCTCCGGCTACTGAGCCTACGGCACGATTTCATTCTTATAACTGTTTATATGTTTCTGGATACATGGATTTATATGTAAATCTTTCTGGAAGTTCTGGTGATAGGCTTTTAGCATTTAATTATATTAATCCTACAGGTTCTGATGTTTTACAAATTCAATTATCTACAGACGGTGGAAACACTTTTACTAATATTGGTTCTCCTTTAGGAGTTCAGGCTGCGTGGGCTATGAAAGAGTTTGTTTTACCTTCAACAAGTAGTACAGCGATTTTAAGATTTTTAGCAACCGGAGATAATGGTAGTGATGATATCTATGTAGATAACGTAAATATATTAATTAATAACACTCCTCCTGCATGTACAACCATTACAGCTCCTCTTAATAATGCTACTGGAGTTGTTATTGCTCCCACAATTACTTGGGCTTCAGCTGTGGGGACATCTTCATATAAAATAAATTTAGGAACGATTCCTGGAGGTACTGATGTTCTTAATAGTCTTGATGTAGCGAATGTGCTTACTTATACAATACCTGCTGCAACTCCATTATTGTATGGCAAGCTATACTATGTAACAATTTTGCCTACAAATGTAAACGGTACAGCTACAGGATGTACGGAATTTTCTTTTACAACCAAAAACTTAAATTGTCCTTCTGTGACTGCTCCTGCATCATCTGCGACGGGAGTATCAACTACTCCTGCATTTACATGGGGTGCTGTAACAGACGCTACGGGATATAAGCTTACGATAGGTACTACAGCAGGCGGTAATAATATTTTGAATGCTTTTGATCTTGGAAATGTTACAACGTATACATTACCAACACCATTGATGATTGGAACAAAATATTTTTATACGATAAATGCTTATAATTCTTACAACTCTTCCTTAAGCTGTACTGAAAGAAGCTTTACTACTGCTGGCTGTGCAACTGTGAGTGCACCTGCTGCTGCTGCTACTGGTGTTTCTGTTACACCTACATTTACTTGGACTGCCGCTGCAGGAGTTACTGGTTATAAATTAACTATTGGATCAACTGTAGGTGGTAATAATATTTTAAATGCATTTGATGTAGGTAATGTGACTACTTATACATTACCAACGCCTTTGGCATTGGGAACAAAGTATTATTATACATTGAATAGTTATGATGCTTCAAACACTACTGCAGGATGTACGGAGAGAAACTTTACTACTGTTACTGCATGTCCTACTGTAAGTGCACCAGCTTCTGCTGCTACGGGAGTTTCTGTGACACCTACCTTCACTTGGGCGACTAATGCAAATGCAACAGGATATAAGATTACAATTGGAACTACTTCGGGTGGGAATGATGTGTTAAATGCTTTTGATGTAGGTAATGTTCTTACTTATACTTTACCAACTCCTCTAAATAATGGTATAAAGTATTTTTATACTATCAGTGGATACAATGCGACAAGCACATCTTTAGGATGTTCTGAAAGAAATTTTACGACTTTAGTTACTTGTTTTGCACCTACTGCTTTGGCAATAACTGGTTCAAGTATTACAACATCTGGAGCTACGGCAACTTGGACTGCTCCTTCTACAGTTCCAGCTAACGGATATGAGGTGTATTATAGTACTTCGAGTACAGCTCCGACATTTACAACTCCTTTAAATGCTACAAACTCTGTTACTTCGACTACTACTACTGCTTCTATAAGTGGATTATTATCATCTACAGTATATTATGTTTGGGTAAGATCAGTGTGTATTGGTCCTGATAGAAGCTCATGGACTTCAGTAGTGTCTTTTGCTACATTGTGTCAACCACCTACGCTTCTTTCCACTACAGGAGCAACAGTTTGTCCTAATACTTCAGCTACCCTTTCGGCAACAGCAGATTCGGGAGCAATAATTAATTGGTATAATGGAATGAGTGGTGGTGCTTCTGTGGCAACAGGTACTAGTTTTACTACACCAGCTTTATCAACAACTACAACTTATTATGCAGATGCATCGTATGTAAATACTTCGGCGGGGCAGGCAAGAGCAACATATGCGACAGTAAGTGCTACTGATGCAAGTGATTATGGATTAGTATTTGATGCTACTAGAGCGTTTAAACTTAATTCTGTTAAAGTTTTCTTAGAGAGAAATGCTACGACTAACTTAGTGGTTAATTTAACTAATAGTACAGGAACTGTACTTCAAACTATAACTATTCCGGCAGCGAATTTACCTACTGGTGGAACAACAACTACTCCTGTAAGCTATACAATTGTTTTAGGATGGGATATTAATGTTGGTACTGGCTATAGATTGATGGCAAATTCTGGTCCTTATATGATAAGAGAGAGTGCTTTAGGAGGTTTTCCTTATTCTCTTGGAGCGGCTGGAAATATTACTTCAGGTTATATTAGTGGTACTAGTACCTCATACTATTACTTCTATAGTTGGGATTTAACGACTGTATGTACTTCTTCGCCAAGACAATCAATCGTTGCAACCGTTGACTCTGCTGGATGTCCTAGTTTAGCTACTGGTGAAGTTATTGCAAATGAAAACAATGTTAAAGCTTATCCAAATCCATTTGCAGATGTGTTAAATATTTCAGATGTATCAAATGTGAAATCTATATCTGTGGTAGATATTTCAGGTAAATTGGTTAAAACATTTGATAAGCCAGAATCTGTACTTCATTTAAGAGAATTAAATTCAGGAATGTATTTAGTTATTCTGAATATGAAAGATGGTTCTAAGCAAACTATCAAAGCAATTAAAAAATAATTTATTTTAAATTTCTTTATAAGATTAGGCTGGTCAATTGGCCAGCCTAATTTTTTATAATAAATTTGTGTAAAGAATAAATTAAAAAAGCTTCCCATTTTTTGGAAAGCTTTTTCTTATTCTGTTAAATTTTATTTATCGGGGGATACTGGTTTAATGTCTCCCGTATTCATAAGGTCAAAAACTGTTGGGAAAAACAAAACGAGAATAAAATAAATAATAATCATCAATACGATTAAAGCAAATAGAATAAGTACTAAACTATTCGGCTTATTTTTCTTTTGTGGTTCCATGATTTTGTCGATTTTGGTTAATAGGTCAATTTGTATAAAATCTATTATGCCAATTTCTTGCCACACTGTTTACAATACCGTGCATCATCATCAATATCCTCATTTCCGCATCGGTCGCAGACTAATTCCAAGTTTTGTCTTTTATTCCTCATTTCTGCCGTTACAATTCCTGTAGGAACCGCAATAATAGAATAACCGGCAAGCATCAGAATAACCGCAAAAAATTTCCCCATCGGAGTGATCGGCGAAACATCACCATAACCCACTGTTGTTACCGTTACTACAGCCCAATAAATAGATTGCGGGATTGTTTCAAAACCAGGTCTTCCGCCTTCCACCATAAACATCAGAGAACCAACGATCACCGAAAAAATAATTAAAAATAAAAGGAAAATATATATTTTTCTTGAACTGTTTCTTAAAGCTCGTACAATGACAGATCCATCATTCATAAAATCTAACAGGTTGAAAACCCTGAAAACACGCAGCATTCTGAGCATTCTGAAGATCAGAAAATATTTGGTCACAGGAAAAAAGAAACTCAGATAAAACGGAACCAAAGAAAGAAAATCAATAATACCAAAAAAGCTGAAAATGTAATGCTTCTTATTTTTTAAAACAGCAATTCTTGCCCAATATTCTGCTGTGAAAAATACAGAGATCACCCATTCAGAAATGATGAAATAAACGTGGTATTTTTTATCAAGTTTAGGCACGCTTTCCATCATAATAATGAAAGTGCTAACCAAAATAAGCGATAAAAGCGTAATATCAAACAGTTTTCCGAGTTTTGTATCTGCTCGGTAAATGATCCTAAACAAAAATCTCTTCCAAAGTTTATCTCCAGGAACAAGATTGTGCTCTCTTTCCATGATGTGTTTTTTATTTTAACTAAATTATAACTAATTTCGTCACAAACATACAGAATAAAATGACAATTAAAGAAGTAATTTCTATTATAGAAAAACAGATTGCAATGCCACAGGCGGAAGATTTTGATAATGTAGGACTTCTGTGCGGATTACCTAGCCGTAATGTAAGCGGAGTTTTAGTTTGTCATGATGCTTTAGAAAGTGTGATTGATGAAGCGATTGCCAAAAATTGTAATCTTGTGGTGTGTTTTCATCCTATCATTTTTTCAGGTTTAAAATCTCTTACCGGCAAAAATTATGTTGAAAGAGCGGTTTTAAAAGCAATTGAAAATAAAGTTGCTATTTATGCTATTCACACCGCTTTTGATAATGATTATTCTGGAGTAAATGCAGGAATTTGCAATGCTTTAGGTTTAAAAAATTTAAAGATACTTCAACCGAAGAAAAATAATTTAAAGCAGTTAAATATTTATGTTCCCAGTGATTATTCTGAACAGTTGAAAGAAGCTCTTTTTTCGGCAGGAGCCGGAAACATCGGTTTTTATGATGAATGTAGTTTTAAAACCGAAGGAAACGGTACTTTCAGACCGATTGAAGGTTCAAACCCTTTTTTAGGACAACAGAATGTGAGAGAAAATGCAGATGAAAATATGATTTCTGTAATTTTTGAGGGGTATAAACAACATCAGATTATTGCAGCAATGAAAGAAGTGCATCCTTATGAAGAAGTGGCGCACCAAATTTATTCTTTAGATAATGAAAACCAATATTCAGGATTGGGAATGTATGGCGAATTTGATCAGGAGATGGATGAAAAGGATTTTCTGAGATTTATTAAAGGTAAATTTAATGTTGAGGTGATTAAACATTCAGACTTTACAGGTAAAAAAATAAAAACAGTAGGAGTTTTGGGAGGTTCCGGAGCAAGCGGAATAAAGTCTGCTCTTGCAAAAAAATGTGATGCATACATCACCGGCGATCTTAAATATCATGATTATTTTCAGGCAGAATCTAAAATATTGCTTTGTGATGTAGGACATTATGAATCAGAACAATGGGTTGCTCAACAATTATTTGAAATTTTATCACAAAAAATTAGTACATTTGCAATCTTAAATTCTAGCGAAAAAACAAACCCAGTAAATTATTTCCTTTAGATATGGCAAATTTAACAGATATTTCAGTTGAAGAAAAATTAAGAGCTTTATATGATTTACAGATCATAGATTCAAGATTAGACGAGATTCGTAACACAAGAGGAGAATTGCCAATCGAAGTTGAAGATCTTGAAATTGAAATTGAGGGTCTTGAGACAAGAGCTGAAAAATTTCATGCAGATATTAAAGAGCAGAACGATCAAATCAATACTAAAAATGAAGTGATCAATCATGCAAAAACACTTATTGATAAATACAAATCTCAACAGGATAGCGTAAGAAACAATAAAGAATTTGAAGCTTTAGGAAAGGAGATAGAATATCAGGAACTTGAAATTCAGCTTTCTGAAAAAAGAATCAAAGAATATGGAGCTAAAATTGCTCATAAAGAAGAAACTTTGAATGAGTTGACTACAAAAATCAACGATTTGAAGAATCACCTTAAATTCAAAAAAGAAGAATTGGAAGGTCTTGTTTCTGAAACTCAGAAAGAAGAAGAATATCTTCTTGAAAAGTCTAAAGAATTTGCTGCTAAAATCGACGAAAGATTGTTGGCTTCTTATCACAGAATCAGAACAAGCTCTTCTACAGGTTTAGCGGTTGTAGGTCTTGAAAGAGGTGCTCCGAAAGGATCATTCTTTACAATCCCTCCTCAAAAGCAAATGGAAATTGCTCAGAGAAAGAAAATCATTATTGATGAGCATTCAGGAAAAATTCTTGTAGATGACGAATTGGTAATGGAAGAAAACGAAAAAATGAAATCTGTAATTAAATTCTAATTACTCGTTTTATTAAGAATATAAAGCTGTCTCAAATTTTTGAGACAGCTTTTTTTATGTTAATTGCGAAAGTTAGCAATGATTTAAATTCACCTCCTTTGGAGGGGTGGCGAAAATTTCAAAGAAATTTTTGACGGGGTGGTTCTATGGATGTATTAGTTTAAAAACTACCAAGACTTAAAAAGATTCTCTAAAGGATAAAAAAGCCGCTTCCAAAAGAAACGGCTTCATATTATTTAGTCATGATGCTCATACATCTTATTGTAAAGATCAATAAACTTTTCTTTAATCGCTTTACGTTTAAGCTTTAAAGTCGGCGTAAGAAGTCCCGCTTCAATTCCCCAAACTTCTGGTGTTAATTCAATTTTCTTGATTCTTTCCCAGTTTCCTAAATGTTCGTTGATGTCATCAATCTCTTTTTCTATTCTTGCTTTCAATTCAGGGCTTTTTGCAATCTCTTGCGAAGTGGTACCGATGTTCAGATTATTTCTCATTGCCCAGTTTTTAGCAAATTCAAAATCGGGTTGTACCAAAGCGGTTGGCATTTTTTCGCCGTCACCAACAACCATAATCTGTTCGATAAATTTCGAGGCTTTTGCTAAATTTTCAATCGTTTGTGGGGCAATATATTTACCTCCGGAAGTTTTAAACATTTCCTTCTTACGGTCGGTAATCTGCAGGAAACCATCACTGTCGATGTGACCGATATCTCCGGTTTTGAAATATCCGTCTTCTGTGAATGCCTCTTTGGTTTGCTCCTCATTTTTAAAATAACTTTTAAAAACTGAAGGTCCTTTTACAGTAATCTCTCCATCCTGTTGAATTTTTACGGTTAAATTATCCAATGGATGTCCTACAGTTCCCACTTTCATTTTTCCGAAAGAGTTTACCGAAATTACGGGTGATGTTTCAGTCAGACCATAACCTTCCAAAATAGGAATTCCTGCATTTTGGAACATTAAATTAAGTCGGGAAGACAAAGCTGCCGATCCCGAAACTAAAGTGATAATTTCACCGCCCAAACCTTCTCTCCATTTTTTGAAAACCAGTTTGTCGGCTATAATTTCCTGCAATCCTGAAGGTTTTGAAACTTCTTTCTTTTTTTGAATCAATTGTAAGGCCCAGAAGAAAATTTTCTGTTTTAAACCACCTGCATTAGAACCGGTATTATAAATTTTATCATACACTTTTTCTACCAAACGAGGTACTACACTCATGTAATGAGGTTTTACTTCTTTTACATTTTCACCCATTTTTTCGATGCTTTCGGCAAAATAGATAGAAAAACCATTGTATTGGAAAAGGTAAAACAACATTCTCTCAAAAATATGACAGATTGGTAAAAAGCTTAATACTCTGGTGTCTTTATAATCCAGACTTTTCTTTTTTGGAATTCTAGGAATTGAACCTAAAACATTGGAGACAATATTTTCATGCGTCAACATTACTCCTTTTGGTTTTCCTGTAGTTCCGGAAGTATAGATTAAAGTTGCCAAATCTTCGGTATTGATTGCTTTGGAAAGATCTTCCACTTCAATTTGTGTAGAATCGTCTTCACCCAGATCAAGAATTTCTTTCCAGTTGGCAGCTCCGCTTACATTATCAAAGGTAAAAATACCTTGCAAGCTTGCTACATTATGTTTGATCTTCATTACTTTGGCAAGCAATTCTTTATCAGATACAAAACAGTATTTTATTTCGGCATTATTAAAGATAAATTCATAGTCTTCCGGTGAAATACTAGGATAGACCGGAACTGAAACTACCCCAATCTGAGAAAGCCCAAGATCCATCACTGCCCATTCTGTACGGGAATTTGTTGTAATTAATGCGATTTTATCACCAGGTTTGATGCCTAGTTTTAAAAGCCCTCTCGAAATTTTATTTCCCTGATTGATAAATTCCTGTGTGGAAGTTTTTTTCCATTCACCATGATATTTGGTGACAAACATATCGCTTTTGGGGAAGTGGTCTAAAGCATAGTGAGGTATATCGAATAATCTTTTGATTGACATAATTTTCAAATAATAGTTAGGATTTTAAATATAAGAATTTTTTTTAACTAGGGAAATAAGTTCTTATTGTTTAGAATTTAATAAAATGTATGTCATAATACTTTTAATAATTCAAATTAAAATAATATCTTCTGAATAATTACAAATCTGCTTGAAACCTTCATTAACTCTCAATTAATGAATCTATTTTCAGATTTGCTTAAAAAGTGTAAATTAGCCACCATATAATAGAAAATTTTATGGACTTTAATTTATCAGAAGAACAGCTGATGATTCAGCAGGCAGCAAGAGATTTTGCACAAACCGAACTTTTACCTGAGGTAATTGAAAGAGACCGTGAGCAGAAGTTTCCAGCTGAGCAAGTGAAGAAAATGGGGGAGATGGGACTTTTAGGTATGATGGTTGACCCAAAATACGGTGGTGCAGGAATGGATAGCGTTTCTTACGTTTTGGCAATGGAAGAGATTGCAAAAGTGGATGCTTCTGCAGCTGTGGTAATGTCTGTAAATAACTCTTTGGTTTGCGCTGGACTTGAAAAATTTGCTTCTGAAGAGCAAAAAGTAAAATATCTTACCCCTCTTGCAAGCGGACAGGTAATCGGAGCTTTTGCTTTATCTGAGCCTGAAGCGGGTTCTGATGCGACATCTCAACAAACTACTGCTGAAGATAAAGGAGACTACTATTTATTAAATGGTATTAAAAACTGGATTACAAATGGTGGAACTGCATCTTATTATATCGTAATTGCACAAACTAATCCTGAGAAAAAACATAAAGGAATCAACGCATTTATTGTTGAAAGAGGTTGGGAAGGTTTCGAAATCGGAACGAAAGAAGACAAACTAGGAATCAGAGGAAGTGATACGCATTCTTTGCTTTTCAACAACGTAAAAGTACCGAAAGAAAACAGAATCGGTGAAGACGGTTTCGGATTCAATTTTGCAATGGCTGTTTTGAACGGTGGTAGAATCGGTATTGCTTCTCAGGCTTTAGGTATTGCTTCAGGAGCTTACGAATTGGCTTTGAAATATGCTAAAACAAGAAAAGCTTTCAAGACTGAAATTATCAATCACCAGGCGATTGCTTTCAAATTGGCAGATATGGCTACTCAGATTACGGCTGCAAGAATGCTTTGCTTTAAAGCGGCTTGTGAAAAAGATGCCGGAAAAGATATTTCTGAAAGTGGAGCAATGGCAAAATTATACGCTTCTCAGGTTGCAATGGATACTACCATTGAAGCTGTACAAATTCACGGTGGATACGGATATGTGAAAGAATATCACGTAGAAAGAATGATGCGTGATGCAAAAATCACCCAGATTTATGAAGGAACTTCTGAAATCCAAAAAATTGTGATTTCTAGAAGTATTTCTAAGTAATTAAAAAAACATCAAACACTATCTTATGAAAAAATCTTTGTGGATTACTTTAGGAGTCGTTTTACTTCTTGTAGGAGTTTTCGTTTGGTATAAGTTTTTCTTCGTTTTCGGAGAAGGCGTAAAATCAGGATATCTCAATTATGCCATTAAAAAAGGGTATGTTTTTAAAACGTACGAAGGCAAATTGATTCAGGAAGGTTTTGGAGGAGGTAAAACAGGAACCATTACAAGCTATGAGTTTGAATTTTCTGTATCTGATCCCGAAGTTTTCAAACAACTGGAGCTCAACAGCGGTAAAAACTTTGATCTTCATTATAAAGAATACAAAGGATCACTTCCTTGGAGAGGAAACACAAGATATGTTGTAGATAAGATAGTCAATATGAAATAAATGGAAAAGGCTCTCAATTGAGAGCCTTTTCTTTTACACCAAATCACAATATTAATAAAATTATGAAGTGATAAATTTAAAAGGAAAAACTTAAACTTTATCATTTCTCTTCTTAAAATTTGCTTAAAATTTAATAATAATCTAGTTTGGTTGATTTCCAGACTGTTTGTTGCTTTTCTTTTTGTAGAAATAGTAACCAATCCCGGCAATTACAAAAAGTGGCCAAAGCGGAAGAATAAACAGGAAAATTGAGGTAATTACATTCCAGCCGGAAGAGACTGCGGCTAAAGATTTTCCTCCAAATGTTTCAGGTTTTGCTTTTACCAACGCAGCTTCAGAAGTTCCGTACAACGTAATTTCCATATCACATAGCGTATTGTTTACAAAATATTGCCCGCTCACATCAATTCCTTTATTTTCTACATTTCCAATATTAAAACTAAGGTCATCCATCAGATAATCAAATTTCTGAATCGGAACTTTTACTTTCAGATAAGCGATTTTTGTATCGTTGTTATTAAGAGAAGTATTTTCACTTTTTACAAATCCGTCATATTTTTTCACTAACTCTTTTACGGTTTCTTTGGCTGTTTCAGCATCGTTTACATTCAGTTCCAAAATTCCTGTTTTCTGCATTTTGTTCTGAGAAATTTTTTCTACTTGTTTATGTTTGTCTCTGTAAATGATTTTTGTTTCTTTAATCACTTTCGTAGCCGGAACATTGACCACAATTTTATGAAGAGAATCTTTCTTTTCTGTTTTTGATTCCAGTTTCATACTGCTTATTTTTTCTGATAAAGAATCAACGCTTTTTGAAGTTGCCTCCATCTTTTGAATAGCTTCGCTTTTTGTTTTCTCGAAATCTTTAATTTTAATACTTGCAGAGTCGAATACCGCTTCTGCTTCATTATTAACTGAATTGATTTTCTCACTAACATTTGCAACAGCACTATCTGCGCTGTTAATTGCGTTTTCTAACTGAGGTTGCGTTGCTTCACCTTTTTTACACATTACAAATACGCTTGATACTGCAACTAGTACAATGAACTTTTTCATAAGATTATTTTTTTGTTGAAGTAAAATTAAGAGTGAAGTTTTTGTAATGCTTGTAAAAGAAATGTATGATTTTAGTAAATTTTTATATCTTTGAAAATCAATAATTTGTAAAATTTTTGTAAGTGTTTTACAAAAATTTTAGTTAAATGTTAAAAATGTTAAAAGAAAATATTCATTAGAAATATAATAATATTTACCTTTGCTTTTTAAGACTTTCATAATGAAAAACGTTGGATTGGTAATATTTTCGTTTTTATGGCTCGTTGCAGTATTGAATTGCGGCAATTCTGTTCAACCTACAAGTGATATGAAAACAAATACAGTAATGATTGCAAAGGAGAGTTTTATTGATTTTTCAGAAGTTAGAAGATTAAATAAGGATATTGATTTGAAAGAATTTATGATTCTTGCAACATTTGATCAAACTTTAGATCTTTACGGAAAATTAGAGGATGGAAAGTTTTCCCGATCTGAACCTATACCAACACTTTTTGATAATGAATTTTTTATTGTATTGAAACCACTATTGAAAAAACTAAAATACGGAGATATTAATGTAGTAAGAATTGAAGAAAAAAATTCTGTTTTGAATGTGTATTATAAAGAAATAAAAAACGACGAATATTTATCAAATAAACAAAAAAACCCAATATTGATTTTGAGATTAAAGGGAAATATCCCTTCAAATGTTAAACTTATACCCCTAAATATTTAAAAAGATAAAATATGAAGAAAAAATTACTCATTCTGAGTACTTTACTTGTGTTTTCAGTCGCCAGTTTTGCTCAGCAAAATAACTGGAAGAAATTTAATTCTAAAATCACCAGTGAAGTGCGTGAGAATAATGTAAAAGTTACAGATTATTCTCTGTTTACTTTAAATATCAACGAAATTCAAAGTAAACTTAAAAATGCACCTGACATAGATCAACAGTCTACTCGTAAAGGAATTGTGCTAAATTTTCCAAATCTTGTAGGAAATTTTGATACATATGAAATTTTTGAATCTTCGACAATGCATCCGGATCTTCAGGACAGATATTCTGAAGTAAGATCTTATGTTGGATTTAAAAAAGGAGATAAATCATCGAGTTTAAGATTTACTATTGATCCTTATTTTGGTTTCAATGGTATGGTTAGAAACAATGAGGGTATTTATTATATTGATTCTTATACAAAAGATAACCAAATCTATAAATTGTATGATAGAAAAAAAGCATCATCTTTAAATCAGTTTGAATGTCTTTTCAATGGTGATAGTGAAATGAAAGAAGCAGTTGCTGTTGCCCAAAAAACTGTTATTGACGGACTTAAAAGAAAATATAGACTTTCAATTACTACCACTATAGAATATACAGCATATATTGCAGGCCAAGCAGGTGTTGGCTCAGGAACTAATGCTCAGAAAAAAGCTGCGGTACTTGCTGCTGTCAATCTAGCAGTTACTCGCCTTAATGAGGTTTTTGAGAGAGATATGTCTATAAGATTACAATTGATATCTAATACGGATGCATTATTTTTCATCAGTACCGATACTTTTGATAACTTGAGTGCAACTCAAATGCTTAGTGAAAATATAACGGTTACAAATTCTGTTATCGGGGCAGCTAACTATGATATTGGGCATTTATTTTTTAAAGTAGATAATGCAAATAATAATAATGGCTTGGCTGCAACGCCATCAGTATGTGGAACAAGAAAAGCTGGCGGAGTTACTGGTTGTGTAGTGCCTGTGGGTGACCCTTTTGTGATTGATTTTGTAGCTCACGAAATGGGACACCAATTTGGAGCTATGCATACTCAAAATAACGGCTGTAATAGAAATGCTCCTACGTCTATAGAGCCGGGAAGTGCAAGCACTATTATGGGATATGCAGGAATTTGTGCTCCAAATGTTCAAAGTAATAGTGATGCTTATTACCACGCAGTTAGTATAAGAGAAATGTATACAACGCTTACTGGAACAGGATCACCTTCTACTTGCGGTGAAAAAACACCAATAAATAATGCGGAGCCAATTGTAAATGCAGGCTTAGATAAGAGCATTCCTAAAAGTACGCCATTTGTTTTAACAGCTTCAGCAACAGATGCTAATAATGATTCACTTACTTACACATGGGAACAAATAGATCCAGGAGCGGTAACTGCTACTGCGCCACCAACTTCTACTCTTGCGGCAGGTCCATTATTTAGATCTATTACTCCGACAACGGTCAATTATAGATATTTTCCAAAATTACCTGTAATTGTAGCCCCATCTACAGTAAGTACTTGGGAAGTTCTTCCTTCTGTTGCAAGAGACCTTAACTTTTCAGTTCTGGTAAGAGATAATAATGTATTAGGAGGACAAAATGGTCGTGATGATGTAAAGCTTACTGTTGTAAGTACAGCCGGGCCTTTCGTGGTAACCTCTCAAAATACTGCAGGGGTGGTTTGGGCTGAAGGACAGTCGCAAACAATCACCTGGAATGTAGCCAATACAACAGCGGCGCCTGTGAGTACACCTAATGTAAGTATTTTGTTATCTACTGATGGAGGTGTTACTTTTCCTCATGTCTTGATTGCGAGTACCCCTAATGACGGAAGCCATGCAATTACTGTTCCTGGAGGCTTAGGAAATAGTACTAATGCGAGAATTATGGTCAAGGCTGTAGATAATGTGTTTTTGAATGTAAATTCTCAAAACTTTACGGTGACTTCTTCTGCTGTTGTAGTACCACCTAATCCAGGAACTCCAGGAACTCCGGGAACTCCGGGAACTGCTCCTTCTCCTGTATATGATGGTTTAATGATCTATCCGGTTCCTTCGAATGATGGTATTGTTTATATTAAATTAGATTTCCCTAGACTTATACCACAAGCTCCATATCCATTTTCATATACCATTTATGCAATGGACGGTAAGCTTGTTATACCTAAGAGAAATCGTCTTTTCTTCTCTGATCATTTAGAGAAAATTGATTTAAGAGGCGTACCATCTGGAACTTACATGATTGAAGTTGAATTGATGGGTGAGAAAATTGTTAAAAAATTACTCATGCTGAATAAATAGAAATATTAATTTCAAATAAGAAACCCGTTAAGTTTAATTGCTTAACGGGTTTTTATTTTTTATAAAACTAACTTAAATTAATTTTTAAGCATTCTTAAATTCACTGATGAAATGTAGTTTCACATTCGGGAATTTTTCTTGTGTCATATGAATTGTAAACGAAGAGTCTGCCAAAAAAACTAATTGGTTATATTTATCTCTTGCTAAAAATCTCTGCTTTAATCTTGCAAATTCTTTGAATTCTTCAGATTTTTCGTCTGCTTCTACCCAACAAGCTTTGTGCATAGAAAGAGGCTCATAGGTGCATTTTGCACCATATTCGTGCTCTAAACGATATTGAATAACTTCGTACTGAAGTGCTCCAACAGTTCCGATAATCTTTCTGTTGTTCATTTCAAGTGTAAATAACTGAGCAACACCCTCGTCCATCAATTGATCAATACCTTTTGCCAATTGTTTTGCCTTTAAAGGATCATTGTTATTAATATATCTGAAATGTTCTGGAGAGAAACTAGGAATTCCTTTGAAGCTCAATTTTTCACCTCCGGTTAATGTATCTCCAATTCTGAAACTTCCTGTGTCATGAAGACCGACGATATCTCCAGGAAAACTTTCATCAACCACTTCTTTTTTATCTGCAAAAAATGCGTTCGGAGAAGAGAATTTCATTTTCTTACCTTCTCTTACCAACAAATAATTTTCGTTTCTTTTGAAAGTTCCCGAAACAATTTTCACGAAAGCAAGTCTGTCTCTATGTTTAGGATCCATATTTGCGTGAATCTTGAAAACAAATCCTGTAAAAGTATTTTCTTCAGGCTTTACCAAACGGGTATCACTTTCTTTTGGCTGTGGCATTGGTGCAATGTCGATAAAAGCATCCAACAATTCACGAACACCAAAATTATTTAAAGCTGAACCAAAGAAGACTGGCTGCAAATCTCCTTTCATATAATCTTCACGATTGAATTCAGGATAAACAGATTGTATCAAATCGAGTTCTTCTCTTAAATTTTGTGCTGGTTTTTCGCCAATAACTTCATCAATTTTAGGATCATTAATGTCATCAAACTTAATTGCATCACCTACTTTCTGTTTTTTCTCTTCTAAGAATAACTGAATATTGTTTTCCCAAATATTATAAATTCCCTGGAAATCGCTCCCCATACCAATTGGTAAAGAAAGCGGGCAAACGGTTAATCCCAATTTTTGTTCAACTTCATCCAGCAAATCGAAAGCATCTTTCCCTTCACGGTCAAGCTTATTGATGAAAACCAACATCGGGATGTTTCTCATTCTGCAAACTTTAACAAGTTTTTCGGTCTGTTCCTCAACTCCTTTTGCAACGTCAATTACAACGATTACAGAATCTACGGCTGTTAAAGTTCTATAAGTATCTTCAGCAAAATCTTTGTGACCCGGAGTATCCAAAATATTGATTTTATGATCTCTATATTCAAAAGCCAACACGGAAGTTGCTACCGAGATTCCTCTCTGCCTTTCAATTTCCATGAAATCGGAAGTGGCTCCTTTTTTTATTTTATTGGATTTTACCGCACCTGCTTCCTGAATTGCTCCTCCAAAAAGCAGTAACTTTTCTGTAAGAGTGGTTTTTCCGGCATCGGGGTGAGAGATAATTCCGAAGGTTTTTCTTTTTTCTATTTCTTTGATTAAGTCTGACATATCGTATTTTGAATTTGCAAAAATCGTGAATTTAATCGAATTCTGAAAATTACATTTTCAAGGTTGTTAAAATATGTTTTCAGATGAATGTTGATTTTGCAGATACTTTATTTTTTAGTAAAAAACATCTTTTCTTAAAAGTTTTTATTACATCAGTTTTGTTTGGAATTTAATTTTTATAATATAATGTGTGTAACAAATCTTACATGTTGTCGTTTCTAAATAGCAGCTTTACCATATGTAACAAATCTTAATTATTCTGATAATACTTTGACGGTAACTGCTTACACACCTTCAATCAATAATATTGCGCAAACTCTTGAATATTCTATTGATGGTGGTTTGTTTGGCAGGATTTTAATGTTTTCCTGGAACTTTTAAACAATACAAATTATACTGTAAGAGTAAGAATTAAAAGAACAAGAGATTGCCGACTGCAACGTATTGGTACAAATTTAATTTTGAATACAATAAGTCTAAAACTCAAATGAATCAATCGGGTTGGATCATGTTGAAAAACCGTGAGTAACTCTCAATATTAAATAAAAAAATGCCTTTCAGAATTTGAAAGGCATTTTTTGTTTATTGATTTTCTTTCCAAAGTGTGGTGAAAGAAATAAAATCTGCGACACTAAGCTCTTCAGCTCTTTTATCTAAAAATTCGTGAGTTTTTAACGCTTCAGGAATATTTAAAACTTTCAGTGCATTAGATAATTTTTTTCTTCTTTGATTAAACCCTGCTTTTACTATTTGCTTAAACAAAACTTCATTTCCGGCAAGACCTTCTTTAGGATTTCTGGTCAGTCTTATCACGCCCGATTTTACTTTCGGTGGCGGATTAAAAACATTCTCATGTACCGTGAAAAGATATTTTACATCATAGTAAGCCTGAATTAAAACAGACAAAATTCCGTAATCTTTTGTTCTTGGAACAGCGGCAGTTCTCTCTGCAACTTCTTTCTGGAACATTCCTAACATTTCAGGAATCTGCTCATAATAATCGATGATTTTAAATAAAATCTGTGACGAAATATTATAAGGGAAATTTCCGATAATTGCGATTTGTTCATTTTCTAAACCTGCAAAATCATGCTTTAGAAAATCTCCTACAAAGGTTTCTTCGGTTATTTTTTCGTAATGCTGTTTCAGGTATTCGATAGATTCTGTATCGATCTCTGCAAGATATACTTTTTGTTCTTTTTCAATAAGATATTTGGTAAGAACTCCCATTCCGGGACCTACTTCGAGTACGTTTCCGTAGTTTTCAAAGCTCAGTCCTTCTACAATTTTCCTGGCGATATTTTCGTCGGTCAAAAAGTGTTGACCGAGATGTTTTTTTGCTTTTACACTCAAAGTTTTTTATGATTTCGTTAACAATGATTTTCTCTAATTCGTCCCAAATTTCGGAAGATTTTTTCTAATTTAGCCAAAAATTTTAATATTAATGGCTAAATCTGTAGATGAGTTTAATAAGAAAAGGCTTCGATCCAGCAATATTACTGTCGTAGTAAGTATCGCATTAGTGCTGTTTTTGTTGGGATTAATGGGGCTTATTTTAATCAATGCTCAAAAATATTCCGACTATTTAAAAGAGCAGCTTGTAGTAAATGCTTATTTTGATGAAAATTACGACATCAAAGATTCTGCTAAAATTGCAAAACAAGAAGCCGTTGCTGTTGAATTAATCAGTAAAATGGAAGCGGTAAAACGTACCAAATACATTACCAAAAAAATGGCTACTGCTGAAGCTAAAAAGAGTTTGGGAATTGATACGGAAGCGCTTTTTGAAGAAGATATTTATCCTGCCTCTGTAGAAGTTTCGTTAAAAGCGGGTTATACAGATTCTATTAAAACAGCAAGTGTATTAAAAGAACTGAAGGCAGTTCCCGGAATAAAAGATGTGAAAAACGATACCGATTCTCAGAAAATATATGACAACCTGAATAAAATTTTAAAATGGATTTTAGGATTCTGTGTATTGTTCTTGGTTTTAGCGATTGTATTGATTAACAATTCAATTCGTCTGAAGGTTTTTTCAAAAAGATTTATCATCAAAACCATGCAGTTGGTGGGTGCAAAACGAAGATTTATTTTAACGCCATTCATCAAAGAAGCACTTGTTTTAGGAGTTCTTGGTGCAGTTATCGGTCTTTTAGCACTTTTCGGAGTTTGGTATTATTTTACAACAGCGATCAAAACACCTTTCGTACAAGATACGAATCAGTATATTTGGTTGGTGGTTTCTATATTTGGTGTAGGTTTATTCATCACCGTATTAAGTACAATTATTGCAACATGGAGATTCTTAAGGTCTAATGTTGACGATTTATATTATTCTTAAAAATGAGCAAAAAAACAAATAAATTTTCGGCATCAGATTTTGGTAACGAAACAAAAGTTTCCGACGAAAATACTTTTTACTTCGGTAAGCAGAATTTTAAATGGATGCTGATTGGTCTTGCGTGTATCGTAGTTGGTTTTCTTCTGATGATGGGTCCAGATGCAAATACGGTTGACGGAAAACTAGATCCCAATGTCTGGAACGACGACATTTTTTCAATCAGAAGAATCAGAATTGCTCCTCTTCTTGTGGTGACTGGTTTTGTGATTGAAGTCTACGCAATTTTAAAAAGGAAATAAAATTTTTTTACAATAAAAAGTAAGACAGTAAAAGATTTGAATATTAATTTGAATCTTTTGCTGTTTTTAATCTTTTAATATTTTTTGAATTAAACAAAAATGGATTTAATCAAAGCAATAATCATTGCCATCGTAGAAGGACTTACAGAATACTTACCCATTTCATCTACTGCTCACATGGGTTTTACCGCCAATTTGATGGGCTTAGAAGAAACCGAATTTCTAAAAATGTTTCAGGTTTCCATACAGTTTGGAGCTATTTTATCGGTAGTCGTTGCCTATTGGAAAAAGTTTTTTGACTTTAAAAACCTTAAGTTTTATTATAAATTAGGTTTTGCAGTGATTCCGGCTTTGGTTTTAGGATATATTTTTGATGATATGATTGAGGCTGTGTTGGGAAATCAGATTGCAATTTCCTCAGTTTTGGTTTTAGGTGGAGTCGTTTTATTGTTTGCTGATAAATGGTTTAAAAATCCGGTTATCAATGACGAGAAAGATATTTCAATAAAAAAAGCAGTGACCATTGGTTTTTGGCAGTGTCTTGCGATGATGCCCGGAACAAGTAGAAGTGCAGCTTCCATTATTGGAGGGATGACACAAGGTTTATCACGAAAAGCGGCGGCAGAATTTTCTTTCTTTTTGGCTGTTCCTACCATGTTGGCGGTGACGGTTTACTCTGTTTTTGTAAAAACCTGGGGTAAAACAACTGCAAACCCGATGAAAGGTTATGAGATGATTTTACAATCTCAGGATCACATTATGATTTTTATTGTTGGAAATATTGTTGCATTTATTACAGCACTTATCGCAATCAAAGCATTTATCGGAGTTTTAAACAAATATGGTTTCAAACCTTGGGGTTGGTATCGTATTTTTGTAGGAGTCGCATTGTTGATTTATTTTTATTACTTTAAATAAATTCATGAAATTTTATTTAAATTTTTTGATTGGATTATTGTTTGGTATTTCTACCATTTCCTGTTCTCCGGCTCATGTACTTTTTGTAAAAAACAATACAGACCAAGAAAAAGAAATTTTTGTTGAATTAAGTGGAAATAAATTACCAAACAATATTTTGTTCTGCAAAGAGTTGGTTAATGATGAAAATTTAGAACATAAAGCTTTTCCGAAATATTATAAAGAAGGTAAATGTTTTCACAAGCCTATTAATAGAATAAATGATAAGATTTATAAAATCAATCTTCCTGCAAAATATACGGTTAATATTGCCCCGAATAATTCGATTTATCCTTTTCAAAAAATATCTTATTCAGCTGACGGTAAAAAATGTCTTATTAGCAATCTTGAATCAAAGGATTGTGAACAAAAACTGAGTCAGCAACCTAAATTAGTTTTTATTACTGAAATTTTAAAATAATGACAGCTGAAGAATTACAGTCAGGACACATATTTTTATTAGACAAACCTTTGGATTGGACTTCTTTTCAGGCGGTCAATAAAATGAAATATAAACTCAAAAGAGAATTTGATCTTCCGAAAAAATTCAAAATTGGTCATGCCGGAACTTTAGATCCGCGTGCGACTGGATTACTGATTGTCTGTACAGGAAAATTCACAAAAAAAATCCCTGAAATACAGGATGCTCCAAAAGAATATTGGACCGAAATAAAAATAGGTGTACAAACCGAATCTTACGACACCGAAAAACCTGAAATTCTTCATCAGGATATTTCAAATGTAACCGAAGAAGATGTAAAAAATGCTTTAGACAAATTTTTAGGTGAAATAGATCAGAAACCGCCGATTTATTCTGCAATTAAAATTGATGGAGCAAGAGCGTACAATTTGGCAAGAGTAGGAGAGGAGGTTGAAATGAAATCCAGAAAAACAACCATTCATTACATCAAAGATGTTGAAATCAATTTTCCTTTGGTGAGTTTTACAGTGGGTTGTTCAAAAGGAACTTATATCAGAAGTTTAGCACACGATATCGGCCAGGAATTAGGAGTAGGAGGTTATCTTACCCAATTGAGAAGAACAAAAATCGGGGATTATAAAATTGAAGATGGAACCAGCGATTTTTTAGAAAACGAATATAGATTTGAAAATTTATGATTAAAAATTTATTATTGATCTTAGCTTTACTGTTTTCAATAACAGCATTTTCGCAAGTTGACGATTCAAAGAAGCCTAAAATGGGTTTTTATTTTAATCCTTCTCTAAATGTAGGTTTAAACTTAAAAAAAGAAAAGCAATTACCCAATAATACTCAATATATTCAGCCAGAAGCAAAACGAAAGATCAGTTATGGCATTACCGCAATTGGAGGTTACAATTTTCTTCCTAATTTTGCATTGGGAACAGGCTTGAAATATAGTTTTATAGAAGATAATTATCATTTGGTTTATTGGATGATTCAGCCCAAAATTATTTTTAATCCGGGAGATCAGCCTTTTTATATTGATCTTAATTATGGCAAACAGATAAACAATTCTGCTGTTTCAGACTCAGAATTTTGGGGAGCCAGACTTGGTATTCAGGTTTCGTATTCAAAAAGATTAAGTCAGGAAGGCGGGCTGTTTTTCGAAGGTCATAAAGTGGGAAATAATAATCCTTTTTTTATAGGACTAAGTTACGGAATCACGATTTTCAGCAACAAAAATTACACAGTAGAAGGAATAGAATAATGGAAAAAACACGTATCAATAAATATCTTTCTGAGGTTGGTTACTGCTCAAGAAGAGCGGCAGATAAGCTTTTGGAAGAAGGAAGAATAAAAATAAACGGACAAATTCCTGAACTGGGAACAAAAGTTTCAGACGAAGATGTAGTGGAAGTTGACGGAAAACCTATCCGTGAATCTCAGGAAAAGCCTATTTATATTGCTTTCAACAAACCTGTAGGAATTGTTTGTACTACCGATACAAAACGTGAAAGAGATAATATCATTGAGTATATCAATCATCCGCAGAGAATTTTCCCAATCGGAAGATTAGATAAACCAAGTGAAGGTTTGATTTTGTTGACAAGTGATGGTGATATCGTTAACAAAATATTGAGATCTAAAAACAATAACGAGAAAGAATATCTTGTAAGAGTTGATAAGCCTATCAACCCAAAGTTTTTGGAAAAAATGCGCAATGGGGTTCCAATTTTAGATACGATAACTAAGAAATGTGAGGTTGAAAAGATTGATGATATGACTTTTCGTATTGTTTTGACACAAGGTCTCAACCGTCAGATCAGAAGAATGTGCGAATTTTTAGGATATGAAGTAAAAAAGCTGAAGCGTATAAGAATCATGAATATCAAACTTGATATTCCTTTGGGAAAATGGAGAGACCTTACTCCGGAAGAATTTTCTGCTCTGAATGACTTGCTGGACGGCTCTAGCAAAACTTTTTAATAAATATAGGTAGCTAGTTTCTCTATTAATTTGCTGTAGATTATTGAATTTATCAATAAAGTCAAATATAATGGATAAATTGTTGATTTATTTGTGTTTAAATTATAGATTTGCATAGATGTATTTGGAAAATCCTTAAAGTACCTTTAAGATTTTTTGATAGTTATGAAAACACAATTTTAATTTAATACACGATGATGAAAAAAAAACTTCTAGCTAAAGTGGTGCTTTTATACCTGTTTTTTCTACAAAACATATGTGCTCAAGTAGGGATAGGTGCTATTGTTGTAGAAGATGATTTACTTCTAAAAACTTATTCTTCTAACAAAGGGGTTTTAATTCCTAATCTTAATATTCCAAATCTCAATCTAGCTTCACCAGTTACCACTACTCCTAGTCTTGGATTATTAGCATATAATAATGCTCCAGGTAAAAAAGGATTTAATTTTTGGGAAATTAATAAATGGAATGAACTTGTAGATTCTCAAAATATTTATTCAGTACTTGGTTTAACGGTCTCTTATAGCACATCAAGCTCTTCAGCAGTAGATTTGAGCACACTTTCAGGAGCATTGATGTATGCCGAAAATTCTGTACCAGGTTCAGTTTGGACAGAAATACCAGGTCTTTCTAAAGATATTACGATTACCCAGGCTAATAATACCATTTTTGTAATTACTGAAGGTATGGTTCAGGCTAATAATACTGATTTGAGTCCTGCCAGTACATACACTTATGCCATTGGTATTTTTGTAGATGGTAAACTTTCGGGTGTAAGAAACTATTCTTCCAATTATGGGCGCACATTTCAATATGATTTCTTTTCGATCAATACAGTGTTCAAAAATCTTAGTCTAGGTAGCCATACAATAAAAACGTATGTTACAATGAGAGTTAATAATTACCCTAATGCAACCAGTTGGAAATTTGGTGGTGCAGCCTCTTCTTCTGTGAATGCAGATATGTCTAAGATAAATATGTTTATCAAATTAACCGAAAAATCTTAAAACACAAATCCATGAAAAAAAATTATTTACTATTCCTCTTTTTAATATTAGGATACAATATTTACGGACAAAATGGATCGGTAGGGATTGGAACTGATGTACCAAATGAATCTGCGATTTTAGATCTCGTATCTGGAAATAAGGGTTTTATGTTGCCGAAAATTTCGCTAAACCCAAGCAATGTTTCAGATTATAGCTTTATGATTGCAAAACCTACAGAGTCTTTAATGGTGTACAATACTAATGCAGGTTTCCCAGGTGGAAAAGGTTTATATTATTGGGACGGAACAAAATGGGTTTTTTATTTTAGTTCAGCTAATATCAATTTGATTTTAGGAATTACTAAGTATTATTCTAAAATTTACAATACTGGTGTTGCTACAAGTAATTATCCGGCAGATGCCACCTCGGTCAATTCATTTGTGAATGGAAGTCTTTTGGCAAATCCTTGGGTAGAGATTACAGATCCTTCAGTATTCAGTTTTGTAATTGACAGACCTACAAATAATGCGGTTATTACTTTTACCGGAATGCTGCAATTAAATAATGCGTCATCAAGTAGCGAAAGTGTTACGTATGGTTTGGGGATTTTTGTAGATGATAAGTTAATTTCATCAAAATCAGCTACGATGAATGTAGATAATTCATGTGCGTTCCGAGAGTTTACTATAACAGGTCTTGTAAATAACCTCATCGTAGGTACCCATAATCTAAAATTTGCTGTGATGAATAGATCGAGTACAACAACGGCAACTATTAATTACGGACAAAAAGGAGCAAGTTGCAGTAACATCTCCAATGATGAAGCAAAAATAAGTGCCATAGTTTTAGTTAATCAACCATTACCTTACTAATCATGAAAAAAATATTTAATATAATTGTTTTAGCAGCGATACCTAATTTGTTTTTTTCACAAGTTGTAATTACAGATAAAGCCACACCTGCTTTGGATAATACGGCTGTCTTGAAATTAGATTCAGACAAAAAAGGATTTTTGCTTCCAAGAATTCCTTTAACTTCAAATATGGATGTTACTACAGTACAAAATCCTCAAAATGGAAATATAGTTTTTAACACCAATTCTACATCATCTTTGCCACAAACAGTAACGTATTTTGAAGTTGATCGATGGAATTCTTTATATACAAAAGAGCGGCTTCAACCCAAATTAGATGTCGTTAATATAAGTTCTGTTTCTTCTTCAGCAAGTACGATTATCACCGGTTTTAATCCTGGAGCTATCAACTTAGGATCAGGTACAGCCGGATGGACTTCTCTGGGAGTAACAGATTCAAAAGCATTTACGAGAACCAATAATTCTTTTGCCTTTACAGTTGAAGGAATGACGCAGCTTGATGCTTCTGTTAATGAATATTATGAATATGCTATCGGTATTTTTGTTGATGATGTACTTGTTGTAGTAAGAAAATACCATAAACAAAAAGAAAACTTTACTTGTTCATGGCATAAATTTATTTTGAATGGAGTTGTAAATAATTTATCTATAGGTAATCATTCAATAAAAGTTATGGCGCGAAATATATCTTCCACATCTAATTCAACAACGCAAAAAGTAGTGTACGGAGGAGCTGCGACAAGGTCTGACAATGCAACTACTTGCGACAACATGAGTAGCTTTTTAGGTAAAATATCTCTTAATACGACTGTTGTGGAATCGATTAATTAAGAAAATATGATTTTATCATAATTTGTGTTTTTTAACGGATGAGCATTATTGCTCATCTGTTTTGTTTTTAAAATAATTTTGTTTTTCCTGTTAGATTAATTGGAAATAAACATATGTGTAATTTCAAGTTTTTTTCGTACTTTTGCAGTCACTTTTTGTGGACAGGTCTGAAAAGGTAAATTATTATAAATTAATTACTTCCGTATTTTTTAAAACCACATTTATTCAGACCATTAAAAAAGAAGGAATACAAATTTTATTAGAAAATGTCAAAAGAGACAAATTCAGCAGAGGTTTTATTAAACCAAAACGTAGCACCAGAACAATTTGATTGGGATTCTTTCGAATCAGGTCTTGATGCAGATGCGAGAAAAGAAAAAAGTGATCTTGAAGAAATCTACAACGGATCTCTTAGCAGCTTAAACGATAACGACGTTATCACTGGTAAAGTTGTAAGATTAACTGACAAAGAAGCTATCGTAGACATCGACTTCAAATCTGAAGGTGTTATTTCTCTTAACGAATTCCGTTACAACCCAGGTTTAAGCGTTGGTGATGTAGTAGAAGTAATGGTTGACAGAAGAGAAGACAAAACAGGTCAGTTACAGTTATCTCACAGAAAAGCTAGAACGCTTAAAGCTTGGGATAGAGTAAATGAGCTTCACGAAACTGGAGAAATCGTTAACGGTTTTGTTAAGTCTAGAACTAAAGGAGGTATGATTGTTGACGTACACGGAATCGAAGCATTCTTACCTGGTTCTCAAATTGATGTTAAGCCAATCAAAGATTACGATCAGTTCGTAGGTAAAACTATGGAGTTCAAAGTTGTGAAAATCAACCCTGAGTTCAAAAACGTAGTTGTATCTCACAAAGCATTGATCGAAGCAGATATCGAAGGTCAGAAAAAAGAAATCATCGCTCAGCTTGAAAAAGGTCAGGTTCTTGAAGGTACTGTTAAGAATATTACTTCTTACGGTGTATTCATCGACTTAGGAGGTGTTGATGGATTGATCCACATTACAGACCTTTCTTGGTCTAGAGTGAACCACCCATCTGAAATCCTTGAGGACGGACAGACTGTAAAAGTTGTTATCCTTGATTTTGATGATGAGAAAACAAGAATCCAATTAGGTATGAAGCAATTAGAAGCTCATCCTTGGGATGCTCTTTCTGCTGACATGAAAGTTGGTGATAAAGTAAAAGGAAAAGTGGTAGTTCTTGCTGACTATGGTGCATTCGTTGAGATCGCTCCAGGTGTAGAAGGATTAATCCACGTTTCTGAAATGTCTTGGTCTACTCACTTGAGAAGCGCAGGAGATTTCGTAAAAGTAGGTGACGAAGTGGAAGCTGAAGTACTTACTCTTGATAGAGAAGACAGAAAAATCTCTTTAGGTATGAAACAATTATCTAAAGATCCATGGGAAAATATCGAAGCTAAGTATCCAGTAGGTTCTCAACACGTTGGAACTGTAAGAAACTTTACAAACTTCGGTGTATTCGTAGAATTGGAAGAAGGTATTGATGGATTAATCTATATCTCTGATCTTTCTTGGACTAAGAAAATCAAGCACCCATCTGAGTTCTGTGCAGTTGGTGATAAATTAGATGTTGTAGTTCTAGAATTAGACATCCAGGCTAGAAGATTATCTCTAGGTCACAAACAACTTCAAGAAAACCCTTGGGATAAATTTGAAACTAAATATGCTGAAGGAACTGTACATGCTGGTAAAGCTGTAGAAGTACACGATAAAGGTGCTTCTGTACAATTCGAAGATGCTGAAGTTGAAGCTTTCTGCCCATCAAGATTATTAGAGAAGGAAGACGGATCTAAAATCAAGAAAGGTGAAGATGCTCAGTTTAAAGTAATCGAATTCAACAAAGAATTCAAGAGAGTAGTAGTTTCTCACACAGGTATCTTCAGAGACGAAGAGAAAAAGAATGTGAAAGAATCTTCTTCTAGAAATGTTTCTTCTTCTTCAAACAACGAAGAAAGATCAACTCTTGGAGACATCGATGCTTTAGCAGAATTGAAAAAGAAAATGGAAGGAGGCAAATAATCCGACAATCATTTTTTATCATAAGAACCACTCGAAAGAGTGGTTTTTTATTTTAAAGATAAACGATCTGTCTCATTTCTAAGATAGCTGTTTTATTTATTACTATTAATATTCTTTCTTTTATCTTAATCTTAAACAGGATTTCATAAAATGTTGTTATTTTTATAAAATATTAATAACTAAAATCATGAATTGCATTTTTATTAATAAATTGAAGGCTGGAAATGTGAAAATTCTATTTGCGTTTTTTATTTTGTTTCCTTATTTCATATTTTCTCAGCAACAGAAGAGGTTGATATCCAATTATATTCTTACAAAACAAAGTAAGGATTTTAAAAAAGCAGATTTAAGAGATTTTGAAATCGATAATATAGATTCATCTGAATCTTTAAAAGGAGAAATTGTAAAAATTCAACAAAAATTTAAAGGTTATCCTGTTTATAATGCCGTAGGAACAGCGATCATTAAAGGTGATAAAATTGTATATTTTTCAGATTCTTTTGTGAAAAACTATATTGTTTCGACTTCAGAAACGGCAATGCTCAACAAAGAAAAAGCACTTGAGAATATTGCTGAAGCTTTAGGGAAAGCAGAAATTAAAAACTTTCAGATTCTTGAAAACTCGCTTTCAGAATCGAATCAGAAAAATTTCACGAAGCAAAGATTGATGTTTGTTGATGTGAATGATAATTTAAGACTTGCCTACGAATTCTCTTTTCAAGAACCAAATTCTACAAATTATTGGAATGCTTTAGTAGATGCCAATTCTGGCGAAATTGTTTCAAAAGACAACCTGAATTTATCCTGCAATTTTCATTCAGATGCGTATTCCGGAGAATCTATGGTTTCAAATGATGTAGAATCATCAAATCTTCAAAAAAATACTTTTCTAAAACTTGCAGATAATGCGAGTTACAATGTTTTTCCACTGCCGATAGAAGCGCCAACTTTTGGCAATCGGTCTATTGTTTCAAATCCTTGGATTTTAGCTTCTTCACCGGAAGGGTGGCATTCTACAGGAGCAACAAGTTTTACAACGACAAGAGGAAATAATGTATATGCTTACGAAGATACTGCAAATATAAACCAGCCAGGATTTTCTCCTGATGGAGGTATAAACAGAAATTTTGATTTCCCTTTTTCGATTAACGGAACTCCTGCGTTTAATAGAAGTGCTGCAATTACAAATCTATTTTATATTAATAATAAAGTACATGATATTTTTTACCAGTTCGGATTTACAGAATCTGCAAGAAATTTTCAACAGAATAATTTTGGTAAAGGAGGAAATGGAAATGATTATGTTTTGGCAGAATCTCAAGATGGAGGCTCTTTAAGCAATGCCAATTTTACAACACCTTCCGACGGAAACAGACCTGTGATGCAAATGTATATTTGGTCAACGGTCAATAGATATGTTTTTTATAATGCTCCTGTAACGGCAATTCCGAGAATTCCTCAGGCGAGTCCAGCTCAGTTTGGTTCACAGCTTAATGGAACAGGTGTTACGAGCGATGTTGTTTTAGCTGCTGTAATTAATGGCTGTTCCGCTTTACCTGCAGGATCTTTAGCCGGGAAAATAGGATTGATTGAAAGAGGAGGAGCTTCAGGCTGTACATTTGCTTCAAAAGTAAAAAATGCCCAAAATGCCGGTGCAATTGCTGCGATTATTTATAATAATCCTACGGCGACTAATTTTCCTTCTTCAATGGGCGGAACTGATGCAACAATAACGATACCTTCCGTTCTGATTACAAATGATGAAGGTGAATTTGTTAAAACACAACTCAATAATTCAGTAACGGTAAATATCACGTTAAAAAGTGATCCTGCAACCGTAATTACTCCCGATGGAAGTTTTGACAACGGAATTATTACTCATGAATACGGACACGGAATTTCAAACAGATTAACAGGAAACGGTTACACTTGTCTTTTAAAATCCGCAAGTAAAGAACAAATGGGCGAAGGTTGGTCAGATTTTTTTGCATTAATGTTGACCAATAAACCCGGTGATAATGCGAACGTTCCGAGAAGTGTGGGAACCTATGCAAGTGGACAATCTACAACCGGAACCGGATTGAGACCGGCAAAATATTCTCCCGATTTTTCTATTAATAATTATACGTATGGAAAAACAAACGGAATGGAAATCGAGGAAGATGGCGAAATCGTTCCCGATGTACACAGTATAGGATTTATTTGGGCATCAATGCTTTGGGATCTTCATTGGCAATATGCTGCGAAATATGGTTATTCCTCTGATGTTTTAGCTAACAAAAACAGTGGAAGCGCACGAGTTTTACAACTTGTAACAGATGCATTAAAACTGCAGGCTTGTAATCCTACCTTTATTGACGGACGAAATGCAATATTATCTGCAGAAATGTTGACTACTAAAGGAGAAGATCGATGTATGATCTGGAAAACTTTTGCCAAAAGAGGTTTAGGTTTAAATGCTTTGGCTGGAAATAAAATGAATATCAATGATCAGAAAGAAGATTTTTCAATTCCTAAAGATTGTACAGATGGAAACTCAAATATTGCGATAGATAAAAGCTTGATATCGATTTATCCTATTCCTGCCAAAGATGAATTCTTTATTTATTTAAAAGATTTTACCATCGGAAATCTTCATTTGCAGATTTATGATATGTCTGGAAAATTAATTATGTCAGAAAACAGATCTTCACAGGATTCAAGAATTCCTGTTTCTACAAAAGATTTTGAAAATGGAGTATATGTTGTAAAGCTACAGGGAATAGGAGTTGACATCAGTTCAAGGATAATTGTTAAGAAATAAAAACTCAAAAAAATAATCAATACCATCACCTCAGATTTTCTGGGGTGATTTTTATTTAATATAAAAACGTATTTAAACAAATTTTTATATCGTACCTTTGCGGGCTGTAAAAAAATTATGAAGAAGAAAAATATTTTAAAAGGAGTATTATTTGTCGGTTTTGGAGCGAGTATTTACGGAATGCTTGCTACATTCGTAAAAATGTCTTACAAAGATGGTTTTACAACTTCTGAGGTAACGACTGCTCAGTTTGCTTTAGGGATCACAGGTCTTTTGATCCTGAATTTTATTCAGACGATTACGTCAAAAAAGAAATTGTCATCACCAAGTCGTAAAGAATTCAGGATGTTGGTTTTAGCAGGTACTTCTTTAGGCTGCACCAGCTTATTTTATTATATAGCGGTACAATATATTGCTGTTTCTATTGCGATTGTATTATTGATGCAGTCAGTTTGGTTTAGTGTGGTGGTAGAAAGTTTTATTACCAAAAAGTTTCCCAATGCTAAAAAAGTGGTTGCAACACTAATTGTTTTGTTGGGAACTGTTTTAGCAACAAATCTAATTAATTTAGAAGTTAAACTTGATTGGCATGGTGTTTTTTGGGGATTATTAGCAGCAGCGTCTTTTACAATGACAATGTTTACTTCCAATACTTTGGCGACACATTTACCGGTACTCAGAAAAAGTATCATCATGTTGACAGGTGGTTCTGTAATTGTTTTGGTATTCCTGTTTTTTGCACAAATTGGACCGTTATATTCTGAAAGTTTAAGATCTTTTTATTTAAATTTTACTGAAAATACAGAACACATAAGACCATTTGATTATTCAATTTTCTGGACTTACGGATTTATTTTAGCACTATTCGGAACTATTATTCCACCAATTTTATTCAATTTAGGTTTCCCGAATACAGGTTTAGGATTGGGAAGTATTATTTCTTCATTGGAACTTCCGGTTTCTGTAACGATGGCATTTGTTCTTTTGGGTGAAAAAGTTATTCTTATCCAGTGGGTCGGAATTATTTTAATTCTAATGGCCATTGTTTTGATGAATTTACCTTCAAAAAAAGAGAAAATTCTTACCGAGCAGTTATCTTAAAAATGATAATTAAATTATAAATAATACCGAAAACCGTTTCTTTTGAAGCGGTTTTTTTAAATTTATATCTAAAATCAATTTTTCATGAAATATTTTAAAAATGCAGCAGTTATTATGTTGTTTTCATTAGCATCTGTTTCTGTGTTTTCTCAAATAAAACCTTTAGATGCGATGCTTTCCAACTATCAATATCCTTTTGAAGTTCATTTTAAAGATTTAAATTCTCAAAAACAGAATCTAAAAATGGCATATATGGATGTAAAACCAAAAAAGTCAAACGGGAAAACCATTATGTTGCTTCATGGGAAAAATTTTAACGGAGCGTATTGGGAAAAAACGGCAAAAAATCTTTCAGATAAAGGCTTCAGAGTGATCATTCCAGATCAGATTGGTTTTGGTAAATCTTCGAAACCTCAAAGCTACCAGTTTTCTTTTGCTCAATTAGCAAGCAATACCAAAGCTATTTTAGATGATTTAAAAATCGAAAAAATTATTGTTCTCGGACATTCGATGGGTGGAATGGTTGCGACAAGATTTACTTTAATGTATCCTGAAACTGTTGAAAAATTAATCCTTGAAAACCCAATCGGATTAGAAGATTATAAAGCTTTGGCAAAATATCAAACCATTGATGAAGCGTATCAGTCTGAATTGAAAAACACAGCAGAAACGTACAAAAATTATCAGCTTAAATTCTATTATGACAATAAATGGAAAGCAGAATATCAACCTTGGCTAGATCTCATTGCTGGTTGGACGCTGCATAAAGACTATCCTCAAGTTGCCTGGAATGCAGCATTGACGAGCGATATTATTTTTAATCAACCTGTTGTTTATGAGTTTAAAAATATAAAAACTCCGACCTTATTGATTATCGGAACAAGAGACAGAACAGCGATTGGAAAAGATCGTGCGCCCAAAGAAATTCAGCCAACGATGGGACAGTATCAGGAATTGGGAAAGAAAACGCAACAACAAATCGCCGGATCTAAATTAATAGAACTTGAAAACGTAGGACATCTTCCGCACATCGAAGTTTATGATAAATTCTGGAACGCTTTGTATGATTTTATAAAGTAGGATAATGGGTGTTGGAAGTGGGATGTTGGAAGTTTACAAGATTGAGAATAAACTTCAATACGATATGATGTGAATTTAAGTGGTGATGAGAATTCCCCTCCTTTGGAGGGGTGGCAAAAATTCAAAGAATTTTTGACGGGGTGGTTTTAAAACTTCGCTTTTATTAGCCCTGATTGGAACGATATCCTTTTTCTGAAATGGCTTGAAAAAAAGCGTTGGGGAAAAAGATATAGTGAAAAGCAGGAAATAGCTCCTAAAAAAATAATTAATGTGCAATCTAAATCATAATTGAGATTGCTTTGTCGCAATGACAAAAAATAAAAAGAGACCGCTAAAAATTAGCAGTCTCTTTTCGTATGTGTTGTTGTCTGAATTATTTCTTCTTGTAAGCAGCGTCTTTAATTCTCGCTTTTTTACCTCTAAGATCTCTGAAGTAGTAGATTCTAGATCTTCTAACTCTACCTCTTCTGTCAACTTCGATTTTTTGAAGAGCAGGCATGTTGATAGGGAAAACTCTCTCTACACCTACATCACCACTCATTTTTCTGATTGTAAAAGTCTTTGTAGAACCTGTTCCTCTCAATTGGATAACAGTTCCTTTGAAGAACTGAGTTCTAGTTTTTTGACCTTCCTTAATCTCGTAATACACAGTGATTGTATCACCAGCTTTGAATTCAGGGAATTCTTTTTTTGTAATGTACTTGTCTTGTACGTACTTTAATAAATCCATTTTTGTAATAAAATTTTTTTGTCAAGCTAAACAACTTACACGGACTTCGTCAGAGGTTGAATAACAGGCTGCAAATATATGAAATGTTTTTTGAATTTGCCAAACAATTTTATAATAAGAAAATACCTTTTTAACGGTTCTTTTTTATGAAAAAGTTAATGGTTGCTTATTATTAGGGTCATTTTGAGTTTACAAGTGAAATTTATATTTGCGGGATTTTAAAATTACAGTATTTCAAAAACAATCCAATTCTAAAAAAAAATTATTATGAGGCATTATTTGTTTTTCTTTTTTTTCGTCGTCCAGCTTGCAAATGCTCAAGCTTTGTTTCCTTACTTGCAAAATCCGGCTCACAATTCTATGATTGTCAACTGGAAGACAAGTTCAGACAATGAAACCACGGTTCTTTACGGAAATTCTCCCACGAACCTTAATGTAACGGTAACTGGAACTACCAATATCTTTTCTGATACAGGTTACAATAATAATTACTATTATCACACCGCAAAAATTACAAACCTACAACCCAACACAAAGTATTATTACAAAATAAAAACGGGAGCTAATGAATCTGCAGTTTATAACTTCAGAACACTTCCTCTTCCGGGTCAACCTGTAACCCTTGATGGAAAAATAAGGTTTTTGATTATGGGAGACAATCAGATCAAAGCAGAACCGCGATATGATTCTTTGAATTATAAAGCTTACAAAAAAATAAAAGAAAAATTCGGGCTTACTTCAGATCCTTCAGATAATATTGCCTTGACTTTTATGGTAGGAGATCAGGTAGATGTGGGAACCTTAGATCATTATGAAAATGTTCATTTCAAAAAAAATAGAAAATTATCACCTTACCTTCCAATATTAACAACCGTAGGAAACCACGAAACGTATGGAACGTTAGGAATGAATTCTTACTACGCCCATTTTAATATTGATGAAATTAAATATAAAAATATCACATCTGGTAACGAAAATTATTATGCTCAACAAGCAGGTAACGTACTTTTTGTAAGTTTAAGTTCTGAACATACAGGTTCTGCACAGCAAACTTGGCTTCAGCAGATCTTGACCGAAGCAAATAATGACCCTACAGTTGACTGGATTATTTCATTAAGCCACAGACCTTATCAGGCAGAGCAGTATGTTGGTGATATTTCTACCTGGGTAAGGAACAATGCAGTGCCCCTTTTAGCAGGATCTGATAAATATTTGATGCACGTAGGAGCTCACCATCACCTTTATCACAGAGGACAATTAAAAAATACTCCAAATTACCAGATTATTTCTGGTGGAACAGCGTGGGATCAATATTGGGGAATGTCGACAGAGCAGGATTTTGATGATGTACAAAAAACTTTGACAGATTGGACGTATCAAATCATTGAAGTTGATGTAACCAACGGAAAAGTAGATATTGAAAGTTATTCTATTGGAGGGATCTATACACAAAAAGATAATGTGTTGATCGATTCATTCCACCGATATAAAAATAAACCGAAACCGCTGAAACCTACAATTACAAATACTTTTTCAGCACCTATAACTTTGCCTTTAACATTAAACGGAAGCGCTTTCTCTTCACCGGCAAACGAACTTTTAAATACAACTCAGTTTTTGGTAAGCAAAGCTGCAGATTTTTCGGTCATCGAAAAAGAATTCTACAGAGATTATGAAAACTGGTTTGGGAAAGATGGAAACGGAAATCCTGACGTAACCAAAAACATAAATGCGGGAATAGATATTACTAAAGCAACTTTTGCAGCCAACTCTATACCGAATGGAGTATATTATGTAAAAACCCGCTACAGAGACAGAAATATGGAGTGGAGTGACTGGAGCGATGTAAAACAATTTGAAGTGACAGGAAGTGTGGTTTCAAATCCTAACCTTAGTTTAAATAAGACAGAATATTTACAGAATGAAGCGATCATAGCAACTTACAATGATGGGCCTGGAAATCAGCAGGATTGGGTAGGACTTTATAAAAAAGGTCAGAACCCAGCAACTACAACTTCACAAGGTTATGTTTATACCAATGGACAGACTTCAGGAATTGCAACTTTTGCAAACGGTTTAGCAACTAAAGGGCAATATTTTGCAGGATTTTTTGCTAATAATGGATATACAGAAATTGCTCCCAGAAAAGAATTTTATGTAGGACCAAAAGTTGTACTTCAGACAACTGCTGATGCATATCCGGTTGGTGGAACCGTTGTCGTTAATTTTAATAACGGACCAAATTTAACAAAAGACTGGATCGGAATTTACAAAATGGGACAAGTTCCGGGACCAACTCCGGCATCAAAATGGAGTTACGTAACAACTGCTTCTGGAACTCTTAATTTTACAGGTCTTCCAAAAGGATATTATTATGCTCAGTATTTTCTTGAAGATGGCTATACAACGGTAGGAGAAAAAGTTTTCTTCAAAGTAGGAGATATCGTTACAGAACTTTGGATCAATAAACCAGTGTATACATTGGGTGAAAATATCACAGCTTCATGGACGGACTCTCCGGGAATTATCAAAGACTGGTTGGGAATTTACCCTCAAAGTATTTCGGTTCCTGATGATCAATTCATTTCATATACTTATTTTGACGGTGTTGCTCAAGGTACAAAAACCATTACAGGAAATGTAAATGGAGTACCAACCACAGCAGGTAATTATTATATGGTGATGTTTACCAACGATTCTTACACAGAAGTTTCAAACAGAGTACAGTTTCAGGTTACCGCGGGAAGTTTAGGAACCGAAGAAACTAAAAATAAGACCGAGAAAAATGTAGTTATATATCCTAATCCTACAAAACCTGGTCAACCAACTTTTATTAAAAGTGATTATCCGATTGAGAAGATCGAATTGCTATCTGCTACAGGTCAACTCTTATATAAATCTGAAAACGTACAAAATCAACGTTTTTCTTTAGTAAATGAGAATCTTCCAAAAGGCGTTTACTTTGTAAAAGTTCATACCAGAAAATTATTTACTTTAAAATTGATTATAGAATAAAAATATTCACAACTTATTGATAGATAGCGGAACTTGTTTCCGCTATTTTATTTTTAACAATAAATTAAACTAAGTTTAAAAATAAAAATTTTTTAACGCTTTTCAAAATTCATTTGGAATACGGTAGATATGATAAAAATGTTTAAATTTAAAACGGAAAAAAATCAAATATTTCATGATAGATAAAAGAGTAAAAAATGCCGCAGAAGCGATTGAAGGAATCCAGGATGGAATGACTTTGATGTTGGGAGGATTCGGACTTTGCGGAATTCCAGAAAATTCAATCAACGCTTTGGTAGAAAGTGATGTAAAAGATTTGACATGTATTTCAAACAACGCCGGAGTTGATGATTTCGGATTGGGATTATTGCTTCATAAAAGACAAATTAAAAAGATGATCTCATCTTATGTGGGGGAAAATGCAGAATTTGAAAGACAAATGTTATCAGGCGAATTAGATGTTGAATTAACACCACAAGGAACTTTAGCAGAAAAGTGCCGTGCTGCACAAGCCGGAATTCCTGCATTTTATACTCCTGCAGGTTTCGGAACTGAAGTTGCAGAAGGTAAAGAAGTGAAAGATTTCAAAGGAAAACCTCATATTTTAGAGCATGCTTACGAAGCAGATTATTCAATCGTAAAAGCTTGGAAAGGTGATCACGCAGGAAATCTGATATTTAAAGGTTCAGCAAGAAACTTCAACCATCCAATGGCAGGAGCTGGGAAAATTACCATTGCTGAAGTAGAAGAATTGGTAGAACCGGGAGAATTAGATCCAAACCAGATTCATATTCCGGGAATTATGATTCAAAGGATCTTCCAAGGTGAAAATTTTGAAAAAAGAATAGAACAAAGAACTGTGAGAAAAAAAGATTAATTTTTTTCATTTCTAAAAAATAATACCCCGAAATCAACTTTCGGGGTATTTTTTTGTAATTATTTGTAATCCAATTGTCATTCCGACACAGGAGGAATCTTTGTTTTCAATTTTGTGAACTTCCATCACCCAACTTCCATCCTCTACAATCTATATCCAACTCTCAATCCAAAACAAAAATTAAAAACATTTCCTGAACTTTCCTCCAAATTTAATTTTTGGAAAAGTGGTTTTAAACCTGTTCCATTTCGGGTATCTTTTATTTCGTCATACTCAATATCGCTGTTGTTAATTTTTCTATTCATCATTCCCAATCCAATATAAGGTTCTAGAATAATTTTTTTCGACATTGAAATTTGATTTCCGAAAGTAATATTAAAACCTTTTGCCGTTCTTTTGGTTCCAAAATTATCTGTATAGAACTTTGTTTCATCGTTTTTTGGTGAAAAATCTACGGAATTTGTACCTTCATTTTCTCTGTAAAACAATTGTAGTCCCACATAAAACTCATTTCGTTTAGACTCGACTCTTGAATTGAGTAATTTGAATAAATAAACTCTTCCTTCAAGATTAGTTTTAAAACCTTTAGACCTTAATAATATAGTATCTGCTTTGCTAAAATCATACAATTGATATCCAAATTCTGCATTCACGCTGAAATATGGATTGATTTTTCTTTCAACAGAAATTTGTAAAGTAGGATAAGAAACTGCATCGACTAATTGCGTCGCGTTTAGTTTCAAGATCCAATTGCTTTCCTTTGATTCTTGTGAAAAAATCAAATTTGAAATCATCGGAATAAGAAAAAATAGAAGTTTTTTCATTCAAATTATTTTTAAGTTTAAAACAATTTAAAAATAATAAAAAACACACTATGTTGAAATAAAAAATTATAGGGATACTATTTTTTAAGCTAATTTAAATATTCTCAACATGTTAAACTTAAATTAATGTGACCGATTTGTTAGAGGTTTTTTCGTAGAGTTTTTAAGCCAAAGGTAATCCTGTCGCTTTTCTTTCTCCGATCTGCTGTCTCCACATCGCATAATACAATCCTTTTTCTTCAATTAATTGTAAATGAGAACCCGTTTCGATGACTTGTCCGCGTTCCAGAACATAAATTCTGTCCGCATGCATAATCGTACTCAATCGGTGCGCGATCAAAACGGTAATCTGTTCTTTTTCTTTAGATATTTCTTTAATGGTTGTTGTAATTTCTTCTTCAGTAATACTGTCTAAAGCAGAAGTCGCTTCATCAAAAATAAGAAGATGAGGTTTTCTCAACAAAGCTCTTGCAATGGCAATCCTTTGTTTTTCACCACCGCTTAATTTCAATCCGCCTTCACCAATAACGGTTTCTATTCCTTTTTCGGCACGTTCTAAAAGAGCGGAACAGCTTGATTTTTTTAAAGCCAATTGTAGATCTTCTTCCGTTGCAGAAGGGTTTACAAACAAAAGATTTTCTCTTATCGTGCCTGCAAAAAGTTGAGTGTCTTGTGTTACAAAACCAATCTGATTTCTCAATTCATCAAAATCAAATTCTTTTCCGTCAACATTATTATAAAAAATACTTCCTTCCTGTGGTCTGTATAATCCGACGAGTAACTTTACCAACGTACTTTTTCCTGATCCACTTGGCCCTACAAAAGCAATGGTTTCGCCATTTTTCACATCAAATGAAATAGAATTAAGCGCTTTATAGTGAGCACTCTGATGTTGAAATGAAACTTTTTGGAATTCTAACTCTTCAATTGCTCCGATTTTTTTAGGGTTTAAAGGTTTAGGCTCCACTTCTTTTTTCATCACTCTGTCAAAATTTTGAAGAGACGCTTCTGCTTCACGATATGAAATAATGATATTTCCGATTTCCTGCATCGGTCCGAAAATAAAGAATCCGTAAAACATCAGTGATAAATATTGTCCCGGAGTTACGATATTTTTAAAAATCAATAATAATAAAGTGAAAGTAATCACTTGCTGTAAAAAATTAACCAAAGTTCCTTGTACAAAACTTAGCGAACGGATGCTTTTTACTTTTCTCAGTTCGAGATTCAGAATTTTATAGGTATTGTTATTCAATCGTTCTACTTCCTGATTGGTCAATCCCAAACTTTTTACAATTTCAATATTTCTAAGGCTTTCTGTAGTACTTCCGGCCAAAGCTGTCGTTTCGGTAACTATATTTTTTTGGATGGTTTTAATTCTTTTACTCAGTAAATTGGTTACAACAGCAATAAGAATAATTCCAACAACATAAACCGGCATAATCGACCAGTGTAAACGAATGGCATAGACTGAAACGAAAATGATACTTACCAAAATTCCAAAAAATACATTAATGAAATTATTGATAAATTTTACAGAATCTTCACGTACTTTAGTTAAAATAGAAAGGGTTTCACCACTTCTCTGGTCTTCAAATTCCTGAAAAGGCAATCTCATAGAATGTTGTAAACCATCAGTAAAAATCTTAGCCCCAAATTTTTGAATAATAACGCTCACTACATAATCCTGAAAAGCTTTCGCAATTCGGCTGATCATTGCGGTTCCGATTAACAGCCCTAAAAAATAAAATACACCGTGATAAAGATCGGTTCCGTAGAGATATTCATTCAAAGTTCTTGGAATCAGTTTTTCTTTATCAAAATAATTAGGCTGGTTAACCAATTTATCTAATATATTCCCGGTTATGGCAGGAGCAAATAGCGAAAAGACCTGATTGATAGAGGCTAACAATAGCGATGCTATGATCAGCCATTTATATGGTTTTAAATAATTTAATAGAATTTTCATTTGTAAAATTAAAAGCCCACAAATTTACGACAATTTGCGAAGTAAAATTTATCATAGGATAAGAAAGAAAGTATTTTCGTAATTCTGAAAAAATGGCTAATTTGGTCGGATAAGATTATGCTATGCTAACTAAAGAACAAATTGCACAAAGAATTTCAAAAGAAGTAAAAGACGGATATTATGTAAACTTAGGAATCGGAATTCCAACATTGGTTGCCAATTACGTTCCTGATAATCTTTCAGTAGAGTTTCAAAGCGAAAACGGAGTTTTAGGAATGGGACCATTTCCTTTTGAAGGAGAAGAAGATGCCGACATTATCAACGCCGGAAAACAGACGATTACCATTCTTGATGGCGGGTCATTTTTCGATTCTGCATTCAGTTTTGGGATGATCAGAAGCCAAAAAGTAGATTTAACGATTCTTGGAGCAATGGAAGTTTCAGAAAACGGAGACATTGCCAACTGGAAAATCCCAGGAAAAATGGTGAAAGGAATGGGAGGCGCAATGGATTTGGTAGCTTCAGCTGAAAATATAATCGTTGCGATGATGCACGTTAACAAAGCAGGCGAAAGCAAAATTCTAAAGAAATGTTCACTTCCTTTAACCGGAATTAACTGTGTGAAAAAAGTGGTTACAGAATTAGCAGTTTTAGATGTAACTCCAGCTGGTTTCAAATTGGTTGAAAGAGCTCCGGGAGTTTCAGTAGAACACATCATAAAATCAACAGAAGCAGATTTGATCATTGAAGGCGAAATTCCTGAAATGCAATTCTAAATACAACAAAAACCTTGTCAATATGACAAGGTTTTATTTTTTGAGTAACTAAACGACTTAGGAAACGGAGGCGTTAATAAAATTGAAATTTAATCCGTTAAAAAATTCCCACTGTTTGAGTGCGGCAAGGATTAGGTTAATAAACTAAACATTAATCCGCACGAGTTTTGGGGTTTTTAGGATTCAATTTTAATTTTTAGCCGTAGTTTCCAGTCTTGAACTTTTGGTTCTTTTGTTTCAAGACAAAAGAAAATAATTAAATTTTACTGAATTTATTTTTAGTCAAGAATTTCAGGTCTTGAACTTTTGTTTAGAGATAAAACAAATTATTAAATTATTTACCATCTTGCGCCCCAAAAACCTTCTGTAAAATACTCGTTGTTCTCATTACAGAATTATTTCTGATACCGCTTTCTTTTTCGGCAACCATTTTAAAAACGCCATTAATGGTTTCGTTAGTAACATATTCATTAAGGTCGGTAGAAACGGCTTGTCCGGTCAAAGTATTGTATTTTGAGATCAAGTTTGTCCATACTTTGTCAGCGCCTACTTTTCCTAAAGAAGCTTTTACTTTTGGTTGAAAAGCAGTAAAAAGTTGAGATTGAGTTTTTCCTTGCAGATAATTGGTTGCTGCATTATCACCTCCCAACAAAATATTTTTAGCATCTGTAATCGTCATTGAGGTTATCGCTTTTGTAAAGATCGGAGCAGATTCTGTTACCGCATCTTCAGCAGCTCTGTTGAGTAATTTTACTCCTTGATCAGCCAAACTTCCTAATCCAAATGCACGAAGTTTGGTGTCAATCACTCTTAATTTTTCGGGCATTAAGATCTTTACTGCTTCATTTTTCAAGAAACCATCGGTTACTCCTAATTTTTTTACACCTTCCGTTACACCCAAATTTAAGGCTTCCTTTAAACCTGACGAAATTTGAGTTGAGGTTAAATTATTTAAGTTAACTGAAGAATTTGTAGAAGATTGTGTTGAAGTTGATGTCGTAGTAGACGTCGTATTCTTTTTAGGATTATTTAAATCGATACCGGTTTGACTTTTAACGGTAGATTTGATTGCATCTAAAATCTGTGCCTGTGCAGAAACTGAAAATAATAATCCAGCTGCTAAAAAAAAAGTTTTTCTCATCATTTATTTTTATACAAAATTAGATGTTTTGAAGCTGAAATAGTTAAATGATAGTTGTTAATTTTAATAGAAGACGAGATTTTTAACTAAAACATTCTTTGGGAAATAATTTTGTGGGAATTTATTTAAAGAATTATCTGCTTCGTTTACAAAGCTCCAGAGGAGCTTAACCTTTAGTAGAATGACTCTTAGAAAACGATATTTTTAATTAAAATTCTCGTTAGAAAATAATTTTTAAAAATTTGTGTAAAGAATTATATATTAAGTTTACAAAGCTCCGTAGGAGCTTAACCTTTGTAGCAGAATCCAAGCACATAAGTTTGAGCTCCAGAGGAGCGACACATTATATTTATCAATAACCACCAGAAAAATCCTTAGAAAATAATTATATTCGCTAAACTCAAATCAAAATCAGAAATGAAACGTTTTTTACTTCTATTTTCTATCATATTTTCGGGATTCTTCTTTTCCCAATCTCAATTGAATTTAATTCCTTATCCACAAAAGGTTGAATTTCAAAAAGGAGAATTTAATATTAATGATCAAACGGTTGTAAAAGGAGTAGACAAATCTTTTGAAAACCAATTTTTTTTAAAATCTCTAAATAAAATTAAAGGTTTTGATTTATCCAAAAATAATCGAGGTGATGGTGATAACGTTATCTTTCTGAATCTAAAAAAAGAATTAAATAATGATTACGAAATTCAAATAACATCAGATTTTATCTCTGTCACTGGAAAAGATAAATCGGGATTATTTCACGGGATTCAAACTTTACTTCAACTCATTCAAACTTCTGAAAATGGTAAAATACCTGCTCTGAAAATTGAAGATTCTCCAAAATTCGCATGGCGCGGAATGCATCTCGATGTTTGCCGTCATTTCTTCACCGTTGAAGAGGTAAAACAGTACATTGATTATTTAGCGATGTATAAACTGAATACTTTTCATTGGCATTTAACGGATGATCAGGGTTGGAGAATTGAAATTAAAAAATATCCAAAACTCACACAAATTGGCTCAAAACGTAAAGAATCGATGATCGGAGCATATGTTGACGATACTTTCGACGGAAAACCTTACGGCCCGTATTTTTATACACAAGATCAAATCAAAGAAGTTGTAAAATATGCAACAGAAAGACACATCACGGTTGTTCCCGAAATAGAAATGCCGGGTCATGCTTTGGCTGCACTTTCGGCTTATCCTGAATTGGCGTGTACAAAAGGTCCTTTTGAAGCGGCTACAAAATGGGGCGTTTTTGATGATGTTTTTTGTCCGAAAGACGAAACTTTTACGTTTTTAGAAAATGTTTTAGATGAAGTAATTACACTTTTCCCTTCGCAATATATTCACATCGGTGGAGACGAATGTCCTAAAACGAGATGGAAAGAATGTGCACATTGTCAGGAATTGATTAAGAAAAACAATCTGAAAGATGAACACGGTTTACAAAGTTATTTCATCCAAAGAATTGAAAAATATGTTAATTCTAAAGGACGAAAAATTATTGGTTGGGATGAAATTTTAGAAGGCGGATTGGCTCCAAATGCTGCTGTAATGAGTTGGACAGGTATTAAAGGCGGAGTTGAAGCCGCAAAAAGCAATCATTTTTCGGTGATGACACCGGGTTCTTATTGCTATTTTGATCATTATCAGGGTGATCCGCAAACCGAGCCAAATGCTTTTGGAGGTTTTACACCTTTGGAAAAAGTGTATTCTTACAACCCGATTCCTTCTGAATTAAATGCAGAGCAGTCGAAATATATTTTGGGAGTTCAGGCTAATTTGTGGACGGAATATATCCTTGATTTTAAACAGGTTCAGTATATGATTTTCCCAAGATTGTTTGCGCTTTCTGAAGTCGGTTGGGGAAGTTCAGATCCAAAAAATTATAAAGAATTTGAAAACAGAGTAGTGGAGCATTTTAAAATTTTAGATAAAATGAACATCAACTATGCGAAAAGTATTTATAATATTGGCGGAAAAGTAATTCCTGGTAAAAATGGAGCTTCATACGAACTTTCAACCTCACAAGATCCAAACGGAATTAGATATACAATAGATGGAAGCAATCCAAAATCAACTTCTGCAACCTATCAAAATCCAATTCCTGTTTCTAAAAAAATGACGGTAAAATCTGCTTACTTTGAAAATGGAGTATTGAAAAGTGCAGTGTCTTCTCAAGATTTTACTCCTTCTAAAACAACCGGAAAAACAATTGTTTTAGAATATCAGCCAAGCGAAAATTATTCTTTTGGTGGAGCTTTTACATTAGTTGACGGAATTGTTGGAAATGTAAAACAATTAGGAAAAACATGGCTTGGTTTTCAGGGAAAAGATGTTGTAGCAACGATTGATTTGGGTGAAAAGATAAAATTTTCTCAAGTTTATTTTAATACCTTAGACAATAAGGGAAGCTGGATTCATTTAGCAAAATCGGCTGTAATTTCTGTTTCTGATGACGGAAAAAACTTTAAAACCATTAAAGAAATTGGTAAAGATGAAATTCTTAAAACCAAAGGAAAAGTCAATCTGAAAGTAGGAAATCAGAATTCAAAATTCATTAAAATTAAAATAGAAAATGCAGGAATAATTCCTGCCGGAAATCCTGGAGCAGATTCAAAAGCATGGCTTTTTGTTGATGAAATCGGCGTAAACTAAATCCTAATTCCTAAAATCTAATACCTAGTAAAATGAATTCAAGAAGAAAATTTTTAAAAAATACAGGAATTTTATCATCCGCATTGTTGTTGAATCCATTGGATTTGATAGCTAAAGATTCACCAGAGAACAACAAAATAATTAATAAACCCATCGTACTTTCCACCTGGAATTTTGGTTTAAAAGCCAACGAAGAAGCATGGACGATTCTTGGAAAAGGCGGAAGAGCTTTAGATGCGGTTGAAAAAGGCGTTCGTTTGGTAGAAAATGATCCCAACGAAAGAAGTGTGGGCTACGGAGGCCGTCCCGACAGAGACGGAAGAGTTACGCTCGATGCGTGTATTATGGATGAAAATTACAACATCGGTTCGGTTGCTTGTCTTGAAAATATCAAAAATCCAATTTCGGTAGCAAGAGCAGTGATGGAAAAAACCCCTCATGTTATGTTGGTGGGCGATGGAGCATTACAGTTTGCCGTTTCTCAAGGTTTTAAAAAAGAAAATATCCTCACTGCAGAATCTGAAAAAGAGTGGAAAGAATGGCTGAAAGATAGCAAATATCAACCAATTGTCAACATTGAAAATCACGATACGATCGGGATGATCGCACTCGATGCTCAAGGAAATCTTTCAGGAGCTTGTACAACGAGCGGAATGGCTTTTAAAATGCACGGCAGAGTAGGAGATTCTCCAATTATTGGTGCAGGTTTATTTGTTGATAATGAAGTTGGAGCAGCAACAGCAACCGGTCATGGTGAAGAAGTCATAAGAACGGTAGGAACTCATCTCGTGGTTGAATTGATGAGGCAGGGAAGAAATCCTCAACAGGCGTGCAAAGAAGCGGTTGAAAGAATTGTAACCATCACAAAAAAAAGAAATAAAAATCTGAAAGATATTCAGGTTGGCTTTATTGCAATCAATAAAAAAGGTGAATATGGTTCTTATTGCATTCAGGACGGGTTTAATTTTGCAGTTTATGACCAAAAAGGAAACCGTCTTGAAAAACCACAGTTTGCTGTAAAATAAAGAGTGCTTGTCAATCAATAGGAACGGGTTTTATCCCGTTTTAAATAAAATAGATTATCCATTTGGCTTTAGCCAAAACTTAAAAACGAAATATGAAAAACATAATTATTATTAGTTTACTTTTAATAATAAGTTGCAGTGAGACTAAAAAGGAAGAAATTAAAATTAATAATCTCCCTAAAGAATCTGTAGTAGAAAACAATACCAAAGAAGTCGCTGAAGCAAAAACCTGGTTGGTGAAAAGTATCGAAAGTTATTTTGATGCAGATATTTCAAATCAAGAAAATATCATGCAGAATATAACGACCAAAGATTATTATGATTTCAAAACCGATGCAACGAATGTTGATTTGGATATTGATGGAAGTCTTACATTGAAAAAATTTCAGCAAAAATGGAAGAATAAGTTCAATACCGAAAATGTTGCTTTAAATACAGGTTTTCTAATTTCAGCATAAGATTGGACGAAGATTGAAGTGAAAAAATGCGACTTAAATGCAAGTCTTGAAAATGATTACAGTTTTTATGTAGAGTTGCAAGATATAGAATCTAAAGAGGTCTTTAAACGCATTATTAAGGTCACTAAAATCAAGAACAAATTCTTTATTGGAAATGTTTTAGAAAAAGTTAATTAAAAAATTAGAATAAAATATATGTTCTTAGAAATCGCTACATTCGATATCACTTCTGCCGAAATTGCTTTAAATTCTGTTGCCGACAGAATTGAATTTTGTGCAGACATCAATTCAGGAGGAATTACTCCCGATCTGGAAGAATTGAGATATTTAAAAGATAAATATTCTAAACCCATTCACGTAATGATTCGTCCTGTTGGAGGAGGTTTTTTATATACCGATTCAGAATTCAAGGAAATGCAGAAAAGCATTGTTGAATTTTCGAAAGCCAAAGCCGATGGTTTTGTTTTCGGGATTTTAGATGAAAACCAGGAAATAGATGTAGAAAAAAATAAAATCTTAATTGAATTAGCCAACGTAAAACCTTGTGTTTTTCACCGAGCAATCGACCGAACTAAAAATATTTTTGAATCGACTGAAAAGCTTATTGAATTAGGTTTTAAGGAAATCCTTACTTCTGGAGGAGAAAATTCTGCAATGGAAGGAAAAGAAAATTTAAAAAAACTGGTTGAGGATTATTCTGATGATATCAAAATTTTAATTGGTGGTGGGGTTCGTTCCAATAATATTTCAGAGCTGAAAAATGTAACTCACGGTAAATATTTTCATTCTTCAGCGGTATTATCTTATGAATCATTCGCCAATGCAGATGAAATTAAAAAGTTGAAAGTTAATTTGTAGATTTTTAGCTTTTTAGCTTTAAGTAAATTTGTTAGTTTTTGGAAGTTTTTATTAAGAGGAAATTTTTTAACGCAAAGTTTTATCATGTATATCCGCTTATTTTAAGAAGCAAAGAATTGCGACAAAGTCGCTGATTAAGCTTGAAAAAACGTTCGCTTGATAAAATCAATTTATTGATTCCTCTTGCTCCTTAACTAAAGCATAAAGAAAAAAACTTTGCGTCAAAAAATCGCTCAAGATATATAAATGATTGAAAATGTTTTAGACAAAAAGGTGAAATATAGCGAACAAGTCGCTTAAGTGTAAAAATATTTTTCATTCTACAAGAAACTATCAACCGCATGAATGCTCAAGCTTAGGCGACTTGTTCGCCACTCTTTGCTCCTTCTAAAACATAAAGAAAAAAAATCTTTGCGTTAAAAAAAATCATACAAAGTATATCAGTAGAAAACGAGATGGTAAAATTTTAAAAACACACAATCACAAATGACAGAAAACGAATTATCATATAAAATTATAGGAGCTGCTTTAGAAGTTCATAAAACTTTGGGAGTTGGGTTACTTGAAAACGCCTATGAAGTTGCTTTGGCTTATGAATTAAAAGAGCTTGGTTTGAAGGTTGAAAGTCAGTTGTTACTTCCTCTAAAATACAAAAGTGAACTCATTGATAACGCTTATAGAATTGATTTGATTGTAGAAAATAAAATAATTATTGAAATAAAATCTGTTGTAGAAATTCATCCAATTTTTTACTCTCAAGTTTTGACTTATTTAAAACTAACTGATATAAAACTAGGTCTTCTCATTAATTTTAACACCCCACTTATCAAAGACGGGATCCATAGAATTGTAAATAATCTGTAAATGAACAAAACATTACTTCTTGCTTTACTTCTCATTCAAATATTAGTCAACGCTCAATTTTCAGAGCAAAATTTATCTTCTGAAAAATGGCAGTTCAAAAACTCCAAAGAAAATAAATGGCTCACAGCCTCCGTGCCCGGGACGGTTCATTTGGATTTGATGAATAATAAACTTATTCCCGACCCTTACAAAGATGAAAACGAGAAAAAAGTACAGTGGGTTGAAAATGAAGATTGGGATTATCAGACAGTTTTTAAAATTTCAGCAAAAGAATTAGAAAATCAAAATGCAGAATTGGTTTTCCATGGATTAGATACGTTTTCTGAAATTTATTTAAATGGAAAACTTCTGAAGAAAACGGATAATATGTTCAGAACCTGGAAAATTCCGGTGAAAAATGATTTGAAAATTGGAAATAATATTTTACAGCTTAAATTTAAATCTTCAGTAAATATTGGAAAAAATTTAGCAAAAAAAGTTCCGTTTACAATGCCGGAATCACCGAGAAGTTTTGTGAGAAAAGCACAGTATCAGTTTGGTTGGGATTGGGGACCAAGATTAGTCACTGCAGGAATTTGGAAGGATGTAAAATTAAATTTCTGGAATCAGGCAAAAATTGAAAATATAAAAATAGAACAGAAAGCTTTAACAAAACAAAGAGCTGATTTAAATATTTATGCAGAAATTTATGCAGAAAAGGAAGGGAAATATGTTTTTGCAACTGATAAAGAAAATCATGATATTGCCTTAAGGAAGGGCTTGAACAAAATTTTAGTTCCGTTTAAAATTGAAGATCCACATCTATGGCAACCGAACGGATGGGGAAAAGCGATAATTTATGCGCTTAAATTTTCATTAAAGAAAAATTCGGAGACTATTGATAATAAAGAAGAAAGAATTGGACTAAGAACTGTAGAATTAGTTCAGGAAAAGGACGAAAAAGGAAAATCTTTTTACTTTAAGGTTAATGGAAATCCGATGTATGCAAAAGGAACGAACTGGATTCCGTCTGACAGTTTTACACCGAGAATTACCAAAGAAAAATATAAAAAACTCATCAAAGATTGCAAAGATGCGAATATGAATATGATTCGTGTTTGGGGTGGCGGAATTTATGAAGATGACGAATTTTACAAAGCCTGCGACGAAAACGGAATTTTGGTTTGGCAGGATTTTATGTTTGCCGGAAGTTTTTATCCGTCAGATGAAGATTTTTTGAATAACGTAAAAGAGGAAGTTAAAGATCAGGTTGACCGACTTCAAAATCATCCGTCGATTGCTTTGTGGTGCGGAAATAATGAAATTGATGAAGCGATTGTCAATTGGGGATATCAGAAGCAATTTAAATATTCAAAAGAAGATTCTTTGCAGGTTTGGAAAGATTATAAAAAGGTTTTCCATGAGGTAATTCCGAATGCGATCAATGAGTTTGCAACAAAAGACAAATCAATTTATTGGGAAAGTTCACCTTCCATTGGTTGGGGGCACAAAGAAAGTTTAACCGAAGGCGATTCTCATTATTGGGGCGTTTGGTGGGGTGAGTTTCCGTTTGAAATTTATAATGAAAAAGTTCCGAGATTTGCTTCTGAATATGGTTTTCAGGGAATGCCGAGTTTAGAAACCGTTAAATCTATGTTTTCAGGAAAATTGGATTTGAGTTTAGAAAATCCAACGATCAAAGCGCACGAAAAAAATGCAAGAGGATTTGAAATTATTCAGAAATACATGGAACGTGATTATGTGGTTCCTAAAGATTTTGTGAAATACAATTACGTTTCTCAGCTGCTTCAGGCTCGTGGAATGCAGATCGCGATTGAAGCACATCGCCGTGCAAAACCTTACAATATGGGGACTTTGTATTGGCAATTAAACGATTGTTGGCCGGTGATTTCCTGGTCGTCGATCGATTATTTAGGAAACTGGAAAGCCTTGCATTATCAGGTTAAAAGAAGCTTTGAAAATCAGGTAGTTTTAACGGAAGAAAAGGAGGGATTTCTGGATTTTTATGGAATTAATGATGAATTAAAAAAGTTCGAAGATGTTTTTGTTGAAATTGAAGTCATAGATTTTAGCGGAAAAATTTTAAACGAAATAGCAACCGTTCCAAATGGAAAAATTTTGAATGAAATCGTGAAATTTGATCCTATTGAAATTGAAAATTTAATTCCAGATTTAGATAAAAGTAAAGTCTTTTTAAAATTAATTTTAAAAGATAAAAATGAAAAAACCATTGTTGAAAATACTCATTTTTTCTCGAAACCAAAAGATTTAAAGCTTACAAAACCCAATATCAAGATCAAGAAAATCTCTGCAACAGAGATCGAAATTTCAACTGATGTTTTGGCGAAGGATATTTATTTAATGGGTGACACTCATTTTAGTGACAATTTTTTCGATTTACTTCCAAAAACTTCAAGAAAAATTATGCTTTCAAAACCATTGAAAAATGTTGAGGTAATGACTTTGTGGGATACGATGAATGAGTAAATAAAAAGACCGATTTTAAAAACCGGCCTAATTCAAATTTATCTGCCTCTACATATTTACAGTTAAAACATTTGTGTATAGGATATCAATTTAACGTGAAAAATATTTATTTATTTTAAAAGTTTTAAACTTTTTTCAAACATCAAAATTCCTGCTGACAAACTGTTGTCATAAACTGCGATTACCTTTGTCTTAAGATTAACAACTTAAAACAAAAAATTATGACAACTACAGCAATCGCAAACCAACAGTTTATTTCTTCAGCACAAATTTTAGAACATTGGCAAGGTCACAGAAACCTCACAAGAAGGGTGATTGAAGCATTTCCTGAAAAAGAATTATTTGAATTTTCAATTGGTGGAATGAGACCTTTTGCAAAATTAGCGGTAGAATTGATCAGCATTGCTGGTCCGGCTTTGAAAGGAATTGTAGAGCAGCAGGAAGAAAAATTTTCCGAAGAAGCATTTAAACCAAAAACGAAAGAAGAAATTCTTGCAAAATGGGATTCTGAAACGGAAGTGATTAACCAATATTTTAACCAGATTTCTGAAGAAAGATTCCAGGAAACGTTCAATTTATTTGGTGAATATGAATTTCCGGTGTATCAAAATATTCTATATTTTATTGATAATGAAGTGCATCACCGTGGTCAAGGGTATACTTATCTAAGAGCTTTAGGTATTGAGCCACCTTTCTTCTGGGAAAGATTCTAAGCATCTTTGATGCTTTTATAAAAAACGCTTTCAGTAATTCTGAAAGCGTTTTATTGTAATTAAAAATACCCTAACGGATAAATTAAAATATTTAATCAGGTAAAACAGATCTGAAGAATTTTTTAATGTTTTCTTTAAGTGTTACAAACATTTCAGAGGTTCCAAAGTCTTTATTATCATAACCTATTGGGAAACCTTTTTCAACATATTCATTATTCTTATGTAAAGTTAATGGCTGAAAATTCTGATTTACTTTTCCTAAATGATCGGTATGAATATCCAAAAATTTAATATCAGTGTTTTTAGAAAAATCAAGTTCTTTGATGTTGATCGACTTAATTTCTTTTTTCAGATCAGAACGGAAATATAGATTCATATTTTTCACATCAATCACCGTTTGCCATTCTCCGGCGTAAACCGAATTGAGAATATTCCACGCATAATCTACAGGTTTCTGATCGTATTTATAGTTTTTTAGCATATAATAAGCTCTGCTGTAGCGATCTTCCCAGTTTTTTCGTTGTGTAAAATCATATTTTTCGGAACCGCCAAGGAAATCAAATTTCTTTGTGGCTTCCAGATCTTTTTTATACTGATTGTTGCATAAAAGCGGCATCGGCATATCTTTATCTGTGAGGACTTTATATTTTCCATTCAACAAAGCAATGGTTGCCGTATTTTCTTTTGCATCGGTTAAGAAAAAATGACTTCCTGCTGCATTCGGCCACCAATCGATATTCGGGCCGTCATTTAAATGATCTACTACTTCTTTTACCGATTTATAATTGTCAAGCTGATATTGAATCCATTGTGCCCAAAATAGGTCGGGTTGTTTGGGATTATAAACTTTTGTTGTTTCTTCAAGATACAGCTCAACCAGAAAAAGCCCTTTTTCATTGACTCCGTAACAAGGGAAATCGTAACCTAAAAGATTGAATGTTACAGAACCGTATTTAGAAATCCATGATTTTTTTGAATTTAAATTTTCTGTTGTCAGATTTTCCCAGCTTATATTTCTTTTCTCAATATCACGTTTGTTGACAACGATCATTCCGGGCATTGTTTTCCAGTTTTCATTAAAACCAATCACGCAATGATCTTTTCCTTTGAGTAAAAAAGCGGAACAAGCATCAATTGTAGTAGAAAATGTGATTGCAGAGAGCAATAGGCATCGTAAAATTAACTGCTTCATTATGTCTAAATTATTTTTGAAATTTTTTGAATTAAATCTTTCATCGTTGTTTTTAGAAATTCAGGTTCCAGAATCTCGGCGTAATCTGCAAAGGTAATCAGCCAACGTGGAAATCCTTCGTCAATCCACTCTGTTTCAAACGTCATTTCAATCCCATTCTCAGTTTCTTTTTCTTCGATTAATCCGTAATAAATTTTTGAATTATTCAGATGTCCTGTAATTTTTTTGTCAACTAAAAGCTTGACGATGGTTTTATTGCCATTCGGAGTTTTTCTATAATCATTAATTTGCCCGTATTCCTGCAAATAAGGATTTTGAGTTTTTACAATTCTTAAAATACGGTCTATTCTAAACTGTCTGTAATCATTTCTCAACGTGCAGTAAGCAATGATATACCAATAATGAAACTCAAAAAAAACACCTACAACTTCTATTGTTCTTGTAGAAATTTTATCATCAACGGTTTTGTATTCTATTAAAATCTGTTGCTTTTCCGCAATGCCTTCCAGAATTGTTGGGATAATATTTTTTATCGTATCCTCCGTTTTTGGATTGTAATTATAAATATCAATCTGATTTTCGATATTCTGAATTAAATTTTTATCTGAATGTTTCAAAACAGAACGCAACTTTTCCATCGCCGTTTGATAATGATTTCCCAAACTTTCGTGCGAAAACTTCTGCATTAACTTTTCAGCAGTGATGAAACTCAAAACCTCCTGTTTCGTAAACATAACAGGTGGAAGCTTGTAGCCATCCATCAGAGAATAGCCGTTTCCCGCTTCCCCAATAATGGGAATTCCGGCGTTTTCCAAAGTTTTTACGTCACGATAAATTGTTCTTATACTGACATCAAATTTTTTTGCTAAATCCTGTGCTCTTACAATCGGTTTTGATTGCAGTTGCGTGAGGATAGCCGTTACTCGGTCGATTTTTTTGAGGTAATGATCGTTCATTATTGTGCAAATTTAATCTGTAACTTTTTTAAACGCAAAGGTTTTATTTTCTCACACAATATTTATGATGCAAAGTATAATCAATAAGTTGATTCCAAGCGAACGTTTCTAAGCGACTTGTCGCCATCTTTGCTCCTTAAAAACTTCACTTTTTTATTAAATCTTTGCGTTTAGTGATTTGCATTAAATTATTAATAGACTGTTAAACTGCTAAATTCTTGCATTAATTTTTAAACGTATTCACCAATTTATCCAAATTCAAACTTCTCGCAGAAGCATCAAAGATCTCTCTGTAAGTTCCGTTCATTTGTACCAACTCATCATGAGTTCCACTTTCTACAACATATCCTTTTTTCATCACATAAATTTTATCTGAATCTAAGATCTGCGAAAGTGAGTGAGAGATAATTACCACAGTTCTTCCTGCTTTGATCGCATCCAAAGAGTTTTTAATTTGTTCGGTAGCGATCGCATCTAAACTTGCCGTTGGTTCATCAAGAAAAATAATGGGTGGATTTTTCAAAAATAATCTGGCAATCGCAATTCTCTGTTGTTGTCCGCCTGAAAGTTGAGTCGCATCATGTTGATATTTTTCAGGAAGATCTAAAATCTGTTCGTGGAGATAAGCTTTTTTAGCTGCTTCTTCAATTTCCTCAAAGCTCGCATTCATATTTCCGTTACGAATATTGTCTTCAATACTTCCCTGAAAAATGTGGTTTTTCTGTAAAACCAATCCCAAATCATCTCTTAAAAAAGTATTGTTGTAATTGGATAAATCAACATTATCTAAAATAATTTCACCTGAATCGGGAAGATAAAATTTACAGAGAAGGTTGATGATTGTTGATTTTCCGGCTCCGCTTAATCCAACTAAAGCGGTAGTTTTTCCGTTTTCAATTATCATCGAAACGTCATTCAGTGCTTTAGTTCCGTTTGGATAAGTAAAATTGACGTTTCTTAATTCAAAATTACCTTTGATTTTATTTTCCACAAAAGTTCCGTTCGGTTCAATTTCATTTTCAGCATTTAAAATATCAAAATAACCTTCAGCATAAATCATCGCATCATTCATATCGTCATAAATTCTGTGAAGCTGCCTGATTGGAGAAGAAACATTGTTGAAAAGCATGATGTGAAGCATAATAGCACCAATCGTCATTTGCTGGTCTAAAACCAGATAAACGGTCAGAAGAATAATTAAAACCACTCCAAACTGCTCGATAAAAGTTTTTAAACCATCGTAAATAAAGTTGGTTTTTCTAGTGAACATTTGGCTGTCCATCAATTGCATTTGCAAATCGTACTGCTTTTTACCTTCAAATTTTTCACGCACAAAACTTTTAATCACCATAATGGAATTGATCAAATTTAAAAGTCCTGACGTTTTCTGTTCACGCTGATTCCTTAAAGTTCGTCTTACTCCACCCAGTTTTTTTGCCTGTAGCGAACTGATATAAAAATAAATAGGAACAATAATCGTAGAAACTATTCCGACATACACGTTTTGCAAATACATAATAATCAAAGCAATAAATGCATTTGAAAATAGCGGAAGCATATCGATAAAGAAGTTTTGAACGAGTCTTGTAAGGCTTTCAATTCCTCGGTCAATTCTGATTTGAAGTTTTCCAGATTCGTGATTTTCATCATTAAAATAGGCAACTCTATACGTAAGAATTTTGTCGATTGCTGATTGAGCTAAAACCGAACTTACATTAATCCTGATTTTTTCACCATAAAATTTTTGGCCGAAATTGATGAAAATATTCAGTAATTCCTTTCCCAATAAAATAATAGAAATAATAATCAGAATATGAACTCCTTCACTCATTGGATGCGGAAGATGTGTCAGTTTTGTCACTTCATCCACCGTATATTTTAAAACTAAAGGATTCACCTGGGCTGCCAAAGCGCCGAGAAATGTAAGAAACAAAGTTCCGTAAATCATCGGTCGGTAAGGCTTTATAAATGGAATCAACTGTTTGTAAATTCCAAATAAAGTCACTGTTCTGTTAAAAGGTTTTGCCATGATTTGGTTTAAAAGAAAAACGTACCGTTTCTGAGAGAAAAGGTACGTTTTATTATATTTTTTAGCAAATAATTTCTTTGTTTTAAATTTGATTCTTTAAACTTCCATCATCATTAATGTATTTAAACTGATGATTTTGATCAATAATTTTTCCTCCCATCTTTTTAAAAATTTCAAACATTCCAATCCAATCTTCTTCATCAACTTCTTTGGGAGTGTCCCATCTAATGATCCCAAAATTATTTTCTTTTTGTTTTTCGAGAATAACCCCATATTCATTTTCTAATGAAATTTTAAATCCTGGAATGAAATCATCATCAATTTTCCATTTGGTTGTAATATGTAAAATCTTAACACCAATTTTTTCACCTTTCAAACCTGTAAATTGATTCCATTCTTTATTAGTTTGAAACCAATTCCAAATATTTGTAAAATCAGCTATATTATCACTTTCCAATTCATAAACTTCTTCTATAAAAAGTTTTTTGAAATTTAATAAATCATTATTTGAATTTTCAATGGAAATTTCCTCCAATAATTCTTCGGCTTGATGCAATAGAGTAAATAATTCTTTAATCTGATATTTTTCAAAATATTCAATTTTTGGCAACCTATCTGTTTTAGAATAAACATTAGGTGTTTTATTTTTGAATAAATTTTTAAAAAACATTTATAATAAATTAAGATTTATCCCTCAAAAACATAAGTCGTCAGATAATGCAGCTCAGATTTACTTGCTGCTTTAGAATCTGCTTCTGCCTGTTCCAAAGAATAATTTGAATTAATTTCTTTTTTCTGAAATACAAAAGAATTGTTGGCATTTTTATCAACCACATCACTGAAAATATGTTCAATTTCTGAATTTCCCAAAGATGCAAAACTGATATCTTCAAAACCATACATCAATCGCAGATCATCAAACTGAGCAAAGTTTTCATTTACGAAAGACTGCATTTGAGATTTAGAATCAAAATTTCCTGCCCAAATATTGTAAGCGTAACTTTTCTTACTTGGTTTGTCGAAAATACTTTGGTAAACGAAGTTTTCACCTAAATAAGCTTCTCTTACCTGCGGATCATTTGCCAAATCTTCAGGAAGACCTTCTTTCAGGATTTTTCCTTCAAACATAATATAAGTTTTGTTGGTAATCGCCAAAGTCTGCTGTACGTTGTGATCGGTAATTAAGATTCCGATGTTTTTGTCGGTCAAACTTCTTACAATTTTCTGAATATCTTCCACAGCAATCGGGTCAACTCCCGCAAAAGGCTCATCCAAAAGAATGAAACTAGGGTCTGTTGCCAAACATCTTGCAATCTCAGTTCTACGTCTTTCCCCTCCGGAAAGAAGATCTCCTCTGTTTTTACGAACGTGTTGCAGAGAAAATTCCTCAATCAGTTCGTCGCATTTTATTTGCTGTTCTCTTTTTGAAAGTTTAGTCAACTGTAAAACGCCAAGAATATTATCCTCCACAGACAGTTTTCTGAAAACCGAAGCTTCCTGAGCAAGATAACCGATACCTTTTTGGGCACGGCGATACATTGCATCGGTCGTGATTTCCTGTTTATCGAGGAAAATTCTTCCTGAAGTAGGCTTTACCAAACCTACGATCATATAAAACGAAGTGGTTTTCCCGGCTCCGTTCGGACCCAATAAACCTACAATTTCTCCCTGCTGAACCTGTACAGAAACACCTTTTACAACTTTTTTGGGACCGTATTCTTTGATTAAGTTTTCTCCTCGTAAAATCATAGTCGCAAAGATAAAGTTTTTTTGAATTAGAAATTTATTTTATGAATAACTGCATTTTAATTTTAGCAGAGTTTAACAGAAGTTTCCAGTGTTGATTTTTTGTTACTTTTGTATGAAGACAAAAGTATAAAGAAGTAAAGTCTAAATAATATGGTGAATTTTGTTTTAATCGCAGTCTGTATTTTGGCAGGAATGATTTTCAAAGAAACAAAATCCATTCATCCCGATGCGCACAAAGGCATCAATACATGGATTCTTTATTTAGCACTTCCTGCGGTTTCTTTTAAATATTTACCAAAGGTTCAGTGGTCTGCAGCAATGCTTTTTCCGATACTTTCAACATTTGTGATCGCAATCGGATGTTTCTTTTTTATGATGTTTTACAGCAGACAAAAAGGATATTCTAGAAGATCAAGAAGTACGTTAGAATTGGCAAGTGGTTACAGCAACACTTCATTCATTGGATTTCCTTTAATCTCTGCTTTTTATGGCGAAAGTCTTTTAAGTATTGCGATAATCTGTGACCAGACGATGTTTTTTGCACTTTCCACATTGGGAATTATCGCTGCGGTGAAAGGCGGAAGCAAATCCGGAAAAGTGAGCGCGATTTTTATTTTAAAAAGACTAATTACTTTTCCTCCGTTAATAGGCTGTATTGCGGCATTGGTTTTGTCGCGGTTCATCGATTTTACTTTTGCTGAACCTCTTTTTGATAAACTGGCTGCAACGGTAAGTCCGTTGGTTTTATTTTCTGTCGGGTTACAGTTGAAATTCAATGGTTGGAAAAAATTGTTGCCACAGATTTCGGCTTCCATGTTTTACAAATTAATTTTAGCTCCGATAATGATTTTAGGTTTAGCTTTATTACTCGGAATTAAAGGTGATGTTGCGAAAATTTCTGTCTTTGAAGCCGCAATGCCGACTGTAGTTACGGCAAGTATTATTGCCGAACAATTCCGATTAAATACAAAACTGACGAATTTGATTATCGGATTCAGTATTCTTGTTGGATTTATTACTTCAGCGATTTGGTATCAGATCATTGAAATGATTTTCTAAGTCATTGCGAACAAAGTGAAGTAATCTCAAATTATTTTTTTAAACTCACGCAGATTTTGCTGATAACGCAGATTTTTATTTTTGAATCTGCTCAATCTGCATGATATATTAAATTAATGGAATCGAAATTATATGTTTTGAAAGATTTAAAGAAAACAAAATTGCAGTTCTCTGAATAAAAAATTAATTTTACACTTTAATTATTCCCTTGCAATACGCTCAAATTATTTTACCGCTCAATCTGAAAGGAACTTTTACTTACAAAGTTCCGGAAGAAATACAATCGACAATTCAACCTGGAATGAGAGTTCTGGTTCCTTTTGGTGGGAAAAAAATCTACACGGGAATTGTTTTTGAATTGCACGATGAAGAGCCTACTCAGTTTGTGGCAAAAGAAGTGATCAGTATTTTAGATGAACAGCCGATTTTGCCTTCAGAACAAATTAAGTTTTGGAAATGGCTTTCAGATTATTATCTCTGCAATTTGGGCGAAATTTACAGGTTTGCTTTTCCGTCTTCTTTAAAATTGGAAAGTGAAACCTATCTTAAATTAAAACCCAATATTACCATTGAGTTTGAAAATTTAGACGTCAACGAAATGTACCTTATTCAGGCATTAGAAGTTCGACAGCTGATTAATTTAACGGATATTGAAGCTTTTATTCCAAAAAAAGATATCATTAAAACCATCAATTCTTTGATCGATTTACAGTATATTGAAATCGACGAAAAGATTGCTGAAAAATACAAAGCAAAAGAAGTTGCTTATGTGAAAATTAATGATGAGGTTTTAAAAAATAACAATCTTACAGAGATTCTTTTAAGCTTAAAAAGAGCTCAAAAACAGAAAGATCTTTTCCTGCATATTTTAGAAAAACAGACAGAAAACCCTGATTTGCATATTAAAAAATCAGAGTTATTTGAAGATGGTTATTTTTCTAGTTCGCATTTTAAATCTTTGGCAGATAAAAATCTTGTCGAAGAATATTACATGCAGAAAGACCGAATTGAAAGCTATGAAGGTGAAATTGAAGAAGTCGAAGAACTTACGGAAGTACAAAAAGCTGCAAAAAACGAAGTGGACGAAGCCTTTGAAGAAGGTAGAAATGTTTTGCTTCATGGGGTAACTTCATCCGGAAAAACGCATATTTATTTAGAGAAAATTGAAGAATGTATTTCGGAAGGAAAAAATGTTTTGTTTTTACTTCCTGAAATCTCTTTAACGAAGCAAATTACTCAAAGATTAGAAAAAAAATACGGCAGACAACTTGGTTTTTATCATCAGAAACTCACCGATTTTGAAAAGGTAGAAATCTGGAGAAGAATAAAAAATAACAACATCAAAATTCTTATTGCAACGAGGAATGCTCTGTTTTTACCTTATCAGAATTTAGGATTGATTGTGGTGGATGAAGAGCACGATTCGGGGTACAAACCGAGAGAAGTTTCTCCTTTTTTCAATGCAAGAGATTCGGCTTTGGTTTTGGCGAATTTTTATGGAGCTAATGTGATTTTAGGTTCGGCAACACCTTCTGTTGAAAGCTATTATTTAGCCCGAAAAGAGAAGATGAAATATGTTTTTCTAAATGAAAGATTTGGGAATGTAAAACTTCCTGAATTTGAACTGATTAATTTTAAAGAAGCTCAGGATTCTAAAAAAGTTTCCGGAAATTTTTCTTTAAAACTGATTGATGAAATTAAAAAGACTTTAGAAGAAAAAAATCAAACGATGATTCTTCATAACCGTCGTGGTTACGCCAGTGTTTTGGAGTGTGAATCTTGCGGTTATGTGAATTATTGCTCAAATTGTGATGTAGTGATGACGTATCACAAAGCTGCTCACGAAATGAAATGCCATTATTGTGGGCAGAGAGCTTCTAAACCGAAAACCTGCCCGAAATGCTATTCTGAAAACCTTAATGAAAAAGGAGTAGGGGTAGAGCAGATCCATGAAGAAATTTCAAAAATTTTTCCTGATAATGAAGTCGACAGAATGGATGTTGATTCGATGCGAAAGAAATTTGCCTACGAAAAATTATACGAAAAAATCGAGGACAGAGAAACTGATATTGTTGTTGGAACTCAGATGATTTCAAAAGGTCTGGATTTTGATCATATCGAATTGGTGGCAATTCCAAAGGCTGATTCTATGCTGTATGTACAGGATTTCAGAGCTGAAGAAAGAGCGTATCAACTGATTACTCAGGTTTCCGGAAGAGCGGGAAGAGTTTCCGGGAAAGGTCGAGTTTTAATTCAGACTTTTAATCCGGATCATTCTGTTTTTCAGCTGATTAAAATGAATAATATTTCTAAGATCTATAAATATTTCCTTACCGAACGTCAGAAATTTAATTATCCGCCTTTCACAAAGCTGATTATGATTGAGCTTAAACATCGAAGAGATGAAAAAGTAGATCGTGCTTCACAGTTTTTAGGTTCAATTTTAAGAAAATATCTTCCTGAAGACTGTATTTTAGGACCTGAAAGAGCGCAGATTGCAAGATTGAATAATTTGTATCAGTTTCAGGTTTTGCTTAAACTTCCACGTGGTAAAAACTATGAGAAATTCAAAAGTCTAGTTTTGTTAAGTTTAAAGGAATTTGATGAAATCACTGCTTATCAAAGCATTAAAAAAGATGTTTTTGTGGATTTTTAACAAACTTTAACATATTTTATAGCCTTTTATTATAGTCTACTGAACTACCATACCATAATAATTTCTACATTTGGACGTTGACTATATGTTTGGAATGTGATAAATGATTTAACTAATCGTTTTTTATTCAATCCAAAATATATACAAAAGAAAAATTAGATGGTAAATTTCAGAAAATATATTTCAGGTGTTACGGTCTTGGCTGCTGGTTTTTTATTTGCACAATCGACCGTTTCTACAGTTCTTTACTCTCAAAATTACGACAATAAAGCAAACTTAAACCTTCCATCGCCTGCTGCGTATGTGGAAAAAGCTATTTTGTCGCCAAAAGAACTTGTAGACATCAGTGTAAACACAATGATGACCGATCCCGTGCTGAAAAACGCAACTTGGGGATTTGTAGTCTACGACCCTAAAACGAAGAAAATAATTTCTTCGTATAACGAAAATACTCCTCTTGTTCCCGCTTCTACAACGAAGCTGTTGACTACCGAAACTGCAATGAGCATGTTGGGTGAAAACTACCGTTGGATGACGCAGCTGGAATATTCGGGAGAAATCGATGAAAATGGAACTTTAAACGGTAATCTTTACATTGTAGGAAGCGGTGATCCATCTTTGGGAACCAATAAAGCAGGAGCTTGGTCTTACAAAGATATCGTTTCAGATTTCGCAGGCGGAATGACTCGTGAAGGTATTAAAAAGGTAAATGGTGATATTATTATTCAGACAGCGCTTTTCAAAGGTAACATTTCGGCACTTCCGGAAAATGTTGTTTGGCTAGAAAATAATAACTACTATCTTCCTGTAGGTACTACCAGAGAGATTAATCCTGCCAATGAGAAGCTTATTGTAAAAAAATCAATGAACCCTGCAGCTGATAAGAAGTTTTTCTATGTTTCGCCTTATGTAAATAAAATGGTGTATGCTGAAAAGTATGACGGAAACGGAACTTTAACAACAAAATTACCAGATGCTCCGGCTTTCCTTGCCAATTCATTCAGAGCAAGTCTGGTAAAAAGCGGAGTAGCAGTTACCGGAAAAGTAATTCCTAAAATGACAGATGCATCTCCGGAAATTAGAAAGATGATTTCAGCTTATAAATCTCCTACTTTGGGTGATATTATTTATTATACCAATCAGAGAAGCGATAACTCTTTAGCAGAAGCTTTATTAAAAACAGTTGGTTTTCAGAAAATGGGAGATCAGACTTCAGAATCTGGTAGAATTGTGGTTAATGATCATTTAAAAGATATTGAATTCGATTTGGAAGGTTTAAATTATATGGACGGAAGTGGTTTGTCGAGAAGCAATCATGTAACTCCAATTTCTCAGGTGAAGTTTTTAACTTCTTTAATGGATGAGAAATTTTATAAAACTTATTTCAACTCTTTGCCAATCGGCGGACAATCGGGAACACTTAAAGGAATGTTTGTTGGTGAAGGAAACGGGCAGGTTTTTGCGAAAACAGGTACTCTAAATAAAGTAAAAACTTTAGCAGGATATTTAAAAACCAACTCAGGAAGAACGCTGGTTTTCTCTTTGATGGTGAATAATTATGCAGGCTCAGTAGGTCAGGTGAAAAGTAAAATGGAAACGATTCTTAAACCGGCTTTAGATCTTTAATAAAATATTAATTTCATATATAAACCTTTTAATCTTTGATTGAAAGGTTTTTTTTATCTTTAATCCCTAATTATCTGACAATGAGAAAATTTTATATTTTATGTATAAGCATCTTTACGATTCATACTTTATCGGCTCAAAACCAAAATGAGAACGTAGAAAAAAAAGGCTTATTAAATAAAGAAATGAAGTCTTACGCGGCTAAAATGGTTGCAGGAAATACTAATCCCAATACTTTAAACTACGATTTGCAGTACCAAAGGATGGATGTTACTATTGATCCTGGTGTTTACAATATTTCGGGATCGGTAACTTCTCATTTCAAACCGACACAGGCGTTGAACAATATTTATTTTGATCTTAATCATAATCTTACGGTTTCTCAGGTAAATTATCATGGTCAAAATCTTACTTTCCAACAGCTTCCTACTAAAGAACTGAAAATAAATTTTACAGCTTCTTTGGCGGCGAATGTTTTAGATTCTCTTACGATTCAATATAACGGGGCTCCAGATCCTGCTGGTAATTCTTTTTTTAATGGTTCTCAAGGAGGAACTGCAATTCTTTCAACCTTAAATGAACCTTATGGTGCACAAGATTGGTTTCCGACAAAACAAAGTTTAAATGATAAAATCGAAAGGTTTGATATTAAAATAACAACTCCGGCTCAATATAATGTAGCTGCGAATGGAAAGTTGATGTCTGAAACGACTTTAGGAAACGGTCAAAAACGTACTTTCTGGAGAACACAATATCCTACTGCGGCTTATCTTATTGCACTTTCGATTACGAATTTTGTTAAATTAAACGATACAATGGGAAATCCACCTTTTCCTTTTGTAAATTATATTTATCCGTCAACTAATGCAAATGCAACAAGTATGGCGAACATCGAGTGGACTAAAACGGTAATGAATACTTTTGAAAATTATTTCGGGCCTTATCCTTTCCGTAATGAAAAGTACGGTCACATGGAATTTGAAGCCGGTGGTGGTATGGAACATCAAACCATGTCTTCGATGGGGTCTTGGGGTAAGCAATTAATTGCTCATGAGTTAGCGCATCAGTGGTTTGGTGATAAAGTAACTTGCGGAGCATGGAATGACATTTGGTTGAATGAAGGTTTCGCCACTTTTGGAGAGCATGTTGCTTACGAAAAACTGATCATGAGCAATGCTGATTTTCTTAATTATCTTTTAGGCGAAAAAAATTACATTACAAGTGCCGCTGGTGGAAGTGTATATGTTGCAGACAGTAGTTTAGGAAATATCAATTCTATTTTCAGCGGTAGATTATCCTATTCGAAAGGAGGTTATGTGGTAAGAATGATGAAATGGGTTTTGGGAGATACAGCATTTTATCAGGCATTAAAAGAGTATCACGCAAGACCAAATTTGGCTTATAGTTATGCAAGAACAGCCGATCTGAACGCATCTTTATTGACTTCAACAGGAAAAGATTTTACTGAATTTTTTAATGACTGGATTTACGGACAAGGATATCCTACTTATGACATCAGATGGAAGCAAGTTGGAAATCAGGTAACCTTTAAAGCATCACAAACTCAAAGTCATTCATCGGTTAGTTTTTTTGAAATGCCATTACCGATAAAAGTGACCGGAACTGGCGGTCAGAATGCATTTTTTGCTTTAAATAATACTTCAAATAATCAGTATTTTACAGAGGCAGTAACTTTCCCGATTGCAAGTGTACAGTTTAATTATGAATATCAAATGTTGGAGAAAAACTCAACAGTTTCTGAGTATAATACTTTGAGCACGACAGATTTTAAAACTGATGAATTTAGCATTTATCCAAACCCTGTAAAAGACGAATTGTTTGTTTCAGGATTAAAAAAAGAAGCAGACTATGAAATTTTCACAGCAGATGGAAGATTGGTGAAAAAAGGAAAATCCGATAAGAAGATTCAGATATCTCTTCTACAAAAAGGCGTTTACTTCATTAAAATATTAAATTCAAATTTAAAATTTGTAAAAGAATAAAAAATAAATTATTGTATTGATTTTCAGTGTATATTTGTTTGTAAACAAAAAACTAATACCCATGAAAACAAATTTATTCTTTTTCAAAATTCTTTTATTCATGTTATTAATTTGGAATCTCACCTCATGTGATTCTAAAAAATCCGACAATCCTTTATTGGATTCAGAGTGGAGTGGTATTGCGAAAATTCCTCAGGAAGCAGAGATTGTTCTTAAATTTTCTAAAGACAAGATTGATGTATTACTCGGAAATAAAGTAATTGAAACCATGAATTACACTTTGAGTAACGGCGAAATTGATTTGGTGAAAAATTCCGGCGGAACACCTTGCGATGCAGGAACAAAAGGTAAGTATAAGTATGAAATTATAGGCGAAAATCTTGTGATGACGCTTGTTTCTGATGAATGTACTGCTCGTATAAAATCTTTACAGGGAATCGTTTATAAAAAAACGGATGTGAAAAAGTAGCAGTAAAAATTATTTATAAACAAAAAAGCTTTCATTTGTGAAAGCTTTTTTGTTACTCTTTGTTGTGATATTAATTTAAAAAAAATGTTTGTCAGACAATGGTGATACTGGTATTATATTTAATAAACCTTAGACATTGATTAAATTTAAAAATAAATATTTAAATAGGACATTGTTACTTCTGTTTATTAATTGATTGTTTTTTGAATCTGCCGGTAGAGAAATTGAATATTGAAACAGATAGCAAAATCAATTCGATTACCATTTTCGATGCAAAAGGAAGTTTAATTAAAAACTTTTCAGGAAACCGGAATTTCCAATGGAAAAAGAATTAATGTTTCGGATTTAATTTCAGGAATCTATATGGTGAAAGTAAAAACTTCAACATCAGAGTTTACCAAGAAATTTATTAAGAAATAGTTTTTTCGAGGCTGGAAGATAGATGTTGGAAGCTGGGTGTTACTGAATTGATAAAATTATTTTTTGTCATCAATTGTGGATTTTCCTGATTTTGTGAAAATGTAAAACACGGACAGTCAAAAATATCTAACTTCCATCATCCATTATTCAGCTTTACTCATCGCTTTCTCAGCCCTTTTATTGGCAATTTTAACTTTATATTTAAACCATTTTTCTTTAAAAACGGTTCTCATTGCATTGTCAAAATGTCTGATGATAACCAAATTTTTGAAACCTCTCCATTTTTCAAGTAAACTTGATGGTAAAGCTCGCACGGAAACCGAATATCCTTCTGTTTCGTATTGAATATAATGCCACCAACCGGAAGGAATGTATAAAGTTTCGCCAGGTTTTATCACTGCTTCATAACCCTTAAGACGTTTCAAAGCTGGATATTTTTCGTAATCAGCTTCCTGAAGATTGACCAAGCTGTGAAAATTATAAGGAAGTTTGTACATCAGATCAGATTGTTCCCACGGAAATAGCCAGATTCTTTTTATTCCCTGAAATTGGGTGATGAAAACATGAGACATATCAATGTCAATATGATTTCTCGTAATCGAACCTTTTCCACCGAAAAACATGAACGGAAGCCATTTTAAAACTTTTCCTTTTGTTACATCTCTGTAATGAAGATCATCTTTAAGCTCAGGTTTTATGCTTAAAAGATTAAATAAAAACAGACGATATTCTGTGGTTTTTGTACTTATTAAATCTAAATATTCTGAAAAAGTAGTTTCTGCAACGGGTTTACTTGCCACTCTGTCAATAGATTCCAGCTCACTGCCGTAAACATTTACTTTGGTTTCGCCTGCGATTTCTTTAAAATATTCATAATTCCATTTTTGATAAGCGGGACTGTTTTGTTCTATAAAATCCTTTAAAATAATAGGTTTACAAGCTTTCATATGGTTTAAAATAAATGCTTCTGAACTAATATTTTCTGCGCTTTTTACCGGTGTCAATTTCATTATAAATAATTTAGGAAGGTCAAATATAATAATTATCCTACAAAATTAGTAGACTAATTAATTTAAATTTTTAAATGATTAATGACCGAAAAAATCAATAAAGGTGCCGAAACGTATTTTGTTTAATGCCTTTTTATTAAATTAGCGCAACTTAAATTTAATTATAATGATCTCTGGAAAATATCTTGAAAATCTACAGAACGAGCTGAAAAACATCGAAAATGACGGTCTTTTTAAAAAAGAAAGAATCATCAATTCTCAGCAAAGTGCAGAAATAGAAGCGAATGGAAAGAAGCTTTTGAACTTTTGTGCCAACAATTATTTGGGATTATCAAACCATCCTGAAGTAATGAAAGCTTCGCAGGATATGATTGGTTCTCACGGTTACGGAATGTCATCGGTACGTTTTATCTGCGGAACTCAGGATATTCACAAACAGTTGGAAGAAAAAATTGCTGAATTTTTAGGCCTTGAAGACACCATTCTTTATGCAGCTTGTTTTGATGCAAACGGTGGAGTTTTCGAACCTTTGTTTACAGAAGAAGACGCAATTATTTCAGATGAATTAAATCACGCTTCAATTATTGACGGAGTTCGTCTTTGTAAAGCGGCGAGATACCGTTACAAAAACAATAATATGGCAGATTTGGAAGCTCAGTTGATTGCTGCTTCCGAAAAAAATCACAGATTTAAAATCATCGTTACAGACGGAGTTTTCTCAATGGACGGAATTGTTGCAGACCTGAAAGGAGTTTGTGATCTTGCCGATAAATACGATGCTTTGGTAATGGTTGATGATTCTCACGCAACAGGTTTCATCGGAAAAACAGGTCGTGGAACGCATGAAGCTAACGAAGTAATGGGTAGAGTAGATATCATTACTTCTACTTTAGGAAAAGCTTTGGGTGGAGCTTTGGGCGGATTTACTTCCGGTAAAAAAGAGATCATCGATATGTTGAGACAACGCTCCAGACCTTATTTATTCTCAAACTCTTTGGCTCCGGGAATTGTAGGTGCAGCTTTAAAAGTTTTAGAAATGATCTCTGATGATACTTCACTTCGTGATACGGTGATGGAAAACGCAGAATATTTCAGAACGGAAATGAAAGCAAAAGGTTTTGATATTCCTGATGGAGATGCCGCAATCGTTCCTGTAATGTTATACGATGCTAAATTATCCCAGCAAATGGCTGAAAAACTGATGGATGAAGGAATTTATGTAATTGGTTTCTTCTATCCGGTTGTTCCGAAAGAAAAAGCGAGAATCAGAGTACAGCTTTCTGCAGCTCACACGAGAGAACATTTGGATAAAGCAATTGCTGCTTTTGAAAAAGTAGGAAAAGAATTAGGAGTAATTTCTTAAAAAATAAACCCTTCTACATTTGTAGAATAAAAACAGAATTTCTATATTTACGGAAATTCTGTTTTTTTATGCTTAAAAATATCTTACTAACCCTGCTGTCAATTTTTGTTTTGGCTTCTTGCCAAACTAAAACGAATCAATACATTAAGATTTCTGATAAAGTTCAGAAACGGCACGGAAAATGGATAGAAAAATATCCTACCGAAGAAGGAACATTAATTACAGTTGGAAAATATAAGAAAGGTGAAAAGGTAGGAGTCTGGAAAACAACTTTAGATAACCAGCTTTACCAAAAAGAAAAAATAGGAAGAAAAAAAATTAAAATGTTCGTTTATTATCGAAACGGAAATATTATGGAACGCGGACAATCAAAGCTTGATATTTCTGAAAACGAGCGCCATTGGTATTATTTCGGAGACTGGAAATTTTATGATGAAAATGGAAAATTGAAATACATAAAAAAATACGCCGATGGTAAAAAAATAGACAGTACTTCTTTTAATAAATAATTATTGTTTATAAATATAAATTATTTTGTTGTCGAATATAGAATTGTTTTATTTTTAGCAGATTAATATTCTAAGAATCTTCGATGAAAAAAGATCTACTTCTGCTTTTTATTTTTGTTTTATCAATTCAGCTTTCTGCGCAGTCTGAGGATTTTAAATCAATTATTACGGTCAGTACTTTTTCACCGTTTCGGGATCAGCGATACAATGTTGGTTATATGCACAAATTGTCTGAAAGATGGTGGATTGGTGCCGAACTAGGATATGGTTCGGAAGGAATTACGCCTTTTAACCATAATGACTTCAAGGGGAAATTTAATATGTTTGAAATTCGGCCTGAAGTTTTTTATAGTTTAAACCCTGATTCAAGATTAAAGCATTTGATTTCGGCAGAAGTTTTTTACCTAAATCATAAAGGTGATAATGTGAATGGAAATTATTATGATGAAAATGATAATTATTATTCATTCAGTTCTGCAGATTACAAAAGAACTAAAGCAGGATTAAATATCAATTACAGCATCATGCTTCACAAAGAATCGTCTTGGTTCGGATTTATGCCTAAAATTGGTTTCGGAATCAGACAGAGTGATATTTCTTACAGTAATGTGATAAATCGGGAAGAAAAATATGAGCCGACCGATGGATTGCCATTTCAATTTTTGCTAAATAAGGAAGGTTCTAAACTTGGTTTTAATTTTAATATTGATATCAAAATTATTTTTAAATTTTAAAATAATTCAATTAATCTTCTTTAATCATCATTTTCTCATATAAAATTCACTTTTTTTCTGAAATAAACTATCTTTGCACACAAATTTTTACGATGCTTTATACCATCATCAAGGCGTTACACATTATTTTCATGGTCAGTTATTTTGCGGGAATTTTTTATCTCGTGAGGATTTTCGTGTACTATAAAGATACTGATGCTTTTTCTGACGAAAAAAAGACCATTTTGAGAGAGCAATACACCTTTATGGCTCGAAGATTATGGAACATTATCACCGTTCCTGCAGGAGTTATCATGACCGTTTGTGGTTTGATTATGATCTTTTTGAATTCGGGATTAATGAAAATGCCGTGGTTTCATCTGAAGCTTACTTTCCTAATTGGATTGGCCATTTACCATTACTGGTGTTGGAAAAAAGTAAAAAAATTAGTCGAGCTCAACGGAAATACTTTAGAAACAGCCAATTTAAAACTAAGGCAAGCGAACGAAATTGCCACATTTATTTTATTTTTGGTCGTTTTTACCGTTATTTTAAAATATCAGGTTATTGAATATTGGTGGCAATTAATTACAGGATTTTTCGTTCTGGTATTTTTAATCATGATGACGGTGAAGCTGGTGAATAAGAAAGGGAAAAGTAAAAAGTAAAAAGAGCCAAGTAAAAATTAATAAAGTTAATAGTGAATGGTCAATTGTGAGTTAATGTAACGCCAATTATCTAAAACCTAATTCCTATAACCTAAAACCTAAATAAAACATGTTTGCAATTTTAAAAAAAGAACTTTGGAGTTATTTTGGGAACTGGAGCGCGTGGATCATCATCGCAGCATTCAGTCTGATAACGACTTTGTTTCTGTTTTTCTTCGAAAATGATTCTAATATTTTTGACATCGGAATGGCATCTTTACAGAGCTATTTCGTTTTAGTACCTTGGTTACTGATGTTTATTATTCCGGCGTTGTCGATGAAAACTTTTGCAGAAGAACTACAAACGGGAACTTTAAACTGGTTGTTTTCTCAGCCTCTGAAAGTTTCAGATTTGGTTTCAGGAAAGTTTCTTTCAGTTTGGGTGGTCGGAATTTTATGTCTAATTCCTTCGGTAATTTATTTTTATACGGTTTACGTTTTGGGAGTTCCTGAAGGAAATATTGATATGGGAATGACTTTCGGAAGCTATTTCGGTTTAATTATTTTGATTGCTGCTTTTTCGGGAGTTGGAATTTTAGCTTCATCGCTTTCTCAAAACCAGATCATGGCTTACCTTTTGGGAGTTTTCATGTGTTTCATCATGTATTTCGGAATCGAACAATTGGCAAGTTATAAATTGTTGGGCGGAGCTGATTTTATTTTACAAAATATTGGTTTTTATCAACATTTCTTAGGCTTTACAAGAGGTCTTATCGATTTTAAAGATGTTGCCTATTTTGTTTTCATCATTGGTCTTACCTTAACATTGTCTAATCATTTTATCAATAAAAAGAAGTAAAAACATGAAGAAGATCAACCTAAAATCTCCGTTTGCCATTTTATTGATTGGAACTTTTGCAGTCGCATTAATTCTTGCATTTTCAGGCATCAGATTAGATTTAACGAAAGAAAAAAGATATACACTTTCAGATAGTACAATAAAAGTTTTAGAATCGGTTAAAAAACCTTTAACGGTAGATGTTTACTTAGAAGGAGATTTCCCGGCAAGCTTTAAACAGCTTCAGAGCGAAACCAAGTTTATGCTTGAAGAATTCAGAAAAATCAATCCAAAAATAGATTTTAAATTCATCGATCCCATCAAAACAAAAATGTCGCAAGACACTTTGATGGCAATGGGAATGCAGCCTTCAATACTTCCGGATATTAAAGACGGAAAAGTTTCGCAGATTACTCTATTTCCTTATGCTGTTGTAAAGTATAACCAAAGAGGAGTTTCTATTCCGTTAGTTGTACAGCAATCTAATATCAATGCGGAAGAGCAATTGAGAAAATCGATTGAAAATTTAGAATATAATTTAGTTTCAAACATCAAAGCAGTTGCTTCAGATAAAAGAAAAAAAATAGGAATTCTTGTGAATCAGGATGAGCTGAATCCTCGTGAATTTGAAGGATTTATGAATCTTGCCTTAGAAAGTTATGATGCAGGGCCGATTGTTCCTAAAAATAATGTAGAAATTACTCAGGCAGACGTTCCTTTACTGAAACAAATGAGCGCTTTGGTAATTGCAAAGCCAAGAAAAGCTTTTACAGACGGTGAAAAAGTTATTCTGGATCAGTACATCATGAACGGCGGAAAAACACTTTGGATGATCGATGCGGTAAACGCTGAAATGGATACTTTAACGAGATCTAAAAAAGTAATGCCTTTCCCGGTTGATATTAATATGACTGATTTCTTTTTTAATTATGGTTTAAGAATCAATCCGGCTTTGGTAAAAGATGTAAAAAAGTATGCGCTTTTAAAACTGGTTACCGGTGAAGTAGGAGGGAATGCACAATATACAAGTCTTCCATGGCCATATTTTCCTTTGGGAATTGCAGAACACGATCATCCTATCACAAAAAATATCAATCCTGTAAAACTTGAATTTCCTACATCAATCGATACTTTGGGCGGAAGAAAATTTAAAACTCATGTTTTATTTGAATCGAGTGAAAGAACTTTACTGAAGCAGGTTCCGAATTATGTTGAGCTAAAAGAAATTTCCAGCGTAGACAGTCTCGGACAAATGGAAAAACCAAGCACACCGAAAATTTTTGCTGTTGCTCTGGAAGGAAAATTTAATTCTGCTTATGCTTCAAGAATTGAAAGAAAATCTTATCCTGGCTTTAAAGCAACAAGTCCGGAAAATAAAATGATCGTGATTGCAGATGGTGATGTCGGAAGAAATAAAATCATTAAAGGTCAAGCTTTACCTTTGGGAGTTGATATGCTGACTGACGAACAATTTGGTAACGAACAATTCCTTAGAAATGCATTAGATTATCTTCTCGATGACAGCAATCTGATGGAATTGAGAAATAGAAACATCGAAGAACGTCTTCTCGATCGTCACAGAATCGCTGATGAAAGAACAAACTGGCAATACCTTAATTTATTTTTGCCATTAGCAATAATCGGACTTTTAGGAGGGTTGTTCTTCTGGTTAAGAAAAAAGAAATTTGGATAGAATGATATAAAAAAGAGAAACAGTGAGGTTTCTCTTTTTTTGTTTTTTACGGGAAAGAATAAAATCATTTTTTAAGTTTTACAATTTCAATTTATTATGTTCATCTTCAATCTATTTTGTCATTTTATTTTTTGCTGTGATCCAAAAGGAAAATCATATTTCATAATTTTAATCAAATGGTTATAAAAAACCAAAGCTCAAATAATATTATTGGAATGTTGGTCAATAATAAAATGTAACATTTTTTTTTATTCTCTCTTATTCTTAAAATGATAAAAGCAATATTTAAAACAGTTAAGAAAATTGAAATGCCATGAAATGCGAAGACAACCAATACTGAAAATACCCATAAGTTATGTAATTCTCCATATCGATAAGAGTTAGTAACGATTATTTTTGGCAATATAAAAGCAACTAACAAAATAGTATAGGAGATAATCGTAAAAAGTTTAATGTTATATTTTATTTCCACTGATGTTTTATTATAAATATTATTTTTTCAAAGATTATCTCTTAAAGAATAGTTTGATAATTAATTTTTAAGTCTATTTGGAAATTCATCTGTTTTCGAAATCTCTTTAATTTTTTTTCTCAAAACATCATTAAGGTTTTCATTTTTCTTTAAAATTTTCATTTGCAAAAACTTTAAAAGATCTTCATCAGATTTTGTATTGCTGAACGCTTCAATCAATCCATTTTTTCCTTTTCTTTCGATGATGAGGTCACAAAGCAAACCACCAATCACGTATTGTGGATTTGTGTTTTCGTCTAGTTTGTAAAATTCAAATAGATTTGATAAATTGATTTCTTTATTTTTTTCTAAATATTCGTGTACCCTTTTGGTGTGATAAACCAGAGATTTTCCGAAATGTGCCTTTTCACCTGATAAGTAAGCTGAAATTCCTGTCAAAAGTAAATAATTGGCGTTGGGATAAAATTTATTAATGAAGTGAGTAATTTCGTGATAATGATTGGCTCCTGCATTTTCTGTTGCAAAAATAAAATTATTTTGAATTTCATAATAACCACATTCTTTAGACATTCCTTTGCTGAAAATATATTCATAACCTAAAATATCATAAATGTTGTCACAGTCTTTTGCAATAAAATATGTAAGTTTTTCAGGTTTGAGATTGAAAGTTTTACACAATTCAGAATAAAATTTCTCTGCTTGTGAAACCTCTTCTTGGTTTAAAATATAATCTGGTCTGTAGAAATAAGTAATGTTGCCTGATGAATGAGATTTCCAGCTTTTTGTGTAGTCGAAAAGATAATTAGACAGTTTGTAATTTCCATTTTCTCTTTTAGCTAAAACATTGGCAATCGCAAAAACCGATTTGTTTTCTCCTTCAAAAATAGATTTAATAAGATAAGAATCTTCCGAAAGAGGATTTACACTTAAAATATGATTAGAAAAATTCCAATTCATTAATGACGGATTGATAACCCCTTCGATATTAAGAGTATTGAAGTTTTTTAAATTTTTGGTTTCAGCAATATTCCAGTATTCTTTAGAATTTGTTTTCAAATAAGACTGCCAAAGATCTACAATCGTTTTTACATCTTTATTTTCAATATTTATATTGAAGTTTGCGGTGTATGTTTGCGAATTAAAGTAGGATGTTGTATAAATAAGAAAGAACAGAATATTTTTTTTCATAAACTCAAAATAATTTATAGAGACCTTTTAAGCCAACCAAATATAAAACAAATCCCAATTAAAATCACTTTACAAAAGAAAAATCATAATCTTGGAAGCTTTATTAATTCTACCAATATGATTTAATATTCAGTACAATTTCTAGGATTTAACGATTATTAAACTTCAATTTCCAAAAGTTTTTTATAATTTTAGTCTTTTCTTATCCTATGTTAATCATTAAGCCTTCAATTTTTCGGAGGTTTGCAGAGTCAAAACAATAAAATAAAAGTTTTGAGGTTTTATTGAGACAACAAACAATATTAATATTAAATACATTAAAAAAATGAAGAAAATTGGCGTAATCGCTTTGGCAAGTTTAGGTTTACTTCTTGCATCGTGTGGTGATAAAAAAGAAGCTGCAACTGCAGGTCAGGAACAAACAGTAGCTGAAAAGCAAGGTGATGTTTTCACTGTTGATGCGGCTGCATCTAAAGTAAACTGGAAAGCTTTCCACAAAGGAGGTTTTGCTCCACGTTGGGGAACTTTAGCAATTTCTACGGGAGAATTATCTGTTGCGGATAATCAATTGGCATCTGGTGAATTTGTAATCGATATGAAGTCGATCAAAGTAGATCCTGCTTCTGTAACTGAGAAAGACAAAAAATATACAGATCTTGAAGGTCACCTTAAAAATGCTGACTTCTTCGACGTAGAAAAACACCCGACTGCTGATTTCAAAATCACTAAAGTTGAAGATCTTGCTGCAGGTGCTCAAAACGCTGTAGAAGGTGCTAACAAAACGGTAAGCGGAAACCTAACTTTATTAGGTAAAACAATGAATGTAACTTTCCCTGCAAAAGTAGAAATCGTAGATAAATCTGCTACTTTGAAAGCTCAATTCACTGTAAACCGTGCTGACTGGGGAATCAAATTCGGAACTGACGAAACTGATCCAGCTGAATGGATGATCAGCAAAGATATCGAAATCGGTATCGATGTAAAAGCTGCTCAAAAATAATTCTGAACACCAAAAAAGATAAAGACATCTGTAGAAATGCAGATGTCTTTTTTGTTTAATAAAATTCTGTCGTCAGTTCGAGTGTTTTTCCGAATCGAAGAGAAGGAAAAATGTATCGAGAACGTTAGTTAAGAATTCAAAAGTTCTCGATAAAAATTCTTTCAGAATTTCACTCGAACTGACGTTTAATTTATCTAGGCTTTACGCTTTTTTTGATTTTTGAATTTACCGATATCTTTAAAATCTGCTAAATCCCCAAAATCTGCGAGAGAATTACTCAAAACCTTGTTCTTTTTTCCATTTCCTCAATCTCAATCTTGCATTAGCATAAGGCGAAGAGGTATTAAACTGAATCATTCTTCCTAAAGTATATTTTTCATACCAATTGATTCCATAAAGTTGGACATTCGATTTTGAATTGATGAGAACTAAAATTTTTTCTACAGTAGAATCAAGTTTTAATTTCAATTCACAGAAATCTTCATTTTCGTAATCTTGATAGAATTTCTTTGCAAGTTTTCCTAGTTCATTCCATTTGTATCCTGTTTCGGGAAGATCTACTATTTCATTCAATTCTTTTTTTGAATTCCATTTTAAAACCAATTCGCCCCAACCAATCAGATAAGAAAGAAGATTTTTCACTGACATTTCGGTTCCTTTTGAATGACCTTCCAAAGTTTTTACATCACTCAAGTCTTTAGGAACCGAATCGATTTCTGCCTTCAGCTTTTTATAATTCGATTCAATCGCAATGATTAATTCTTCTTTGTTGGACGGAATTGCCATTTGTTGAAATTATTAATATTTAAACAAATTTAAAATGATTCAGTTTTTCAAAATCAGATTTTTCAAAAATATTGCTGATGAATCCATTTTCTAAAGTAACGATTCGGTCACAAGTATGGAAAAGTGTTTCGATAATATGCGAACTTATAATCACCATTTTATTACTTTGCTTCAATTCACGGATGATGTCATACAATAAATGAACACCTTCAAAATCGACTCCGTTAAACGGTTCGTCTAAAATATTAATAGGTTTATCGAGCATCAACATTCCGATTAAAGCCAGTTTTTTTTTCATTCCACTCGAATAATATTGAACATATTTATCTAACGGAAGTTGAAATTTTTCAGCCAATTCTATAGTTTTCGGAAGTTTATCTTTTGCGAAATAAGAAAGATATTCCCTTCCTGTAATGTAAGGATAGAAATAATTTTCCGTTTCCAAGTAAGAGATATTTTGACGGAAAAGTTTCTGGTTTTGCCACAAAATTTCACCATTGTATTTCTGACTTTGATATAAAGATTCAAACAGTGTCGTTTTTCCAGCTCCGTTTTTCCCGAGAATGCCTAAAATAATACCTTCTTCAATTTCTAAATTTAAATTTTGAAGAACATTTTTATCTTTAAAACTGACCGATATATTTTTAATTTCCAACATATTTGCTGATATTTTGCTTTGCTTCTTTATTGTTTAAACGGATCATAATCAACGCAGGAATAATGGTTATGCTGTATGCAAAATATTCTATAAACACTGCGATGCTGAAGTAATTGGCTTTTTCGTGATGATGATAAAGTTTGTATTTTCTGGTGAGAATTAATAAAAAATAGCAATTCATAAAGAAAATATAATACAGAAGATATAAGCTTTCATTAAAATTAAAAATTAAAAACCCGATGTATGTAGGCGAAAGTAGCGCATTGAAAAAAACTACATTTTTATAGATTTTGTCTTTAAAATTCATCTTTTTAAAATAAACTTCAAGCATTTCTTTGTTCTCATTATTTTCATAAACGTGGGAAAGGTAATCAAGAAGAAAGATTCCGCATAAAATTAAACTTGCTTGATGATAAGCCGAAGCAACAACGATGATGTAGGTAAGAATAAACATCCATGTGTTTTTTCGCATGTAGCTTTTCCATTCAAAAAGATCATTTGATATAAAATTCCATTGCAGAGTAGGGAATGGTTTAGATTTAGGCTGTAAAAAACATAATGAAATGATTGCTACAAACGCCAGTAAACCAAATTTTTCAATCTTATAATTGATATTTGCCATTAGAAAAAGCATGTAAATAAACGCAGATTCCAGAAAAATAATCAATCTCCAATTACTGATAAATGTTTTTTTCAAAAAAGGAATATCTTTTCTGTTGATATGAAAAACCAAAACCATTGAAAAATAGAGGAGCGGATAAAAAACAGTTTGTGGAAACTTGACAATCATCAATGCGCCAAAAACCAAAATAACAGGTAAACTGACTTTGGGATTGAAATTAAAAATCCTAAAACTCTGATTAAATCTAAACTGAAAATGTTGATAAATTTTGTACAATGAAATTATTTTAGCATTGAATTAGTTTGAATCGTTTAAACAAACCAACTATCCAAACCATTTTACAAGGTTTCAAAGATATAAAAATCAATTTTAAATATCACTAAATAAGGATAATTTGAAACTCAATGAAAAAGAGAAACCCGAAAGTTTCTCTTTTAAAATTAATTTTTTCTTAGCAACAATCCCAATTAAACCAAGCTTTTTCAAAACGTTTGTTTTTTAAGTCTTCCGGATTGATGAAAAAATTGGCAACACCAGAATCTCCAAACATGATTTCATCATCAGTATCAATCTGTAATAAGAGCAAATCTTGCTTAAGATTTTTGTTGCAATCTCTAATGTCTGCCTGAGTAAAATAGGCATAACCTCCTATTTTGTGCCCCGTTCCATCAATAATTTTTTCTATTTCTTCTGTTTGGTTTTTTGTAAGCGTTTCTTGAAAATCCCAATAATCTTTATCATTAAACCTCATATCAAATCGAAAATCTTCAGAACTTCCATATTCAATTTCTTTACTGAAATCGAGTTTATGTTCACGATAAATTGGTGACTCTTCATACATTTCTTCTGTTAAAAAAGAAAAATCAGTTTGAAACTCTTCAGTGATATTGTCATGAAAAACAACTTTGTAATCATCCATATCAAACCATTCGGCAGATACAAAAAATTGCAATATTCCCTGATCAGTATAACCATCAAGAACCGGAACATCCGCAAAATTGATTTGCGTCCAAAGAACCATTGGTTTGTTTTCTTTGTCTTTAGGGTATTCCATCTCTTTTGGTAAATAAGGTTTTCCTAAAAACTTACTGTCAGAAATTTGAAGAGATTCTCCGTTTTCAAGAGGTGTGGCAGAAATTTTTATTGTTTCAAGCTTGTATTTTTCAAGCTGAGTTTTAAACTCATTGAGGAACTCTGGTATCATTTGGTATTAGTTTAAGAAGTTATTAGTTTTTTTCAAAAATAGGAATTAAATGCTCCCAATTTAGTTGTTTTGCATAATCTAAAGCAGATTTTCCTTTATTTGTTTTTAGATTTTTATCTGCTCCGGCTTCGAGCAGTACTTCTACAGAACTTAAATTTCCGGCAATCGTTTCTCGATGAAGGAGTGTAAACCCGTTTTCATCAATATGGGTCAGTTCGTTTGGATATTCTTTAAGAAATTTTACAAAATCTTCTTTCATATTTTTGCTCATCGGATGTTCGATGAGGTTTTCAGGCTTTTCTTTTTGCTCATTAACGACTTCAATCTCATTAAAATCTCCAAAATCAAGTTGCCACGCATCATCATGATCTCTTCTTTCAGATTCAGACATATCTCCACGCATTTTCTGAATGGTAAATCCACCATAAGCTTTAGGAATAGGCTCTGAAGATGAAGAAAATAATTTTGAAAGTCCTTTAGCTTTTTTCTGCATCGGAGTAATGGCAAAAAGCCAGTCACTGATTTCGTTTAACGGGATTTCAAAATAATCTCCGGGTTGTATTGTGGTCAAATCATTGGGTTCGTTGATGAGATATCCGCTAACTGTGTCGCCATCAAAGTTGATGTCATTCATCCACATATGTTCTACGATTTTGTCTCCATCAGAATTTACTTCAGAGAAAGAAGCTTTTACACAGGCAAGATTTAATCCAGGAATGATTCTTCTGTATTCCCAAGATTGCTCTCGCCAGAAATATTTAAAAGTTTCCTGCGCTTTTTTATACGCTTCAATCATTTTGGGGTCTCTTCCGTCCGTAAAAATAAACGAATTATTTTCCATTGTATTTTAAAAATTTTGTGATTTAATTTTAAAAAATATCATTATATATTCTGCCAAAAAGCCGATGAATAAATATGTAATGATATATTTGGTGTAACTAAAATACGGAAAATATTTAAACAAGAGTTTAAATTATCTCATGTTTAAAGAAATTTAACAGTTATAAATTTTCCAGATCTTTTAGAAGATTTGTTTTTGTGATTTAAAAACATTTTGTGCAGATGCTAAAGGAAATACCAATAAAATTAGTAATAAGATAATTTTTTTCATGATGTGTTTTTTGTGTTGTTAATATACTAAAGTTTTTTATTTCATATTGAATTTTTCCTTTTTCATGAATTCAATCCATTCTTCCAAAAGAATTTTCAACTCAGTGAGTGGAATCGTAAAATCATTATTAAAAATTGCATTTGGCGGATCAAATCGTAATTCACTGAATCCAAAATCAGGCAGAAAAATTTCATCATAATATTCACCTTTTAATACTGTATCAATTTCTTCCAATAAATAAGGAGCTTCAACTCTAAATGTTTCAAGTAAATCTGCAGCACAGTACGATCCTGGAATTGTCGAATATTCACACTTAAAACCACTGTAGTTTTTTAGAATGATTTTCTTAAAAGTAATACCATATTTTTTAGACATTTTCATAATTAAACATCCTTTATAAAATCTTCATACTCGTAATAAAACCTCTCAAAGCCATCCATTTTTTCAACAAAAAACTCAAAAGCTTCTCGCCATGAATTTTTATTGAAAACAGAAATTCCTTCTTTTTCAACCCAGATTCTGCTGATAACTTTTCCGTTTTCTAAAGTATAAAATTCTTCTTTATGAAAATCACCAACAAAATCTTTAAGAATATCTTCCAACGACCAGATTTTATTGTAATACGCATCTCTGAAAACTTCATCTTTCATTTCGATATCCAAAGAAACTTCCGCTTTCTTCTTATCTGCATAAAATTTAAATGAAAAATCCTTGATTTTGGTATTATACAAAAGCCATTTTCTCGGAAACGATTTTCCGAAAGCCGTCCAAAATTCTTTTTTTAATTGCTGTGCTTCTTCTTTACTGAACATGAGGCAAAGATAAGTTTTTTTTGGCTGGAAGTTAGGTGTCAGAAGCTGGAAGCTAGTGTGGTTAAGGCTTGTGCAATTTGTCATTAATCCAATTTTTTAAACCTCCAGCTTCCATCATCAAACTTCCAACTTCAATATCCAAACTTTTTCCTATTTTTGCTGTAATGCTGTCAAAAAAATCTCAATATGCTTTTAAGGCGCTTTCATATCTTGTAGAAAAGAGAAATGAAGGCCCGATTCTTATTTCTGAAATTGCAGAAAACAAGAAAATTCCGTTGAAATTTCTTGAAAACATTTTGCTTGAACTAAAAAAAGCGGACATCCTCGATAGTAAAAAGGGAAAAGGAGGCGGATATTTTTTTAAAGAAAATCCTCAAAATGTAAATTTGGCGAAAATCATTCGTTTGGTGAATGGTCCTATTGCTATGCTTCCTTGTGTAAGTCTTAATTTTTATGAAAAATGTGCTGATTGTAACGAAGATCACTGCAGTTTACATGATGTTTTAATTGAAGTAAGAGATGCTTCACTTAAAATTTTAGAGAAAAAAACTCTTTTAGATTTAATAGATTAATTAAATCATAATTTCAATTTTATAAGTCTACTTATTTGGTAGGATAATATTTTTGTTCGATATTTGCTGGTATCAAACATAAAATTATGTTTTCAAAAGAGGATATAGATACTTTGCAGCAGCTTACATTGGAGGAAGGATTACAGTTTATTTCCTCTAAATTTTCAGAAGGGGTTGTTTTCTCAACCTCGCTTGGTCAGGAAGATCAGGTTATTACAGATGCTATTTTCAAAAATAATTTACCGATAAAAGTTTTCACCTTAGATACAGGAAGACTTTTCTATGAGCATTACGATTTGCTTTCAAAAAATAATTCGCGCTATCAAAAGAAAACTGAAGTTTACTTTCCCGAAGCTTCTGATGTTGAAAAATATTTGACGGAAAAAGGAGTAAACGGTTTTTATCATTCCGTTGAAAACAGAAAAGAGTGTTGCTTTATCCGAAAGGTAAAACCCTTGAATCGTGCCTTGGAAAATGCCAAAGTATGGATTACCGGTTTGCGCTCCGAACAATCTGAAAACCGTGAAAATATGCCAATTTTGGAGTGGGATGAAGACAGAAAACTATACAAATACAATCCATTGATCAACTGGAATTATCAGGATGTTCTGGATTATTTAGAACAAAATAAAGTTCAGGAGTTGTCTTTACATAAAAAAGGTTTCATCAGTGTAGGTTGTCAACCCTGTACAAGAGCCATCGAAGAAGGTGAAAATCCGAGAGCCGGAAGATGGTGGTGGGAAACTTCACAAAAAGAATGCGGTCTGCATTCACATTAATTTTAATTTAATCTTCAAATAATAATGAGTGACTACAAACTAAATTATCTCGAACAATTGGAAGCTGAAAGCATTTACATCATGCGTGAAATTGCTGCTCAGTTTGAAAAACCTGCTTTGCTTTTCAGTGGCGGAAAAGATTCAATTACATTGGTTCATCTGGCGAAAAAGGCTTTTGCTCCGATGAAAATTCCTTTTCCTTTCGTACATATCGATACGGGACACAATTTTCCGGAAGCATTGCAATTCAGAGATTATTTTGCTGAAAGCCTTGGTGCAGAATTGATTGTCAGAAAAGTAGAAGACACGATCAAAGCTAAAAATTTAACCGAACCAAAAGGAAAATTTGCTTCCAGAAACTGGTTACAAACCCATACTTTATTAGATACGATTGAAGAATTTCAATTTGATGCCTGTATTGGCGGAGCGAGAAGAGATGAGGAAAAAGCAAGAGCAAAGGAGAGATTTTTCTCTGTCCGTGATGAATTCGGACAATGGGATCCGAAATTACAGCGTCCTGAATTGTGGAATATCTACAATGGAAGAATCAACAAAGGCGAAAATGTAAGAGTTTTCCCGATTTCAAACTGGACGGAACTTGATGTCTGGAATTATATCAAAAAAGAAAATATTCAGCTTCCATCAATTTATTTTGCGCACAATCGTGATGTGATTGAATATGACGGACAATTAATTACCGTTTCAGATTTTATTCAAATCGATGAAAATGATCAGATTCAAAATAAAAAAGTACGTTACAGAACGGTTGGAGATATGACCTGTACTGCTGCAGTGGAAAGTTCAGCTGAAACTTTGGATCAGGTTGTGAATGAAATTACCGCTTCCCGAATTTCCGAACGTGGTGAAACCAGAATTGACGATAAAGTGACCGAAGCCGCAATGGAAGACAGAAAAAAAGGAGGATACTTTTAGATAGGTAATTCGCAATGAGTAATAAGTAATTCAAATTATACTGCATATTTTACTCATGCTAAAGTTAAATTAAAAAAAAATGAACGGTTTGAAAAATTGCTCATTACCAATTACTCATTACTAATAAAATAAACGTGGACATATTAAGATTTATAACAGCAGGAAGTGTAGATGACGGCAAAAGCACGCTGATCGGAAGACTTCTATACGACAGCAAAAATATATTGATCGACCAACTTGAAGCATTGGAAAAACAATCAAAAAATAAAAACGAAAATGGAGTAGACCTTGCAATCTTGACAGACGGTTTGAGAGCCGAAAGAGAACAAGGAATTACCATTGATGTGGCGTACCGATATTTTTCGACTCCAAAAAGGAAATTCATTATTGCCGATGCACCGGGACATATTCAGTACACCAGAAATATGATTACGGGAGCTTCAAACTCTAAGTTGATCGTCATTTTGATTGATGCAAGACAAGGGGTAATTGAGCAAACCAGAAGACATTCCATCATCGCTTCATTATTAAAAATGAAGAATGTAGTGGTTGCGATTAATAAAATGGATTTGGTAGATTATTCCGAAGAAGTTTTCAATGATATTAAAGCTCAATACGAATTGGTTGCTAAAAAACTGAAGCTGGAAAACGTCAATTATTTTCCGATTTCGGCTTTTAACGGCGATAATATTGTTTCAAGATCTGAGAAAACGGATTGGTATCAAGGTTCTACGCTTTTAGATTTCTTAGAAAATGTAGAAATTAATGAAAACCAAGAAAATGAAAATCCAAGATTTCAGGTACAGTATGTTATTCGTCCGCAAACTGATGAACTGCATGATTACAGAGGTTATGCAGGTGAAATGATTTCAGGAATTTATCAGAAAGGAGATGAAATTACGGTACTTCCACAAAATATTCAGACCAAAATTTCAAAAATTGAAACCGGAGGAAAAGAAGTAGATTTTGTATTTACCAATCAGCCTGCCGTAATTCATATTGAAGATGATATCGACATCAGTCGTGGTGATTTTTTGGTGAAAACCAATCAGCAGCCGAAAGTTGAAAATGAATTGGAAGCTGTAGTTTGCTGGCTCGACAAAAAAGAACTGAATGAAGGAAATAAGTATTTCATTCAGCATAAAAGCAAGACTCTGAAAGCGATTATCAAAGAAATTGAATATAAAATTGATGTTAATACTTTAGAGCAAACTCCAATTACTGAAAGTATAAAGCTAAATGAAGTGGTAAAAGTAAGATTGAAAACGGCTTCGCCTTTGGTTTTTGACAGTTTTGAAGACAGCAAATCAACCGGAAATGCGATTCTTATTGATGAGACAAGCAATTCTACCGTTGGAGCGGTAATGATTTTATAATTCTTGATTTAAAACCAATTGATGATATGGTAATTTCACAAAAAATTCAGTTCAGGCTCAATGTACTTTTTATTACGGTTGCAGTTTTGGCAATCATATTTCTGTCACTGTACAGTTTAGGATATTTAGATGAACTTGAAATTATTCTTGCCAAAGACAACTATATATTTTATTGGATGCTTTTGGTAGGAGTTTTTGCTGAAGTTGTCGCCGGATCAATGGGAATGGGGTATGGTGTGATTTGTACAACAACACTTTTATTTCTTGGAATTCCTCCACATGCAGTGAGTGCAAGTATTCATTCTGCCGAAAGTTTTACAACAGCGGCCGGAAGTATCAGTCACATTAAACTAAAAAATGTAAGCAAAAGTCTGGTAAAAAAACTCGCTATTCCTGCAATTATCGGAGCAATTATCGGAGCCATTTCTCTGACTTATCTGGGTGAATATTATTCGAAAATTACAAAAACGGTGATTTCTTTCTACACTTTGTATCTTGGAATTCAAATCTTATCAAATGCTTTTAAACCTAAACAGAATAAAGCTTTAAAGAAAAAAACAAACCTTACCCGATTGGGAATTATCGGTGGTTTTATCGATTCTTTCGCTGGTGGAGGATGGGGACCTTTGGTGACGGGAACATTAATTAAGAATGCTTTTACACCTAGATTTGCAGTGGGAAGTTCTACGGTTGCAAAATTTATTCTGACGGTAACTGCTGCAGTGACTTTCTTTTTAACCTTAGGAATTCAACACTGGAATATTATTTTAGGTCTTTTAATTGGTGGAATTATTACTGCGCCATTTTCTGCAATGCTCACCGCAAAACTTCCTGTAAAAAATATGTTTATCATCATCGGAACTTTGGTGATTGTAATGAGCTCGATCACGATCTACAAATCTGTTTTTTAGATTTTTTTGTGAAAAATTTAGCAGAATTTGAATTCAATTAAAATCAAAAATAATTTACATTTACAGCCTAAAAATAATACATGAATTTACATATCGTTGCTCTTTTCAGATTTAAAGAAAATAATTTGATGGAAGCTGTAGAATTATTTCAGACCTTGGTGAGAGAAACCAGAAAAGAAGATGGATGCCTGCAATATGACCTAATTGAAGATAAAGATAATAAAGGTATTTTTTTTCTGATTGAATTATGGGAAAGTGTAGAGCATCATAACCAACACAACGGAGCAGATCACCTGTTGGATTTCAGAAAAAACGCATCTAAAATACTGGAAGAAACAGCACAGGTTTATAAAGGTTTTAAGATTTATTAATTTTGCTAGAAGCTAGAAGCTAGAAGCTAGAAGCTAGAAGCTAGAAGCTAGAAGCTAGAAGCTAGAAGCTAGAAAAGTCAAAAGGCAGTTTCATCATTCTTGAAACTGCCTTTTTATTAGAAAAAATAGAAAGTATTAATTTTGTGGTGAATTGTCAATTAGCTTCGCTGTCAATGGTAAATTTAAAATTGACTATTGACAATTCACTGCGAAGCAAATTCACTTTTTCACTCCTCTTATTTTACAATAAGTTTTTTTGTTTCCGTTTTTCCACCGTAAGTAATTTTTACGAGGTAATTTCCGGATGCAAGATGAGATAAATTAAGATCTTGCTTGTAGAAACCAGCTTGATTGCTTAGTTCTGCATTGTAAACTCTTTTACCGGTAAGATCATAAACTTCAACGTTTCCTTTGTTGTTATCTTTTTCTTTTACATCAAATAAAACCGTTACTTTTTTGTCAGCCGTTGTAGGGTTTGGATAAATACCGAAAGAAGCTTTTTTGCTAACTTCTGTAATACCTAAAGTTGAAGTGATATTTTTGTATTTGAAGTACATATTTCCATTATTGGTACCACCATTTGAAATGAAGTACAATCTATAATAGTCTGAACCTTGTTTAATGTAATATACTACATCTGTATAGACACCGCTTGTTGGTTTCCATGAATGACCAATTGCTGAGATATTACTTGAAAATGCAGTTGTAGCAGGTAAAGTTGCTGAAGGGGTCTCCTGAGTTTCCGGCTGTATCTTCGCTACGCTAATTGTAGGACTTTGTAATACACCCGACATTTTATACATCATAGATCCTCCTGGATAAACATAGTCAGTATAATATCTCGTAAACATGATATCCCAATTTGCTTTTGCCGGTTCTAAGTTCGGAACTTTTTCTCCTGTGGTGAAAGAAAAGTAATTGAAATAAGCATCATCCGTTCCATTAGCAATTGTTTTGGTTTGAGTAGCTCCCCAAGAAGTACCATTCCATATAGCATATTTAAATGTATAACCGCTAGCAAATGAGGTAATAAAAAATTTAATATAGTTATTGCTACCGTAGTCTAAAACAAACGTTACTTCTCCGTTTACAACATGTGTCCCCACATTATAAGTTCCCCATCCATAATTCCAAGGTCCAGCGGTAGCTTTTGTAGCGGTATCGAAAGCCCCATCTTGTAAACGAGTTGTTTGATCAGGATTGTATAAAGGAGCCCCCCAAGTTGATAGTTGTGATGGATTTACAGAATCAAATTCTGATGGAATACCTGAAGCCTGATAAACTGTAACAGTTTTAGCGTCATTTATTCTGACACCTTTATCCATTGCATTATTTCTATAAAAAGCAATATCCCAATTATCTCCTACCTGCGAAACAGTACTGTTTGCGGAAAGATCAAAAAATACTCGATTAGCATATGCTCCACCCATTGTCATATTTACTGTAGTGTATCCGTTTGCATCTGTTTGAGCCAATACAGTTTGCTGAACTGATATAGCAAAAAGTGATGCCAAAAATAGTTTTGTTTTCATAACCTTATTCCTTATTTAGAATTGTTATACAAAACTATATATTTATTTTTAATAATTCTAAATAAAAACATGATATTTATCTTGTTTTAAATTTTTTAAATTATTATTTACATATAATGTATTGTATTTCATTGATTTAAAATAAAAAGTTGGCTGCGTGATGCAACCAACTTTTTAAAAAAGATATTTACTCAATTATTTTTTGATGAATTTTGATTTAATAGCGTTGCCATTTTTAATTCAGCTAAAACATAATAAACCTCGGTTGTAATGTATTAATTTCAAAACGATTGTTGTTGGCTTTTCCAGAAGCTACTTTTTGTCCTGAAGCCAAATAAGCATCGGTATTTTTAATTTCTCCTTTAGCAACAAATTCTAAAGCCGTATTTTCTGAATTTACAGCAAATTGAATATTGCTATTGTTCTTTTCATTATCAGAAACAGCTAAGTTAGCGGTTAAATCGTAAACAACATCGTCAAAATCAGCTGCTGTATGCTGTGTAAGAGCAATTTCATTTACCGTTTTAAAAAACAATATGAGTAGAAGATGAACTTGGAATCGCTCTTGTGATAGTCTGATAAGTATTTGCAGAAAGTGTAACTGGTGCCTACCGCAACGATGGTTGTCATGTCTGTAGGATTTGATGCCAATCCGACTTGAACAACTACTGTAGCTATTTTGTGAATTCCTTCTTGCTTTGAATAAAAGAGTTTTATTTCCTGTCGGAGCAACAATTTGTAGAGCAACTAAAATATTGCGAAGTATCTTTATTACCTCCAGAATATGATGATACATATCTGTTTGTAGCATCACCTGCTTCTGCATCAACAATCATCATTGGTGTGGTGGACTCGGTGGAGTATTCATAGGAGGAAGTACAACAGACCAACCATTCTGAGGAAACGTTGCATTTCCTGTTGTAAGGTTGTTAAAATTTTCGTTAATAGTTTGCACTTGAGCATTTACTGCAAAAGCTGAAAAAACTAATCCCGCAAAAAGTAATTTAATTTTTCCTATTATTCTAAATATGATGCAAAATCAATGATTAGTTTTAATTATTCTAAATAAAGCATGATATTTATCTTGTTTTTAGTTTTCAGTTGGGTTTTAAAACTTTGCAAAAAGGTTTTTTAACATTAGTTATCATTATCAAAGTTTTGTTATCATAATTATGCTAAAAAATATCATCTTAACAAAATTTCAATTATTTTTACTTATTCTAAATAAAGCACTATATTTGTCGAAAATTTTGAGTTTATGAAGAAGAAGGTGTTTTCAGTGGTGTCGTTATCTGCAATTTTTTTGATAAATGCACAGGAAAAAGATTCTCTAAATCAGAAAAAAATAGAAGAAGTTGTTATTACGGGACAATATATGCAGCAATCAATCAACAAATCAATTTATAAAGTTGAGGTGATCGATGCGCAGCAAATTAAAAATATGGCTGTGACGAATGTTGCGGAAGTTCTTAATCAAAGTTTAAATGTTCTAATTGTACCAGATCGTAATTCTGGAAATTCTACAGCAAGTCTAATGGGATTGGGCGGTGAATACACTAAAATTCTAATTGACAATATTCCGGTTGTTGGTGATATCGGTTTAGGAAATAATATTGATTTAACTAAACTTAATGTAAATAATATCGAAAGAATTGAGCTCGTAAGAGGTTCAATGGGAGTTGATTACGGTTCTAATGCTGTCGCAGGTGTTATCAATATTATTACTAAGAAAAATAGCCATAAAAAACTAAATTTATCAGCTTCATTACAGGAAGAAACCGTAGGAAAAGAGTACGATTGGTATAAGAAAGGTGAAGGGAGACATATTCAGAATTTAAACGTAGGTTATAACATCAATGAAAACTGGTATGTAGGAGCAAATATAAATCATAATGATTTTCAGGGCTTTAGAGGAGATCGTGAAGGTTATAAATATTTTAGCGAAACCAATGACGGAAAAAGAGGGTATGATTGGCAACCTAAAGATGTATTGAATGTTGATGGAATTATAAAATATAGCAAAAATAAAACATCAATCTTTTATAAGTTTGGTTATCTAAACGAAAAATTAAACTTCTATAATCCTATTCTTAATGAACTTTATTTGGGAGAAGGAAATAGGACTTATGTTGCTACAGACAGAGATTATCTTACCACGAGATACCTTAATCAGCTGAATGTACAAACAAAATTGGGAGCAATAAATTATACCGGAGATTTTTCTTATCAAACACAAGACAGAAAATTTAGAGACTTCGATTATGATGTTCCAAACAGAAAGGCTGCAGAAAAAAATGAATATAAATCTTACAATAAAGCAGATGTTATTTATTCTAGAGGAGTTTTTAGTAATTTCTTAAACAATGACAAAATTGATTTCCAGTTAGGATACGAACTCGATCATACTTCAGGTTTTGCGGGAAATGCGGCGGGAGTTTTTCAAGGAGCGAATGACGTAAAGAGAAAAATTTTCAATTATGCTAATTTCATGACGGTAGAATGGAATGCCAATAGTTGGTTATCTGTTCGTCCGGGATATCGTTTAGCTTTAAGTGATAAATTTGATACTCAACACAATTACTCTGTTACTGCAAGAGCAAAAATTACCGACAATGATAATATAAGATTGGTTGTAGGTAGCGCAAACAGATTCCCAAATTTTGATGAACTTTATACCTATATGGTTGATAGTAATCACGATATACAGGGTAACCCAGATCTTAAACCTGAAGAAGGAATGACAGTTTCATTAAATGGAGAAAAGAAAATAAGCACAAGTTCTGGCTGGAATCTAAGAGTCGGCACAAGTGGTACTTATCTTAATCTGAAAAATAGAATTGAATTAGCTCTTATTAATCAATCGCCATTACAATATAAATATATCAACATTGATAAATTTGAATCCTACTTGGTAGAAGCAAATTTCAGAGCTCAGAAAAATAATTTTGTTGTCGGTGCAAATGCTTCTTACTATGGTATTTCCAGAGTATTAAGAGCAGGTGGAGCTACTTCACCAGACGAATTCTTCTATACTTTGGAAGCTAATCTATCTGCAAATTATACCATTCCAAAAATCAATACTATTTTATCTTTATACTATAAGTATACAGGAAAAACTCAGATTCCTGTTTTAGTTTCAGATCTTACATCATCTTATTTTGTAATTGGCGAAAGAAAAGATTTCAGCATGATGAATTTTATAGTGTCTCAACCATTCTATAATAATCATTTTGAACTGAGTCTAGGAGTAAAAAATATTTTTGATGTTTCATCAGTAAGAGATACTACAGTAAGCGGAACAGCTCATAATGCAGCCGATTCTGCAGCTAATCTTTTCTATGGCAGAAGTTATTTCGCCAGATTAAATTATAATTTTTAAATAAATTAAAATGAAAAAAATACTATTTGGATTATTAATAGGAGCTTCTTTTATTTCTCAGTCTTGTATTAATGATAACGAAGATCCTGTTCCGGTTTCAAAAACCGATGGTAATGTGGTAGACGCTAACGTTGGAGGTGCTGCACAGCCAAATCAGGTGTGGATAGATTTGGGAACTGATACTAAAACTTATACAAAAAGGACCGATTGGGATTTAGCTCTATATTCAGGAAATGAATTTAAAGTAGTTTTAAATTCATCAATCATGATGGCAGCGGGAAAAATTGCTGGTGCTACCAATATAGATTTAGTTACCGAAGCAAGTGTATCTACTTTGAAAGATCAGGTACAGGTAGCAAACTTCAATCCTGCAAACGTTGAATATATTGACGATGTTAACGGAGATTTTCCTTCAGGAGCCACTGCAATTGAAGAAATCAAAGCCAATGATTCTGAAAATGCTGTTTATCTTGTAAACTTAGGAAAAGATATCTTTAAAGGAGTGACAGCTATTGGTTCAATTACAACCGGAGGTGATAATCGTGGCTGGATGAAAGTACAGATTGTAAGATCAGGAACAGGCTATAAGATAAAATATGCCGAACTTAATAAAGCGGAACATAAAGAAATTACTGTTACAAAAAATACAGCTTACAACTTCAACTTTGTAAGTCTGAAAGATAATAAAGAGCTTTTCATTCAGCCCGAAAAAAAGAAATGGGATTTGTGTTTTACTGTATTTACCAATACAATTACAGGAGCAGGAAGTTATATTTACGGAGACTTTGTAACCACTAATAATGTGGGTGGAGCGGGAGCATATGAGGTTGTAATTCCTTCGCCGGCTTCAGGAGTTGAAGCGTATACAAATTTCAAAATTTCAGATATTGATCCAGCTAAATTCATCTATAATAATCAACGAGTAATTGGAGCAAACTGGAGAAATCCTGTAGGAACCAATGGTCTTGAAGTATATGGTGATCGTTTTTATGTAATTAAAGATCCCGATGGAAATTATTTTAAATTGAGATTCACAAGACTTACAAAAGCTACCACAGATCACAACGGTCAGGCTGGTGAAAGAGGTTTTGCTCAGTTCGAATATAAACCATTGTATTAATAATCAAATAATAATCAGTATAAAATGAAAAAATTCATCCTTGCCGCTTCTGTTCTTATGGCAATATATTCTTGCAAAAAAGAAGTACAAAAGCCTACAGAAAACGGAAATGAACTTGTTGCAGAAGCTCCAAAATCAAACAATAAAATTGTAACTTTAAACGGTGGAATTACTGAAATTGTTGCCGCTTTAGGTCACGAAAAAGAAATTGTAGCAACAGATGTTACCAGTACATATCCTGAATCTTTAAAGAAATCTTCAGAAAATTTAGGTCATGTAAGATCAATTACGATTGAGCCAATCATGGCGGTTTCGCCTACATTGATTTTAGGATCAGATAAAGATATCAACCCAGAATTGATGGGTAAAATAAAAGCTTCAGGAATTAAAACTGAAACTTTCAAGCAGGAGTATACAGTAGAAGGAACTAAAAAATTAATTGCTGATGTTGCAAAAGCAATAGGAAACACAGATTATCAGAAATTAAATGATAAAATTGATGCCGATTTAAAACAAATTCAGCCAATTGCTAAAAAACCAAAAGTATTATTCATCTACGCAAGAGGAAATATGATGATGGTTGCTGGTAAAAATACACCAATGGCGGCCTTAATTAATTTGGCAGGAGGAGAAAATGCTGTGAATGATTTTGAAGATTTCAAACCTTTAACTCCGGAAGCGGTGGTAAAAGCAAATCCTGATGTATTGTTCTTCTTTTCAAGCGGATTACAGAGTTCAGGTGGAAACGAGGGTGCTTTAAAAATGCCGGGTGTTTCTCAAACCAATGCGGGTAAAAACAAAAAAATTATCGCAATGGATGGTGGTTTAGTTTCAGGTTTCGGTCCTAGACTAGGTGAGGCTGCAGTTTCATTAAATAAACTTTTAGTTGAAAGCACAAAGTAAATTATACTTTTACATGATATTAAGTACCATACTGCTCGTTTTTATAGCAGTATGGTCTTTGAATACAGGGGTTTATGATTTCGGTGATAGATCTGCGTTTGAAGTTTTATGGAAAGTAATTGTAGGAGAGTCTGACTTGTCTTTAAGTGATAAATATATTGTTTGGGATGTGAGAGCATCTAGAATCGTGATGACAATCATTATCGGAAGTATGCTTTCGGTTTCAGGAACCAGTTTGCAGGGGTTATTCAGGAATCCTTTAGCAACCGGAGATTTAATAGGATTGACGGCAGGAGCTACATTAATGGCGGCAATTACAATTGTTTTAGGAGGGCATTTCAGAGAATATCTTCCTGAGGCAGTACAATTTTCCCTTGTCGGGATTGCGGCTTTTATAGGTTCTCTTCTTGCAATGTTGCTGGTTTACAAGATCTCTACAAGCGGAGGGAAAACCAATGTGGTCATGATGCTTTTATCGGGCGTTGCCATTTCTGCAATCGGTTTTTCTATCACAGGGTTTCTGATTTATATTTCAAAAGATGAGCAATTGCGAGATCTAACCTTCTGGAATATGGGAAGTTTAGCCGCAGCAACGTGGACGAAGAATATTATTTTAGCGGTGATCTTGATTATTTCTTACACTATTCTTCTCCCTAAAGGAAAGGCTTTAAATGCGATGATGTTAGGGGAAAAAGACGCACAGCATTTAGGAATTAATGTAGAAAGATTAAAAAAACAAATTGTTATCATCGTTTCATTAATGGTGGGAAGTTGTGTGGCTTTTTCCGGAACAATTGGTTTTGTAGGATTAATTGTACCTTATATTTTAAGGCTTTTATTCAAATCTAATTACAGTTTTATCTTGCCATTATCTGCCATTTTTGGTAGTGTTTTATTACTTACAGCAGATACAGTGAGCAGGAGTGTAGTAGAACCATCAGAATTGCCCATCGGAATTTTAACGGCAATGATGGGAGCACCTATTTTCATTGCTATTTTGTTGAAATTTAAAAAGTCAGTATAATGATAAAAGCTCAGCAAATCAGTTATAAACATAAAGAATTTCATATTCTAAATGATGTGGATGTTTCTTTAGGCTTTGGCGAATTTTTAGCGATCGTTGGTCCCAACGGAGCGGGGAAATCAAGTCTACTGAGTGTTTTGGCAAATGAAGTGAAAACCAATCATCAGATTTTATTTAAAGATAAAAACATCAGAGACTGGAAAGTTGCCGAACTTTCAAAACATAAGGCTAAATTTTCTCAGCACAACTCCAACGATATTCCTTTGGAAGTAAAAGATGTCGTGATGATGGGACGTTACCCGTATTTTGATGCTCAACCCAAAAAGGAAGATCATGAAGCGATGAACAAAATGATGTATGAAACCGATGTTTATCATTTGAAAGACAGAGAATACAATACTTTGTCGGGTGGAGAAAAACAAAGGGTGCATTTATCGAGAGTTTTAGCTCAATTGGATAATGAGATCACTCAAAAACTGGTTTTTTTGGATGAGCCTCTGAATAATTTAGATATAAAACATCAGTATAAAGCTTTAGAGATCATTAAAAATTTCACAAAGCATGAAAATTCTGCAGTGGTTGTGTTGCACGATTTAAATTTGGCCGCTCAGTACGCAGATAAAATTTTATTGATGAAATCAGGACAGGTTGCAGCATACGGTACGCCGGAAGAAGTTTTTACGGCTGAAAATATCAGCGAAGCTTACAATTTTCCATGTACTATTTGCGATCATCCGATTACTAAAAACCCAATGATCATTTTCGGATAATATGGAACAAAAAGATTTAAAAATATTAGCACAAAACCTTGCCAATCCGCAAGGCGAAAAAGGTATTCAGATTGGAGAAATGATGAATGAAACCAACATCGGAATGACGTTGGAAAGCATCAAAACTCTTTTAATTGAAGATGATGAGCACATTCTTGAAATTGGTCACGGAAATGCAGCTCACGTAAAAAGTCTTTTAAGTTTAGCTCAAAACATAAAATACACAGGAATTGATATTTCTGAAACGATGCATCTTGAAGCTAAAAGATTAAATGAAACATTTAAAAATCAGGCAGAATTTGTTTTGTATGAGGGAACGAAACTGCCTTTTGAAGATAAGACCTTTGATAAAATATTTACCGTAAACACCGTTTACTTCTGGGAAGATCCGGTAGAATATTTAAATGAAATCTACAGGGTTTTAAAAAAGAACGGAACATTTGTTCTTACTTTCGGGCAGAGAGATTTCATGGAAACTCTACCTTTTACTCAATTTGATTTTACCCTTTACAATTCTGATGAAATGGAAGAAACGGTTTCTAAAAGTCTTTTTAAAAGAATGAAAATTTCTGAAAAAGAAGAAGAAATAAAAAGCAAAACCGTAGACGAATTAATCAAAAGAATTTACACAGTTTTAACCATAAAAAAATAAATAAAATGAATACAATAGTTAACGATTTGAAAGAAAAATGGGAAGCTCTGAAAGCAGAAAATCCACATATGAGAATAAGAAATGCCGCTGCAGAATTAGGTGTAAGCGAAGCAGAATTATTATTAACTAACGTAGGAGAAGAAGTAACCGTTTTGAAACCTGAATTTGCAAACATCTTAACAGAAGTTGAAAAATTAGGAAAAGTAATGGCTCTAACAAGAAACGACGAGTGCGTTCACGAAAGAAAAGGAACTTACTTAAACGGTGATTTCAGCAGTCCTCATGCACAGCTTTTTGTAGGCGAAGATATCGATTTGAGAATCTTCCAAAATCACTGGAAATTTGCTTTTGCTGTGGTTGAAGGTGACAAAAAGAGTCTTCAATTCTTCGGAAAAGATGGTTTAGCACTTCACAAAATTTATTTAACGAAAGACAGCAATGTTGAAGCTTTCGAACCTATCGTTGCTCAGTTTAAAGCTGAAGATCAGAATGAAGTTTTCGAATTTGAAGCAGTTGCTCCAAAAGCTCCTGAAAAAGAAGATTCAGAAATCGATGCTGAAGGTTTCAAAAAAGCTTGGACAGAACTTAAAGATACACACGATTTCTTTATGATGACCAGAAAATTCGGTGTTTCTAGAACTCAGGCTTTGAGATTGGCTCCGGAAGGTTATGCTAAAAAAATTGATCCTTCAAAAGTAGTAAACGTTTTGGAAGATGCTTCTGAAAAGAGACTTCCGATCATGGTTTTCGTTGGAAACAGAGGAATTATTCAGATTCACACCGGAGAAGTGAAAAAAACAATGTGGCACCAACAATGGTTTAATGTAATGGATCCTGATTTCAATTTACATTTAGATGTTACAAAGATCGCTGAAGCTTGGATCGTGAAAAAACCAACTGAAGATGGTGAAGTTACGGCAATCGAAGTATTCAACAGCGAAGGCGAGTTTATCGTACAATTCTTCGGAAAAAGAAAGCCGGGAATCCCTGAACTACAAGAATGGAAAGATTTGGTAGCAGATCTTGAAAAATAAATAATTAGATGATTGGATGAAGACCGTTTTGTTTGAAGATTCAAAACGGTCTTTTTTGTTGAACTTAAACACAAATTTCACAATTTTTTTTTCACGAATAGCACTAATTTGTAAATTTATAATCAATAATTATTTGTGATATTTGTGAAGTCATTTGTTCCATTTGTGTTTAAAAAAATCAAAAAATATAAAATGAAAAATATTTTTATCGCCATATTGGTTTTAGGATTTTCTGCATTCAAAGCGCAGAATTTTAAATCGTATCAATTCTATAATAAAAAAGGAAAAGCCATTAAAGCTGAAAAAATGGTTAAACAGCTTGCTGATTATGATGTTGTTTTCTTTGGGGAACTTCACAATAATTCAATTGTGCACTGGCTTCAGTTAAAAGTAACAGAAGGGTTGTATGATCAAAAAAATAAGCAGATTACTTTGGGTGCCGAAATGTTTGAAAGAGATAATCAGCCACAGCTTAATAAATATCTTGCCGGTAAAATTGAAGCTAAAAGTTTAAAAGATTCTGTTCGTTTGTGGAATAATTATACGACTGATTACAAACCTTTGGTTGATTTTGCAAAAGATAAAAATCTGAACTTTATTGCAACTAATATTCCAAGAAAATATGCGTCTCAAACAGCAAAAGAAGGCTTGGAGTCATTAAATAAATTGACTGAAAAAGAAAAGTCTTATATTGCTCAATTGCCGATTAACGTAACTTTAGACACGCCGGGTTATCCTGAAATGAAAAAAATGATGGGCGATCATGCAGAAGGAACCAAAGTGATGAATTTTATTTCAGCTCAGGCGACAAAAGATGCTACAATGGCAGAATCTATTCTAAATAATCTGCAGCCAGGAAAAACATTTATTCATTACAATGGAAACTTTCACAGTAAAGAATTTGGCGGAATTTACTGGTACATCAAACAGAAAAACCCGAATCTGAAAATGGCGGTGATCTCTGTTTTTGAATCTGAAGATGATGAATTAAAAATCCCTGAGAAAGTGTATATCCCGACAGATTTTAATCTGATTATTCCCGCGGATATGACCAAGACTTATTAGGCTTAAAGAAACAAGTAAAAAGGTAAAAGAGTCAAGTTGGTGTCCAAAGAAGATCTTTGATTTTTAAGACTAATGTATTCTTTTATACATTTTAAAATTAAAATTCTAAAGTGAATAATGTGTTAAAAAATATCCCACAGATTAAACAGATTGTCACAAATTTTTATCTACTGAATTTGCTAAATCTGCGTGAGAAAAATTAAACAAAATAAATCAATAGGAACGGGCTTTAGCCCGTTTTTTAATGCAAATATTTCCATTGGCTTTAGCCAAAACCTAAAAACATTTCTATCTTTGTTTAACATTCTTTTAAAAATGAAAAAAATCTCCATACTCTTCATACTTTTTATCAATTTTATCAATGCTCAGAAATTGACGTCCAGTGAAATTTCATTGATCAATCAAGGCGATATTAATTCAGCTTTGCCGATCTATCAGACTACCGATGTTCATCAACATAAAACTTTACTAAACCTTTCAACAGAAATTGATCCGCTTGACAAAAACACGGCAACTTTGGTGAAAAGAATGGAGAAATCACTTCTTTCAACTGACGGTGGAGTAGGAATTGCCGCTCCGCAAGTTGGGATCAACAGAAAAATAATTTGGGTACAACGTTTTGACAAAGCAGGAGAACCTTTGGAATATTTCATTAATCCGGTGATTACCTGGAGGTCAGAGTTGCAGAATCTCGGCTCGGAAGGCGATTTATCTATTCCCGATTTTAGAGATCAGTTTTACAGAAGTAAAGTCATTCAACTGGAATATGTTGATTTAAAAGGTCAGAAATTCTCAGAAATGGTAGAAGGTTTTACCGCCGTGATTTTCCAGCACGAAATTGATCATCTTTTCGGAATTTTAATTTCAGATAAAAAGAAAAAAGAGGAAAATGATTCTTATCTAAAAGTAGATGCTTTTAAGAAAAGTGATTCTGTGAGAAGGTAAACTGCTTTTATTTGTTGATATCTTCAATCATTTTGATGATTTCTAAAAAATCGTTTTCTTTTTTGAAAGCTTTTATTTTGTCAACAATTTCTGGATAATCTTTAAAAAGAACATAAAGGTCTTCTTTTGCTTTTTCGTATTTCTTTTCTTTCATTCTGATTCTGAAAGGATAAGCGTAGAGTTTTTTGTCAGCATCATTAGCATCCTGAAATACAAAATTAGGATAATCTTCTAACGTTCTTGCAATTGCATTATATCCCCTGATTGACGTAAAATAAATATTGAATTTTCCTTCTGAAACAAATTCTCCAAATGTCTCTGTAATTTTTGTTGGGGTTCCAACTAGTGCATAATTGTCAGCGTAAGCTTTGAAATTATACAAAGGAACAAACTTCAAATTTTCAGCAGAAAAGCTGGTTATATCATTGGGTGCATATTTTGCGGGTTTTGCTTTTTCATCTGATCTGAAATGTAATTTATCATTTTGGCTGGGATACCATTTTATTTGTCCATTCAGTTCAGATAAATCTTTAAGAATTACTTTACCGTTAACAAATTCTGTAGCAAATGGATAGTTTTGTCCGTAAGAGAAAAGCGCAGACAAAAGTAAGCCTAAACTTAAAATATATTTCATTATTTTAATGTTTTGAAAATTTCAGAGTCAAAAATAAGAAAATAATTCTTTTGTTAAGTGAATTAGTACTAGTTCAATAAAAAATATTTCTGTCGAAATTCTTAAAATTACATTTTTATAAACAAAAAAATCTGCTTCCTATTTCGAAACAGATTTTATATCAAATTTATATCAAATTTTAATTATTGGTAACCGTAAGTTTTACCTCGATATTATTTCTTGTTGCATTAGAATAAGGACAAATCTGATGAGCTTTTTCAGTCAATTCATGAGCTTCTTCAATAGAAACTTCAGGAATATTAACTTCTAATTCTACGGCTAATCCAAATCCGCCATTTTCTATCTGACCAATACTTACATCAGCTGTTACCGTAGTTTCGCCGGTTTTTATTTTAGATTTATTGATTACTAAATTTAAAGCACTGTCGAAGCATGCAGAATATCCGGCTGCAAAAAGCATTTCAGGGTTTGTGAAGTCGTCATTGGCTCCGCCTAAAGCTTTTGGCATTCTTACCTCAAGATCAAGAATTCCGTTTTCGCTTTTTACTTGTCCGTTTCTTCCGCCTTTTGCGGTAACTTTTGTGGTGTATAATGTTTTCATTGATTGTCTATTTTGTTTAATATTTTTTTTACGCTGTTGCTGAGTTCTGTCCAGTCTTCTTTAGAAACTCCAACTTTTTGATGCATTTTAGCAGGGATTTCACAAGCTTTTTGCTGCAGAGCTTTTCCGGATTCTGATATAAAAACCTGAACAACTCTTTCATCTTCTTTTTTCCGCTTTCTCATGATAAATCCTTTTGCTTCCAGCCTTTTTAAAAGAGGAGTTAGAGTTCCGCTGTCTAAATAAAGCTTTTCACCAATATTGTTTACAGCAAGACCATCATTTTCCCACAAAGTCATCATCACAAGATATTGTGGATAGGTAATATCCAGCTCATCAAGAAAAGGACGGTAAAGACCTGTGATCTGTTTTGCGATCACGTATAGCGGAAAGCAAATTTGATTTTCTAATTTTAAAGATTCTGAATTTTCCATAAGTGCGAAAGTGAAGTTGACGAATTGTTATTTTTTGATGATAAATTCCTCCATAGGAATTCTGACTTTTTTCATCGAAGCCATCCAGTCGTTATCCTGGTCTCTGTAACCAAGATACAGCAAACTTACACTTTTCAAACCTAATTCTTTAAGCCCTAAAATTTCATCTACAACTTCATTACTAAAACCTTCCGCAGGAGTAGAATCTATTTTAAGCTCTGCCGCTTGAGCCATCGCTAAACCTAATGCAATATAAGTTTGGCGCGCTGTATGTGCAAAATGTTGTTCTGGAGTTTGTGCGTTGTACATGGTTTTTATCTTATCGGTATAACTTCCAAAGCGACCTCTCGGCAAATCTCTTTCATCTGTAGTATAATCATATACTTTATCAATTTTTTCGTTAGAATAGCTATCCCAAGCTGCAAAAACCAATACATGAGAAGAATCTCTCATTACTTCCGGATTAAGCGCTCCTTCTACCATTTTATTTTTTAAATCCTGATTTTCTACAACGATTACTCTGAAAGGCTGTAACCCTGAAGAAGTAGGCGCTAATCTTGCTGCTTCTAAAATTTTATTTAAATCTTCCTGAGAAACTTTTTTTTCCGGATTGTAAGCTTTTACTGCGTGTCTCCAGTTTAAATTTTCTATTAATGACATTTTTCTTTGTTTTAAAATTATAGGACAAAGGTATGGTAAAATTAAATTGTGCGCAATTTAATTTTGAGAAATGTATTTTAGGTGAAATCTATTAACTAAATCTTAATCCCTACTTAAATCTGTTTTTAATCCATCAATAACCATTAATATGATTTTTTTAACCTTTTTGAATTTCGGTATTTCTTAAAAAAACACGACATTTGTAGACGCAAAATTCAGAGGTGTTTCATGGTTGTTAAAAATGATGAATACAAAACCTGAAGATTAAATATTTAAAATTCTACTAATGAAAATATCAAGCAACTGGCTGAAAGACTACATCAAAACAGAACTGAAAACCGAAAGAATCGGTGAATTTCTTACCGATATTGGTCTTGAAGTAGAGGGAATCTATAAGTTTGAAAGTGTAAAGGGAAGTCTTGAAGGCATCGTTGTAGGAAAAGTTTTGACTTGTGAGAAACATCCTAATGCTGATAAATTAAACAAAACAACGGTAGATGTAGGAAACGGAAAAGTTTTAAATATCGTTTGTGGGGCTCCGAATGTTGCAGAGGGACAAACTGTTCCTGTTGCAGTAGTGGGAACTAAAATTTATGCTAAAGACGGAAGCTTTTTCGAAATTAAAGAAGCAAAAATCAGAGGTGAGGTTTCTCAGGGAATGATCTGCGCAGAAGACGAATTAGGTTTGAGCGACGATCACGGCGGAATTATGGTTTTAGACGAAACCAAATATGAAGTAGGAAAAAACTTTGCCGAATATTTCGAATTAACGAATGACGAGGTTCTTGAAATTGGTTTAACACCAAACAGAACCGATGCAATGTCTCATTATGGGGTTGCTAGAGATCTTCATGCATTCCTTTCAACAAACCAGCAAAAATCTGAGTTTGAAAAAGTATCTTCTGTTGCCTTAAACAACGAAGGTTTGCACAGTTTTACCCTTGAAGTTGAAGATACTGAATTAACACCAAGATACATTGGTGCAGTGATCGAAAACGTAAAAGTTGCAGATTCTCCGGCTTGGTTAAAAGACAGATTAAAAGCTATCGGTTTAAGCCCAATTAACAATATTGTAGATATTACCAATTATATTCTTCACGGTTTCGGTCAGCCGCTTCACGCTTTTGATGCAGATAAAATTGCAGACAAAAAAGTAAAAGTAGGAACTGTTGCAGAAGGAACAAAATTTACGACTTTGGATGGTGTTGAAAGAACATTGAACGGTTCTGAGATCATCATTAAAGACGGACAAGATAATCCGATGTGTATTGCCGGAGTTTTTGGCGGTGCCAATTCGGGAGTTTCTAGCGAGACAAAAACTATTTTCCTGGAAAGTGCTTATTTCAATCCGGTTGCGGTAAGAAAAGGAGCTAAATTCCATGGCTTGAATACCGATGCTTCTTTTAGATTTGAAAGAGGAGTAGATCCTAATATTACAAGAACTGCGATTACTCATGCCATCAAATTGATCGAAGAATTGGCTGAAGGAAAGTTGACGGGAGATTTGTTGGAAGAATATTCTAAGAAAATTGAGGATAATTATATCATCATCAGATTTTCAAAAATCGAACAGATTTTAGGAACAAAAATTCACAGAGAAAAAGTAAAAGAAATTTTAAAAGCACTGGAAATTCAGGTTTTAAATGATATCCAAAATGGTTTTGAAATCTCTGTTCCTGCATACAGAGCCGATGTAACGAGAGAAATCGACGTTATTGAAGAGATTTTAAGAATCTACGGTTACAATAAAATCGATGCTCCACAGAAAATTTCATTTACTCCGGTAAAATTAAGTGCAAACGATCAGGATGAATTGGAAAACTCTTGGGCAAGAACTTTACAGAGTTTAGGTTTCAACGAAGTAATGAACAATTCATTAACTTCTGTAAAAGATGAAAATGATGCTGTGAAATTACTAAATCCTTTAAGCGGAGATTTAGCATTTATGAGAAAGTCTTTATTGGAAGGACTTTTGCAGAATGCGGTTTACAATATTAACAGAAAAAATCAGGATATCAAATTTTTCGAATTCGGAAAAATCTACCACAAAAGAGAGAAGTACGAAGAAAGAAAACAGTTGGCTATTTTGGTTTCGGGAAGAAATGTTGCTGAAAACTGGTTACAGCCAAAATCTACTACAGATTTTTACAATCTGAAAGCTTATGTGAAAGTTTTGCTGGAAAGATTAGCGATCGATTATAAAGAAGTTGCTTTGTCTGACGAAAGATTTTCAGATGCAATTGAATACAAGTCTGAAGATAAAACTTTGGTAAGAATCGGAAAAGTAGCGCCTCAAATGTTGAAAGATTTTGATGTAGACCAAGAATGTTTCTACGTAGAAATCGAGCTTGAATTTGCTCAGGAATTGCGTTCTAAAAACGAATTGAAGTTTAAAGATATTCCTAAATTTAATAAGATCAGAAGAGATTTAGCTTTACTGATTGACAAGAATATTTCTTATCAGGACTTGTATCAAACGGCTAAAAGGAATAAATCTCCATTCATTAAAAACATTAATCTTTTTGATGTTTATGAAGGGAAAAATCTTCCTGAAGGTAAGAAGTCTTACGCAATGAGTTTTGAATTATTAAACGAAGAAAAAACTCTGGAAGAAAAAGAAATTTCTCACGTAATGGATTCTTTAATTAAATCTTTCCAGAAAGAATTTAATGCAGAATTGAGATCATAAAAGAAAATATCATATATTGGAAGCGGACATTTGTCCGCTTTTTTTATTTTAAAGATAATACTACATTAATATGAAATCATTTATAGCTCTTGTTTTTCTGCTTGTTTACACCTCTTTTCATTGTCAAAATAATGAACTGACCAATAAGAAATTAATCAGCTATTATGAAGCCGTAAATTCTGCAGAAGATAAGATTGTGACTAATGAGTTAGACAGTGCAAATTTTTACTATCAGAAGGCGTTTAAAACTTTTAAAGAACCTCATGCAAATGATTTGTATAATCATATGAAAGTTCTTCTAAACAAGAAGGATTACGAAAATGCTTTTAAACATTTTCAGTCTTTAGATTGTATGAAATATAAATTTGAAGAAACCTTTCTTTCATCTCATTTTCCCAATATTGAACAATACAAAAAGCTAAAATGTAAAAATAAATTTGATAATAATTACCGAAAAGAGCTTGATTCTTTATTTATGATTGATCAGCATTACAGAAAACTTTCCGGTGGAAATTATGCAAAATTTAAAAAGGAAATTACCAAGAATGACAGCATTGCGAGTACGAAACTTTTAAGTTTGATTCAGAAAAAAGGATTTCCGAATGAATATGATTTAGGTTTAAGCTCCGCCAATCTAGTTTTTTTTCAAAATTTTTATTTTATTATTTGGCATCAATTGGCAACTAATCTTTACAGTCCGCAAGTTGTCAATTTTTCAGACGAAATTATAAAAGCATTAAACAAAGGAAAGATTACTCCTGAAAACGCAGCTTTTCTTTTAGATTTAAACAACGGAACCCAGAATTATTCTAGTGGGCATTTCGATATAGTTCAAATTTTTAAAAATGAAGGTAATCCTGACCGACCTCATGATAAAGCAGAAGAAATGTTTGAAAAAGCAGATTGTTGCTATGTACATCAATGGTTTTATCCTGAAAAAAGAGGAGAAAAAGGAAATGCTTTGGTGAAAGATATCGACAGAAGACGAAAGAGTTTAGGAATGAGTACTTTAGATCAGAGTTTGAGAAAAAAAGTTTTTCTATTGACGAATAAAGAATATAAAATGGGACATGCCAATCTTATCGGGATGAATTTTCAGAAAGATGAAGATGCCGAAAATCTTAAAAAACATTTTATTAAAATTAAATAACTTAAAAATACATTTAACATAAATCTGTTTTTTAGAAATAAAGTATTAATAATTTCCGTAAATTTGAATTAAATCAAAAAGTAAAATGAAAAATCTTTTTTTAAGTATATGCACAGTTGCTGTTTTGGCATCTTGCGGAACAATGAAAAACGCATCTTCATCAAAAGTTGGAAAAGCGCAACCATCAATCGCCAATACAAAATGGACTTTAGCGGATAACGTGAAAGGACAGGTTCCTACATTGGTAATAGAAGGTTCAAAGATTAACGGAAATGCCGGATGTAACAGATATTTTGGTGGTATAACTATGGAAACAGCATCAGGGAAATTTGAAGCTTCACAAATGGGGTCTACAAAAATGGCTTGTGCTAATATGAGTGTTGAGCAAAACTTCCTGGATATGCTTAATAAAGCTAATAAATATGTAGTTTCAGGAACTACTTTAGAATTGTATCAGGATAATTTGTTGCTGTTAAAATTCAACAAATCTGAATAAAAATAAAAAAGGAACTCAAATTTTGAGTTCCTTTTTTTATAAGTGGTTTTTGTTAATCTTCCTCTTCTTCGTCGTACTTAGCCAACTCTTCGTCGCACCATTTGAACGCTGCTTCAACTACTTTAGTAGCCTCGTCTGCCATAGTTTCTTCATCGTCACCTTCCAAATCATCAAGCCATTCTACTTCTTCCTCTTCAACGTTTAAGATGAATCTTGGATATTCTGTATGTACTACGAATAAATCTTCAGGAAATTCCGAATTATCTGCTAATAAAAACTTTGGTAATTTCATTTTTTTAATGTTTTAACTTTGAATCAAAGATAATAAAATTATTGGTATTTGTTCTCTTTGATATTTAATTTTTTGTTAAAGTCAGTTTATAAATCTTCAATCAATATATTCATAATAAAAGAAAAATTACTACTAACGATGGACTGTTTGCGTTATTATTTTGCAAACATTTTTGCTACTTTCTCCGCTTTTTTACTTTCAGAATAATCATAGAAACCTTCTCCTGATTTTACTCCTAATTTTCCTGCCGTTACCATGTTTACCAATAATGGGTTTGGTGCATATTTAGGATTTTTGAAACCATCGTACATTACGTTTAAGATTGCCAGACAAACATCAAGACCGATAAAATCTGCCAACTGAAGTGGTCCCATTGGATGAGCCATCCCTAATTTCATTACAGTGTCAATTTCTTCAACTCCTGCAACACCGTTGTATAAAGTTTCGATAGATTCGTTAATCATCGGCATCAAAATTCTGTTGGCAACAAAACCAGGGTAATCATTTACTTCTACAGGAACTTTTCCTAACGTTTTGCTCATTTCGTAAATAGAGTCAAAAGTTTCTTTTGAAGTAGAGTAGCCTTTGATGATTTCTACCAGTTTCATAATTGGAACCGGGTTCATAAAGTGCATTCCGATTACTTTGTCTGCTCTTTTGGTAGCTGCAGCAATTTTAGTAATAGAAATAGATGAAGTATTGGTAGATAAAATGCAGTTTTCCGGAGCAAACTCATCCATCTGAGCGAAAATCTTTAGCTTTAAATCCTGATTTTCAGTTGCAGCTTCCACTACCAAATCTGCGTTGGTTACCGCATCTTTTAGCTGAGTGAAAGTGGTGATGTTTCCTAAAGTTTCTGCTTTTTGTTCTTCTGTAAGGTTTCCCTTTGCAATGATTCTGTTAAGGTTTGTAGTAATAGTTTTCAATCCTTTGTCTAAAGCTTCCTGAGAAACGTCTACTAAATTTACACTAAAACCGCTTTGTGCGAATGTATGTGCAATACCATTTCCCATGGTTCCCGCTCCGATAACGACAATGTTTTTGATCATTTTAAATTTTCTTTTTTATATATAGTTAGATTATTTAATGTACTTAGTTTTTCCTTTTTAATTATTGTCCGACTGTTAAAATCTACAATTCCGTCACTGTTTTCATTTCGGGATTTATTCTGAGAATTTATCGTCGCTTCAAGTCCTTTTATAAACTTTGCTTTTTTGCTTTTTGAGAGTGCATCAATTCCGATGAACAATTTATATTCACCTTCTCTTCCCAAACGTGACTGTCGGTATATCTCCAGCGTGTTTTTTTTACCTTGAAAACTGTTAATGTAATTCATTACGGGAGCGCTTGAAGGCGTTCCGCAACAAATGCTGTTGTAGCCTATTTCAATGTAATTTTCACTTTTCTGAGCAAAGAAAAATGCACAACTGAATACTGCTATTGTTAAAATTATTTTTTTCATTTTAATGGTTTTAAAATTAAGCTTTAAATTTTACTTATTAAAATGATCCCAAACTGCTTTTGAAATGTCTGAAATCATCTTACAATTCACGTCATCTGTTTCGGTAGAATTGCTAATAAATACTACTATTGCATAATGCTTGCCATTTGGTAAGGTAACAATTCCAGAGTCATTTTCAGCGATAGTTAAGTCTCCATCTTTCCCTGAAGAACCCGTTTTGTGGGCTATAGATTGTTTAGGTAGCTGTTCTTTTAATTTATTTCCTCCGGTAGAGGTATTCAGCATGATGTCGTATAAAAACTTTGTAGATTTTTCAGACAAAATTTTACCATCGTAGAATTTTTTATAAAGCTGGCTCAAAGAATTGGTTGTGGTATAATTTTCATACAAATATTTTGCTCCTTTGTGCATTTGCTCTTCATTATGTTTAATCTGGAAATCTTTCACTCCTTTAGAATCCATGAATTTTTGAACAACTTGCGTACCTCCGATCAATCTTAATAATACATCACAACCATTGTTATCACTCCATGCAACGGTATAATTAATGATTTCACTTAAAGGAAGTTCCATATTTCCGTTAGGGTATTTTTCCCGAATCGGCGACCATGTATTTTCAAGCAAATCGCTTTTTTTAATTAAAATTTTCTGGTCTAATGAAAGTTTTCCCTTATCTACTAAATCGAGAACTGCAGCTGCAATATGAAACTTAAAAACACTAAGCATTGGAAGTTTTGTAGTTGCATTTTTATTGTATTTAAAACCATCTTCAAAACCTAAAACAGAAACTCCGACAGTCGCTTTTTTATCTTTAACAATTGAATCAACCTTGTGTGCTAAAACAGATTTCTGAGCAAAAGTAAATGCTGAAATCAATAGAAAAAGGAGTGCTGTTTTTTTCATAATATTTTGGTTAAAAACAAATCCCTTTTAGACAATAAAAGGGATTTGCAATTTAAGATTTTTTACAATTTTAAACTCAAAATAATTTACTTATTTGAATTTGTATCCTAGTCCGATGCCTGGTTTCCAGCTTCCGTTATCAGTTGAAGTTTTGGTATTGTAATAGAAAGGGATTTGTAATACAATTTTTTTATAGATTACCGCAAAACCAATTCCTAAAGTCGGCATTATTGTACTGTTTTTGGTTCCGGAAGACTGATCTTGTTTTATTCTCAGAGAAGGAAGCATTCCTATCATCAGTTTGGTGTTTTTATGTGTGAAATTTATGTTTGGACCAGTAAAGTTTAGAAAAGCGCCGTGATCAACATATCCTGCAACTGCAATTCCGTCGAAAAAAGAAACATTTAATTTTGAATCTTTCTCCTGAGAAAAATAAAGACCGGAGATGAGAATTCCACATCCGTAAAAAAGTTTTTTCATGATAAATCATTTAATCAAAGCACAAAATTAGCCTGACTAAATGCTTTTTTAGGATCGATGTAATAAAGCGGTGAGATTTTGCAGTGAAAATAAAAAGGTTTGAAATATCTCTACTTTCCGAACATTTCCATTAAAGAATTTTTATAAGTATCACCAATCTGAAGTTTTAAAAACTGGTCAGATTCATTGGAAATCGTTGTGATTATTTCGTTGGTTGACAAAACTTTTACAGATGATAAAGCAATAATTTCTTTCTTATTTACCTGTGCAAAATCTTTTGAAGGAAGCATTTCCAGAAGAGATTTGAAATTGAGATTTTTCAGAACAATCGTCGTTCCGTCTTTCAGAATAATGTCTTTATCACGACTGTCGATTTCAGAGGTTTTAATATAGGCAATCTGTTCAGTGAAAATCGTGGATTTACCAATGTTGGTATTCCATTCGATGAACTCTTTTTTCTGACTGTTGTTTAAAAGATCTGCTGCTTTTTCAAACGCCTGAATCAGTCTTTCTTTTTTGATCGGTTTTCTTACATAATCTACCACATTCAGATCAAAAGCTTCTGCAGCATATTCTTTGTAAGCCGTTGTAAAAATGATTTTTTTTGAATCGGAAATCAATTCAGCAACCTGCAGACCGGTCATTCCCGGCATTTCTATATCTAAGATACAGAGATTGCAGTCTATATTTTTTATTTCGTTGAGGAAAATTTTAGGATCGTTGAAAGCTTTTACAACTTCTACATTTTCAATCTGTTCGCATAAAAGTTTCAGGTAGCTTATCGCCAACAATTCATCATCAAGAATAACGCATTTTATCATAGAATTCTCCTAAATTGATTGTTAATTCTGCGGTGAAGATACCGTTTTTTGAACTTTTTTGAAGTGAATAAAAATTGGTATAGATCATTTTTAATCTTTGATCTAAAGACTGACTTCCAAAACCACTGTGATCTTTGTGCAGTACATTTTTAAGCGAAGCTTTGTTACTCACTTTCATAGAAAAAATGCCGCCTTCAAGTTCCAATACAATGGAAATAAAAGAATCTGAAGCCAGAAAATCAGTATGTTTAAAAGCATTTTCAATTAAGTCAACAGAAAGCAGCGGGGCAAATATTTTTTCTTCAAAAACAGCATCAGATTTGTCAATTTTAGATTTAATTCTAAAATCAAAAAGCGGATTGATCTTAATTTTATTAATTTCAATAAGGCTTAAAGCAAAACTTAATTCTTCTTTTGGACTTACAAATTTGTTGTTGCTTTCGTACAGAATATAGTCGAGAACATTGGCAAGTTTGTCAAGCGACATATACGTTTGGTAAGCATGCGACTGTACAGAATTGAGAATATTTTTAAATAAATGTGGATTAAGCTTGGTTCCTATATGTTCCAGCTGAAACTCATTCAGTTTATGCTCAATGAGTTTATTGCTTTCAGAAAGTTTTACGTTTCTCTTTTTTAATCGCTGATTTTGACTGAAAAGATAAATACTCACCGTAAGAAAAAAGAAAATAGCAAAAACTCCAAAGAAGATCAGATAATCATGAATCATGTAGTAATTGCCATCCATTTTTAGAGAAATATTTAGATTTTATTTGCCACGAATGCACGAATAATTATCAATAAGAATTTGTGCATTCGTGGCTAAAAAATATTTTATTTAAGCTTTTTCAAAGAATTAAGAACTGCTTTTTCCTCACACTTTTCGAAAGTAATTTCGTACACGGGATTTTTCTCAGGATAAGTAATCACATAATCCGGGCAAGGTTTTTTCTGAGCGTGACTTCTTTCAAAATCTATTTTTCCTAAGGTAATAATACTATCTTTTAAAAACTTTTCGTCAACTTTTAAAGCTTTCATTTCATTTTTGAAGTTTTCAGAATATTGGAAGTCTTTTGAAAGGGTTTCTGCAATGACACGGCTGTTTGGTAAATAACCGCTACAGCTTGCGCCTTTAGCATTAAGTACAAAAAATACGATGATAAGTCCGGGAATAAGCCCGATGAGAAAGAATTTTATTTTCTTCATACGTAGAGTTTACGATCTATAATTGATGAATGATCATTGATAAATCATGATCGATTCTTTGTTTGCGAAAAATTTATTAGAATATTAAAAGATTGATGTCGTGATACGTAAGTCCGAAACGGTCGCAGATCACTTTTTTGGTATGTCTGCCTTTGTACATGTACAAGCTCTGCTTCATTTCGTTTTTGCGGATCAGCATGTTTTCAAAACCACCTTCAAGATCGTAGTTCAAAATATATGAAAGAAAGAAATTAGAGATTGCTTTTGTAGTTGTTCTCGGCATTTTTGACGTAAGATTCGGTAATCCGCAGTGAATAACGCCGTGTTTGATGATGTAAGGATCATCCATTGTTGTCAACTCGGAAGTTTCGATGGCTTTTCCGTTGTCAATAACAATGTCGATGATGACGCTGCCTTTTTTCATTTTCATTACCATGTCTTCGGTAACGATAGGCTGCATATTGAGTCTTGGTAAAGCGCCGATTACAACGTCAGCTCTTCTTAAACTTTTGCTTAATTCTTTAGGATCGATGATCGATGTAGGAACTCTGCTGTCGACCAAAGTATGAAGTCTTCTTAGTTTTGAGAGTGAGTTGTCAAAAACTTTTACACTTGCTCCTAAACCGATAGCTGCTTTTGTGGCAAATTCTCCAACGATTCCGGCTCCTAAAACCACAACTTCTGTAGGTCTTACTCCGGTAATTCCGCCGAGCATTAATCCGTTTGATAAGGCTAATAATTCTGAAGCGTATAAAATAGAAACTGAACCTGCAATTTCCCCGATCAATCTTACTAAAGCAAGTTGCTTGTATTCATCTGCAATAAATTCAAATGCAATAGCATTGATTTTTTTCTCAGCAATTTTTGTGAAATAATCTTTATCTCTTAAATTGATCTGAAGCGCAGAAACTAAGTAAGTATTAGGCTTGAAATAATCAATTTCTTCTTCTGTAGGTGGATTAATTTTTAAAACCAGATCCTGAGAAAATGCTTCTTTAGCATCCTGAGTAATTCTTGCTCCTGATTCTGAGTACTGTAAATCTGTGAAAAATGAGCCTTGTCCTGCACCAGATTCAATGATGATTTCGTGACCGTTTTCTACCAAAACCTGTACTGCATCGGGCGTTATGCACGTTCTTCTTTCGTTGAGACAGGTTTCTTTAGGGATTCCTATGCTAAACTGTTTTCCTTTTTTAATAACTTCCAGCTTCTCTTCCTTCGGAATTAATTCTTCCTCTGAAAAAGGAGTAAAAATATTTGTAGTACTCATTTTTGTTTAATTATGACTTACAGATTTTTTTTATTACAATCGATTTCTATAAGCAAAGATATAATATTTAATCGAATGTAATTTCTCTGTTTTCACCGGTATTATTGATGCTCATCGAGTGATAATTTAACCCGTAAAGTTCCTCTTCGTACACTTCCGGCCATTCTATAATACACAAAAATGCATTATCAAGATATTCTTCAATACCAATATCATATACTTCTTCAATATTTTTTAAACGGTACAGATCGAAATGGTAGATTTTTCCTTTTGGCGAACTGTATTCATTTACAATCGAATAAGTAGGAGAGTTTACTTCATCTTCATTGTCTAAATTTTTAAGCAGAAACTGAGTGAAAGTAGTTTTACCTGCTCCCAAATTTCCTTTTAAAAGCAGAATATTGTGTTTAATTTCCGGTAAAATAGAATCTACGACTTTTTGCCAGTCGCCAATCTCATGAATAGTAAATTGCATAAGCAAAGATAATTATTTAAGCTAAATTTTAAGTGATGCTCAAAATAAAACTGACTGAATAAAATTCAGCCAGCTTTGTTGTTATAATAAGATATTTGGTTTTATTTTTTTATTACTTTTGAAACACTCGTTTCATTGTTCTCCAAAGTAATTTTAATGATATAAACTCCTGAAGCATTGTTTTCTAAAGATATTTCTTCTACTTTACCTCCTTTTTTAATTAATTGTCCGGAGATATTGTACAGTTCGAAAGATCTAATCTTTTCCTTAGGATCAATTTTAATGATTGATGTTGTAGGGTTTGGATAAATTCTAATTGTGCCTTTTGAAATATTGTTTTCAGTTGTTGATAAGCTTCCAGCCACAATATTTACGGCATAATCTTCAACCTGGCCTGCTCTTAAATCTGTTGCACAAGGACCGGAAATAGAGTTTGGTGCAGATGGATTTGAATAAGCAGCAACATTGGTATTTTTCACAATACGCATTTTGGTATTTCCTAAAACAGCGGTTGAAGGAATGGTAATATTGGATGTAATGGTATTTGCATTTGCAGGGTTTGCGTCAGCAAGTTGTCCAATATAAAAACTTTCTCCGGTATCATCAAAAATACCATTGTGGTTAAAATCTATATAAGCCATCACGTCACTCGGGAAAGTACTTGAAGGTCCTTTTACAGAAATTTGGTACGTATTTCCCTGACTAATATCTGTAGAAATATTTGTGAAATCTTCATACGATGGAGTAGTTCCAGATGTAGCAGGCGAACTATTATCAATGGTGTTAAATGTTACTTTTGTAATCATATTTCCATTCGAATTGTACTGATAAGTTGGTAAACAGAACGGATTTACATTTCCGGGAGATTTTATTTCAAAATTATCAAAAGAAAGGTCATAATCTCCAGCAGTTCTGTTCGCATTGATTCTGATTTTTATGTATTGATTCAGATAATTTGCTAAAGAATATGTTTTTGTAATATAGCTTCCTGTTCCAGCTTCGTTATCCACGGTTCCTAGCGTTGCCCATGTTGTTCCGAAATCTGTAGAGATCTGCACTTCAAAATTTCCCCAATCTGTTAATGATGCATGAGGGCTATTGTAATTTGATTGTTTGTAATCAAAACTAAAAGTATAATCTGTCGCATTCAAAGGTCCAACTGCAATGGTGTTGAAAGTTCCTGATGCCGCATTATTAAACATGTTTTTATATAAATTGTTTGCAGATACACCATTTCCTGTGGCTCCTCTTACTGTACCTAAAGTGAATGATTGTGGGCTCGTTCCGTTTGTCCATCCAGTCCATCCATTAGGGAAATTTGATGTTAAAAATTCTTCTTTCCAAGGTGCCGGAGCGGTAGGAACTGTTATAAATGAAATAGATTTCCAAGGACTTTTTTCTGTTGCTGAACAAAGTCTTCTTATCCAGAAATAATAAGTTCCGTTTGAAAGTGACGAAAGATTGATAGTATTTGTTCCTGATGCTATTGTTGTAACTGCAGAGTTATTAGCCGGAGTTGTATTCGTTGTTGTAACAATATATTCGTAACCGTTTGCTGGTTGTTGATCGTTAACATTTGTCCAAGAAATATTGGCTCCAACTGGTGTTGTACTGTTTAAAGTAATGGTTGCTAATTCCGGACAAGTCGGAATAGGCTCCCAAATCACATCATCTACATACATATAAGACCATGTTCCACCGTCAAATCTTCTGATTCCAAGATAGTTTGCTGAACCACTGTAGTTATTGATGTAAACTATATATTCCTCATAATTTGTTGTTAAAGGTAAGGTCTGAATAATTTCTACATTTGCAGAAGCTGTATTTCCTGTTAAAGCTACGATCTGCACTTTTGTATCTGCAGCAGTTCTTCTCGCTTTGAAACGCAGTCTGTGTGTTCCGCTGTTGATATTGTTCAGTTCCGGGCTTACCAAAATAATTTTTGTTGCAGCATCAGTAGTGGTTGCTCCGTTTCCATAGAAACTGATATTGTTTGGTGCCGAAAAATTATCTGTGGTCGTTAAACTGATGGTTGGAGTAGAGCTGTTGTTTGATGTTAAAATTTTACTCCAGCAGTTCGGAAGATTATTTGTTCCTGTAACCGAATCGAAATTTTCGTTCAACATAGAAGTGGCAAGACAAGTTGTATGAACAGTTGAAGTACTAGAATATGAACTTTCACATTGTGTACTTACATTTTTCCCTCGAATATAATATTGAGTGTTGGGTTGTAAACCATTTACAGGCTGTGAAACTGTTGTTGCAGATAAAGTAAACGGAGAACCTGCGATCATATTGGTAAAATTACTGTCTGTTGCAACCTCTAAAACGGTATTAATCGCATTCGCTGTTCCGTTTTCTGAAACAGACCAATTAATGTTGAATGAATTGGTAGCAGCACTTGATGTCGTAATTCCGCTTACACTGATTGGGCAGTTTGTGATATTTGCTGTTAAAGGATTCTGAACATTATACAACGGCCCATTAGAACAGTTTGAGCTTACAGAATAAATTCTGTAAGTATACTGATTGTTTCCTTTGATTCCATGATTATAATTATTCTCAAAAGTAGTGTTTGTTCCGTAATAAGCAACATAACTGTTCAAAGAAGTATTATTTCCGGTTGTGTAAACTGTTCCGTTTACCGGAGTATTGGGAACTGTTCCCGCTAAATTTCTTAAAATTAAATACTTATCTGCTGAAGGTGAACTTCCTGTAAAACTACCATTGATGATAATTCCAGTATTGCTTAAAGTTAAATTCGTCGGCTGTGAAGTAGGTGCAACGCAAGTTGAAGGCGGAGTCCAATTGAAAGTCAATCCTTGAGAAGGTAAAAAATTATAATTGGTAGCAATTCCTGAAGAAGAATTCGTTCCTGCTGTAGAATTATTCCAATTACTTGAAGTATTTCCTGAAGCAGTTCTATTCACATAATCATTGCTTGCGGTTCCTCTTAAACCAACTTTGGCATTTGTTGCGCTTGGCGCTCCCTGAGAACTTAGGTTGTAAACATATTTTATGGTTCCATTTTCATGCAATCTAGCCTGAAAATTCCAGTCATGATAAGAGTTTGCAGTCGGGTTTGAAGAGTATGGTCTGAAATGACTCCACTGAACTACAAATTCACGATTGGGAGCAGTTCCTACCACAGAATGATCAATTGAACTTGTTAAATTATTAATATTAAACATCGAAGCTAAATCTGCTCCTAAAGGAGAGATTACGCCTGAATAAGCCAATCCTGAAGAAATAGGATCTGTAGAATTGGAAGTTGTGGCTCCAAAACTGATAAATCCGTTCGCATGAACCTTTACAGAATTATAAGAACTGCCATTAAATGAAAACTGAAACGGAATAACATTGTCAAGCGTATAAACATTCTCATCTAAGAAACCGGCTCCCGAACTCGCTGTAGCAACAGCAATATTGGTAGGATTTGTTAAAACTGTGTAAGTTCCCGCACTTTGTGAAAAAGAATAAAGGGAAACTGTTTGGGCATTAACTTGCCAAGTTGACAAAACTAAAGCTCCAAATAAGCTGAGTTTTGTTTTCGTAACTGTTTTTTTCAACAGCTTAAAAATCGATTTGTCATCATACATAAATTTTCGAGCTGTAAACTTATTATTTTTATTTAGAATTAATTAAAATAAAAATCATGATTTAAATCAATACTGAAAAATGGGAATTTATAATATGATAACGATTATTCTAAAAATTTTAGAAATGAAAAATGATATGAGTTTAGATTTATTTATAATAATCATTTTTGATTTTTTTTTATTAAATCTGTATTTTAAGTTTTTTTGCTTTAGAGAAATAGGAATAACATTAGTAAAATATTTTAAGTTTATATAAAATGAAATTGAAATATTCAATTCTTGTATTTATAATTTTTGCATCATGTCGTAATATGAAGTTGTTTTGCATTATTACAATGGCTTAAATTCAGATAAAAATAATACTTGGTCTTCTTCTCTACAGTTTTTTTTTGAAAAAGATGAAAAAATAACAAAAGTTCCAATTAAATGAAAAATTTTAAAAGAAGAATTGTCAAATATTAGAAATAAGATTATTACTAAAAATCAAGTTTTAGATTTTGATGATGGTAATTATTCATTTGCGTTTATTAATGAGAAAGATACATTATTTGCAGATGATAGATTAGAATTTTGGAAATATAGAGACATGGGTCTTGCTGTAAAACTTAGTGGGTTTTCAAAAAAGAAAATTTTAGAACATTACAAAATTAGCCCGAACCAATACTGAAATTTGTACTTTTGCAATTATGATTTCCAAACAAACTATAGACAAGATTTTCTCGACAATTCGTGTTGAGGAGATTGTTGGCGAATATGTGCAGCTGAAAAGAGCGGGATCAAATTTTAAAGGTCTGAGTCCGTTTCATGAAGAAAAATCGCCCAGTTTGGTAGTTTCTCCAAGTAAGCAAATTTGGAAAGATTTCTCAACCGGAAAAGGAGGAACTGCGATTTCTTTTTTAATGGAAATCGAAAACTTTACCTATCCTGAAGCTCTTCGTCACGCTGCCAAAAAATACGGAATCGAAATTGAAGAAGACCAGCGTGAATTTTCTGAGGAAGCAAAAAATGCACAGTCTGAAAAAGATTTATTGTATAAAATTCATGAGGTTGCCAATGATTTTTATCAGAATACGCTTTGGGAAAATGATGAAGGCAGAGCGATCGGTCTCTCGTATTTCAGAGAGCGTGAGCTGAAAGATGATATCATTAAAAAGTTTCAGCTTGGTTTTTCGCCTGAAAAGAAAAATGCTTTTACAGAATTTGCCATTGAAAAAGGCTATACAAAAGAAGTTTTAGAAAAATCCGGACTTTCTATTTTTCCTGAAAATGCTCCGAACGGAATTGACCGTTTTCGTGAGCGGGTTATGTTCCCGATTCACAGTTTTTCGGGCAGAGTATTAGGTTTTGGAGCGAGAATTCTTAGAAATAATATTAAAACTGCTAAATATCTCAATTCTCCGGAAACAGAAATTTATCATAAGTCGAATGTTCTTTATGGTTTAAACCAAAGCAAGCAGGCGATTTCCAGAAAAAACATCTGTCTTTTGGTGGAAGGTTATATGGATGTGATTTCGCTGCATATGTCCGGAATTGAAAATGTTGTAGCAAGTTCAGGAACTTCTTTAACAACTGAACAAATTAAGCTTATCAAAAGACTCACAGAAAATGTGACAATTCTTTTTGATGGTGATAATGCAGGAATTAAAGCGAGTTTCAGAAGTATTGATATGCTTTTGACGGAAGGAATGAACATCAGAGTTCTTCTTTTTCCGGATGGTGACGACCCCGATTCTTTTGCCAGAAAACATCCGCAGGAATACGTTGAAAAATTCATCGAAAATCAAGCGCTGGATTTTATTGATTTTAAAGCTGAAATTCTTTTAAAAGAAGTAGGAAATGATCCTATAAAAAAAGCAGAAGCGATCCGGGATATTGTAAAATCTGTCGGATTTGTTCAGAATGCTTTGAAAAGAGAAGTTTACCTGAAAGAAGTTTCCAATAAATTTGGTCTTTCTGAGCAGAGTTTATTTAATGAACTTGATGTTCAGAGACAGGTTAATCAAAATCATAATCAAAACGCTCAACAGCAAAAGGAAAATGCAGCTCCCGTTAAAATGGAGATTGTTCCTTTAGATGAAGAAAAAGGAGATCCTTATCTGTACGATGTTTTATTTATGGAAAACAAATTGGTCGATCATATGTTGATGTTCGGTGATGTTGTTTTAAAGCGAAAAGATGACAACAATACTGATTATCAAATTACGGTCATCGAAGAAATTCTGCATCATTTTGAAGAAGAACAATATCAGTTTCTTGTAAAAGGAAACAAAATTATTATTGATCAGGTGAAAGAAGGTATTCAAAACGACGAGCTTCGAAGCGGAAGTTTTTTTGTCAGTTTTATGGATGAGCAGATTACCACAAAAGTAGTTGATGCCTTGATTCCTTTAGATGATTTGGAAAACTGGAGTTCACGAAATATTCATCCACCCAATTATGGCGATAAAGTTGCCGAACAGATCAAAGGTGACGTTTTGCTTCATAAATACCGCTACATTGATTATTTAATTAAAGAAACGATTGTTGAACTCGAAAAATACAGCAGTACCGATGAGGTGAAATATTTTGAGTTGATTAAAAAAATTACCTTATTAAAACAGGCTTCTATCAGACTCAGTGATATTATTGAATATTCGCCGATTAAAGGAATTTATGTTGATAGAAAGCGATAGTTAGTTGATAGTTTTTGGTTGTCGGTTGATGGTTTAAAAAATTTGCTCTTCATTTTATTATAAAAAAATCTGAAATCTTAAAACTAAAATACAACCTAAACTGACAAAAAGTCCTATAAAATTTTAGGAATAAAAATTGTAATTTACAGTTTAAATAAATTAAAAAATAATACCGATAGAAATATGGACATTAAAAAAGAATTCAGAGATTTCTCTACAAAACACTTGGGAAATAACGGTTTGGTAACCGATCAGTATATGGGAATGTTTAATCCTACCAATCTTACTCCTTACATTATGGAGGAAAGAAGATTAAACGTTGCTCAAATGGACGTTTTCTCTCGTTTGATGATGGATAGAATTATTTTCTTAGGAACAGGAATTGACGATCAGGTTGCAAATATTGTAACGGCTCAGTTGTTATTCTTAGAAAGTGCAGATCCTTCAAAAGATATTCAGATCTACATCAATTCTCCAGGAGGAAGCGTTTATGCAGGTTTAGGAATTTATGACACGATGCAGATCATCAAGCCGGATGTTGCTACAATCTGTACAGGTATTGCTGCTTCAATGGGTGCGGTTTTATTGGTTGCAGGTGAAAAAGGAAAGCGTTCTGCTTTGAAACACTCAAGAGTAATGATTCACCAACCTTCTGGTGGAGCTCAAGGTGTTGCTTCTGATATGGAAATCAATTTAAGAGAAATGTTGAAGCTTAAAAAAGAGTTGTATGACATTATTTCTGAACATTCAGGACAAACTTACGAGTGGGTTGAGAAAGCTTCAGACAGAGATTACTGGATGACTTCTACCGAAGCTAAAGATTTTGGAATGGTAGATGAGGTTTTACAAAGATCTAAAGAGAAGAAATAATTTTTCTCAAGTTATGATATGAGTTCGGCGCGCCCAAAGGGCGCGCCGAACTTTTTTATTATTAAAAATCAAACTACTTTTTGATGATTTTATGAGTCGTTGTCGACTGATTGGTTTTAATTTCAATAAAATAAACACCCGACTGTAGACTTTGAATATTAATCTTTTTATTCTGAGTATTCATCACTCTTCGTCCTGAAATAGAGTAGATATTAATATCTTTAATGTTGTCCTGAGTTTCAATAATCAGAAAATCTGTAGCTGGATTTGGATAAATCTTAAAGCTTTGTTTCACAGCATCTGAAACACTTAAAGTTACATTGGCAACAGTTGGAGTAAATGGTATTCTCGCTCCAAAACTTAATCCAAACCAATCGTTATTGGCAAGCTGAATTTGTGAAAGATTGCTCTGTCCTCTCCAGCTTGAAAGATCTTTTCCTTTGTATAATTTCCAAGAATCGTTTCCTGTTGCATTTCCTGAGAAATTGTTTAATGATAATGCTGAAATTTGGTTGGCTGCTGAAGTATAATTGAATTCACTTACTTGAGAATCGATTAATTGTAAAGCCTGTTCTGCTGTAATTGTTCCATTGTATTGAATTCCAAAAGCAAAAGAATCAGCAATTCCGTTACCGTTATCAGTCCCGAAATCTATAACAACTAAACTTTTATTACTTCCTGTTCCGATCCAATTAATAATTTGAGATGAATTAAAACAAGCAGAATTGTAAGCTGGAACCGGAGTGGAAGGCGGACCGAATGTTGTTCCCGGTGTAAAACCATATCCATAAGACATTCCGTACCATTTACCGTCAACTAACGGATCATTATTGACGCCATTATTCGTGGTCATGTTATTTGAAGCAGTTCCCGACCAAGTCGACCAGTAATCATCTGTACTTGGAACGTGGTGATTATAATCAAAACTATATAAAAAACCGCTCGGTACTTCTGCGGTAACTTTAGAATCTGCCGCGTCGATTGCATTGATTAGATCTTCCATTGTTAAAGTGGTAGAATCAAATCTATAGCCCCAAACATAAGAAGTAGGATTGTCTGAATCGTTAAAATCTGCAATTAAATAAGCTTTTTTAGAACCAGTACCAACCCAGAATTTGACATCATTTTCTGTAAGTTGAGCAAATGAAAATTGGAATATAAAAATTAAAAAAAGAAGTATTGATTTTTTCATTGATGAATTTTAAAGTGAAAAAAAGAGCATCATAAAGATGCTCTATGTTGAATTATTTTTTGATAATCTTATGAGTCGTTATTGATTTGTCTGTTTTAATTTCAATCAAATAAACTCCCGATTTCAAACTTTGAATATTGATTTTCCTATTCTGAGTATTCAAAACTTTTTGTCCTGAAACAGAGTAGATGTTGATGTCTTTAATGTTATCCTGAGTTTCAATGATCACGAAATCACTCGCAGGATTTGGATAAATTTTAAAGCTTTGTTTTGCAGCATCAGAAACACTTAAATTAACATTGGCTTCTGTTGGAGTAAAAGGTCTTCTTGTTCCGAAACTTAATCCAAACCAATCGTTATTATTTAAAGTGATTGTTGAAAGATTAGTATTCGTTTTCCAGTTTGACAAATTGGTTCCTTTGTATAACTTCCAAGTATTTGTTCCGCTTGCTGTTCCTGAGAAAGAATTTAATGATAAAGATGAAACCTGATTCGCTGTAGAAGTATAACTAAATGTGCTTGATTGTGCATCAATTAACTGTAAAGCTTGTTCCGCAGTAATGGTTCCGTTATACTGAATTCCAAAAACAAAAGAATTGGCGTTTCCGTTAGAATTATCGGTTCCAAAATCTACAACCACTAAACTTTTATTGGTTCCCGTTCCGATCCAATTGATGATTTGCGAAGAATTATACCATAATGAACTATAAGCAGGAATCGCTGTTGCAGGAGCTTCAGCTGTAGGATTGCTAAAACCGTAACTTGCGCCATACCATTCTCCGTTTGAGATGGTTCCGCTGTTCATCCATCCTGCCATAGACCAACCATTGGTGTTATCACCTGCCCATAAACTCCAATAATCGGGTACGGACTGTGCAGAATGGTCATTAAATTGAACTTTATCTAAAAATCCTCCTCCGAAACTTGTTCCGTAATCAAATGCAGGTTCTGCAGTTTTTATCATCTGAAGCATTTGCGGGCCGGTAATATTTTGCCCGGGATTGAATTTTACCCCCCAAACATATGATCTGTCATCGGTACCGTCTTTAAAATCGGCAACAAAATATGCCGTTTCTGAACCTGTACCTACAAAAAACTTTACATCGTTGGCTGTAAATTGTGACATATACAGCGCAACGATGAAAGTAAATAGAAAACTTGATGCCTTTTTCATTTTAAAAATTACTTAATAATTAACTTTTCGTTGAAGTTGATATTCTTATCAGTGATTTTTACGACATAAACGCCTTTAGATAATGCGCTTACATTAATTCCTTTTTCATTGTATTTTTCATTGATAACGATTCTTCCGTTTACATCATAAACCTGAATATTTCCAGAATTTAAGCCTTGTACAAAGAATCTGTCACTTGTAGGATTTGGATATACAATTAATTTTGATGTTTTTGTGCTTTCAATAGTAGAAAGAGATGCATTATTGTAAGCAATGATTTGATTTGGTAAAGAAGTTACCGTAAAAGTATTCAATAAAGCACCTTGCAGATCGTAAGCATAAATTTTTCCCGCCGCAACATATCCTGAAGGGTCAGCTGCATAGATCTTATTATTAACAACATTGAATCCGTATGCAGTTCCATAACTGTTTACGGTAATGGGTGTAACTGCAATTGGAGAGGTGTTAATTGACGGTGAAGCAATTGGTGTTTTGTAGATTGAAGCTTCATTCATGTAATAAATATTCGTTCCGTCGGTATCCATATAAGATGGTTTTACCCCTACCGGAAATGTAGTGCTCGAAACCGTAGTCTGACTTGTTGTATTATAAACCGTCAATGTTCCGAAAGAAGTTGGAAGGTAAGGATCTCCCGAACTCATAATGTACAGTAAATTGTCTTTTTCAAAAATACTGTTGGGTGAATCTCCTACATTTACCTGCGATTCTACAGTATTGGTTGTAGTGTTGATGACATCCATAAAATGGTTCAATCCGTAACCTCCTTTCAATAAAACATAGAGTTTATTGTTTTTGCTGAAGATTTTTTCAGGACCATTTCCTACAGGAATATTGGTTTCGTGAGTATAATTGTTAAGATTAAACACTGCTACATAATCATCAGTAGTGCTACTGCCGCTTCCCCAATTGGTTACATAAGCTTTGTTCCCATTAAAAGCAATATATCTTGGATTGTTAAGATTGGTAGAAATTGTTGTAATTAAAGTGAAATCAGATTTATTAATGACTTTAATTTGGTTTGAAATATTTAAAACTACAAAAATCTTATCGCCAAAAATTTTAATGTCTTGAGCGGTATCACCCAATGTTGCATTATTGTTTTTAAGTTTAAAATAATTGTTGGTAAGTGCCGATTGATTATTGATCAACGAAATTTCAGCATTATTGCTTCCGGCGCCGCCTTCGTTGAGTACTAAAACTCCTTCAGTTTGAGCAATTGCAAATGAAAATACAAATGCAAGAATAAGAAAATAGATTTTCTTCATGATATAATTAAATTTAAAGTTTTGTTCCCGAAACTTCACTGCAGGAAAAAAAAGTCATGAAAAAATATCCGAAGATTTGATCTCATAAACTTTTATTCCCGAAAGTTGAAATTAATCTAAGGCAGGTTTCCTGGCTTGCATCTTATTATAACCTTCCCAAACCTGAAGTTCAGTGGTGTACTTAATAATAAGTTGAATAGCTTACAGTTGCGGGTACAGCTCAAGAATTATTTTACTTCACTTGATTCCCTATTAATGAACGCATGCGTTCAACCTTAAACTTTTGCAAAGATATTATTTAAAAATTGATTATTGTTTTAGTGAAAATTTAATAATTTTCAAATTATGTTGAATAATAGTTGTTTATTAAGTGTTTGTTTTATTTAATTAATCAAAAAAGACATACCAAATGATATGTCTTTACTTTTTTAATATGAATTATTTCTTAATTAAAACCTTCAATGATCTTTGAGAAATCTTCAAGTTTCAATGCAGCTCCACCGATAAGACCGCCGTCGATATCAGGTTGAGAGAAAATTTCTCTCGCATTATCTGGCTTTACAGAACCTCCGTATAGAATAGAGATTTCGTCTGCAACTTCCTGTCCATATTTTTCTGCGATAATTCCTCTGATGTGAGCATGAATTTCCTGTGCCTGTTCTGGTGTAGCAGTTTCACCTGTTCCGATTGCCCAAACTGGTTCGTAAGCGATCACTACTTTTTTGATTTCCTCTGCAGAAAGGGTGAAAAGAGCAGTTTCAGTTTGTGCTTTTACAACATCAAGATGCTGTCCAGCTTTTCTTTGCTCTAAAGTTTCACCATTACAGTAAACAGGAATTAAACCTTTATCTAAAGCCAGTTTTACTTTTTTATTGCAGCTTTCGTCGTTCTCACCGTGATATTGTCTTCTTTCAGAGTGACCGATCAAAGAACCTGTTGCATCTATGGATTCCAACATATCTGCAGAAAGTTCACCTGTGTAAGCTCCGCTTTCATATTCGCTCATATCTTGAGAAAAAACTCCGATTTCGTTTTTTTCGAAGATATCTTTTGCCATCATTAGATACAAAGAAGGCGGTGCGATCCAAACTTCACAGTTGGTTGTATTGTTGTTTTTATAGCTTAGTAATTGAATCATTAATTGTTGAGCATGAATGACGTTTTTGTTCATTTTCCAGTTTCCTGCAACTATTTTTCTTCTCATAGTTTCTATATTATCTTTTTGTTTCTTTTGTTTTTCATTTAAAATTAAAATCTGCAAAATTTGCTAAATCTGCGTGAGCTAAATTATTTACTAATTCCCTCCAGTTTAAACATAAATGCATATTCCAAAGCAATATCTTTCAGGTAATCAAATCTTCCTGAAGCACCACCGTGACCGTATTCCATATCGGTTTTTAGGAATAAAACATTTTTGTCTGTTTTTAAATCTCTTAATTTTGCTACCCATTTTGCAGGTTCAAAATATTGTACCTGAGAATCATGCAATCCTGTTGTAACAAGGAGGTTCGGATAGTTTTTTCTCTCAATATTTTCGTACGGAGAATAAGATTTCATATAATTATACGCTTCTTTGTTGTTAGGATTTCCCCATTCATCGTATTCATTCGTTGTCAAAGGAATACTTTCATCCAACATGGTATTAATAACATCTACAAAAGGAACCTGTGCAATGGCTCCATTCCAAAGTTCTGGTTTCATGTTGACAACAGCTCCCATTAAAAGTCCACCTGCACTTCCTCCTTGAGCGTACAAATGTTTTGGTGAAGTGTATTTTTCTTTAACTAAATATTCTCCAACATCGATAAAATCGGTAAATGTGTTTTTCTTTTTCATCATTTTTCCGTCTTCATACCATTGTCTTCCCATTTCTTGTCCACCACGAATATGTGCAATCGCAAAAGCAAAGCCTCGGTCTAAAAGACTCAGTCTTGTACTGCTGAATGTCGCATTCATTGAGTTTCCGTACGATCCGTAAGCGTAGAGTAGAAGTGGGTTTTTGCCGTCTTTCTTATATCCTTTTTTATAAACGATGGAAATCGGAATTTTTGTACCGTCTTTTGCAGTGGCAAAAAGTCTTTCGGTAACATAATTAGCTTTATTATAACCGCCTAAAATTTCCTGCTGCTTCAGTAAAGTTCTTTTTCCTGTTTGTAAATTTTGCTCGTACTGTGAACTTGGAGTAATCATCGAAGTATATCCGAATCTGAAATAATCTGTATTATATTCAGGGTTTCCTGATGGATAAACCGTGTAAGTTGGTTCATCAAATTTTAAGAATTCCCGTTTATTGGTTCTTCTGTCCAAAATAACCAGTTGCGAAAGTCCGTTTTGTCTTTCACTGAAAACCAGATAGTTTTTAAATTCACTGATTCCTTCCATCAAAACATCTTTTCTGTGTGGCATGAAATCTTTCCAGCTTTCAACGCCTGTCTTATCCAAAGGAGTTTCCATCACTTTGAAATTGAGGGCGTCTTTATTGGTTGTGATCAAAAACTTGTCTTCTAAAGGAGTTACATCATACAAAACATCTTTCATTCTTGGTTGGAAAACCTTGAACGTTGCATTCGGTTCATCTGCATTGATGTATCTTGTTTCTGAAGAAGTTGTTGCCGAAGAAACAATCATGATGATTTTTTCGTTCTTCGATTTTCCTACGCCAATATAATTGGTTTTGTCTTTTTCTTCGTATACCAACACATCTTTTGAGGGGTCAGTTCCTAAAGAATGTCTGAAAATTTTCTCCGTTAAAAGCGTTTCAGGATTTTTTCCGGTGTAGAAAATGGTTTTGTTGTCATTTGCCCAGGTTGCAGAACCTGTTGTATTTTTAATTCCTAAATCGGTCGTTTTTCCGGTAGTAAGGTCTTTTAAAAATAATTTATACTGTCTTCTTGAAACATCATCAACTCCGTAAATCATTTTAGAATTATCAGGACTGACGCTGAAACCTGATGCAGAATAATAAGCATGACCTTCCGCAAGTTGATCTACATCCAGAATGATTTCTTCAGGAGCACTTAGGTTTCCTTTTTTTCTGCAATATTTGAAGTATTGTTTTCCGGTTTCAGTTCGGGTGTAATAGTAATAACCTTTTCTGAAAACAGGTACAGATTCATCCTTTTCCTTGATTCTTGCCTTCATTTCCTGAAAAAGCTTTTCTCTGAAAGGTTCTGTATCTTTCATCATGCTTTCCCAGTAAGAGTTTTCAGCGGTTAAATATTCTACAACCTGCGTAGAATCTCTTCCTTTTTTGAAAAAATCAATCATCCAGTAATAAGGATCGTTCACCTTATCACCATGAATATTTCTCAAATGCTGTTTTTTGTCAGCAACCGGAGCTTTTAAATCAGGAAATATCTGAGACTGAAATGGGGCTGTACTCATACTCATTATTAATAGGGATAAGCAAATTTTTTTCATGTTTATATTTTTGTTTTTCGGTGATTTTTTACTTCAGATTCCAAAGATTTTTCAAAAGAACGTAGAAAGTATGTTCTTCGTCTGTCACTTTATCATCAGCTTTAATAAGAGTTTTCGCAAACTTGATGAAATTTAAACGTTCTTCTTCCGTAGAATCATCTAAAAAACAACATCCGTGAAATTCAAAATGATCTTTCCATTCTTCAGGCTTAAGCAATGCGATAGTTTCCAATTCGTTATCTAAATTCATTTTAAATGGAAATTCGTCAGCCAGATATTGCTGTACCAACATTCCTTCTTCCGGAGCAAATTCTCCGTCAACAGACGAAAGGATCATTAATAAGTGATAACCGGCAATAGATTTATTTGATTTATGCATTTTTATATATTTAAAGTTTAATGTTCTAAGTTTAATGTTTTCCTGGTTTTAAAATTGACAATTTACCATTCACAATTGACTATAAAATTCTAGTCAACATAATATTTCGCAGGTTTTTTGTCAACAATTTTTCCTTTTTCTAAAACCAGTACAAAAGGATTGCTTCTTGCAATGGTTTTGATGGCTGTACCGTCCATCATTGCATTTTTAATGGTTTTAAAAGTATTTTGATCGGTAGAAACACCGTAAATTACAGCTCCTTTCTGAGCATTTACTTTTGCTTCTACGTTTTTAATTAATTCCGGAGAAACTTCTTTCGGATGATAAGCAAAAACTAAAATTGCTTTCGGAGCATTGATAACTTCATCGGTTAAATCAATTCCGGTAGGGTCTTCAATTTTGAATTTTACAATTTCAGATTTATAACCTTCTTTAACGAGTTTAGATTCGTTTTTACCTTCTTCAATTTTCCAGGGTGAACCTTCTTCCCAATATTTTGTCTGGTTTACATAATCGTCCGAATTTACCTTTAAAACTTCACCGGTTTTAGTATTTTTCATTGAATAAAAAGTCTTGTATTCAAAAGGATTTTTTAGGATTTTAGCTTTTTCAGCTTTCAAATCCGTTCCTATTTTATAATCACGGAAATCAATAATTGGTTCGTTAACAATTCCAATGGTCATAATAACAATCATAATTCCGCAGAATGCTCCAAAAGCAACCGATTTAAATTTATTGTTTTCAGGTTTATTATTATCTGAGTAAGCATCTTTTTTCTTGAATTCTTTTCTATATAAAACAAAAAGAATAATCAGCCCAACCAAAAGTACAACGTCTTTCACAAAGCTTTCCCAAGGTGTAAATTTAATCGCATCACCAAAACATCCGCAATCGGTTACTACATTAAAGTATGCTGAATAAAACGTTAGAAATCCGAAGAAAATACAAAGTGCAATCAGCGCAGAAAGTGTGAATTTCAGTTTTAATTTTAGTAATAATAAAAAGCCTAAGAATAATTCAAGAACTACCACGATAATTGAAAAAAGCAGGGCAAATTTCTCCAAAAATGGCATATTAAAGACCGATGGCGAAAAATATTCCTCCATTTTAAAGGAAAAACCTACTAAGTCTACAGCTTTTACAAAACCTGAAGCGATGAAAATAACAGCGATAATGAAACGTAATAAACCTTTGATCATATTAATTAGTTTTTTGGGTCGTTTGGAATTGTTTGTTCAGAAAATTTGATCAGACAGAAAACTGCGTAATTCAGCATGTCAAAATAATTGGCATCCAAGCCTTCAGAAACCAAAGTTTTTCCCTGGTTGTCTTCAATCTGTTTGGTTCTCAATACTTTTTGGTAAATTAAATCGGTGATGGAAGAAATTCTCAGATCTCTCCAGGCTTCACCGTAATCATGATTTTTCTTTTCCATTAAAGCTTGTGCTTCAGCAGAATATTTATCGTAAAGATTTAAAATTTCTTCAGGATTTTCATTAAAATCATTCGAAAGACCTTTTTCCAGCTGAATCAATCCGATAATCGAATAATTAACGATAGCGATAAATTCTCCTTCCTCGCTTTCGTCAATCATCTTTACATCGGTCATCTGTAACGTACGGATTCTGTTGACTTTAATGTAAATCTGATCCGTAATTGAACTTGGGCGTAAAACTCTCCACGCTGCGCCATAATCGTGCATTTTTTTACTGAAAAGATCACGACACTCATTGATGATTTTACCGAACTGTTCTGAAGTTTTTGACATAAATTTTCTTAATCTTTCAAAGATACAAATTAGGTTTTAGGTAAGAGGAATCAGGGCGCAGTTTTTTGGCTATAAGTTGGAAGTAAGAAGCCAGAAGTAGTATTTTTGTGATATGGAAAATCATTCATCATTCATCAATAATCATTCATTAAATTGCAACGGAAGGCTAGTCGATTTAAGTTCGCCAAAAATCATGGGAATTCTAAATCTTACACCTGATTCTTTTTCTGACGGCGGAAAATTTAATAATGAAAAATCAGCATTGCAACACGCTGAAAAAATATTGAAAGATGGAGGTGAAATTATTGATATTGGTCCCCAATCTACAAGACCGAATGCTGAATTTTTGAGTAGTGATGAGGAGATCAGAAGGATCGGAACTGTAATTTCAGAAATCAAAAAAGAGTTTCCGGAAGTGTTAATTTCTCTGGATACTTTTTATGCTGCAACCGTGAGATTTGGTTTTAACGAAGGAATTGATCTGGTGAATGATATTTCTGGGGGACAATTTGATGAGAAAATGTTTGATGTAGTTGCTGAAACCAAACTACCCTATATTTTAATGCACGTCAATCCTTTTTATGAAACAATGCATGAAAAAGTAAATTTTGATGATATTACTTTGAATATCAATCAATATTTTACAAAAAAAACAAACGAACTATTACAAAAAGGAGTTAAAGATATTATTTTGGATCCCGGTTTCGGTTTCGGAAAAACGGTTGAAGATCAAATGAAAATGATTAATGAAGTAGAGTTCTTAGGTTTTGGGAAATATCCTTTATTAATAGGGATTTCAAGAAAGTCTTTTATTTATAAACCTTTGGGGAAATCGCCTTTAGAAATCAACGAAGAAACTCAAAAGTTGCATTTAAAAGTTTTAGAACAAGGAGCAAAAATTCTTCGTGTGCATGATGTAAGTGAAGCTAAAAAAACAGTTGATGAGTTTTTAAATAATTAAATTGAACCTAAAAAAACTCACAAAATATAAATCTTGAGAATTTTCTAATGAAATAATATTACTTATTTACCATCTTTAAAATCCTAATAATTTCAGTTTAAATTGAATGGCAAAGTTATCTTTAAATTTTGGGGTGTTGTAATGTCCGACCCTGTAGAAAAATCCTAAATTAAATTGTGAGGATAGGAAATTATTCCATTCTAAGCCTAATTCAGTATACAAATGATCCAATTTTTGAAACTCAAATTGATGGAACTCCTTATTTTTCATATCACCGATTGTTCCTCTGTAGATAAAATCAAAGCTTGAAACGTTCTTGCCGAAGCTTTTAAAATACCAAGGCAATCTGTGCGTTAAGTATGCGCCGACAAATTTATCGTTGTAATATTTTCCACCTTCCATTGTGGCAAAACCAAGGTATGAAGTCAGGTTGAAATTGAGTCCACCGTGGCCATTTCCTAATCCGTTCATGGTGAAATTTTTCCAAATCGGTGCGTCGCCGGTGATAATTCCACCGTAAGCTCTGATTCCTGTGACTCCTAATTTTGTTTTGAAGTTGTGCACGAAAAGTGCATCAAATCTGCTGAAATTAAAATCTCCATCTAGAGTTTTAAAGCCTTGTTCGTAATTCAGATATAGTTCCGGAAGGTTTTGTTCATAAGTGTATTTTCCAGTGGGCGTCATAATATTCTTCGAATTAGGAGAATATTTTAACGTAATTGTTGATGAAGTAATCTCAAACTGACTTCCTAAACCTTTAAAATTGTAGGCGAATTTAGATTCTTCCTGTGTTTTTTTAGCTGAAACATTCAGAGTTAATCCGTTGGTGATATCATTTTCATAACTCACTTTAAAACCTTCATAACCATAGAAAACTCCATTATTTAAGGCAACTCCCGAATTCATAATTTTCATTCTGAAATTCCACAAGTTTTCTGAGAAACGCCCGGCTGCCATTACATCATTAAAATATTCAACTCTGAAAAACGAATTCTTTTCTAATGTTGTACGAACGTCAACTCCGGCTCCATATTTAAAGTCTTTATCGTAAATTCCGTAGGCGAAATACGCATCGGGGGAAATATATTTATTGAATTTCTCGTTTAGTTTAGCACCTGCTCCAAAACGGAAATGCTCATATTTATTATAACCAATAATCCTGGCTAAATCAAAATCAACAATTCCCAGTCTGATTTTTCCTTTCAATAAACCTGTCAATGCTTTTGCTTTTTGGTCAAGCTTATATTTACTGCTTAAACTGTCAATTTTAGTATAAGTTGTTGATTCACGATCTGTTAAATTTTCTGTACGGTATTGATCAATGAGTTTTCCATCAGAGTTTTTCACATCAATCGTGTAGCCCTTAAAGTCTTTCGGATTTTCTTCAATGGGTGTTTTAAAATCAAAATAATCTGCAGTGGCAAAAGCGTAACTTCCGAATTTCTTTCTGTAGTTTTTGTCTGCTTCTTTTTCCTCTTTAGTTTTCTTTTTATCTGATGTATCGTCGATATCGAAAGTGGTCGATCCCATTTTTATTTTGTAATTTTCTTTTACCAAAAACCATTTGTTTTCAATAGGTTTCCAAATACTGGTGATGCTTCCTTCACTTTTAATTTTGCTGTTGCTTTCAATTTTTTTCAAAGCATAAGTTTCTTTATCTACATAAAGATACCCGTTAAATTTTCTTTTGTTTACCGCTGCTTTGTAATCGACCTGGCGAAAACGAATGACATAATTTTCTCTGCCGTCAATCTCTATTGAATCGGTAAGGAAGAAACGGTAAAGGTTTCTGTTTTCTTCTTTTATTTCTTTCGGAATTACATTCCTGTTGGAACGGAAAGCCATTAATTCATAAATAGGTTCTTTTAAGCCCGCAATTTTATTATCTAAAATATTGGTTTTCTCGCCGTATTTTTGTGAATATAGGCTTTGTGATGCTCTTTCCCATAAAAACATCTTGCTTTTACCTACCAGTTTCATCAGATTGACAGATTCTAGAGAGTCTTTTTTTTCCTGAGCTTTCATTGGCTGCTGAGGAAGGCTTTTTAATGAATCAATTCGGTTGGCAACATATGCGTTATATACATTAATGCTGTCTTCATCAAAATCTAAAGAAATTTTTTCATACGATTTAAATGAATAAGAATCTAAGCTTAATGGAGAATTCTGCTTGTAATTATCATTAATTTTTCTGAGAATTTCTAAAGCTCTCGGATCACTTTTATCTTCAAGAATTACCGTTTGGATGTTTTGCGTTTTAGGATCAGCTTTTGTTAAAAAAACTTCCATCACTTTGTCTACCACTACATCGTCTTCGAAATAACCTCTTGCAAAAACTTCTACTTTTTTACATTTAGTTTTAAAATTAAGTATTCCGGAAGCATCTGTTTTCCCTACTAATTTTTCGTTGCAGAATACGGATGCATTAGAAATGACCACATTATCCGCAGAACTTTTAACAATAATTTTAGACTGTGAGAAAATGCTGATGTATCCGAATGATAATAGCAGGATATACAATTTTTTCATAAAAAATTTCTAACAATTAATTTGATAGGTGGATATTGAATATTTTTCGATAGTAAGTAAAATCGAAAAACATTCAATTCAAATCAGCTATGGCAAATAGAGTGCCGCAGATGTTAAAAATATTTAATGTAAACTATTTATTAGTTGAGATGAGCTTGTTTTTCTGCAAACTCTTTAAAAAATTTTATTCTGTCTTCTTCCAATTTTTCCTGATTATCGGGCAAAATATAATTGAACAGAATTTTATCTTCATTATCCAGAAAAATCATTTCTTTTTCTTCACCATCAATCATTTGAGCAAAAACAGACCACATCGAAGTGTCTTTTAGTTTTAATAATTCAAAAAACTGTTCTGCTTTTATTTCTATTTTTTTCATTTTTATATTAATTCTTAAAACTGTCGTTTATTATTTTTCTTGCGTTAATTTAGCCACAAAGTTATACAACATTTTTCAATTTTTAAAGTGGATAAAGGGATTTGAGTTATATTTAGAAATACAAAA